>JAZLJA010000045.1:0-58532 GCA_045617625.1 Oscillospiraceae bacterium | reverse complement strand
TGCCGTTTATATCCAAACATCTATGAGATTCAGGCAAACATCTTTCTAAAAAGGAAATCAATTGAGGTTCATACTCTTTTTGGTATTCAATTATTTCAAAGGATTTATGTTTCATCTGATTGCACCTCTAAATTCCGATTTATGTTCGTTACAATTATAGCATAGCATTGCTGCATTGTCAATAAAAACGCCATAGTACTTCTGACTGTAAATCAGAAATACTATGGCTTAAAACTTCTATATGAGTATCTTTCTTATGAATGCCTTTTTCATTGAGGGATTCTCTCACCGCACCACACTAAGCAATTTCGCAAAGTTCAGCGGGTCAAGCAGCGTGATGCCCGTTTCCGAAAGTGCCGTCGGCAGCAGAAAAATCACCAACGCCGCCAACAATGCTGTCTGCGGATTGCGGCTGCGCTTGCTCACCAGCAACACAAGCAATCCGAGTGCCAAAGCCGCCGCCAATCGCAGCACAAAAAGCCCGATGATACACGCTTTCAGCGACACCGCAAACGGCAGGAACCGAAACATCCGCAAGCTTTGCGCAGGGGCATTCGGCAGCGAAAAACCGACGTTTTTCCACACTTTCCAGAAGAAGATTCCGTGCAGCCCCATCGCACCGATCACCGTAAACAAGATCACCCAGAACAGTTTGCAGCGCGTCATTGCACCGCGCCCGCGCTTTGTACTTCGGAGCATCGTCGTGGCGTCATACTTGTTTTCGTATGCGATCATCGGCGCAAACATGAACACCAGAAAGAGCAATAACGTCATGCAGCACCGACGCTCGGCTGCAGAATCACAGAACAAAAGCCGATAGCCCGCATCGCAGACATACCACGCATCGAGCCCACTTTTTTGCGTATATTCGCGCAATTCGTTGAAGCTGTCCCACAGCTCGGTGTAGTGCTGAATGCTCTGCTCCGTTTGCGAGATCCGTCCCTCAATTTCTATAATTCCCCATGTATCATCGGGTTTGTTTGCAATGCGTGTCGCAAGCTGCTCCTGCTGTGTTTTCAGCGTGCGCTTCAGCTTTTCGATTCTATCCTCCGTTTTTTCAATTTTCTCATCGGTGATCTCTCCCTCGTAGGTCTGATAGATCGTCTTCATCTCCCACGACACGGGGTCAAGCACCTGCATATCGGAAAAGAGTGTAAAACCGTAGAAAATCGTGACGATCAGCACCAGAATGCCGCCCTCTGAGATCAGCAGTTTCCGCCCCTCGTATCCCAACAGACTGCGGCGGCGCTTGAAACGTGAAAATCGTTTTGATACGCTGTTTTTGACGTTTTCTGCTACGCTGCCGATACTGATGGGACGGCAAATGCCGACGCACACTGCACACAGCACGATCATCAGCAGCAGTGCCGTCATCGTGACGACGATCGCTGCCGCCATGAAACCCACAGGCTTGCCAAACACATTCAGATTACAATACCGCAAAAAGAACGTGTGTGCTTGCAAAAACGCAAACACGCTGCAAAACTTCAGATGACAGAAGCTTGCCGTCGGCACGATCAGATGAAAACAGAGAAACTGTCCGCCAACAACGAGCAACAATATCAGAAACGCAAGCACCGACTGACAAATCGACAAGACAAGCCACGCCGTCAGTGCAAGCAGAAACACTGCCGCGGTTTTCATGCAGGCGGCTGTGATGAGGTATTCGCCGATGCTGACTTTGACTGCGCAGAGCTGAAAATCGGGAATGGATTGCAGACTGCGCGGAAAATCAGGATCACCGAAAAAACCGCAGGAATAGCAGATATCGCCGCCAAACAGCAGCAGCACACTCACCGCCGACAGCAAAAGCAGTGCAAACGCACGCAACAGCGTCAAATGAAGCCTGCCCTTGCGGGTGGTACGGGTCAAATCGCCGCACGCAGATTTTCGCTCGGCAACCAGTTCCAGTACCAGCAAAAGCGGCGCGATCAGCAGCAGATAGTCCGTCACCGAAAACCCGAAAATCGCCTGAATGCCGCGATTTTCGCCGTCCTCCAGCCTGATGTCCGTCAGCTTCCGATAATCCGCAGCCGTGCGCTCCAGATTGCGCGTGACAAACGAGGACTGCTTGCCCAGACCGCTCAAAATCGACTGACTTTGCGACTGCGTGCTGACATAGGTGAGATATTCCGCATAACCGCCGTCCAGATATGCAGCGGTTTGTTCCGCCTCGTCCAGATACGGATTGTTGATGCGGTTCTCCTCCTCGGCGCGGCAAAATCCTGCAAACAGCGCAAGATTCAGCACCGTGACCAGCACGAGGATCAGCCACAGCTTTTTGCGGCAAAAGATTCGTTTCAGCTCAAACATCGCAGGACGCCTCCTCTGCGGCTTCAAAATAGAGGTGATAGACATCCTCCAGCCCGATGCCGCTTGTCACCGCCTGACACCCCTCCGGCAAGGAATCGGCGGCAATGCGGAGCGTGAACCCCTGACTGCGCTGTGCGATCTCCCCTTTCGGATACTGTGCCTGCAAAGCACGGATTTCTTCGTAGGTGCCTGAAAATTCACCGATCTTGCCCTCTGCGGATGCGATCAGGGCATGGGGCGTATCAAACGCGAGACATGAACCCTTTCGCAGCAGCATGACCTCCTGCGCAATGCACTCGATATCGCTGACAACGTGTGTCGCAAGCAGCACGATGCGGTCACGGGCGATATCGGCGATGTAATTGCGCAGGCGAATGCGCTCCTCGGGATCAAGACCTGCCGTGGGTTCATCGAGAATGACGACCTGCGGCTCTCCGAGCAGCGAACTTGCCAGCAGCACTCTCTGCCGCATTCCGCCCGAAAACGTGCCGATCTTGCGGTGTGCGGCATCGGTCAGATTGACCACTTCGAGCAGTTTGGCAGTCTGCGCTTTTGCATCGCGGCGGCGAATGCCTTTCAGCGCACTCATATAATACAGAAATTCCTTCGCGGAAAAATCGTCGTACAGCCCTTGCAGCTGCGGTGTATAGCCGATCAGTGACCGCCATTTTGCACCCATTTTCAGGATATCCGTGCCGTTCCAGAAAATATCGCCTTCGGTGCGCTTGAGATTGTCGGTCATCAGCTTCATCAGCGTGGATTTGCCCGCACCGTTTGCACCCAGCAGACCCGTCACGCCCTCTTTGAGGGTAAACGAAACGTGGTCAAGGGCGGTGAAGCTGCCGTATTGCTTGGTGAGATTTTGGATTTTCAGTTCATTCATGGTTTCAGTCTCCTTTGGCGGATGATCGTTCACGGCGCATCATCTGCTGCCTCCAAACGAAGCTTTTGCTTCGCACGACGCAGCAGCGAGCCGACGGTGTTCTCATTTTTGTCAAGCATTTGCGCGATTTCACGTATGGTGTAGCCCTCAATGCAGTGCAGATATATGACCGCGGCATAGGATTTCGGCAATGCTGCGATCGCATGATGCAGTTCACGGTCTGCCTCCATGCCGCCATCCGCAAGCAGTTCTTCGGGAATGGTATCGAAATCCACGCGTTTGCGGCGAATCCAGCTTTTGTGATAGTTGCGGCAGCGGTTCATCACGCACCGTAAGACCCACGCTTTCAGATGTTCGTCACTCTCGAAAAACTGCGGATTTCGGTGCAGCGTGAAGAAAACCTCCTGTGCAATGTCCTCCGCCTCGGCGTAATCGCCTGTGCAAAGATAAGCTGCGCGAAGTGCCGTGTCGCCAAACCGCCTGAATGCATAGAGCGCAGAACCTCGCTTTTCGTCCATGTCTGCGCCTCCGTCACTCCGCATTGTTCATGTCGGGAATTTCATACTCCCCCTGCCTGCGGTAGTATTCCTCCCATTTCGCGTTCCCTGCCAGTGCATCCGCAAGCGGACACCGCCACATCTTGTCATACGTGCTCACATACAGCATGCCGCTGCTTGCGCTCGGGAAGAAGTATGTAGACTGCGAAAACGGCACGGATGCCACTTGTTCAAAATCGCTGTTCAGCACCACAACCGAATACTGTGAATTCGCTGCATCCCGGCTGTCGGCAGCCTCTGCATAGATGTAAGTGCCGTCATAGGAGAAATTATACCACCGCTTGTGCGATATCTCACTGTCCTCACCGCTTTCAAGATCAAGGCGATGGATGGTATATACCGAACCGCCGCTTTCTGCATAATAGATATCCTGCGGCGTGACGACGAAATCTCCGGACGATTTTATGACGAGTCTTCGGCTCTCGCCTGTCAGCAGATTGACGGCATATATGCCGTCGCGGAGCGGGTCAGCCCAATGCGAATTCTTCCGCTTTTGCAGATAAAGCGTGTCACCGACGCATTGCCATGATTCGGGCATATCAAGACTTGATGTGCCGATGAGCGATTCCGGCATCTCGGCAAGGGTCACAAGTGTGCGGTTTGCAATGTCATAGCCCACGATCTGATAGCCGCCTGTCGTTGCCTCAATCAAAGTCATATCCCCGTTTTCATCTGCCGGGGTGTCCGAATAATTCACCTCGATGATAAGGCAGCCGCGGTGCAGGAGCAGCTGACACTGCACCCCATTGTGTGCCCGATCGGTCAGTGTGCAAAGCTCCGTGACTTCCGTGCCGTCAGGCGCATAGCGCAGCAAGACCCCCTGCAGCGACGGATTGCTGGCTATGTTTTCCGGCGGAACGTCATATCGGGTCGCGGCGGCATACACATAGCCGTTATAATACACGCAGCCCGTGTTCTTCGCATCCATCGCCGTGATGTAGTAATGTTTCGTGGTTGCCACACAGTACTCATTGCCATCGTGCCGGCATTCGGGTTTTGCACAAAGCGGCAGCGATTTGCCTGTTTCATCATCGTGATACATGACCTCATAGAACACGCCCGACTGAGGCGAATCATAGATATAATAGCTGCCGTGCTCCGATGCTGCGGGCAAGGATGTGCTGAAGCTGTCCGCATCGTCTGTCAGCACCAGAGTCTTCTGATTTTTTCCCGGATTGTCCGTATCCGAATGGCTGCCCGGTTCCGACGGTCTGTTCGTCAGCTTGTGATGCAGAAACAACCCGCCTGAAAATACACCGATCACCAGACACGCCGCCGCTGCGGAAATCACCGCTTTCTTATAATTCCGTTTCATGTTCTGCTCCTTTCGCACAAATGCGTCCTGCAAAGTGTACGCGTATTTTTCGTGGTTTTCCAGTTCCAAGCCCACAGTGTTTTGCGTCGGTGACAGCCGCAATGCCTGCTCCATACGGGCTTTTGCGTTTTTTGTCCATCGGATGCGATGAACGGCGCGTTCAAGATCTGCCTGCGTCATCGTCATGACACTCCTTTCCGTGCGATGTGGGAGTCGATTTCTCCCCCTCTACTTTATACACAAAGTTCTTTTGCAGATTTGTGCATCTGCCGATAAATATTTTTGTTTTATCAAATTCTTTCACACATTTTCGACACCATCCGCATAGCTTATAGGGGGGGAACAACCCCGACACACATGAAAGGATGTGACTTCAAATGACAAAAGGCATTGATATCTCCTCGCATCAAGGGGCAGTGGACTGGGAAGCCGTTGAAGCCGATTTTGTGATGCTGCGGGCAGGCTACGGCAAATCAGCCGCGCAGGAGGATAAACGATTTGCGGAAAATTATCGCGCCTGCACCGAAAAAAACATCCCCGTCGGCGCATACTGGTACAGCTATGCGCAAACAGCGGCGGATGCCGAAGCCGAGGCACAGGCGGCAATGGAGATCCTGCACGGAAAACAGTTTGCCTACCCCATTTTCTTCGACATGGAGGACAAAACACAGCTTGCGCTCTCCAAAACGGTGATGCAGGATATCGCACAGCGGTTTTGCGGTATTCTGGAGCAGAATCAGTTTTTTGTGGGACTATACTCCTACAAATCGTTTTTGGAGCAGAACTTCACCGAGACTTTTCTGCGGCGATATGCCGTTTGGGTGGCGCACACCGGAATCGCACAAACAACTTATCGCTACCCATACGGAATGTGGCAGTATTCGCACACGGGGAAAGTCGCGGGGATTCGGGGCGCGGTGGATCTGGATTATGCCTATGCCGATTATCCGAGCATCATGGTGCAGAAGCAAAGGAACGGATTTGCTGCAAAAAAAGTGAATCCTTATGTCATGCCGACGCGTGTGCTGCGGCTCGGCAGCATGGGTGATGATGTGCGATGGATGCAATGGGAACTGACAGAACGCGGATTTTCGGTCGGTGAAGCAGGCATCGACGGCAGTTTCGGGCGCGACACGCAAGCGGCACTGCTTGCATTTCAGCAGGCAAATGCTTTGGAGACTGACGGTATCTGCGGCCCGAAAACGCGGGCAGCACTTGAATAAGGTGCATATCTCCTCGCGCAATTTTTTGTGATGATTGCTTTCCTCTCTACACCGAAAATAGCAGTGCCCCCATGAGCAATCCATCGGAGACAACATGAAAAAAACCGCCCCGATTGCTCGGAGCGGTTCTCTGTTATCCAAAATATTCTTCGTACCAGACAAGAAACGTGTAAATCGTCCAGACCTTGCGCCACAAATCTGAATTGCCGCCAACATATTCTGCGAAAATTGCCTGAATCTCATCCACCTTAAAGAACTTCGCCGCGATCTCACTCGCAAACAGTCTGCGCACATCTGCATTATACTGCTCATCTGCAAGCCAAATGCGAATCGGCACGACAAACCCCAGTTTCTTGCGGAACGCGATCTCCTCTGGCAGCACCTTTGCCGCCGCTGTGCGAAACGCCACCTTGTTCTGCTCCGCATTGACCTTGAATCTCGACGGCATCCGCGACGCGATATCAAACACGCGGCGGTCCGTCAGCGGCATCCGAATCTCCAAGCCCGCCGCAGTGCTCATTTTGTCCACGTTGAGATAAATGTCGCCCTCCAGCCAGATCCGGATGTCCACATCGGACATTTTCGAGAGCGGATCAAGCCCCTCGGTCTCCTCATAAATGGATCTCACCAGATTGATCGGCAGTACCTCAGGATTATAATGCACGAGGATACGTTCTTTTTCATCCTCTTTCATGATGTTTGTGTTGCCGACATAGAAGGTTTTCAGGTCGTCGCCGTAGCGTTCAGCATTGCGGTACATATTGTAACCGCCGAAAAATTCATCTGCGCCCTCACCCGAATAGCAAAGCTTGGTGTGCTTTGCGGTTTCGCGGCAGGCGATCGCAAACGCAATCGCCGAAGCATCGCCGAGCGGCTGCTCCATGTTCAGCATGACATAATGCACGATGTCAAAGTACATTTCAGGGGTGATGCGGCAGCGCGAGAATGTTCTGCCCAGCAGATCGGCGGTTTGCTTGGCAAGCCCCGATTCGTCAAAGCGTTCATCGTCATAACCGCAGGAATCGCACACCTTTGCATCCGACATCGCCAGCACATACGAGGAATCAACACCGCCCGACAGGAACGATTCTGCCGATTCATCATCGGTTTTGATCTCACGCATCATCTGCTTGACCGTCGCATGGATCTCATCTGCAAACGCATCGAGCGATTTGGTTTCATCGGCGCAGAATGTCGGCGTCCAGTATCGCACAAGGTCGATTTTTCCTGCGTGATACGTCAGAATATGGCCGGGCATCAGCTTTTTCAAGCCCTTGAAGAACGTGTCCTCGCCGGCAACATAGGTCAGGCTCATGTAAATTTGCAGCATCTCGGCGTTCAACTCTTTGACAAAGCCCTCTTTTGCCATGATGCCGCGGATCGTCGTGCCGCAAAGCAGCTTGCCATCGGCGGTCAGATAGTAGTAAAACGGTTTTGTGCCGAAGTGGTCACGCACACAAATCGTCGTATCTGCGTCAGAATCATATAATGCAAACGCGAACATTCCATACAGATGGTCGGGAAGTGCTTTGCCCCATGCGGCATAGCCCTTGCAGAGAATTTCCGACTCCCGTGCCTCTCGTGACAGCGATGCGTCGATTTGCAGCTCCGCGCAGAGTGCCTCCCAGTTGCGAATATGTCCGCGGTATTCCAAAATCTGAATCATAAATGCACCTCTTTCAATGGGTTGATTATATTAGGATATGCGTGGATTTCGTGTATTATTCCATAGATTCCGCAGTGCTTCTGCCGTCCGCTCACTGTTTCCGCGCAATGGCATATTCGTCTCCGTTGCGGTAGTAGGGACAACGGTCACTTCGGTTTTGCAGGAATCGCGCATACTCATCCTCGTCAAGATATAAATCGCAGGTATAGCAGTCCCATTCCTCATCGTAGGAGTTGTACGCACAAGTGTCACAGTCGTTCATGTTATGCTCCTCAGCAGTTCATCAATACGGGATTGCGGCGTTTCAGGCGTATCTGCGAGCGGAAACGGTATGCCGAGCTCCTGATATTTCGTTTCACAGAGCTTGCGAAACGGCAGCAGCTCGATTTTTTCGATACATGCATATTTCCGCTGTTTTTCAAATAACGCACGCACATTTTCTTCGTTGTCATTGATGCCGCAGACAATCACCTGCCGCAGCCATGTCGGGATGCCGTGCGCATTGAGGATTTCCAGAAAATCTTCTGCCTGCTGCATTTTCATGCCCGTAAAGCCTTGATAATCGGCGTCATTGGTCATTTTATAATCCAACAGCACAGTGTCGGTCAGATCCAGCACACGCTGCACGGAGGGGTTGTATAGACAGCCGCTTGTATCCAGACAAGTTGTAATGCCCTGCGATCTGCACAGCCCGAACACCTCCGCGACAAACTCCGCCTGCATGAGCGGCTCGCCGCCTGAGATCGTGATGCCGCCTTTTTCGCCGAAATAACTGCGGTATCGGGCGACCTTTGCAGCGATTTCCTCGGGCGTGTATGCCGTGCCGCCCGTTTTTGCCCATGTTTCGGGGTTATGGCAGCATTTGCAGCGCAGCGGACAGCCTTGCAGAAACACGACAAATCGGACTGCGGGGCCATCGACTGTGCCAAGCGACTGAAACGAACTCACATATCCCTGCATCATGAGACCCTCGTATTTACTGTACTTTTCTGACCCACTTCATCGAAATGTCAAACGCCTTGACGCTGTGGGTCAGCGCACCGATGGAGATGATATCGACACCGGTTTCAGCGACGCCGCGCAGCGTTTCGTGGGTGATGCCGCCCGACGCTTCGAGCATTGCTCTGCCCGCGGTGATTCGCACAGCTTCACGCATGGTGTCGTTGTCCATGTTGTCAAGCATGATGATATCGGCTTTGGCATCGAGTGCCTGCTGCAATTCGTCAAGCGTGCGCACCTCGACTTCAATGCGCACCATATGCCCGATATGTTCACGAAGCTGCGTGATTGCCGGCAAAATGCCGCCGCACGCGTCGATGTGATTGTCTTTGAGCATCGCACCATCGGAAAGATTGAACCGATGATTTTTACCGCCGCCGCAGCGCACCGCATATTTCTGCATGGCGCGGATGCCGACCATACATTTTCTCGTATCGGCAATGGACGCTTTGGTGCCTGCAACGATATCCACGCATCTGCGTGTTTCAGTGGCAATGCCCGACAAATGCTGCAAGAGGTTCAGTGCCGTGCGCTCGCCTTTCAGCAATGTGCGGGTACGCCCATGCAGCGTCGCAAGGATGTCGCCAAATTTTACACGGTCGCCGTCCTTGACATTCGCCTCAAATATGACGCCCTCGCCAACAAGCGCAAACACACGCTCCGCGATATCCATGCCGCAGATGACACCGTCTTCCTTTGCCATGAGATAGCAGTCGGATTCGTCCTCGGGAGAAAGCAAAAAATCTGTTGTTACGTCGATTCCCTCAATGTCCTCCATGATGGCGCAACGGATGACCTCATCCACATACATGGGTAAAAGCTGCATCATAACTGTTCCTCCAAGATCAAATATGCACAGGTTGCCTGCGATTTTGCCTCCAGATAGTCAAGATCCATTTTCCAATCTTCGCAGGCAATGAGCTGAATCAACTCAGTGACGCGCTCATAAGCGGCGCGGATGTTTTCGGTGTTGGGAATGACAAAGTAGTTTTCCTGCAAAATCTTTCGCAGCTCGGTGCGGATGCCATGCGGAATCGGCTCGGTCGCAGTGACGGGCTTGAACGTCCCCTCGACAAACCGCGGGCTGATATCCTCGGCTTCCTTGGAAATTTCCTCGGCGGCACGGCGCGAAAAGACCAATGCTTCCAGCAGCGAATTCGAGGCGAGGCGGTTGTTGCCGTGAACGCCCGTGTGCGCACATTCGCCGCAGGCATAAAGCCGCTCGACACAGGTCTGCGCATTCAGCCCGACATTGATGCCGCCCATGAGATAATGCTGGCACGGGAAAATCGGGACAGGCTCTTTCGTCAGATCGTAACCCTGCTCCAGAAGCTTCGTATAGATCTTCGGGAACCGGCTGCGCACCTCGTCGGGATCTTTATGGGAGATATCCAGCCAGAAATCGTTTGAGCCCGTGCGCTGGCTTTCGAGGATGATCGCATGGGAAACGACATCACGCGGGGCAAGCTCCAGACGGTCGTCATAACGCTGCATGAAGCGTTCTTTGTTGCAATTGCGCAGATAAGCACCCTCACCGCGCACCGCCTCGGAGATGAGGAAGCACTCGCGGGTGTGCTTGTTGTTGAATGCCGTCGGGTGAAACTGGATCAGGCTGAGATTTTTGATGCGTGCGCCCAGTTCGTAGGCGATACGGATGCCGTCGCCGGTTGCAATGGCAGAGTTGGTCGTGTATTCATACACTCTGCCGATGCCGCCCGTCGCCATGATCAGAAAATGGCAGTTGACTACCATGAATTCATCTTTTTTCATCAATTCGCAGGAGAAGCCGGTTTCGGTCTGCATGGCACGGGACATCACCGTATGCTCAGAGATGGTGACGTTCGGAAGCAGACGGGTGCAGGCAAGCAGTCCGCGAAGGATCTCGGCACCTGTGGAATCGGCATAATGGAAGATACGTCTGCGGCAGTGACCGCCTTCGAGGGTGCGGTCGTAATCGCCGTCGGCACCGCGGTCAAACTCGACGCCGTATTCTTCGACGAGGGCTTCGATATCGCGGGCAGCCTCAGAGACAAGGATCTGCAAGGTTTTGGGGTTATTGGTAAACGCGCCTGCGATACGGGTATCGTTGGCGTGCAGCTCGATGTTGTCGTTGGGTGAATTCCATACACCTGCAATGCCGCCCTGTGCAAGTGCGGAGTTGCACAGTGTCGCTTCGCGCTTGGCAAGCACCAGCACACGCAGATGAGGCGGGAGATGGAGGGCAGCGTACAGACCGGCTGCGCCCGCGCCTGCAATCACAACATCATAATTTTTTTCCGATAGAAACATGGAAAAAATCTCCTTTGCGAAAAATTGCGAAAGACGGTTTTCGGGGATGAAGATATACCCGATTTTATTGTAGCACACTTTCGGCGATTTGTCACGCATTTTTGAAAAAAACGGTGAAAAACCGCGAAATGTGATTTGTGCCCTGAAATTGGGACAAATTTTTGTGTGATTTGCAAAAAAATGCCCTCACCCAAGTCCATATAAAAAATGGTCAAGCTTTTGAGAAAGCTTGACCAAAACTCTTATAATAGGGCACATGACGCTTTTCTACACGTTCTTCCGATACTGCCCCGGCGTCATGCCGATAACCTTTTGAAACTGCCGCAGAAAATAATTGTAATCCTCATATCCGCAGTTTTCAGCGACACTCGCAATGCTCATCGCCGATGTCGCCAACAGGCACACCGCTTTCGATATCCTCGCGTTGATCACATCCTGATGAAAGCTCACCCCGAAAATATCCTTGTAGATCTGTCGGAAATATCCCGCACTGAACGAATGCGCCTTGCAAATATCATCAGCGTGGATGTTATAATTCTGATAGAGTGCTCTGCGGATGGCAAACAGCGTTTCCGCATGCGGCATCTGCCGCTGCAATGCCAGACGATTCATGCCGTTTTCCAATTTTTCCCGAATCATCTCCTGCGCAGTTTGCTGATCCGTATTCGCAGGGATCTCCACACTTTCACTCACCAGCGTGTCCATCCCGAAGGTGTCAAGAAACTGTGGCTGATGCAGCAATAAAAACATCAGTTTTTCTCGCTTTTTTTCACAGTTTTCTATCCCGCAGGCTGCACCCGCACAAACAAATGTCTGTGTCTCCACGCGTGCCGCGATGCTGTCATCAGGGAACAGATTCTTCATCAGCTCCGCAATCTGCTGATAAAACCGAATGTTCTGCTCCTGCAGATCTGTGGAGTTGACCGATCGAAATGCTCCCACACGCATTATAATAGTATATATCGGCTCAGAGGCAACTGCAAGCTTGCCTGCCAATGCCCGCTCAAAGCCCGTCTGACTGTAAAGCCCCGTGAGCGAATCACGCTGCTCCGAAAGATTCTGACACGAAAGCAGATAGCGGATATCATTTTTCATGCACAGAAATTCCAGCCCGTTGGAAAGTGCTTTCATCCAGTTGCGGAAAATATCGTCGTAGGTATCGGGGGTGTTATATTGCAGCACAAAATAGCCGAACATTTTTTTGCCGAAAAAGATCGGAACATAATAGTGTGCGACGGCAAAATCGGTGGACGAAAGCAGCGTGGAAAATTGAAACTTCCGTGCTGTCACGGACTGTTTCCAGCTGTTCCAGGGCATCACAGTGCGGCACGAGAGAATCTCGCCCGTGCCGACTGCATCAGCGTCATACCAGTTTTCAAACAGGCAAAGGTACATATCCTGCACCCAGCGCACCAGAAACTGCTGCTCGCCCAGAATTTTCACGAGCTCATCCAATGTGGAACATCGCGTGAGCTGCTGTTCCATCGTGCCCAAGACATTCCACTTGTCAAACTGTTGTTTCACACGCTGATTCTTGAGTTCCGTGTTCATTTCGCGGCTGCTGACCCCACAGGTACAGGTGTCACCCGAAATGAGCCTGCCCTTCGGCGGCTGAAATGGCTGCAGTTCTTCTCCGCTGATGAGCGACATGATGATCTGCACGGCAGCCTCACCCAGTTCACTTCGCCCGCGCTGATAGGTCGAAAGCAGCGGCGTGTGATAAATGCGCTCCAACACATATTCATATCCCATGACCATAATATCCTGCGGCACACGAATATTGCTTTCCACAAACGTATCCAGCAAGCCGAACGCCATGAAGTCGTTGCAGCAGACGATTGCTTCGGGCAGCGGCAGATCATGTGCGATATACCGCCGCGCAAGTGCCTCGCCTGAAGTTGTCCAGAAATCGCCGTAATGCACGCGGGCAGGGTCAAACGGAATGTTGTTCGCCTCCAGCGCACGGCGATAGCCCGCAAGGCGGCGTATGGTGGATTCATTGTTTTCCTGCCCTGTTAAAATGTCAATCTTTGTGAGATGGTGCATCTCAATGAAATGTCTGGTTGCGGATTCAATATCCCATCCGTCATCCGCGTTGATGAAGCGAACATTCGGATAATCCAGTTCCTGCTGATACAATCCGACAACCACAACAGGGATATCCTGCCGTTTCGCAAGCTGTTCAGCCACAATCTGTTTGATGTGTTCGCTGACAAAAGACTCTGAAATCAGAATAATTCCGCACAACTCAGGTGACAACATCAGTTCATAAATTTGATTTTCTAAAGACAAGTCCTCGTCATATTCGTACGGATTGTAGATATTTGTTAGTACAACTGTATGCATATCGCATACTTGTGCCCGTGTAATAATCCCCTTTACGATCTGCCGCTGCTCGATACTGTTGACCTCTGCGGCAACGACACCCACAATTCTTTTTGTCGCTTGTATCATATTTTTTCTCCCCTAAATTATGTGTTGTCTGTATATCTATGGTTTTTCTCTGTCTCTATTATACTATTATATCATGGAAATGTCAAGAGCAAAAAGCTTCATTTTGTCCACTTAATCTGAAAAATGTGCATTGAAATGTATTCGGAAAACTGATAGTATATAAGTAAGATGTAGCAATTATGCTAAATAAACAGCATAAATGTGCATTGGATTTTCAAAAAGTGCAGTCTGGCCTGAAAAACAGAGACTGCGAAAACAACAACCACTTTAGGGGGATTAAACATGAGGAAAAGACGACTCTCGGCGGGCTTGACCGCCATCGCCTGCTCCGCTGCCATGTTGACAGTCGTTCCGATGAACCTGTCCGTACAAGCAGCAGAACTGGTGAACAACACGTTCGAGGCAGAGTACGAAGGCTGGATCGGCAACTCCGATTTAGTTGTATTGTCTGCCGAGGAATCCATGGGCTTTGAAGGCTCCCGCGGTATGCTCGTGACCGGTCGTACCGCACCCTCAGACGGTGCCTGCTCGTATAAGGGCTTCTACCTTACGGGCGGTTCCGAAAACGAGTACAGCGTGCAGGTCTACGCTGAAACCGATCAGACCTTCCACATGACACTTGAAGTCAAAGACGAGAACACCGACAAGGCGACCTTCAAAGAACTGGTCTCCAAGAAGGTCAAGGGCGGCGAATGGACAGAACTTTCTGCCACCTACAAGGCTCCCGTCAACTCCTACGACTTCAAGATCACCATCACCACCGACAGCACCGATGACTTCCGTTTCGACAACGTCGTCATCAACGGTGAAAAGCCTGTTTCCACCGCTTCTGCTGCCACCGCAACCGGCTTGAAGAATATGTACGGCAAGTATTTCCGCGTCGGCAATATTCTCAACGGCAACACTGTCAAAAACAGTTCCATCACCGCAAACATCCTCAAGGATTGCAGCTCTGTGGAATGCGAAAACGAGACCAAGCCGGATGCAACTGTCAACAAATCTCAGTGCAGCGGCAACAACGTCGCCGTTTCACTCAACAGCTGCGCCGCTATCATGGACTTCTGCTCCAAGAACGGCATCGGCATGAGAGGACATACGCTCGTATGGCACTCCCAGACTCCGATCGAAATCTTCAAGGAAAACTTCAATGCAAACGGCAATTGGGTCAACTCTTCCACGATGGACGCTCGTATGGAGAGCTACATCAAGAATATGTTCAATGCCATCAAGACCCAGTATCCGAACCTCGACCTCTATGCTTACGACGTGTGCAACGAGTGCATCTCCGATGACTCCTCCCGCACCTCCAACGGCAAAGACGGTTCTCGTGAACCCGGCAACGGCAACGGCAAGTCTCCGTGGGTTCAGGTCTACGGCAACAACTCCTTCATCGAGAAGGCATTCACCTATGCAAGACAGTATGCACCGAAGAGCTGCAAACTGTTCTACAACGACTACAACGAGTATTGGGATCACAAGCGTGACTGCATCTACAATATGTGCAAGAACCTCTATAATAAGGGTGTCCTTGACGGTGTCGGCATGCAGTCTCACATCAACGCTGACTGGAACGGTTTCTCCGGTATGTCCGCTTATGAGACTGCTATGAGAAAGTACGCTTCCATCGGCTGCGAAGTGCAGGCTACTGAGCTTGATATCTCCGTCGAAAGCGGCAAATACTCCGATCAGGATCAGGCAAAGAAATATCAGGCAATCTTCAAACTCGGCATGGAGATCCCCAATGTCACCGCAATCTGCGTCTGGGGTCCGAACGATGCGAACTCCTGGCTCTCCAGCGGCTCCAATGCTCTGCTTTACAACAGCAACAACCAGCCGAAGGCTGCTTACACCACTCTGTCCCAGACCGTCCCGCAGAGCGATTGGCTCACCGATGACGAAATGTGGGCAGCTGTCAGAGGCGGCTCCTATACTCCGCCTTCCTACGATCCCGACGAAAACGGCTACTACTTCCACACCACATTTGAAAACGGTGCGGAATCTTGGGCAGCGCGCGGCGGCTGCACCAGCGAAGTTTCTTCCAGTGCAAGCTACGCAGGCAGCAAGTCCATGTATGTTTCCGGCAGAACCGATGCCTGGAACGGCACGATGCTGAGCCTTTCTCCCGCTTTCAAAGCCGGCGAAACCTACAGCTTCAGCGCGGATGTCATGTATGACATGGGCAACACCACCGATACCTTCTTCCTCAAGATCCAGTATTCGGACGGCTCCGGCGAAACCCAGTATGACGGCATCGCAGAAGTCGAGGCAGTCAAGGGTCAGTGGGTACAGCTCTCGAATACCGCTTACACCATCCCCGCAAATGCTACCGACATCGCACTCTACCTCGAAACCGAAAGCTCCACGGTGGACTTCTACGCAGATGAGATCATCGGCGCAGTCAAGGGCACCGAGATCAAGGGCCCGGTCGCTAAGAAAGCACTCCTCGGCGATGTGGACGGCGACGGCACTCTGACCGCAAAAGACCTCGCACTGCTCCAGCGCGGTATCCGTACCGGCAAATTTGATGACGCAATCGCAAAGCTCAACGCTGACGTTGACCAGAGCTACGAAGTCGACAAGGCAGACGCAGAAGCTCTCCGCGATTTCCTCATCGGCAAGATCAAGGAATTCCCCGTTGCAGAACGTGTTGTTGACTTCACTGCAATGGCAGCAAAGTTCAGCGGTCTCTCGCTTGAGGACAGCTGGAAGAAACTCGGCGAAAACAACCCGCTTTACACCCAGCGTTTCGGCGCAGACCCCGGCTGGATGGTCTACAAAGACAGACTGTATGTCTACACCACCAACGACGCTTTTGAGTACAAGAACGGTCAGCTGCAGGAAAACTCCTACGACGTTCGTACCCTCAACTGCGTATCCACCGCAGACCTCGTCAACTGGACTGACCACGGCGCAATCCCTGTCGCAGGCAACGGCGCAGGTGCAGCTCCCAACGGCGCACAGTGGGCATCCAAGTGGGCATCCCGTTCCTGGGCTCCCGACGCTGCTTGGAAGACCATCAACGGCAAAGACAAGTTCTTCCTCTACTTCGCAAACAACGGCTCCGGTATCGGTGTTCTGACTGCTGACTCTCCTGTCGGCCCGTTCACTGACCCGATCGGCCACGAACTGATCTCCAGAAACACCCCGAACTGCAACAACGTTGAGTGGCTGTTCGACCCCGGCGTTTATGTTGATCCCGCAACCGGCACCGGTTATCTGAACTTCGGCGGCGGCGTTCCCAGCGGCAAGGCTGCTGACCCCGGCACCGGCCGTATCGTTCAGCTCGGCGATGACATGATCTCTATCGTCGGCACTCCTACCACCACGCATCCGCCTTATCTGTTTGAAGACTCCAGCCTGATCAAGATCGACAACACCTGGTTCTATTCGTTCTGCCACAACTGGAACGTACCGGGCGGTCAGGCATTCCGCAACGCAGATATCGGTTACATGACTTCCTCCAGCCCGCTCGGACCGTACAACTATGTCGGCGTCGTCTTCAAGAACACCGGCGACCAGGGTCTTGACAAGGGCGGCAACAACCACCACTCCATCGTTGAGTTCAAGGGCGGTTACTACGTTCTGTATCATACCCGTGTTGTTGAAAACCGCATGGGCATCCAGCAGAATTACCGTTCGCCTTCCATCAGCAAAGCAAACTACTCGGGCGGCAAGATCACCTGCTCCGGCGACCACAAGGGCGTCTCCCAGATCGAAGCTCTCGATCCGTTCACCAAGGTGCAGGCTGAGACAATGTCCAACCAGTCCAAGAGCGTTTCCGTCACCGGTCTGTACGACACTGTCGTCAACGGTAAGAAGGGCAGCTGGTTCTCCGTCAGCGGCGTTGACTGCGGCAGCAATGTCAAGAACGTCACGATGAAGGCTTCCTCTGCCAGCGGCGCAGTCATCAAGATCGCAGCAGGCGGCACCACAGGCACTGCAGTTTCTTACATCGAAATCCCCGCAGGCGGACAGATGAGCGAAATCACTGTTCCTGTCGTGGGTCTCTCCGGCAAGACCGATCTGTTCTTCGAGTTCAGCGGCGATGCTACCATCGACTACTGGCAGTTCTCTTAATCACAGCGATTCGTGACCACCTCATTCCCCACCTTCATGAGATGATGTCACCTGAAATTTCAGTTTGCGCATGACGCAGTGCTGTAAAGCCACAAGCAGCACTGCGCGGCGCAGGCTTTCTCCCCAATCCCCTTCAAAAAAACAAACGGCGGTCTGTGAAATAACAGACCGCCGTTTCTGTTTGTCAACCAAGATGTATCTGCGATGAAACAAATAACCTTCATGCTGTCAAGTCGGAGATATCATCGGAATCTTGACATTTGAAGCGTTTTTTGCTATACTATTAGAATAACCGAAACGAAATCAAAGGAGTGCAGCCATGAGCGGATTATATGAATCAGGGGAAAATTATCTGGAAACGATTCTCGTGCTTGGGCAAAACGGCGAAGCCGTCCGCTCGATCGATGTTGCACACGAAATGAGCGTTTCCAAGCCGAGTGTCAGCCGCGCCATGGGCATTCTGCGCGACGGTGGGTTCATCAACGTGGATGCAGACGGCACTCTGACACTGACCGAAACCGGCAGAGAAGTCGCAGAACGCATCTATGAGCGGCATCGTGTGCTGACGGATTGGCTCATGGACATCGGCGTGCCGAGAGAAATCGCCGCCGAAGATGCCTGCAAGCTCGAACATGATATCAGTGCAACTTCGTTTGATGCGCTGAAAAATCACCTGCGCAAATCGCACCCAAACCTCTACTCGGTATAAGCATGATTTGCTCGGAAATACAGGAGAATCACATGAAAAAACAATATCTCGAAATCGGAAAAATCGTCAGCATTCACGGATTGAACGGCACCGTGAAAGTGCAGCCGTGGTGCGATGACCCCGCGTTTCTCTGCGAATTTGATACGCTCTATCGCGGAAAACTGCACACACCTGTCAACATCACGAAAGCTGCCGTGCAGAAAAATATGGTTTTGCTGAAGCTGGAGGGTGTCGATACCCCTGAACAGGCGGAAGCCCTCCGCGGCACGGTTCTGTTCATGAACCGCGAAGACGTCGAACTCGACGACGACACCTATTTTATTCAGGATCTGATTGGGGCGGCGGTTGTCGATGCCGATGACGGTCATGAATACGGCAAACTCACCGATGTGCTGCAAACCGGCGCAAATGACGTATATACGGTCAAAACAGCAGAGGGCAAGGAACTGCTTGTTCCCGTCATTCCCGATGTGGTGCTGAACGTCGATCTGGACGCCGACCGTATTACCATCCGACCGCTGAAAGGGTTGTTTGACGATGCAGATTGAAATTGCAACACTGTTCCCCGAAATGTGCGAAGCCGTGCTGTCCACCAGTATCATCGGCAGGGCGCGGACAAAGGGTGCCATCACCGTCAACTGCCACCAGATCCGCGATTATACCACCGACAAGCACAACCGTGTCGATGACTCACCGTTCGGCGGCGGCATGGGCATGGTCATGCAGGCGCAGCCCGTGTTTGATTGCTGGAAAGCTGTCACGGCACAATCCGAGCTGCCCACGCATACGATATATCTGTCACCGAAAGGCAGAACACTCACGCAGCAGCGCGTGCGCGAACTTGCTGAAATGCCGCGGATTTTCCTGCTTTGCGGACATTATGAGGGCATCGACCAGCGTGTGCTGGACAAAATCGTGGACGAGGAAATTTCCATCGGCGATTATGTCGTGACGGGCGGTGAACTGCCTGCGCTGATCCTCACCGATGCAATCGCCAGAATGTGTGAGAACGTTCTGCCCTCACCCGATGCCTACACCGAGGAAAGCCACTATGCAGGTCTGCTCGAATACCCGCAATATACGCGCCCGGAAATCTGGGAGGGGGAAGCGGTGCCGCCTGTGCTGCTCACCGGACATCACAAAAACATCGCGGCGTGGCGGCAGGAGGAAAGTATCCGCATCACAAAAGAACGCCGTCCCGACTTATGGGCAAATTGGTCAAAGGATAAGTAAAGTCATTTTCTCTGTTTGGTTTGAACAAAATTGAATGTTGAAAACTATAGGCTTTCAACAATGGCTTTCAACAGAAAAAGCCGAAAATCTTTCGTGAATATATCCAAACCAAGCCGAGTTCCCTTTGTCTGAATGTAGCAATCCGCAGAAATTTCGGACAATTCACCGCTTTTGTGGATAAAAGAGATTGACGGAACAAAAAATTCTCTGTATAATAATATCATAAGCTTCGTCGCAAGCTGTACTCCCCTGCGTTTACATCCCAAAACGATTGTTCGGGCTCGGTTTTTCAACCGATTCGTGCCGTTTTTTGCATTCGCAGCGAATTTTTTTCTGTGTGGTACCTGCTTTCATCGTATTGCACCGACGAAGTCGCTTTCATAACCAGATTGGGTCAAATCATAAAGGAGAGAAAATTATGTGTATCAAAGATGTCATGGTTCAGAATCAGGTGGGTCTGCACGCACGCCCTGCAACCTTCTTCATCCAGAAAGCAAATGAGTTCCGCTCTGCGATCTGGATCGAAAAGGAAGAACGCCGTGTCAACGCAAAGAGCCTTTTGGGTATCCTTTCGCTGGGAATCGTCGGCGGCACCGCAATCCGCATCATCGCGGACGGTACCGATGAGGAGCAGGCCGTTGCCGCTCTGGTTGAGCTTGTTGACAGCGGTTTCAGCGACGAAAGCCGCTAATTACCGCACGAATTGATATGATGTAATCAGAAAAAGGGACGTTTCCTACGAAGCGTCCCCTTTTCGCTATTCTGCGGACATTTCTGCCACCGTCTGCGCATACATGTTTTCTGCAAGAATGCCGTAGCCGCGCGTAGGGTCGCGGACAAAAACATGCGTGACCGCCCCCACCAAACGTCCGTTTTGCACGATGGGACTGCCGCTCATGCCCTGCACGATGCCCCCGCTTTTCGCAAGCAGATCCGCATCCGTGATATGCACCACAAGATTGCGCATTCCCGCCGCATTGCCGTGAATTTCCTCGATCTCTACGGTATATGCCGACGGAATATCGCCCATCACTGTGGTATAGATCTCCGCCTCGCCCAAACGCACATCCTGCTGATAGCCAAGCGGCATCGTCGGCCGCGCAGAATGCGGCTGCTCATGCAAAATGCCGAACACGCCGCTCGCAGTGTTGGATAACAGCGTGCCCATTGCGGTTTTTGTGTCATATCGTCCGCGCAGCTCGCCCGCCCTGCCTGCACTGCCGGCAAGCACATCGGTGACGACTGCACGCAGCACTTCGCCCGACGCAAGCGGAATTTGTTCACCGGTGTCGGGGTCGCACACGGGATGCCCAAGCCCTGCAAATCGCAGATTGCCGTTTTCCGCAGGAAGATAGTACGTCACCGTGCCGATGCCCGCCGTGCTGTCACGCACCCACATTCCTGTCTGATAGCATCCGTGAACGCTCGAAAACGCAGGTGTCACCGATACTGTCTGCCGCAAGCCATCGCGCAGAAAGGTCACGGAAACCGCCTGCCCGCCGCTTTCAGATACCGCCGCCTGCAAATCCGCATTGCCCGATATCTGCTCGCCGTCCACTGCCTGAATCACATCCCCGACGGCAATGCCCGCCTCTGCGGCAGGACATCGCATACCGCCAAGCGTCGTCACATCGCCAAGCGATACCACCATCGCTCCCGCCATCAGCATCCGAATGCCGAACGGTTCGCCGCCAACCATCACTTCAGCAGGCTCCATCGTCGTCAACGAAACGGTTTTGACGGGCAGCACCCCAAACAGCTTGACCTGCGCCTCCTGCACCGACGGAATCGTTGCAGATGCGCTCGAAACCGTGACGGGCAATGCTGCCGAAATATGGAGCGGACGATCAGCCTCCAGATAATAATGCGACGGGAGCTGTGCGGCACACCATCCTGCCGAACACCACAGTGCCGCCGCCAATGCGATACACGCAATTCCCGCACGCACAGATATTTTTCTCAATTTTTGCTTTTGTAGCATAGCAATTCTCTCCTTTGCGGCGCGTTTTGCTCCGCACGGAATTAGCATTGCCGCGATTCGCAGCGGATAATCAGCCAAAGGCATGCAAAATTTCAGGGCAGCCGCGCCAAATCGCGCAGATGCGTTGAAATTCGTTCTGATTTGGCATGATGTTCCTGCAATATTTCATTATCATTCCAAACGAAAGGTACGAATAACCCATGAAACCACGCACAATCGGAGAAGTGCTGATGCTGCTCTCTTTTCTCTGCTTTTCTTTGTTTCTCTCGTCAGGCATCGCACTCGACTGGATCAAAAGCTGTACAGAATACGGCGATGAATTTGCTGTCTTCGGATTTGCCATGATCGGCTGTTTGCTTGGCACCCTGATCGCGATTATCCTGTATTTTCTGCGAAAACATCTTGTTTCCGCCGCCCTCGCGGTGATTTGTTATCTCGGCACAACAGTGATCGCAAACCGCGCCGTGCAGATTGCAGAGAAAGAAGGCTGGATCAGGACGATATATGGTTTCCAGCATACCGATATCAGCATCGCAAACATTTGGAACTCGCTTCTGTCCGTTAATATCATCCCCGCAGCACTTTTGCTTCTGCTTGCCCTGACAAAATTCTTCTCACATGACGAAATTGCCCTGCGGAAATCGCAGCAGCAACAATAAACCACAGCAGATACCGCCGCCGAAAACGACACCCTCAAAAACGGCTGACCCAAGCATCGACAGGATGCGCAATGAATCGTCAGAAAAAGTTGCGGTTCGATAATCTTCGCGGCACATTTCCGATATAATATACGCTGATACGTCTGTTTCATGTATCCGCCACATTTGTTATATTTTCGACAAAAGTAGTCGTTTTCCGTGATTCTTCGCTCTTGCAAATCAAAGTGCCCCGTGCTAAAATAGAGATACAATGCACAAGGAGGTAAAACCATGCAAAAGCAAGTCAAAGTATTGATTGGAGACGACACCGCAGAATATGGAGTATCTTGCGCAAGTATGCTCCGTTCACAAGGGATGTATGCATACACCCGCCCGAAAAACGGAAACACCGTTTTAGAATCCATCCGTAAGGACACCCCCGATGTGGTGGTCGTGGACGCAGTGCTGCCCCATATGGACGCCATCGAACTGATGAAAAAAGCAGGCGCGGGCGGCGGAAAACGCCCCGCATTCATTGTCACATCTGCCTACGACAACAGCTTCGTGGAGCAGCAGGTGATGGAAAACGGCGCGGCTTATTTCATGCTCAAGCCCTTCGATCTTCAGGTGCTTGGAGAACGCATCGCACTGCTGACCAACAAACAGCCGCTCGGCAGCTTCACCACCAGACAGGGACAGGATCTGGCAGTCACCATCACGGACATCATTCACCAGCTCGGCGTGCCCGCACACATCAAAGGATACCACTATCTGCGGGCATCCATCATCAGCGCATATCACGATCCCGAACTGCTCGAAAGCGTCACAAAACAACTCTATCCCCGCGTGGCAGCGCAGTTTGAGACAACCCCATCCCGCGTGGAGCGTGCAATTCGGCACGCCATTGAGATCGCGTGGGACAGAGGCAATCTCGACACCCTCAACGCCTTTTTCGGATACACCGTGAACACCTGCAAAGGCAAGCCCACCAACTCCGAATTCATCGCGCTGATCACCGACAAACTGCGGCTGCAAAATCGTCAGACAAGCTGATTTTTCAGCATTTACAATAAAATCAAGGAGGAATCATATCATGGCACTTCAAAAGATCAATATCCAAAACTGGCAGGGCAATCCCTTTGCGGCAATCGGCAAAGACTGGTTTTTGCTCACCGCAGGCACAAAGGAGCAGGGCTTCAATTTCATGACGGCATCATGGGGGCAGATGGGCATTCTCTGGAATCGTCCCGCTGTCACCTGCTATGTGCGGCATTCCCGCCACACCTACGGTTTCATGGAGGAACAGGACACGTTCACGCTCTCGTTTTTCCCTGAATCGCAGCGTGACGCGCTGAAATTCTGCGGTGCAAACTCGGGCAGAGCCTGCGACAAAGTCAAGGAAACAGGCCTGCACCCCACCACCCTCGACGGCGGTGTGGGATTCGAGGAGGCAAAACTCGTGCTCGTCTGCAAAAAGCAGTTTGCCGCCGACATGAATCCCGCTGATCTTCCGCAAAACATCGCAGATACGTTCTATGCAAATGATGCAGTCCATAAATTATACATCGGTGAGATCATCGCCGCTTACGAAAATCAATAATCCGCACAAACAAAAAACCTGCGAACCGATCCATTCGATTCGCAGGTTTCATTTTTACATATCCGAAAGTGCAGCAGCTTCAGGTGCATCAGGTTCGGGCGCATCTGCTTCATCCGCCGCATATTCCCCGACAGCATCCGCAGCCGCAGCCAAAGCCGCCAGATCATCGCTGACAACAGGTGCAGGCACAGGCGCAGGAGACGTCTCCTCAGCCGGTGCAGCCGCATCCGCCGCCTCGGCAGGTGTCTCGACAGGTGCGGATTCTTCCACAGGTGCAGGCGTCTCAGTGGCTGCGGGTGTTTCCGCAGCAGGTGCAGATTCTTCACTCGGCTTTTTCTCGGGCATTTCGTCGAAATTCTTCTCGTCGTAATCGCCCTCAAGGAAGCCGACCATTTTCATCTGCTTCACCGGAATGCGCTTGAGCGGTGAATATACAAACTTCGGGCAATGATATCCCGCATCTACAAGCCCCTTTTTGGAACAGAGAACCTTATCGCCGTTGCTGGCGCGTTTGCCCGATTCACAATATTCGCATCTGGGCTCAATCGCTTTGCCAAAATATTTGCCGCCTTTGGAAAACAAATCAAAAAGTCCCATAAAGATCACCTCAACAGAAGTTTTCTTCATTATAACACAATTTTTTTATTTTGTCCAGTCTTTTTTTAGAAGAATCGGAAATCCGGTCAAAAAAATGAGTACGGATGCGATGGGAGACAGGACAGAAATGCGTGGCTGATATGTCAGAAATACAGAAGATACATCATTTTTGAAAACGAGTGGAACAAAAATCGCTGTAAGAATCGCAGTCAGAATTCCGATAAAAAAGCGACAAAAAAACAGTCTCGGCAGGGAAACGGCATCGCCGCCCAAAGCCGCACACTGTATCATCACGCACACCCCGCCAAACGAAAGAAATCCTGCCGCACAGGGCAATGCCGCCCCCGCTGCGATACCGCATCGGCAAAACGACGGGAGCTGTGTTACATCCAGCAAAGTCGATAAACCATTTGATGCCTGAGACGCCGTCGCACCGAAAGCCATGCAGATACGACAAAAAAACGACGTGAATCCTATAAAATCAAGAAGGAATCCGACGACACCGAAGAACAGAACAACCCCACAGATTCCCCAAAGTGCACACATGGCATCCGCGACACTTTCCGTCAGCAAATCGGGAGAAATGCGAAAACGGAATTGGTGTTTTATATGTATCTGCGTGATTTTTCCGTGGCATAGCATCCAAAGAAGACACGCGTTTGCAAATACTCCGATCAGCCAGATCATCCACCCGATGCCTGCACTGCCGAAAAGCTGCGCACCTGCCAATCCCACCGCAAAAGACGGTCCACCCCCGAAAAATGCAGGTGACAGCCGCCGCGCCGTCGAACGTGACAGCTCCCCGCGCCGAACCATATCGTGCAAAATCAACGCACCTACAGGATATCCTGCTATTTGTGAAAGCAAAAACGCACCGCAAAGCCGACTGTCCCATCCAAGCCGCCGCATCGGAATACCGATCAGCTTTCCCATCACATCAGCCGCACCGCTTTTTCGCAGCAGATTAGACATAACCATACATGAAAACAACGAAGGTACGATGATTTCAAGGCAAGCCGCAACTCTCATGCGCAGAATATCAGACAAAGCTGCACCGCAGTTCGCAAACAGCATAAGTAAAAAGAATAGCGAAAAAGAACCGCCGCACATCCACAAAATCCCGCGCAGTGATGATCGTTTCATCGTCTCACGCCCCTTTCACCTGATTCTATGCAGAATGCGCATAGAATCAGAACTTTTTGCATAGAATTGCGATACCGGAACGAATGGAGTTGAGCGCATTGCAACGAAAAAAAATCTTGCTGCCACAGGATACGATCGAGATATCAGGCAATCATGATATCTTTTTTGACAAATGCAGGCGACTGCTCGAATGCAGTGAACAGCTCGTGCAGCTTCAAACGGACACGCACACCGTCACGATTTGGGGCAAAGACATGACCGCCTCCGATTACAGCCTGCGCGGACTGCACATTCACGGGGAAATCGCAGTCATTGAGTTTGACGGCGGCTTGCGCTAGGAGGGCATATGGGACGGATTGAATTCACCGCAGAAAGTACGCATCTGAATGATTTTCGTGATATGCTCCGTGAACGCGGCTATCGTCTGCGGCGGCAAAAAATCAAGGGCGGCGCGTTATATGCGGCAGCGGATGCCCACAACTGGTACGGAATCGTCAAAGCAGCAGAGGCGTATTCAGTCACGCTGAAAATCACGAAGCAACGTGGATTTTTACATCACCTGAAGCCGTATCGTCTGCGGCTTGGTGTGCTGGCAGGACTTGCCTGCGGCTTTCTCCTGCTCGGGTATCTTCAAACGCACATTCACAGCATCGAAATATACGGAAATACGTCTATTTCGGATACCGAAATCCTGTCTGTACTGGAAGATCTCGGCATTCGGCACGGCGCACGCTTTCAGGACTTGGATCTCACACTCGCAGAACGTCAAATGCGTCTCAGAATCAACGAAATTGCGTGGATATCCATGCGTCACACGGGTGGAAGAATGGTAGTGGAACTGCGCGAGGAAACAAAGCCGCCCGCATGCACATCGTCGCGCATCCCCTCGCACTACATCGCATCAGTGCCCGCGCAAATCACGGAAATGCGCGTGTTTGACGGTGAACCGCAAGTCAAGGTCGGGGATGCGGTGCGAAAAGGAGATGTCCTCATCTCAGGCATTGCCGATGACCTGCGCGGTGTCACCCGATTTCATCACGCCGACGGCTGCGCGATCGGCATATACGAGCAGGAATTCACGTATTTTCAGCCTTTTTGCGAGGAGGTCGTCGCTGAAGACGCCCCAAAGACTGCGCCGTTTCTCGAAGCATTCGGGCATCGGTTCGCAATGTCCATCGGATTTGAACAGCCTGCCGAGCCATTCCGATACGCCGAAGAAATCACGCCGCTGAAGCTGTTCGGCAGGCAGACGCCGTTTTCGTTCGTCCGCTGCCAATTTTTCCCTCAGCAAGCGCAAATCGCCGCGTATTCGACGGATGAAATCGACGCCATTTTTGCCGATCGCGCCGCTTTGTTTGAGCAATATTCTCACAAAGATGACAAGATTATCTCAAAGGAGATTTCGACCGTTCCATCCGATTTGGGCATATTGCTACAAATCCACTATGTTTTTGAGGGCGTTGTCGGAGAAATAAGTGAAATTTTTGTGAATTTATCCTAAAACTATTCCATTTTTCATTTCTGTATGATATAATAGAAACAGAATCATTATGATGTCATATTTATGTGCAAATGCAGTTTATCCCGTTTGAAAGGAGTTCTGTTTTCTCAGAAAACAGGCGCAAAACATGGCTGAAAAAATCTTGACGCATGCCGATTCCGATTTGCTTTCCAGTGTCTTCGGCAGCTACGATTCCAATATCAATGTCATTCAGAAGCAATTTCATGTCACGATCGTCAACCGCGGCGCAGGCATTAAGATCAGCGGCGCGGAGGCGGACATCGAAAAAGCAGAACAGGCAATTTATGCCCTGATGGACACGGTGCAGCGCGGCGACAGTCTCAGCGATCAGACCGTGCGCTACGTTGTCAACATGGTGTCCGATAACGCCGCTGAAAAACTCAAGGAGATCAGCGCGGATGCCGTCAGCTTCACGACCACAGGCAAGCCCGTCCGCCCGCGTACCGTCGGGCAGAAACAGTACCTCGATGCGATGAAATCCAACACCATCGTACTCGGCATCGGTCCTGCGGGCACAGGCAAAACCTATCTCGCGGTTGCAATGGCGGTCAAAGCACTGAAAGCCCACGAGATCGAGCGCATCATTCTCACGCGCCCTGCCGTCGAAGCAGGCGAAAAACTCGGTTTTCTCCCCGGCGATTTGCAGGACAAAGTTGACCCCTATCTCCGCCCGCTCTACGATGCGCTGTTTGAAATGCTCGGCGCAGAGACAGTGGAACGCGATATGGAGAAGAATATCATCGAAATTGCGCCGCTTGCCTATATGCGCGGACGCACCCTCGACAATGCGTTCATCATCCTCGATGAAGCGCAGAACACCACATCTGAGCAGATCAAAATGTTTCTCACCCGTCTGGGCGAGGGCAGCAAAATGGTCATCACGGGTGACATCACCCAGATCGACCTGCCCGACCCGAAACGCTCGGGTCTCATTGAGGCGATGAAAGTGCTTTCCGCTGTCGATGACATCCACATCCACAAATTCACGGAAAAGGATGTCGTGCGGCACCGCCTTGTGCAGGATATTATCACAGCTTATGCTTCCTATGAACATAAAATAAATAATTTACACGAAAGGAAAAAGAGTAGAAATGGCTAAATTGAAGGTTTATATCAAGGATGACCAGCATCAGGTCAAAATTCCTGTGGGTGTGCGTCTTTTGATTCGCCGCTGCTGTCAGGCTGTCCTCACCACGGAGGGCTTTGGACATGATACCGAAGTCAGCGTTTCGTTTGTGGACAACAAGGAAATCCGCAAGCTGAACAGCATCTACCGCAACAAGGATGCCGAGACGGACGTGCTGTCATTCCCGCTTTCTGAGGGCGATAAGCTGGAAACCAACCCTGAAACGGGCTTTGTCGTGCTCGGCGATATCGTCATTTCAATGGAAATGGCTGTCAAGCAGGCAAAAATGTATGGTCATGTGCTGGAGCGCGAAATCGCTTTCCTCACCGTTCACTCCATGCTGCACCTGCTGGGATATGACCACGAAACCTCACCGCTGGAGATGCGAAAAATGCGCGAGAAAGAGGAATCCGTGCTGGAAAAACTCGGTTTTGCGCGTGATACCAGCTATGTCACCCCAGAGGAGCAGTCATAATTCATGGCAAGTCAACTGAATTTCAATCAGGCAGAGGACACCAAGATCTTGTTTGCTGCCATTGCAGGTCACACAAATGCAGGAAAATCGTCATTTTTGAATGCTGTCATCGGGGAAAAGATCGCGTCTGTCAGCCCAAAGCC
Organism: Oscillospiraceae bacterium; assembly: GCA_045617625.1. Classification (GTDB taxonomy): domain Bacteria; phylum Bacillota; class Clostridia; order Oscillospirales; family Ruminococcaceae; genus Firm-04. The sequence goes on along the minus strand of JAZLJA010000045.1, from coordinate 29,589 downwards.
GCAGACCACCCGCACCCGTATCACAGGCATCAAAAACATCGGAAATACACAGCTTGTATTCACCGACACACCGGGTCTGCACCGCTCCCAGACCAAACTGGGCGAGCATATGCTCCAAGCGGCGCAGGAAGCCGTTTCCGATATCGACTGCGTGATTTTCATGGCAGACTGCACCAAGCCCCTCGGCGAACAGGAAATCACGATGCTTGACCGACTCACCGCGCAGAAAACACCCGTGCTGTTCGTCTATAACAAAATCGACCTGCTGACGGACAAATCCAAGCTTGCACCTTTGCTCGCATCGGCGCAGGAACGTTGGCATCCCCACGCGCTGATTCCCGTCAGCGTGCTGCAAAACGACGGAATATCTGACGTTTTGGATGAAATGCTCGGGCTTGCACAAAACGGTCCGCACTACTTCCCCGACGATATGCTCACTGACCAGCCCGAACGCGTTCTTGCGGCGGAACTGGTTCGTGAACAGCTTTTGCGCCTGCTGAACGACGAAGTGCCGCACGGCGTCGCCGTTGTGACCGAACAGTTCTCGGAGCGCGATGACCGCGATCTGCTCAACATTTCCGTCACCATTTTCTGCGAGCGCGAATCGCATAAACGCATCATCATCGGCAAAAACGGCGCGATGATCAAGAAAATCGGCGCAAATGCGCGAAAAGAACTCGAAGATTTCTTCCAGATCCAAGTGAACCTGCAAACGTGGGTCAAGGTCAAGGAGGACTGGCGCAACCGCGATGCGCTGATTCAGAGCTTCGGGCTTTTTGAAAAGCAATAATTTCCATGTAAAATCGAAAAAAAGCACCACATCCTAGTCATAGGGAAGGATGTGAGCACATGGAATATGCCAGAGATAATTCCGTATCACTGACACTTTGGGCGAAATTCTGTCAAACGGGCAGCGTCGCCGATTATCTTCGATATCGTCAGCAGATACGTTAATTTCGCATAGAAAGGAGCTTTCTGTGCAAATCAAGACCGTAAAGGGGCTTGTCCTGCGCGAAACCGCTGTCGGCGAAGCGGACAAGCTCTTTGATTTATTCACCGCGGAAGGGCTGTTCACTGTCCGTGCCCGCTCCGTGCGAAAGCAGAACAGCAAATATGCAGCTGTTACGCAGGTTTTCGCATACGGTGAGTTTTCACTGCGGCAAAACGGCGATTTCTTCTATCTCGACAGTGCCGCCCCGATCTCGCTCTTCTACGGCATCCGCGGCGACCTCGAAGCCCTTGCCCTTGCCGCTTATTTTTCCGAGCTGATACGCAAATCTGCAACCAATCAGCCACAGCCGCAGCTTCTGCGGCTTTTCTTGCATAGTCTGCATTATCTTTCCGAGCAAAGCCGCCCGATGGCGCAAATCAAGGCGATTTTTGAACTTCGCCTCGCCGCGGAACTCGGACTGATGCCTAATCTGCTGTGCTGCACGGTCTGCGGCGAATATCTCCCCGCTGAACTGATATTCCGCATTTCGCAGGGTGATTTTGTCTGCGCTGATTGTGAAGCCGATAGCGATGCACACGATTTTCACGCAAGAGCGTCGGTTTTGCAGGCTGCACGACATATCGTGTTCAGCGAATTTGACAAGCTGTTTCTGTTTCGGCTGGATGCGAAAAACCTCGCCGTCCTCGGCGCATATACAGAACTGTTTTTGCAGCGAAAACTCGAATTTACGTGCAAAACGCTGCATTTTTATCACACACTGAAAGACGGTCAGATGTCCTGACCACAACCAATGGTATCGCTTATGAATACAAATTTATCTCCCGATTATCAAACGCTGGAATTACATAAAATCCTGGAAATGCTTGCAAAAGAGGCTGCCAATGAGCGCACCAAACAGATGGCACTGTCTCTGGTGCCCGAAACCGACGCCGACCGCGTGCGGCATTCGCTGCAAAAAACCGAGGACGCATTCCAGCTCTCGGTGCGATTCGGTTCGCCCGCTTTTGACAGCTTCCACGATGTCTGCGCAGCGGTGCGGCGAACTGCATCGGGTGCAAGGGTGTCGCTCAGGGAATTGCTCGAAATTGCGCGCCTTTTGCGGCAAATTTCCTCGCTCTCGGATTGGTACGCCCACTGCGACAACATGGAAACTTCCCTCTCCGACCTGTTTGAGCGTCTCCAGCCCGATGCCTACCTCGCAGGACTGCTCGAACAATCCATCGAAAGCGAAGAACGGCTCGCGGACGCGGCAAGCCCACAGCTTGCGGCTATTCGCAGAAAAATCACGCAGGCAGGGCTTCGGCTCCGCGAAAAGCTCGAAAAAATGATAAAATCGCCCTCCATGCAGACCTATTTGCAGGAGAGCATCGTCACCATCCGCGACGGACGATTCGTGCTGCCTGTCAAAGCCGAGCATCGCGGCGATGTGCAGGGCTTGATTCATGACACCTCCGCGACCGGACAGACCTACTTCATCGAGCCAATGTCCATCGTCGATGCAAACAACGACATCAGGCTGCTGGAAAGTCAGGAGCAGGAGGAAGTCGAGCGCATTATCCAGAAACTTTGCGAAGCCTGCGGAAAATCAGCAGATGCGATGCTTTCCGGATACGAGATCGCCGCAGAACTCAACCTCTACTTTGCAAAAGCATCGTTGGGCACGATGCAGGGCGGCACGATTCCAAACGTCACCGATGACGGACAGATCGTGCTGAAAAAAGCCCGTCACCCGCTGATTGACCGCAAACGTGTCGTGCCGATCTCCATCACGCTCGGCGGCGATTACGATGTGCTGATCATCACGGGTCCCAACACGGGCGGTAAAACCGTCGCGCTGAAAACTGTCGGGCTGCTCACCGCAATGGCAATGTGCGGTCTGATGATTCCCGCCGCCGATGGTTCACAAATCTCCGTATTTACGCGGATTCTCGCAGATATCGGCGACCGTCAGAGCATCGAACAGGATTTGTCAACGTTCAGTGCGCACACGGTACAGGATATCTCGATTTTGCAGCAAGCAGATGAAAAATCGCTTGTGCTGATTGACGAGCTGGGCTCAGGCACCGACCCTGTGGAGGGTGCCGCGCTTGCCGTCGCCATGATCGAACGCCTGAAATGTCAGGGCGCAAAATTGCTCGTCACCACGCACTATCAGGAGTTGAAGCGTTACGCGATCGAATCGCCCGATGTCGAAAATGCATCGTGCGAGTTTGATTTGGAAACGCTCCAGCCGACCTATCGCCTGCTGATCGGCTCACCGGGCAAGTCAAACGCATTTGCGATCTCACGCACGCTCGGAATGCCCGAGGATGTCATCGAACACGCACAAAAGCTCGTATCTACGGAAAATCAGCGATTTGAAACCGCCGTCGAACAGTTGGAGCGTCAACGCATTATGCTGGAAAATCAAAACGCGGAACTCGAACAGCTTCGCACCGACGCCGCCGCGCACGAAAAAGCACTGCGCGAAGAAGCGGAAGAAATGGAACGCCGCCGCAGCGAGGAGATCGACAAGATCAAGACGCAGGCACGGCGCATTGTCGAGCAGACCGTTGCCGAATCCAATCAGCTTCTCGACGAACTGCGTGCGCTCAAAAAGGAAAAGGATCAGGCTGACTTTGCCGCGAAAATCGCGGAGGCACGCGCCAAATCACGCAAAACCATCGACACGCTCTATGAAAATTCCGATCTGGACGATGCCGCCGAGGGCGAATACCATCTGCCGCGCGCGCTTGCCGTCGGAGACAGCGTTTTGGTCGTATCTCTGGGAAAATCAGGCACCGTGCTTGCCCTGCCCGACGGCAAAACCGTGCTGGTACAGCTTGGCGCGATGAAAACCCGTGTCCCGATTGACGGCGTTCGCCTCGAATCCAAGAAAAACGATGAATCTGCGAAGAAAAAGAAGCCCCGTTCCACCCCTGCGGTACTCACGGGCGGCGGTCAGCGCACGCGCAGTGCCGCAACCGAAGTCGATATCCGCGGATGTACCGTCGATGAGGGCATCATGGCAATGGAACAATTTATCGATTCTGCGATGCTTTCGGGCATTCAGACTGTCACGGTCATTCATGGAAAAGGAACAGGTGTTCTTCGCCGTGCAGTGCAGGAAAGACTGCGAAAAACCAAGCACGTAAAGGAATTTCGCAGTGGAAGATACGGTGAAGGCGAAGATGGTGTCACGATCGTGACGCTTCGCTGACAGAAAGGAGCGCACATGAGCCATCCATTCACCGACGACCGCTGCTACGTCAACCGCGCCGACGAGCGCATCGACCCGCACAACCCGTTCGCCAACCCCACCGAAGAACCCGAATATACGCCTGATTACGCGGAAATCGTGCCGCAGATCGAAACTCCGGGCTGTCGCATTCCGCTGATGCCGTCGAAATCCGAAAAGCATCGCGTGCGTTATTTTTACAACCTCGCATGTTGTCTGGCAGTGCTCGATTTTCTTGCAGCTATGTGCTTTTCGATCTTGTTCACGGGGATTGTGAAAGTTGCCCTTCGTGCAAGCGACCTTGCCGCGCTCGATGGCAGTCTGCCACAGAATTATTCGCAGATCGTCAGCAGCTATTTCACAGACAGCGGACTGGCAATGGGCATCAACCTGATTTCATTTTTGCTTGCAAATACGTTGATTTTCTTTATCGGATGCAGGCTTTCGCACTGCAAACCGCGCGACTTTTTCCAAGACCGTGACCTGACTTCAAGCTGCCTCCTGCGTTACATTTTCATCGGGCTGTGGATTCAGCTTTTGTGTGGCTGGGCGGTCACGATGCTGTCGAAAATCTTCGGTTCTGCTGACTTTTTGTTCAACTCCCCCGATTTTTCCACAGGCAATTCCAAAACCAAACTGCTGCTCACTGTACTGTATGGCTGCCTCGTCGCACCCGTCACAGAGGAACTCGTGTTTCGCGGCGTGGTACTGAAAAACCTCTCACGCGTCAGTCAGCGGTTCGGAATTTTCGTCAGTGCGCTGCTTTTCGGACTTGCACACGAAAATATACCGCAAGGAATACTGGCATTTGTGCTTGGCATCTTCCTTGCATACATCACCATCTCGCACAATTCCATCGCACCCGCGATTCTGGTGCATTTTTGCGTCAACACCACTGAAACGATTTTTTCATCTCTGAACGAAATCGGCGATGGTGCATCTGTGCAGATATACGCTGTGTATTCTCTCGTGATTCTTTTGGTCGGCGCGATCGCATTCTTCTCAACGGCTCTTTCTGAACGTCTGCCTGCCTCCACGCCGCACCAAAGTTTCCGCACAACCCCGATTTTGCTCACATCTGTGTGTTTTTGGGCGTTTCTGATATTGCATCTCACCTATCAGTTTTTGCCCCAGCTTTCCACGGTATTCAGCCGTGTGATATCGAAAGGATGATTTCAAATGTATCAATTTAATGTCAACAAAGCAATCGACGACTGCTGCCGCTGGATTCAGGACTGGTTTGCTGCAAACGGCGACGGGTGCCCCGCTGTCCTTGGTATTTCGGGCGGCAAGGACAGTTCTGTGTGTGCTGCACTTTTGTGCAAGGCACTCGGCACACACCGCGTCATCGGCGTGATGATGCCGCGCGGCGAACAGCCTGATATCGACGATTCCCTTTTGCTTTGCAAGCACCTCGGAATCCGCGCATTTACGGTCAATATCGGCACAACCGTTGATGCTCTGCGAGAGGCAGTTTCGGCTTCGCTACCACTCTCCGCGCAGGCTGAGGTCAACCTGCCGCCGCGCATTCGCATGGCAACTGTCTATGCCGTCTCGCAAAGCCTGAACGGCAGAGTCGCAAACACCTGCAATCTCTCCGAGGACTGGGTCGGTTATTCGACTCGCTGGGGCGACAGCATCGGCGATTTCTCGCCGCTTGCAAAATTCACCGTCGCCGAGGTCAAAGCCATCGGCAGAGCATTGGGACTGCCCACACAGCTTGTTGACAAAGCACCCTCCGATGGTCTTTGCGGCAAAACCGATGAGGACAATCTCGGCTTTACCTATGCGGAACTCGACGCCTATATCCGTGAGGGAATCGAACCTGCACCTGAGGTCAAGGCTCGCATTGATGCGAAACACAAGGCGAATCTGTTCAAACTTGAGATGATGCCTGCATTCCCCTATCAGCCTGAATAAACAAAATGCCCTGCGATTTGAAAGTCGCAGGGCATTTTTCATCCGATTTTACTGGTCGCCTTGGTCAGGATCGAAGTCACTTCGTCCTTCACATCCGAGACAATATCCTTCGCATCGGACATCAAACCGCTTTGTGTTGTCACGGTCGATTCAGAAGCGGTTGTGCGCGTGGTATCTGCGGAAGTGGTGGTGGTGTGCGCCGTGGTTGTTGTTGTCACCGCTGTCGTGGTGGTCCGCATCGACGTTGCAACGCTTGACGCGCCATGCTCCGCCGTGGATTTTCCATCATCGCAGCCTGTCAACAGTCCGCAGAGCAGCAGCGCACTCGCCGCCGCACAGGTGATTTGCTTTTTCATTGCTCTCCCTTTCCGACATTCGCATTTGCAAATGCCTGCACCTGCTGATAAATTCATCAGGCTGTGATAGTATGCCCGCACATTTTGGGAATATCCTGCGCAGTGGAGAACAAACAGCAATTTTCTCCGTTTTTAACTTTTCCACACGGTTTTCAACATTTCGCAGCCGAAAAGCCGCGATTTTTCGGCAATTTCTGATTTTGCACATTGCCAAAACAGATGTTTTCGTGGAAAATCGCTTTGTTTTCAACAAAGTTTTCCACAGCATTCCACGATTTCCACATTTCAGGTAAAATGATCATGTATAGAAAATGACGTATCTTCATCGGTTTCGGGATTCGTTTCACATCATCGGAATCACGATGTTTTCAACATTTTCTATTTTCAACAACAGACGAAAATCCGCTTTCGCACAGCGTCGCATCTGCGCAGTTTTTGTTTCCACAGATTTCTGCACAGAGTTTCCAAGTTTCAACATTCCACAATTTCAACGCACATACATCGTTATGCAGTTGCAGATAAAAAGAAAGCCGCGTATCATCCAAATCCAGATGATACGCGGTTTTCGTCATGGTGGAGCATACGGGATTCGAATGAACCCCGAAAGTTTTCAGAGCTTCTTGCATCTTATCAAAATGCGCGTAGATTCGTGATATTTGAGCAAGTCGCAAGAAGCGTATTTAAGCAATTTAACGTATGTTTTCCCATCTATAGCGGACAAGATTTGATATTCCTCTGTGCATAAGACCTGCCGTGAAATGCTGCGGCAGGTCTTTTTTTCGCACTTATACTCTTCATCTGGTTCTTGTCAGAGAGTTTGTCAAGTGCTCACCGCAATGATCAATGATTAGCTTTTGTTTAGCATGAGAAAAGCCAAAATGCAAAGCATTTAAACGATTTTTCGATTTTAAGTGCATTTCGACATTAATTGTCTCCCCTTCATATTCAGTAAAAAACTGTTTCATTAGCTTTTTGTCTTTCCTGGTTTGTGAGCCCTCTCCTCTTCCGCATTCTATACCGGTTAGTTCTTTAAATCTTTTTTCAATTCCAGCCTCAGACTCACTAAATAAAGCAAACATATACTCTGCTAATGAGAAAAGCCAATTCCATAATTCTGAAATCTCTAATGAACAGGCCTTTATTGACTTTTTTGCACTTTCTGTAAAAACCAAACGATCTGCATACATTATTTCAAAATATAAGACAACATCATCCAGATCCTCCATTTTACAACAGACAGAGCGTGCTTGTTCCGACTTTGCTAAAGTTCTTCCTTTTTCAGCATCAACCCGCATTGATTCAACCTGCGCACTTAATGCAAATACCTGATTCCTTTGACGTTTTAACTCTTCTTCTAGTCTACACGAGTCCAGCAACGCTTCATCTCGTTCTCTTTCAAGTTGCTCCTGCTGATTAATTGCTTCTTCAAACAGGTCTTCAGCAGATTTTTCAATAGTTGCTTTTTGTTCAATTAGGATGGTTTGATATTTATTATGTATGTTCTGAATTATTTGTTCTCTCTTATTAACTTCTCGAAGTCTCTTTACATTGTCAATTCTAAACAGATCAGTATACTTCTCAATGTTTTGGACAAGTGCCCGACGAAATATATCAATTACACCATCTTCACCGAATTCGGCTATTTCATCAGCAGTAATGAAACGATGCCGGTAACTATCCTTATCATGTTGCGGATTACAGTGCGGAACATAGCACCTAACATATCCTTTTTCACAACTATAGTATCGCGGAAATGTGGTGATGAGCTCTGCAGAGGAATCGATACTATCAGGATAGAATACAAGTGCATTACTACACATAGAATATGCCAACTTTTGTGGTTCAACAAGAAATCCACTTTTATCTGAAAAGCAATTCACTATAATATAAGGCAATTCTCTTCCGTCGTTTAATATCCGCGTCCAGAGTTCAGACCATTGCCCTTTTTCAACAGCACGCGCTGTGTCACTAGGAATGTCACTGCCGCAGGTACACTTTATTTTATTGTCACTAATAATGTTTTGGATAATTTTAGGAATGGAAGGAAACGGTTTTGCTTCAACCGGGCCGATATGACCGGATTTGTCACTATAACTAAGTACGCAAGATATTTCAGCTTCGTCAGCGTTGATATGCTCAAATCCAAGTTCAGTTATCCAGATACGAGGAGCGAACGGTGTTTGAGGAACACGTTTTTCAGTAATAACACACGCCCAGTATTCATTACAATCATTAGAGTCATCGCAATTCGTAAAGTAATCTGATACAAGTTGGATTTCATCATCATATGGAAAATTTGTGAAGGAGAAAACAGGCTTTCCTATTTTAAATGAACTCCATTTTCTTAGGTCAGTAGGAATACAATTAACTCCTTTTTTATTATACTTGCGTGTCATCCAGTTTCGAATATGCAGCACAATGAGCCACAACAAATCAGTATCAGAATCAACTCTTTTTATTCTGAACTTAGTATTATAAAACATAACAGAACTTAAATCATGCATTTTCTTTTCCTCCTTCTTATTTCAACTGCGCCTTCAACTCCTCAAAGCTCTCCAGGGCGCTCTGCAAATTCTCTATGATACTGTCCGCGAGCACATCCGGTTCCGGCAGATGATCGAGATCAGCAAGCGACTTGTCCTTGATCCAGAAGATATCAAGACTGGTCTTATCGCGGGCGAGAATATCTTCAACGGAGAACTTCCGCCAGCGTCCCTCCGGATTCTCCTCCGACCATGTTTCCGATCGGTTGCTGCGGCTATCCGGCTGATAACATTTCACAAAATCATCGAGATCGCTGTCGGTCATCGGATTCTTTTTCAGCGTGAAATGGATGTTCGTGCGGAAATCGTAGATCCAGACCTCTTTCGTCTGCATCTCCGCGCTCGCCGGACGCTTATCATAAAAGATGACATTCGCCTTGACACCCGGCTTATAGAAAATTCCGGTCGGCAGGCGGAGAATCGTATGCAGATCGCAGGTTTGCAGCAGCTTCTTGCGGACGGTTTCACCGGCGCCGCCCTCGAACAGCACATTATCCGGCACAACGACCGCAGCCTTTCCGGTCGCTTTCAGGATCGTGTTGATATGCTGAACGAAATTGAGCTGTTTGTTCGAGGTCGTTGTCCAGAAATCCTGCCGGTTATAGACGAGATCCTCGTCCTCCTGCTCACCCTCCTCATTGGTAAAGGTGATCGAGGATTTCTTCCCGAAAGGTGGATTCGTCAGCACGTAGTCCACGCGCACACCGCTGTCCGTGAGCAGCGCGTCGCCGAGCGTGACCGGAATCGTGCCGTAAATATCACCGATGTTGTGCAGATATAGATTCATCAGACAGAGCTTATAGGTCGTCGAAACAAGCTCATTGCCGAAGAATGTTTCGTTCTTCATAAAGGTTTTCTGATCGCGGTCAAGCGTATAATTCTGCGCTATGAACGACTGCGCGGCGAGGAAAAAGCCGCCGCTGCCGCAGCACGGATCCGCGATGGTTTTCATCGGTTCCGGACGCATACACCGCACCATTGCGCGGATCAGCGGGCGCGGTGTGAAGTACTGTCCTGCGCCGCTTTTGATGTCCTCCGCGTTTTTCTGGAGCAGTCCCTCATAGATCTCGCCCTTGACATCCGAGGACATGGCAACCCATTTCTCCTTGTCGATCATCTGCACGATGCGGTACAGAATCGAGGCTTTGCTGATCTTATTGGTCGCCTGCGCAAAGATTCTGCCGAGGATGCCGGTCTGCTCCGCGAGCTTTTCGAGCGTGGCTTTATACTGCTTTTCCAGCTCCGCGCCGGTGAGCGTGTGCAACTCCTCCCAGCCGTAGCCCGCCGGAATGCCGGACTGCTTTTTGTAGGGCGGCTTGGAATATTCATCGGACATTTTGAGGAAGATCAGGTAGGTGAGCTGTTCGAGATAGTCGCCGTAGGATACGCCGTCATCGCGCAGCGGATTGCACATTCCCCAGACCTTTGATATGATGCTTGCGGTTTGTTCTGACATGGTTAAAATCCTCCCTCAAAAGCCTTTTTCAAGATACTCTGCCGCAGGGCTTCTGCCTGCTGCAAGGCGGCATCTACGGTTTGTTCGATTTGGTCGCAGACGGATAGTTTTTCTTCTAATTGCCTCACAATCTCCGCTTGCTTTTCCTTTGGCGGAATCGGAATTGAAATATTGGAGAAATTACTAGCACCTATGTGGTTAATCCCAACCCCGCCAACCATTTTTGAGAAGAATCCGTTTATATAAAGGAACTTATAGTACCACAAAATATATTCAGGATTATCCTCTAAAACCCGGTGTCGAATGACTGTATTTTGAAAACAACAATTTGAAATCTCATTGTTCCAAATTGCTGGCTTTCCAACTTGAGCAGCACTACCTGATGCTTCTGATAAGACAATATCTCCTTTTTGCAGATAGTATTTTTCTCTTTCTTTAGGTGTAAATTCCATTTCAAGGACTTCGACATTTGTTACATCAATGCCTGATTCTGTTATGTTAGCTGCACGAATATACTTTGTAGGATAATCTTTTGAAATATTTTTAGGAGATCGTTGTCGTCCCAAATGAACAATACCGACTTCAGATACTTTCTTTTTCGGATATTGTTCATTATCAAACGCCTCTTTCAGCACCGCTTGCCGATATACCGCGAGCTGTTCTTTGGTTTGTTTGAGCGTTTCCACGCCGCTTTCAAGCTGCGAAAACAGCTCCTCAATCCGCGCAACAATGCGGGCTTGTTCTTCCAGCGACGGGACGGGGACTTCAATGTCTTTCACAACAGCCTGTGTGATTGCCTTGAATGTTGTTCCCGTCCCTTTTTGCTGCAACTGTGCTTCGTAGTATCTGAAAAAATGCAGCAAATACCGAAGATTCAATAAACCTGACGGGCGAATTGCTGTTAAGCCTCTGCCAATACAAACTTTGCAGGGCGCAAGATTTGTCGCACCGACAGGCGCACGAACAGAAAGCAGTATATCATCTTTTTCTGCGATTCTGATAGGCTCAGAACAGTATACTCTAATTGTCGGATATAAGTCACCAAAGTCTGCTTTACCCTGAAAAAACGGCATTCCATTTCCTTCAGTATTATAATACTTTGATTCAGGCGATTGCCCAGCGATTATCGTGCAAATATCTTTTAGCTTGCTATATAGTGTGTTCATCACGCCACCAACTCAATATTCATTTCCATCAAAATCATCTCATATTCATCCCCGAACACCTCATAGAAGCGCCCGAGTCCGCCCATGCGGTCAAAGGGCGAAAGCTCCAGATCCTCCGGCTCCACGCTGAGCGAGTTGCTGATATGGTCGCGGATCAGCCGCAGCCACTCCATCTGCTCCACCGTGAAATGCACCGCTCCGGCATTGCGTTTCAGCGTCCACTGCTGGAAATTCTGGTTGACCGTATCCGCAAACGGCGCAAGACGCTCCGCCGCGCCCATCTCAAACCGGATCATCGAAATCAGGTCGGTGAGCTGCGCCATCGTGCCGCGCCTGACCTTTTCCGGCTGCTGCATCGCATAGCAGTCCCACAGGCGCTCCGTCGTGATGCGCTGTGCTTTCAGCTTGGCATAGAGCGCTTTGAGCTGCCCGATCGCCATCGGCATATCCTGCCACCGCTGATCGTAGAGGATGCGCAGCGCGAGGATCTCATCCTTGTGTTCCTCAATAAATGCGCGGAAATTCGTGATAGTCTGCGCCGCGTGCTTCTCCTGATCCTTGTCGAATCCGGCAAAGGTCACACTGTCGAGGTTCACATTGTCGATGATCTGCTCATGACAGCGGCGGACATTTTCGATGAAGTCACGCGCCGCCGGATTGTGGAACGGCTTGACTGCCTCTTTCAGCATTTCCGCCTGCGCCGCGTGCATTTTTTCGATTTGCTCCGGCGTCGGCGGATCAGCGTCCTCCGAGAGGACAAAGCCTGCCCGTTCCGCAATCGCATCCTGATCGAATGCGTCAAGCAGCTTCTGCGCCACCTGACTTGCCGATGCACCGACCTGCTGCGTAAACTGTTTGCGCTCTGCATCGCTCATCTGACTGTTCAGCCGGATGATGCGGTTTGCCAGCGATGTGAGAATATCCGCGTCGGTCGTATTCAGCGCGGCGTTCATCATCAGCTCTTTCATGCTGACGCTCGGCTTGCGCTCCAGTGCGCGGGTATCGCATTTCTTGGATTTCGTAACGCCGACGGCATCTACAATGACAAAGTGATCTTTGTTCTCTGTTGCAGAGGGTGACACCTTTTGCAGATCGTCCTTACTGAGCGTGCGGGTGCCGCGCCCTTTCATCTGCTCAAAGTAGTTCTTGCTGCGGACATCGCGCATGAAGATCAGACACTCGATCGGCTTGACATCGGTGCCGGTTGCGATCATGTCAACGGTCACGGCAATGCGCGGGTAATAATCATTCCGGAATTCGCTGAGCGTTTCTTCCGGATCTTTCGCGTGATAGGTGATCTTGCGGCAGAATTCATTGCCCTCGCCGAATTCATCGCGCACAATCTGGATGATGTCATCGGCATGGCTGTCCGTCTTGGCAAAGATCAGCGTTTTCGGGACTTCTTTTCGTTGCGGGAACAGCTGTGTAAACAGAGCCTTTTTGAATTCACGGATCACCGTGCGGATCTGGCTCGGATTCACTATGTCACGGTCAAGCTGTGACGGCACATAATCCACATCTTCATCCAGCTGCTGCCAGCGTCTTGCACGGGAGAGGCGTTCACGGGTTTCGATCATCTGCTTCATGATGTGCCCGCCCTTTTTGCCGATCTCCGTTTCGATGATGAAGATATCCTCGCCGACATTGACGCCGTCCACGATTGCCTGTTCACGCGGATATTCGCTGACGATATTCTGATGGAAAAACGCAAATGTGCGCTTATCCGGTGTTGCAGTCAGCCCGACAATGAATGAATCGAAGTAGTCGAGCACCTGCTTCCATATATTATAGATAGAACGGTGACATTCATCCACAATAATACAGTCAAAGAATTCCGGCGGGTACTTCGCGTTATAGACGACCTCTTTCGGCGCTTTGCTGTCTGCGGTCGTATACTCTGCAAAGGGCGTTTCTTCTGCACTTTCGTCCAGTTCTTCTCCTTTGAGGATTGAGTACATTCGCTGAATCGTGCTGATATAGATATTTGTATCCTGCGGCATCCGGGATGTTTTCAGCCGGTGTACGCCATAAATGCTGGAAAATGGACGCGGATCATCATTCGGCATATAGGCAAGAAATTCACGCTCTGCCTGTTCACCCAGACTTTTGGTATCCACCAGAAACAGGATGCGGTTCATGTTGCCGTATTTGAGCAGCCGGTAAGCAGCAGTTATGGCCGTGAAGGTTTTGCCTGCACCGGTTGCCATCTGAATCAAAGCACGGGACTTGTTTTCTGCAAAAGACTTGTCCAGATTCTCGATTGCACGAATCTGACAGGCACGGAATCCGGTCGAATCAAACGGAATAGGCTGCTTGAGATTGTTCCGAATCGTATTCTTTTCCTGCATCAGCCGCTGTAGTGTTTCAGGTCTGTGGAAAGAAAAGACATCCCGCGAGCGATACTTGATATCATCGTAATCCGTAAACCGCGTCAGTCTTCCCGTTGATTCGTATGCAAACCGGATCTGGTAGTTTCCGGTGATCCATTTCAGTGTGCTGTTGGCATAGCGGGCAGACTGCTGTTCAACCGAGGTAATATCTTCACCCTTTTCCTCTCGCTTGGCTTCAATCACGCCGACAGGTACACCGTTTACGAAAAGGGCATAATCAACCTCGCCGGTGCTGGTCGGGAATTCCCGTACTGCTACACCGAGCGATGCAGAGATATTCATTTGCTTGGTATCCTGAATGATCCAACCGGACTGAATGAGTTTTTGGTCAATTATTTGTCGTGCTTTTTCTTCCGGCGACACGGTTCATCCCTCCTCGACGGTTTTCTTTATATTATACCATATTTTAGACAGAATTTCAACCATCTGCCATAGAATAACGCACACATCATGCCCAAATTGTGCAACCCTCCAAACTTTTCTCTATCGTGAAAAAATCCGCCAAGTTTTGAGGATATAAGTGAGAGCCGCCGTAAACCTCTGCAAGTACAGAAACGGATGCATAATGCACAGAACGATGCCGGCAGTTTTGTGCAGTCAGACAAAGTTTCAGGAACAGACTATTATTTTTGCGCGCTTTTGTAGGGCTGTATGAGAGGTAGTTCTCTCAAAATATAAATTCAGGGAGGTAACCAAAATGAAACGAAACCAGCAAGAAGTCATCGACCGCATCCTCTATCTTCTGACCGAGCTCGTCGATGACGAGCCTGCCGAGAAGCAGGCAAAGACACCGCCGATGGAAATGCTCACGATCAAGGAATGCACCGCAGCGGTCAGGGGCATTTCTGAGCATACCGTCCGCAAACTGGTCGCGCAGGGGCGCGTTCGCTACATCCGTACCGGTGAGGGCGAGCGCGGGAAAATCCTCATCAGCAAGCAATCCCTGCTCGACTATCTCGGAGGTGAGAAATAACAAAGCACTTGCCGCAGCAGATGCTTCATAATAACATTTCTTTGCATAGAAGATGTGGGACATGATTACTCTGTTTTATAATGCTTGACATAGAATCGATAGGCTTCCTTCCAGTTACGAAACTTGCTTCTGTAATATTCAATATCATCAAGTCCATGTCTGTCTGGAATGCGGTGAGCGGTATCAAACCAGTGATGCCGGAATTCATCCCGTGTATATTTGTTTTCCGTCCATACATAATCACTGATATCCCACGAACAATAATATTTTCTGTACTGTCTGCCGTCTGGAACATCGACAGCGCGTCGCACCGCCGCAGATGCCTGTCGTTTGCCTAATCTGCTGTTTTGCTCTTTCACATGAACCAGCGTACCTTTTCTATGCTTATAGCTTCTGCTCATATGACACTTCCATGTGATTTGGGGCTGTTTCCTATTTCGTGATGACCGCAATCGCACACGGCATTCTGCCGTCAACGACATGGTACTCGACATTCGCATAGCCCATATCCGCAAAGAATTGTTTGTACGATACCAGATCAAACTGCCGCTTGAAATCCGCGCCGAGCAGCGTGATGAATTTGACCGCGGCGGTTCCCGTTTCCTTTGACATATTGATGTATGTCGGAATGATGATCCTGCCGCCCGGTTTCACAACGCGCTCCAGTTCATGCAGCGCCAGTTCTGGATTCGGCAGCAGATGAATTACATTCCCGGCAACCACCTTGTCAAAACGATTGCCTTTGCATTTGAGATGCGTGATGTCAGCCCTGCGGAAAATAGTGTTCTCATATTTCCGACATTTCTTTGCAGCCTGCCGCAGCATACCCGCAACGAAATCGGTTGCGATCAGCCGCCTGCACTTCGGCGCGATGCTGACGCTGATTGCGCCGGTTCCGCAGGCACATTCCAGCACCGTATCAGACGGCTCGATGAATTCAGCCACCTTCGCACCGGTTCCGCTGTAAACCTTGCCGTTATATACCTTCTCGAACAAATCGTATAACGGTGAGATTTTGTCCCAGAACATGAATTCCACTCCTCCTTATCATCAGATTTCTATATCAAAATTATAGCACGGGCGAAAGGAAAAGTCAAACTGAAATCGCTGAAAAGATGCTGTGGTATGTGATTCTGAATGGAAACCGGCAAATCCGGAGTATCCGTATACTTTTGATTTTGACGGAATAGCAAGCCATAGAAAGTATCGTATACTTTCATGATTTTCGATTTTCGCAGGCTGAATCCTTGCGAAAATCCTGTTTCGGGAGCCCCAGCCCGAAACGAATACACATCAGATAAAAAATAGCCGCCAACATACAGGAAACATAGAATGGAGGAATTTCCAGTGAGAGAATACAAACAGGTGAAACGCAAGGAGGTCGTATTTGACCTGAACGAATGGGCAGAGGTTGAACGCCGTGCCGCCGCCGCAAATCTGAAAATTGGAACCTACATCAAGAAGATCGCTGTCAACGGAGAGCTGACCTATTACGATATGCAGAATGCAGCACCTCTCGTCAATGCGATGCGAACGATCAACAACAATGTCAACCAGATTGCGCGCAAGGATCACATGATTGACCAGCTCCAAAGCATGATTAGCAATGCGGATTCTGAAGAATCGCGTCAGGCTCTTGAGCGCTGCATGACTACACTCCAGAATACATAAAAAACGCCTGTCAGATTTCACAGTCTGGCAGGCGCTTTTTTGTGCATCTATTCGGAATCGCTGTAACAGCCAATTTAGCGGCGAAGCTGAAACAGGCAGCCGCAAAAAACGGAATTACGCAAAGGGAACAGCTTGAACGCTGGATTGAACGCGGATGAAATATGCCTCGTTTTTTGTTTATTCCCATTTGTATCGTGTCATAATTCGTGTCATAATATTTCTGTAAACCATGACATTATTTATCTATATATGAAATAATATTGTCACAACAAGAAAATGAAAACCGCGTACACACGGCACAAAGTCGTATATACGCGGTTTTCGTCATGGTGGAGCATACGGGATTCGAACCCGTGACCCCCACACTGCCAGTGTGGTGCGCTCCCAGCTGCGCTAATGCCCCGTGACAGATTGTATTATACCATAAACGGCGTCGTTTGTCAAGAGAATTTTTGACAACGCCCGCCGATTGTGCTATAATTACTATCATAAAGCGAAAAACGACAATCGGAGGTCACGCATGGAAACAACCATTTGCCGCGACTGCCCGCGTGCCTGCGGTATCTGCCGCGATGCTGCACACGGGGTCTGCGGACAGTCAAATGCCTTACGCATCGCCCGTGCCGCCCCACATTACTGGGAAGAACCCGCCATCAGCGGCACAAACGGGTCGGGCACGATTTTCTTTTCAGGCTGCAATCTGCGATGCATCTTCTGCCAGAACGCCGAGATCGCATCGGAGGGCGTGGGCACTGAGGTTTCGCCCTCGCTGCTCGTTGAAATCATGCTGCGGCTGCAAGCACGCGGCGTACATAACATCAACCTCGTCACCCCCACGCATTACACGCGGCATCTGATCCCCGTGCTGCAAGCGGCAAAAGCGGCAGGACTGACCATCCCGATCGTGTGGAACAGCTCCGCATACGAATCACCCGAAATGCTGCGGAAGCTTGAGGGACTGGTCGATATCTATCTCCCTGATTTCAAGTATCTGCGCGAAAAAACCGCTGCCGAATACTCCAAAGCCCCTGATTATCCGCATGTGGCAAAGGCAGCGATCGCCGAAATGTATCGTCAGGTGGGCGCACCGCAATTCGATGCGCAGACAGGTCTGATGACAAAAGGCGTGCAGATTCGTCATCTGGTGCTGCCCGCGCACGCACAGGAGGCGAGAGAGATCCTCTGGTATCTGCATGAAATCTACGGCACGGAAATCGGCATCAGCATCATGAATCAGTACACGCCCATGCCGAAGGTCGCGGAGCATCCTGTGCTGTCACGCAAAGTCACACCGCATGAATACGAGACCGTGGTGCGCTATGCCGAGCAGATCGGATTTTGCAACGCGCTGATTCAGGAGGGAGAAGCCGCATCCGAAAGTTTCATCCCGCCGTTTTCAGGTGATCTTGTACTCCCGTGATATGAAAAAACGGCATTCTTCACAAAAACCGATGCTTCGTTTTATGAAAAAAAACGTTGCTTTTTGTGGGAAAAAGTGCTATAATGGGTCTACGCCTTTTTTCCAGATCGAAAAGCGAATTTCGCCTGCAAAACGCAAGCAGAATCGGAGGACATTCCAAATGAATATCATCGAAGAAAAGCTGTTTGCCATGCGCGAAACGGAGTTCGCGGCTTTTTCGGCACGGCTGATCCCGAATGTCCCCATTGAGCAGATTCTGGGGGTTCGCACGCCTGCCCTGCGCAGTCTGGTCAAAGAAGTACAGAACACGCCTGAAGCAGAGGCGTTTCTCTCCAAACTGCCGCATCGGTATTTTGAAGAAAATCAGATGCATTCTTTTTTGATCGCGCCCATCAAGGATTTTGACGAGGCAATCGCTGCGACAGAGCGTTTTTTACCGTATGTCAACAACTGGGCGACCTGCGATCAGCTCAAAATGAAAGCCTTCCAGAAATCGCCCGAACTGCTGCTGCCCTATCTGCGGAAATGGCTGAAAAGTGAGCATCCATATACGGTGCGGTTCGGCATCGAAATGCTGATGAACCTGTTTTTGGATGATTTGTTCTCGCCTGAATATCTCAAATGGGTCGCGGCGGTGGAACTGGATGAATACTACGTAAATATGATGATTGCGTGGTATTTTGCGACGGCACTTGCCAAGCATTGGGATGAAACACTCCCCTATTTTCGCACACATCAGCTCTCCGACTGGCTGCACAAAAAAGCGATCCAGAAAGCACTGGAAAGTTTCCGCATCCCGCAGGATCACAAACTTCTGCTGCGAACATTGAGAACGGTGCCTGCGGAGCATTTGTAATGAGGACTTCGTCCCCAAACCCGCCAAAGAAAATCCCATTATTAAGCGGCTGTGATAACAAAAGTTTCGGTCAAGCCTTTTCAAAGGCTTGCGGTGTCCAGAGACAGAGCCTCCGGTCGTCGCTCGCAGGCGACGAAACACCCTTTTCGTTCCAAATAATCAGGAAGGAGCGGGAGCCCTATTAAGGGGTTCCCGCCGTCCTGTTTATGTGCCCGGAGAGGAACATAATTCCGAAGCAGAAACCAAAAGAATCCCGATGCAGTCATCCGCCATCGCCGCACAAAACAAAAATACCGCCGCCCCGATTCTCGGTCGGGACGGCGGTTTTGTAAAATATGGAGGAAAATCAGCAATGTTTACGCTTCAAAAGCGACTTATTCTGTGACCGCGATCGTCATTCAGGCGACCGTCTTCGTGGTCAGCGTTTTGGTCGTGACTGCGGTAACGGCTGTGTTCGTGGTGTACTGCGCGTATGGTTTGCCTGAGATTGTGATTTTTGTCAGGTCAAGATTGTTTTCCTCGGCAAAAGCACAGATCTCCTCATATGCGGACGTCTCGGAATCATATTCCAAAACGTAGATCGGATTTACGGCATCGACATCATTGCAAACGATGCGTGCATTCAGCTGCTTCTCTCTGATGAAATCACCAAGCTGATCGGTCATCTTCTCAATTTCCTCTTTTGTGCTGCCGTTCACGATGACAGTCGTGGTGGTGGTTGTGGTCGTGGTCAAGACGGCTTCACCCGTCATATAGTTGCCGTTTTCGTCGATCTGAGGCTCGGGAATCACGATCCCGCTGCCCTCAGAAATACGGCGCAGCAGAGCCACAACATCCAGCGTGGAAAGAACGCCGTCCTTATCCATGTCGCCAAATTCCCTGACGTTTTCGCGCATGGTCAGACCAACGATATCCGAAACGCAGATGCGGCAAAGGGTGATGGCATCCGATACAGTGATTTTCCGGTCGCCGTTGATGTCGCCGCGATAAGTCTCGACCAGCGATGCTCCCGTAGTGGTGGTGACAGTCGTCATTGTGGTTGTTGTGGGCAGTGTGGTCGTCATTTCGCCAACGTGAACGTTCGTGACGGCGGGGATATCCCTGACGTCTACATAAATTTCCAACGTCCCGACAGGCTTATTCCAATCGTTTTTCATATAATCCGTGCTCAGCACAACTTTATAGGTTCCGGGAACCTCCGAGTTGAAATCGGTCTCCACGATTTCGGTGCAGCCCGATACATCATACCACCAGACGTTCCAGCAGCGTTCTTCCACAACATACATCTTGAAATCTGCGGGATCCAGCTGTTCCCCGATGGCGTATTCTTTCTTCGCTCCCAGCATCGGATATACATCGAGCAGTGCATTGGTGCCGCGATAGTGACCATCCTCATCCCAGACAGGCACGGGTGAATCGCTGACACAGGACGTTGTGACGACAAAATCCTTTTTGATGGAAATATCAGTGGTTTTGATGGTGGTCTCAGTGGTTTCCGAATCGGAGCCGCTGATCTTTGTGCTCGGCGCGGTATCCACAGGCGCATCGCCCTCCACGGTGATATCATAATAATAGGGGTCGATATCCTCACCCCATTCAGGAATGTCGTAATCAACCGTGACCTTGACGGTATATGTGCCCGCTTTGGTCATGTCGAAATTGGTCTCGACTCTTGCCAAGCCCGTAACATCGTGCCAGTAGGTGTTGAAGCGTCTCTGCTCGACAACCATAAGCTTCAAGCCGTCATAATTGAAGCCTTCGCCCCCTTTGAATTTCATTTGAGGCAGTTCGGTCATGTAAAGGTAAACATCTTGCAGTGCGTCGGTGCCGCGATAATGCCCTTCCTCATCAAAGACAGGCTGCGTCGATTGGGCAACCAGCGATGTGGTGACAACATAATCTGAGCGGTCAATAGGTCCCTGCGTCGTACCGAGGGTAGACTCGGTGGTTTTGAAGACGACAGGCATAGTGGTGGTGGGTGTGACGACTGCTGAAGCAGTCAAGCCCGAAGCACCCATCAGCAGTGTGACAGCTGTGGCTGAGAGAATCTGATACAGTTTCATAGGTATTCCTCCTTTAATTTTATAAATAAGATTCTTTTCGTCCCTCTGTTTGTTATTACGAGAACTTGCGGTCAGAAAATACATCCATCTGCAAACTTTGTGAGAATTGACAAATTCTGCCATAATATCTGTGCAATTAAGACAAAACCGTACCACATTTCTGCGATACGGTTTTGATTTTTTATTGATTACTGTTCCTTACGTCTGAGTGCCACAGCCGCGCCGATTGCAAGCAGTGCTGCTGCGCCAATGCCAAACGGGATATCCTCACTGGTTTTGGGTGCAGGCTGCGTGGTGGTGGTAGTGTTCTTTGTGGTGCGGGCTGCTTCAGTCGTTTTTGCGGTGGTGGTCGCGGTGGTATCAGTTGTTGTGGTGGTTTCGCCCGATGTTGTGGTTTCCGCCGCAGTGGTCGTGGTAGTCGTCGTCGTGGTAGTCGTCGTCGTTGTGGTGGTCGTAGTCGTCGTAGTTGTTGTGGTGGTGGTCGTTGTTGTTGTCGATGTGGTTGTGGTTGTTGTGGTGGTTCTGGTTTCTTCCGTTTCCTTCAGCGATGTGGTCGTCTCCGTCGTGGTGGTTGTCGTTGTAGTAGTTGTTGTTGTCGTCGTTGTGGTCGTTGTTGTAGTGGTCGTCGTTGTTGTCGTAGTGGTCGTGGTTGTCGTTGTCGTAGTTGTTGTGGTCGTCGTCGTTGTCGTCGTGGTAGTAGTGGTCGTGGTTGTCGTGGTGGTCGTTGTTGTGGTGGTCGTCGTTGTGGTGGTTGTGGTAGTTGTAGTCGTTGTTGTTGTCGTGGTGGTTGTGGTGGTACTGGTCGTCGTGGTCGTTGTCGTGGTGGAGGTGGTGGTCGTCGTGGAGGTGGTGGTTGTGGAAGTGGTTGTTTCGGGAGTGGTCGTTGTGGTCGTGGTGGTTGTGGTAGTCGTGGTCGTGGTCGTCGTTGTAGTGGTCGTGGTTTCTTCGGTGGTGGTCGTTTCAGCCTTGAACTTGCCGCCCTTATACAGCGTGTAGCCGAACTCGATGCCGCCCTCGTAAGACTTTGCGATCAGCTGACCCGAAACGTGTCCGCCTGCCGAGAAAGGATTCTTTGCATCAAAGTTGTCAGAACCGTCGGCGTTGGGTGCGAGGATCGAACCATAGAATGTACCGAAGCCCGTGAAGCTGAATTTCTGTGCATCGGGCAGGTTGAACAGAATGCGTTCACAACCCGGACCGTCGTTGCCTTCGATGCGCTGACCGTTGAACGAACAGCCGCCTGTCGGGATCGGGAGTTTGATATCATTGCCTGTGATGTTGATGATCACGTTTGCACTGTCGGGCACTTCAAAATTGATGGAAGGTGTTGCCCACGGACCGAGCTGCGGGAACGAGAACAGGTTGTTCCATTCCTCAGAGGTGAAATTCCAGATATAGGTTTCTTCATCGCCCTGACCTGTCAGTGTCACCTTTGCTTCAAACTGTGCCTGTTCGGCAGTGCCGCTGTTCTCCTGCTGTGCGATGGTCTTGCTGGTCTCACGCAGCGCATTAAACGAGGAGGACATATCAATCATATCATCGCGGTAGATCTTTCCGCCGCCGTTAATGTGAACATCCGCATCCGGCATATCCTTGCCGATGACTGCGCAGGCATTCTGGGGATATACGCAATCCGCAACGGGACCGTCCTGCACATAAACAACCGCATCGCCGTCCGCACTCTGCGAGAGATGTGCGCCGATACTGTAAGCACCGATGCCGTCCAGCGTGGCAAATTCGCCGCCGCATGCAAGCGTACCTTCACAGTCCGCACCCTTTGCGGTGAAACCGTTCTCAATGAACAGCGAGTAATTCTGCGCATCTGCGAGCAAGCCGTCCTCATCCACATCGGTGACGAACTTTGCTTTTTCAGAGTTGTCAGGCGAAACGCCTTTCTCATAGTCATCAGCAAAGCCCGAGATCGCCGCATATGCGGAAACGCCCAGAGCTGCCGCCGCCACAGCCGCAGCTGTTACGGTTTTTCGGATGTTCCATTTTTTCATAACTCTTTCCTCCAATAAAAATTTTCCCTAAACATAAAAAAAATCGGTTTTCCCGATTTATCTGTACGATATATATTAACAGAGTTTGAACGCAAATGCAAGATAAATGTGGTTTTTTCCGAATAAAATCGACGTTTTACACAGAATGCACATATTTTCGGATTCTGTTTGTGCACTTTTACAATATGATGGTAAATCTTTAACTAAACATTAAGATTTCCGCTCCGCCTTTCTCATGTGAAATTTGACAAAATCGGATTTTTCTTCCGTTTTCCCCTTTACATTATCGAAAAAATCGTGTATAATATTTGTAAGTATTATTTTGGAGGTACTTGTCCTATGGAACCCAAATATAAACGCATTCTTCTGAAAATCAGCGGCGAGGCACTCGCAGGCGACAAGAAAACCGGACTCGATTACGACACCATCACCACGATCTGCAAAGCAGTCAAACGCACCGCTGATGCCGGCGTGGATATCGGCATCGTCGTTGGCGGCGGAAACTTCTGGAGAGGCCGTTCATCCGGTGCGATGGACCGCACCCGCGCCGACCATATCGGTATGCTGGCAACTGCCATGAATGCTCTGGCTGTCGCAGATGTGCTGGAATCGCTGGGCTGTGAAGTGCGCGTTCAGACCGCCATCACCATGACACAGATCGCTGAACCCTATATCCGCAACCGTGCAATGCGTCACTTTGAAAAGGGCAGAATCGTCATTTTCGGATGCGGCACAGGCAACCCCTTCTTCTCGACAGATACCGCAGCAGCTCTGCGTGCAGCGGAAATCGAAGCGAATATTCTGCTGAAAGCCACCATGGTCGACGGCGTTTATGACAAGGACCCCAACAAGTTCTCCGATGCGGTGAAGTACGATACACTCACCTTCAGCGATGTTGTCAGCAAGCAGCTTGCCGTTATGGATATGACCGCAGCAGCCCTTTGCCGCGACAACAAAATGCCGATGCTCGTGTTCGACCTCGGCAGACCCGATAACATTTTCGATGCCTGCATGGGCGAGAATATCGGCACCCTCATTACATCCGACCCCGAGGCATGAGCAAACTCTGCTTCACATAATATCAAATACAGGGAGTGAACCATCATGAACGAATTGATGAAAGAAAAACTGGATGCCACCGAAGTACGCATGAAAAAGGTCATTGACCGCCTGACAAGCGAATTTACCACCATTCGCGCAGGCCGTGCAAACCCCGCTGTGCTGGACAAAATCCCCGTGGATTATTACGGCTCACCCACCCCGATCAATCAGGTTGCGGCAATTTCCGTGCCCGAAGCAAGAATGCTGATGATTACTCCGTGGGATGCCTCGATGATCCGTGCGATCACCAAAGCCATCCTCGCCTCCGATCTGGGCATCACCCCCACCGATGACGGCAAAGCCATCCGTCTGGTGTTCCCGCAGCTCACCGAGGATCGCCGTAAAGATCTGTGCAAGACCATCAAGAAATTCGGCGATGAGGCAAAGGTTGCCATCCGCAACGAACGCCGCGACCTTGTGGAAAAATATAAGGCCATGAAGAAAAATTCCGAGATCACGGAAGATGACCTGAAAGACTCCGATAAGAAAGTGCAGACGCTCACCGATAAATTCGTGGCAGAGATCGACAATCTGGTTTCCACAAAGGAAAAGGAGATTATGTCTCTGTAAGAAGCGGCTGCCCGATATCATATTTGCAGCCAAAAGCCACTGTATCAAATATCAAAGCAAAATTTGCATCACCACACAAAGGCTGAACGGGCGCAGAACCCCTCTGCTGCCTGTTCTGCCCTTTTGTGTTCTTTATGAAGAATACCATCCAAGCGATACTTCCCACACTTCAGAAAGGAAGGTTTCCCACGCATGGCAAAAGCAGTTCAGCCGCCAATCCCCGCCGAGATGCTCCCCAAGCACATTGCCTTCATCATGGACGGCAACGGGCGCTGGGCAAAAAAACGCGGTCTGCCCCGTTCGGCAGGGCATATTGAGGGCGCGAAAAACTTCAAGAAAATCGTTCGTTACTGCAAGGACATCGGTATCGAAAACATCACGTTCTATGCGTTTTCCACCGAGAACTGGAAACGCCCCGAGGACGAAGTCCACACAATTATGAACCTGATGCGCGAATATCTCGTGGAAGTCAGAAAATATTTCACCGAAAACACGCGCATGATTATTCTGGGCGACAAGGGTGCATTCGAGCCCGATTTGCGCAAAAGCTTTGAAGCGCTCGAAGAAGACACCATTATATATAAGGAAATGAACATGGGGCTTGCGGTCAATTACGGCGCCCGCGATGAAATCACCCACGCCTGCCGCATGCTCGCGGAACAGGTCAAGGCAGGCAGCCTCAACCCCGACGACATCACCGAGGACATGATCTCACAAAACCTCTATACCAGAGAAATGCCCGATGTCGATTTGCTGATCCGCCCGGGCGGCGAATACCGCATTTCCAACTTTTTGCTCTGGCAGTGCGCTTACGCCGAATTTTACTTCTGCGACACGCTCTGGCCCGATTTTTCCAAAAAAGAACTCAATGCTGCCCTGCTGGAATATGCAAAGCGCAACCGCAGATTCGGCGGGCTGTGAGTTTCCCATCTGATACAATCTGATAAAGGAGTGCGGCAGCATCGCCGCCGCTGATTTCTTGCTATGATAACTCGACTGATTTCCGCAGCCGTCGGCATTGTCATCACGCTGATCGTGCTATTTCTGCACAACACCGTGGTGCTTCCGATCGTCGTCGGCATTTTGTCCCTGATCATGGTGCTGGAGTTCTTCAAAGTCAACCATGTGTTGAAATACCGTGCTGCAACGGGCGCAGGTATGCTGTTTGCCCTGCTGTATCCCATCATCGCCGTCGGCACACTTTCAAAATACAAGATGCTCTTGATTCTCGTCTGCACGCTTGTGGTATGCGGCGAATATGTATTCCGCCAAACGCAGTTCCTGATGCGCTCGTTTTTCGGCGTGATCGCAGGAATGTATCTGATCCCGATGGCAATGTCCACGTTGGTCACACTCAACAACAGCCACGAACAGCACGGCGTCATTTACGTGGTGCTGGCACTCTGCGGCGGCTGGATCGCCGATTCGGGTGCATATTTTGTCGGCAGCGCATTGGGCAAACATAAGCTTTGCCCGACCATCAGCCCGAAAAAAACCGTCGAAGGGCTTGTGGGCGGCATCGTTTCGGATATCATCTTCTTTGCACTGTTTTCCGCAATTTACGCTTCGGTTTGCGAAGCAAAAGAAATGCCGATCTCCGTTCCGTGGGCATCCACACTGATCATCGGCGTCATGTGTGCGCTGCTCGGCACGCTGGGCGATCTGACTGCCTCAGTGCTGAAGCGTCAGCTCGATATTAAAGACTACGGCAATATCATGCCGGGACACGGCGGCTTGCTCGACCGTTTTGACAGCGTGCTGATGGTCGCACCGTTCCTCTGCGCATACATCACAGCATTTGGCTTTTTCGGTGCCTGAAAAGGTGCCTGCGGCATTTATATCAGGAATCGGAAAAAGCAGCAAAAATCACAGAATCACAAAACGGAGCGGTGTCAGATATACCGCTCCGTCCGTTAGAAAGCAGGTTATACTATGCACAGTGTTGCAATTCTTGGCTCAACAGGCAGCATCGGCACACAGGCGATCGAAGTCGCGCAGATGCACGGCATTCGCGTGACCGCACTTGCTGCAAACCGCAGTATCGAAAAACTCGTGGAGCAGGCAAAGATCCTGCGCCCCGAACTGCTTTGCATCGCGGATGAATCCCTGTATCCGAAGCTGAAAGAAGCCGCAAGCGGGCTTGGATGCACGGTTCTCGCAGGCATGGACGGTCTTTGTGAGATTGCACGGCATTCCTCCACCGACACGCTGCTCAACTCGGTGGTCGGCATGGTTGGCCTGCTGCCGACTCTGACCGCCATCGACGCGAAAAAACCGATCGCCCTCGCCAACAAGGAGACCCTCGTGGCAGGCGGTGCGCTGGTCATGAACGCCGCTGCCGAGAAAAATATCCCGATTTATCCCGTGGACAGCGAGCATTCCGCGATTTTCCAGTGCCTGCAAGGAAACAAGCGCAGTCAGCTCAAAAAAATCATCCTGACGGCATCGGGCGGACCGTTTTTCGGCAAAACCAAAGCAGATTTGCAGAATACCACCGTGGAAGAAGCCCTCAATCACCCAAACTGGAGCATGGGCAACAAAATCACGATCGACTCGGCAACCCTGATGAACAAGGGGCTCGAATTCATCGAGGCGCGGTGGCTGTTTGACCTGACCCCCGACCAGATCGAGATCGTGGTGCATCGGCAGAGCGTTTTGCATTCGGCTGTGGTGTATGACGATGACTCGATGATCGGGCAGATGGGCGTGCCTGACATGAAAATCCCGATCCAGTATGCACTGATGTACCCCGATCGGCTGCCCTGCCCCACCAAACCGCTTTCTCTCACCGATTACGGGCAGCTGACTTTCGCAAAACCCGATTACGATACCTTTGACTGCCTGACTGCCTGCATCAAGGCAAGCGAAATGGGCGGCTCATCGCCCTGCATCGCAAACGGCGCAAACGAAGAAGCAGTCGCGGCATTTTTGGCACGCAAGATCAAGTTTTTGCAGATCGGCGAACTGGTCACGGCGGCAATCAACGCCCTGCCGACCACACCGCTCACCTGCTATGCCGATGTGGTCAGTGCCGATCGTGCTGCCCGCGAATACGTAAGAAACGCCTGCGGCGCATTTTGAATGAATCCCAAATCCTGCATTTGAAAGAGATCACCCCATATCCCCCTGCGCAAATTCCCCACCCCCGAAAGGAGCCGTTTCATGACCATTCTCACCGTTCTCGCCGCGATCATCTGCTTCGGCGTGATAATTTTTCTCCACGAACTCGGACATTTCTTCGTCGCGAAAAAATGCGGCATCCGTGTCCTTGAATTTTCCATCGGCATGGGCCCGCTGCTCAAGCAAAAAGAACGCGGTGAAACCAAATATTCCATCCGTGCGCTCCCCATCGGCGGCTACTGCGCCATGGAGGGCGAGGACGAAACCAGCAACGATCCCCGTGCCTTCCGCAATCAGGCTGTCTGGAAGCGAATGCTCGTGACCGTGGCGGGCGCGACCATGAACATCATCCTCGGATTTTTCCTCATCCTGCTGACTTCCTCGCTCGGCGACAGTCTCTCATCCACCACCATCTGCAACTTCCATATGGATGAAAATCAGCAGTCCGTCGCCTCCTCCGATGAAAAGCTGCAAATCGGCGACCGGTTCGTGAAAATCAACGGACTGCGCATCTTCGTCGCTGGCGATATCGGCTATGCCCTGCAAAATGACACCTGCGATACGTTTGAAGTCGTGGTGGAACGAAACAACGAGCTTGTCACACTGCATGACGTCAAATTTCTCGACAAACAGACCAACGGACTTTACGATTTCTGGGTCTATGGTCAGCAAAAAACAATTCCGAATATCCTCGCTTTTACTTGTAAAAACACCGTTTCCACCGCTCGTCTGATCTGGATCTCGCTGATCGACCTCATCTCGGGCAAATACGGTTTCCATGACCTTTCGGGCGTTGTCGGCGTGATCGACACCACCACGGAATACGTCGCACAGGAAGAATCTTTCCGCGACAAGTGCATCACGCTGTTTGATCTGATGTCGTTCATCACCATCAACGTCGGCATTTTCAACCTGATCCCGTTCCCCGCTCTGGACGGCGGACGACTCGTGTTCCTCATCATCGAAGCGATCACCCGCAAGCAGGTGCCTGCCAAAATCGAAGGCGCGATTCACTTTGCGGGGCTTGCACTGCTCATGCTGCTGATGATCGCCGTCACATTCAAAGATGTTTTCACGATATTTACAAGGTAACGAAAGGGGCGTGTTTTCATGAGAAATCTGCATCCTGTGAAAGTCGGCGGCTGCGTGCTGGACGGCAAACATATCTATATTCAATCCATGCTCAACACCCGCTCGGATGACATTGCGGGTTCGGTGGCTCAAGCAAAAGCACTCGAAGCGGCAGGCTGCGAGATCCTTCGTGCCGCAATTCCCGATATGGACGCTGTTGCGCTGATTCCCGCAATCAAAGAGGCGGTTTCGATTCCGCTTGTCGCGGACATTCATTTCGATTATAAACTCGCGCTTGCCGCCGCCGATGCAGGCATCGACAAAATTCGCATCAATCCGGGCAACATCGGCGCGATGGACAGAGTCAAAGCCGTTGCCGACAAATGCCGCGAGAAGAATATCCCCATCCGCATCGGCGTCAATTCAGGCTCGCTGGAAAAAGATCTGCTGCGGAAATACGGTGGCCCGACCCCCGAAGCACTCGTCGAAAGCGCACTGCACCATGCATCGCTGCTGGAACAGTTCGATTTTCATGATATCGTCATTTCCATTAAATCATCAAACGTGCAAAACATGATCGCAAGCTATCGTCTGGCGGCGCAGCAGTGCGAATATCCGCTGCATCTGGGCGTCACCGAGGCCGGCACTGCCCGCATGGGACTCATCAAATCGGCGGCGGGCATCGGCTCACTGCTCTGCGACGGCATCGGCGAAACGATTCGCGTGTCGCTGACCGCTGAC
>JAZLJA010000044.1:0-38033 GCA_045617625.1 Oscillospiraceae bacterium | reverse complement strand
ACATCAGGCATAGTAGCCTGAAAATAGTGGCGCATATCGTCTTGCTTCTTCTCATCACGACTAAAAATCCTGATTTCACCGATGTCGGTTTTTAGAAAACGGTTGAGAACGGCGTTTCCGAAGCTGCCTGTGCCGCCTGTGATCATTAGAGTTGCGTTTGTGAATAATGACATAGTGTTTACTTCCTTCGTATTTTGGAAAGAAGCAATTTGCAAATTGTGCTTCTTTCATCTTTACTAATGCCCAAGAAAAACATGACAATCAGGTATTCAGCACATACAATAATCGCCTGAATTCCCAAGCTGATCCATCCCTTATTGGGAATGAATGAACATATGATACAGCCAATAACTAATGATATGATTACAGGAATAGACATTTTCAGATAACAGTTCTTAGCGAAGAATGGTGTGTCTATCCGTAGTTTTTTATAATATAGAATATTTAAGGCAACTGCACGAATAGAATATGCAACAAAAATGGAAATGCATGATCCGATTACACCCCAAAGCGCAGAAAATGCAAACGATAAAACAACGTTTATGATACCAATTCCTAAGTTTACCAGTGCTTGATATTTTACATTGTTTGTAACAACGGCTGTGGTGTTTGCAATTTGTAGTGCATTAAAAAAGATGCCTGGGACAATGACAAGAAGAATGCCCCAATATGCATTGGAATAATCTGCCCCCATCCAAATGGAAATAAAGAATCGACCGAGTACTGCAAATCCAACAATGATCAATCCATTGAGCACATACTGAAATCGACCAACTTTCATCATTAAAGGCATAATATTGTCTTCCGGATTCTCTTGGGTGTATATGCGGGAAATCTTC
This sequence comes from Oscillospiraceae bacterium, assembly GCA_045617625.1. Classification (GTDB taxonomy): domain Bacteria; phylum Bacillota; class Clostridia; order Oscillospirales; family Ruminococcaceae; genus Firm-04. The sequence goes on along the minus strand of JAZLJA010000044.1, from coordinate 37,194 downwards.
GGCATAAACATTCCGTTTATTGCTGAAGTGACTGTAAAAGAATAGCCCTCGATTGTTGTAATAATGCCAAAAACAGCGATTTCAGATGAATTGGATACTACACCTAGAATAGTAGGAGTAATACTGAAAATAAGACGCTGTGATAACGAAATGACTGTTGTCCATAGTGAAAAACTAAATATATCTTTATAAATAGACATATTCTGATTCGAGAATTTTACTCGTACACTTGTAAACTTGCGGATGATAATTAGTTTATAGAAAATAATGATAAGACCTGCAATTGCATTGACTGTCACTACAGAATACAATCCGTGTCCGGTCAACAGCGCATAGACCATAAGTCCAACCACAAGAAAGCGATATATAAGATCCGCTAATTTCTGCTGAATGAATTTTTCATAAGCAGTCAATATGCCATTCAGAGTAATAAAAGGAAAATTGATGATGCTGAATGAAGCGGCTATCAAATATACAACTTTGAATTTTGATAACTCATCAGGCGTTAGTTTCACATATATCGTATCAATTAGGAAATATATAATCGTAAGAACAATCAGTATTAACGCATCTATCAGTAGATACAGTTTATAGATTGCTCCGAGGAATTCATTTACCTTTTCTTCATTTCCCTCTGCATGATACTTTGAAACATATCGTGCCGTTGCAGAACTCAATCCAAAATCAAGTAAGAAAAGAGTAATCAGTGAATTTGCTAAAGTGTATAGACCATAATCACTCTTCCCGATTTGTTTGACCATCCATGGCGTATACAGAAGTCCTGCAAGAATATTCACTGCAATCGAAGTATACGATAAAAGGGCACCTATTTTTATCTGATTATTTTTCTTCATTCGATACGCTTAACTCCTTGATTACATGAGCAGGAACACCACCGACGAGCACATTGTCTGGAACATCACGAATGACGCAGGCACATCCTGCAATTACACTTCCATCGCCAATTTTTACGTTGTTGAGAATGGTGGAGCGTCCACCAATCCATACGCCATTTCCAATACTTTGATTAAATGTCAATCCCTTTCCAGCGCGATGTTCAGAAGTACCGATTTCATGTCCACCGGTTTGAAATATGACTTCTGGTCCAATATCACAGTTTGAGCCAATCGTTACTAGACCATTACCATTAACACAGAAATTTTTTCCTACCCAGGTATTTTCTCCAATTTCCAATTTACCAGTGCACATAATTGGACCGACAATTTTAACAGATGGAGCAATCTGATATCCTAGAAGAGAAAGCAATTGGTTTTTTGCTTTAAAACAAATTGTTCCTGCTAAAAAATGATTTACAATAAAAAAGACAATTTTTCTTTTAATAAATTCCATGTTATTTCATCCAATCATCAGACAAGAGTTCGGCTTTACTACATGGACCAATTGAAAATGGTGATGCTTCATTCCCATTCAATAAGTTCGTAGCAAGTTCAAGAAAACGACGGGCTGCTTCTTCAGCGGACCACTGGTTTGCAATGGTATCGTAGGCGTTTCTTTGGATGCTCTCTCGATACTCATTTTCATTAAGCAAACGTTTGACATACATATACAGAACCTCTATATTCCCATTCGGATAGATACAGCCGTTCTTCTCATTTTCTATCAGAAACGGAACTGAACCGATTGCGTGGCTTGCGACTACCGCGCAGCCTGAATTCATTGACTCATTCAGAACTGCTCCCCAGCCTTCATTCCGATCAGAAGTGAAAAGGAAAATTTCACTTTCTTCCATATGCTTTCGCACATCTTCCGGAGGCATGGAGCCTAGCATATGAACTTTATCTTGCAATGATTCACTTTGAATCATACGTTGAATTGAATCAACCAGTTCACCGGTTCCTATCATATTCAGTTCAAAATTGAATCCATCCCTTTTTAATCGTTTTGCAATTTCAATTGGTACTTCCGGATGCTTCAAAACGAGAAAACGTGCAACCCATAAAATGGAATGTGGTTTCTTTTTTGATATAAGCGAATCAATGTCGTATTTTTTTGTTTCTGGGAAATAGCCCCAACGAAATGTTCTTCCATGAAATAATCCAATCCGATAATAATCTTTTGATGTGTATGCACTAGAACAAAGGAGATATGTCTTTTTCCTTTTGAACCATATAGCATTCCATTTTATAGCACGCAATACTGTATTAATATAGGATTTATCATTTTTGAAAAGTCTTTCAGAGTATCCAATAGTCAACTTTCCTTGCCATAATCGTTTTCGAATGCATTGGGGAGGAGCAGAACCAAATATGACAACATCTGCATTATCAATATTCTGCTGACATTGTTTTTCGGCTATGAAGTATTTGCTTACATAAGGCGCATCTAATTCCTTATAGCCTAGATCAGATCGTTCTTTACTCATGTGGGAGGTTGCAATAAAGGAATATTCTGTATTTAAATGAGCAAACAATGCGTCTGATAGTGACTTTTGATGATGGTTAAAATAGTTACTTACAAATACGACTTTCATAGTAGTATTCCTCTCAAGTCTTTTGCAAGGGTATTTCCTTTACCCTATTTTGCTCTTTGAAATACCAATGTTTTAGGCATTATTTGAAATCGTTAAACCATTATCTTGTAATGAGCGATTTTTACGTGCTCCATTAACAATATAGATTCCATAGAAAAAATAGAAATATATGGCATTGCCATTTGTTGAAAAAAAAGCCATCTCACTCATAGAAGCTAGAATTGGAGCAGCAAACAGAAGAAGTTTTTCCTTATTTCCCTGCATATATATAAAGCCATACGCAATAATAAAGAACAGAAAGCCTAGTATGCCGTTATCTCCAAGAATAGCTAGAATGAGATTCCCGTTTTCTGTAACCAATGTAAAAGAGAAATTTCCTGTTCTGTAATTCTCGATAAATGGAACATTAAATCCTGTACCTATTAATGGGCTATGCTTTATTCTCGATATTAAGTGTGAAAACTGATCTCCTCTTGAGGCGGTAATGGAAGAAGTGTCACCATACTTGTGTAATAATGATAAGATAATTGAACGAATTTGTGAATTACAGATGAGACAAATAAAAAGCATTGTATATATGAGCGCGATTTTCTGTTTTGGAGAATTGTCAGAAATAATAAAGTAAATAATAAGGATCGCAAAGCACCATAGAATTGCGCCTCTTGATTGAGACAAGAATGCCAAAAAACAGACAATTGAGATATAGATTGTAGAATATATATTAATTTTGGTGCTTGAGGATAAAAAACATGCTAAGGCTAGAACTAATACAATTCCCAACAAGTTGGGATGGTTTAGTATTCCACAAAAAAAACGTGTTTCAGTATATTTCGTTACATAGTATCCTTGACCAATCAACAACAATCCAATGCATAAGAGCAATAACATGTGGAAATGATTGCGAATGATTTTTTCCCAATCTATTGAAGAATTATAAATACCGCATATAATAGCGAGTTGCGGTATGATATAAGAGATAATCTTAAATACAGCAACAGTAGGGTATGAACTTGTAATTAGAGAGAAAATTGAACATAGCAGAGAAAATAAGCATAATGAAACGATAATATTCCCTATTTGATTATAAACGATAGCTATATCTTTTAGTAATAAAAACGCTAGTAAGAAAACAACAATCCATTTGCTTATTGATGCAATAGATGAAGAAGCGATAGATATTGCAAATCTCGAATTCAAAATTGAACGAAATTGGATTAATAATAAAGAAAATAATGCACTATCTTTCCAATTATAATAGACTCGAAAAATGATAGGAATGAGCCATAGAAATACGATTAATCCTCCAGTATTTATGCAACTAAATCCAAATAATAACAAAACAAACAATTTCCAAATGATTGATGTTTCACCATCATATATTGTGGATGTTCTCATATATATTTAGATACCTCTCATACTGCTTTTCTTTTTTATATACGAACGCAGTTTGTCGAATATTCTCTTTTGTGAAAAGAGCACAGTTCTGAATGGCACTCAGAATCTTTTGCGGTTTCAGAGAATGAAGAATAATACCGTTCGCTGTGCAAACAACTTCTGGAATTGCAGTTAGGTTGCTAACTACAACAGGAGTGCCACACGCGACTGCTTCAACAGTAGTAAGACCAAATGTTTCCTCTTTGCTCGGATTAACATAAACATCCGCCGCAGTATAAATCTCGGCTAATTCCTTTGTGCTATTTGTTCTTGTGATTCCGAGAATATTATCTGGAAGGCTCTTCATTTGTTTTGGTGACAAGCCAACCAATACAATGTGATACTCAGGAGAAAGTTCTTTCGATAATTGAATAAAGTCATCAAAACCTTTCCGATCATTCCAGGTACTCGCTACACCCAAAATTATTTTTTTATCAGTTAACCCGAAGTGTTCGCGAAAATCACTGGGTGTAGGCTTAAAAATGTCTGTATCAATCCCATTATGAATTACCTGAACAGAATAGTGCTTTAAGAAGGATTTATTCACACGATTAGCAAGCCAATGCGATGGTGTGGTAATAGTCATTTTTTGAACGCTTGTAAACAATTCCTTTTTCTTTTTCCAATTACTGCATGAATTGTCAAACATGAAACTGGCAGGGTATCTAGATTTCTGTGAGCATTTATTGCAACCTGCTTCCCATTTATCACATCCAACAAAATCAAAATGAGAACAATGCCCTGTGAAAGCCCAACAGTCATGCAGTGTCCAAATGACAGGCTTATTTGCTCTTGCAAGATACTGAAATAGTATCTCAATATTAATATAGTACCCATGGATGTTATGAAGATGAATAACATCCGGATCGTAGCCTTCAACCCATTTGATGAACGCCTGTGTTGCTTTCTTTGAGTTGAAACCGGCATTATCAAAGATTCTGGTTTTCAGAGCATCAATTTTTACGCTGAAATCGGTACCGATTCGCACCGCATATTTCTGATATTTTTCTGGCACAGATTCGCGTCCGTATGCAATCTTTACTTCATGACCCTGTGCTTCAAGTTCTTCTGCAAGATCTGTACAGATGCGTCCTGTGCTTCCAATACCGCAAACGCTATTAATCATCAATATTCGCACAAGCCTGCCTCATTTCATCTATATACATTTTTACACAAATAGCCGTAGAACAGTGCTGCATAGCATATTCACGACTATTGTGTCGTATGCTTTTTTGTCCATTTTTTACACATAGTATTTCATTTCTTAGCGCAGTAGCATTCTCTGCCGCTATACATTTGCCAGCTTCAGCATCATATAGTGTTTTACCTAATTCGCTATCCATGTCAAACGAAGCAATTATTGGAGTATTACATGCCATTATACTCCACGTTTTACTTGGCATTCCGCTCTTTCCCACACCTTTTTTACAAGTAATAATCGCTACATCACCCATGCTATATACCTCAGCCACTTTTTCCTGCGACATCAAAGAATGAATAAAGACATTCGGTAACGCTTTGGCTTTGTTAACAGCATCTTGATATCCTGCTCCGCCACCAAAGATAACAAATTGAACATCTTGCTCATCTTTCATCATTTTCGCTGCCTCAAGCACAATCTCTGCACCTTGTGCGGCACCAAAGTTTCCTGCATAAAGAACAATGAACTTGCTTCTGTCGATTTCGAATTCATCGAACAGCTTATTCTTTTCTCTCAAAACTGGTTGAATAGCATCAGTATCGATCCAGTTTGAAATAACTTCTAGTTTTCGTGGATCTACACCTTTTTGTATAAGATTCTTTTTTATGGAGTTTGATATTACAATAATCTTCTTGCACCCTTTATAAGTTGCATTCTCCAACTTCCTTCCGATTTTCCATAGAATTGATCCTGTGGATGTCATACCTGTAGTGACTAATGAATCGGGGAAAACATCTTGCAAAGAGTAGATTAATGGGACATTCAACTTCTTCGCAACCTTTCCTGCTATCCAGCCTTGTGTTGGAGGCGTACTATTGCAAAATACTATGTCAACATTCTTCATTCTTTTACCGATCTGATAAGTCCGCAGATTACACCAGAAATACCGCAATGCTCTAATAACTGGATTTTTTCCTTCTTGTGGAGCAGAAAATCTGCTTATATGGACATGTTTCTGAAACCTGTATTCGCTTTTCTTTGTTCTATATGATTTTGCGACTTTCGAAGAAACACCTCTTGTTGGAATAGGACATACAATTTCTACTTCATGCTCCGCTTTTACAAGTCCTTCTAGAAGGTCTTGCTCTAAATGTGTAAATGCAATCTGCTCCGGCTCAAAATAAGCATCTAAAAACAGTACTTTCATTTATTGTCTCCAAGACTGTACCTATATTCATTCATCTTCCTACCCTCTGCTGTAGTAAATGTTCTCGCCAACTTAAATCCATTCTTTTCATAAAAATGATTAGCACCTTCATTATCTTCAGCATCGGTTTCAAGGTTAATATATGTGTATGTATTAAAATCTACTATACCTTTGAGATAATCTATCAGCTTAGACCCCACGCCTCTGCTTTCAATACGAGGATCAACGCAGATAGAGGATAGCTCAACATACTTTTCTTCTTTCACTACTGAATCGCTTTTTTTGAATGCACCAAGCAACCTTTTGATAAAAGAAGGATGCCTTACAGCAGCACCCAATGAACAAAATGCAAACTTAATCAGGTGATTCTTTAACAGCCCTTTATAAAAACGAGAGTAATCCTTTGAATATGCTATAAATCCAATGATTCTCCCTTTGTTTTCAGCAACAATAATGCCAGAATCCTTATCCTCCATGTATCCTGTATAAAGAGTTGTAAGGAATGGGATTCCAAGTTGTGTTAAGAAGAACGACGGAAATGCCCTTTTATGCAATTGAGCAATAGTCTGGATAGTATTCTTATCTACACTATGTAATTCTTTTATTGATACCATCCAAACACTCCTTACTCATACTCTTTTCCTAATACCGCAGCCACTGTACGGAACATTGTGAGAATTTCTCTAGGAAATGAAAATCTCTCAATGGAATTGAGATTCCATACCATCTTTGCTGGCAGTACTTCTTCTATGTATGTTTTGTCTACATCAGCCGATGCTGTTAATAATTCATACTCGTGTTTATATCTAATACTCGCTTCTGATGTAATCCCAGCAGGCATAAGTAATGTGGCGTAGAATTCCGGCTTGTACTTTTTCACATACTTTGTTACTTCCGGTCTTGTTCCAACAAAACTCATATCTCCACTGATAACATCAAACACTTGTGGAAGTTCGTCCAAACGAAGATTTCTAAGTTTAGCACCTACTCGTGTAACTCTACTATCACCGCTCACAGTTACCGCAGTTCCGATTTTATCAGCATTGGATACCATGGTTCTGAACTTATGAATCTTGAACTTTTTACCGTATGTAGTAACTCGTTCCTGTCTATAAAATACAGGTCCTCTGCTGTCAAGTTTAATCGCAACCGCAATTACAGCCATTGGAATCGCAGTGACAATCAGAACCATGATTGCAGCGCACAAGTCAAAGGCTCTTTTCAACTCAAGCTGCCAACGTTTCTTATATAGTCTCTCCCAATAAGGTCTAACCTCGGGAGTCTTCATATAATTCGGTAATTCTTCCCAACGTCTCAGCATTCTTAGCCCCTTATAACAGTTTTTATTGACTTGCACACATACTCCACATCCTCATCACTCAAATGCGTATGAAGCGGTAGTGTAATCAGGTTATGATAGTAGTCGTATGCATTGGGATAATTACTGCAATCCTTACCATATGCTGTCATCATCGGAAGCGGCTTAAAGTGAACATTGGTAGCAACGCCTGCCTCAGCAAACTTCACAATTAACGCATTTCGTTGTTCTTCAGAAATATCCGGAATACGTGTCAGATACAAGTGATTGCTACTGTCCATCACGTCAGTATGATGCACAAGATGACCTATTCCAAGTTCGTCACAGGTCTTATCATACTTCTTGATTATCTCGTTTCTACGGTTGAGCATCGCCTTATACCGATCAAGTTGCTTCAAACCAATAGCAGCCATGATATCTGTCATATTGCACTTATACCAAGCGCCGATAATGTCATACTCCCAAGCACCGATCTGCGTTTTTGCAAGAGCGTCCTTGTTCTGACCGTGGAGGGAGAGAAGCTGGTAGAACTTATAGATCTCAGCATTATCTATACCTGGGATAGATCTCCAAACCGCAGCCCCGCCTTCGGCTGTTGTAAAATTTTTTACAGCATGGAATGAAAAAGACGAAAAGTCTGCAATCGTTCCGCAGTAAAGTTTCTGACCTCCGACAACTCTGCTTGCACCGAGACTGTGCGCACAGTCAGCAACAATAACTACTCGACCGATAGCAGACTGGATTCGGTGACTAAGATCACTAAGCGGAGAACCATCGGATACAACGGCTTTAAACAGACTCTTTTTCCGCTCAACGATCTCAAAAATCTTATCATAGTCACAGACGATACCGCCGAGATCAACCGGAATGATAGCCTTAGTTTTCTCCGTGATAGCGGCTTCGAGTTTCTCATAGTCCATTTCTGGAGCGTGAGTTATGTTATCTCCGTCCTTCTGAATGTCCACAAACTTCACTGTCGCTCCACAATGAATAGCGGCAGAAGCGGTTGCAGTATATGTATAGGCAGGAATAATAACCTCATCTCCGGGCTGAATGCCGAGAATTCTTAGGTTTAATTCTTCGCCCGCTGTGGCAGAGTTCAGACAAACGACACGATTGGAATAATAGTCTTTATTCTTTTCTGTATCAACAGTGGTATCGCCAGTCTCTATATATGCTGCCAAACGACGCTCCAAAAGTTTCACCCTCGGTCCTGTGGTAATCCAGCCATAGCGCAAAGCCTCAACAACTTCTTGAATTTCGAGCTCACTGATATCCGGCGGGCTGAAACTAATTATACGTTTTACCAGTGTTTCCATAACTACTACTCTATCCTTTCCTTCTGACACATAGCCGGTTCAAGTGAGAACTCAATCGTGTATGTTCATCATATCAACTGACTAGCGTAATAACATAGTATCCTCAAACTCGCCCAATGTAGTTTCGATTTATACAACTTATAGAGACCGGAAAATACGCCGGTCTCAAATATTTTATAGACGTTTTCGTACCAACCTGTGTGCCACGTTCATCAGCAAGCTCATATCAGCAACCGAAACTCAGTCACTAATATCAACCCGCCAACTTATATACAAACCAACTTCATATATACATACTGCTAACAACTTACATTACTATGTACTTCATATTTCCAAAAGGTAAATTCTCCGCGGATGCGTCAAATATGTGTAAAACTATGTCAAACATGTGCATGACACAAAAATTGCACCGAAAATACGATACTTTTCAATGTATATTTTCCTCGATTTTACGTCATTTACGCAACTTTTCCGCCTTTTGGAAACAAGAGGTTGTAACGAAACTCCGTCTGTTTTTGGCTTACCTGCGTTGTTTTCGTGATTTTCGACTTGGAGCCTTTTTATCATTTCAGAATAGAACATTTGTTCGGCGTGCGATTTTCTCGCTTTTACGTAATTTTCGTAATAACTAACCTTTTGGAAACAAGAGGTTCTAAAATCCGAGAAAGGCATCAATCGGTCAACAAATTATATCTCTTTGCTTACTAATTTAACATTATTTCATTTACTACGATTTTATTTTACCATATATGACATAATAAGTCAAGCTTTTTCTACGAAAAAACTTAGTATTTCTATGTTTTGCAGTCACATGCCGACACGATTGAATGAAAACAGAGGAAACAACATTGATCATCAGTCAGGCAGGCGCAAGAATGGCAGATTCCACCTGAAATCTTCCGTTTCTGTATATGTTCGATAAAAGAAATCCGTCTCATTCCATCTCTTGCTTCCTATCCTTTGTGTTGCTTTGTTCTGACATCTTTGCCATTGCAAAGGAAGCCGCATTATTCCCCTTCTACTATCAGCGAATCTTCGGTGCGCTTTGCGGCATGACTGTCGGTGAATACATATGCTTGTCGGCAGAGGTGTTTGATGAAAGCATTGAAACAGAATCGTCGAGCTTTGTCGCGCGATATAAAAAGCAAGATGCAGCCTGATCTGCATCTTGCTTTTTTGTTATTCGTCCTCGTCTGAGCCTTTGTCAAACCCGTGGAACAGCCGCTTACATCATCAGACGACTCAGCAGCAGGGTATCTTTCACATCCAGAATTCCGTCGAAATTCATGTCCACAATTCTATCCATGCCTTGCGGACAAATCACACCCTTGCTTTCGGTTATCATGGCGTTCATGATGAACATATCCTTCATGTCAACCGCACCGTCGCAGTTGAGGTCGCCCTTTTCTTCAAACAACGTATCTGTCCGAACAACATTTGCCATCAAAAACTTCGGCACATAAGTATGATATCGTAATCGAATTCCGAGGGAGAGTAGTATTCTTCCCCCGTCTGTATCGCGGTGATCTCATAGGTTCTGCCCTTTTCAAAACGGCATGTGACCCAGCCTTCCTCAGAACCTGAGGTCAGAATGCCGGTTTTCAGATCAGCCACGTTAATCTGGGCGTGATATTGCGGATATAGCCAACCATAATCATCCGAATAGGAAACAAACGCCGGATCCTCAGCATAGCTCAGAACGCCGTTAAAGCTTTCAGTCGGCGTAAAAAGGAAATATCCGTCCTGCTTGACTCGATGAACGCGCATCTCCTCCTCAAACTCCATGTCGCGATAGACAATGTAGGAACAAGGCAGCAAACCGAAATAATCGCCCTTGCCGACAATATACGAATAATGCGTTCCCGCTTCCATGATCTCCGAGTTGAGAATGTAATAATCCTTTTCCGAATCCATGAGCTGAATATCATCGTTCTCATCAATATAGCCCACTTCGCTGTATTCAAGCTGTATCGGCAGATCTGATTCTTTCAGCTTCTCCTCCTGTTGATATGGTCCGTCCACATAAGGAAAGTTTGAAAACAGGATGGGTTCTTTCGTTTCATCCGTCAGCAAGATCATACCGTAATCGCTGTAATTCCGCTCACAGTGCAGCTCATATTCGATGCCGGGATAGAACGTCATGGGCGTACACTCCGAACTGTATGCGTAAAAACTGTCATCATAGCATCGATCTGTTACATTGTAAACCGACACATCGACGTTACTTGCATAGAGCCATCCCGTCCACTCCTCATCGAACGAGAAGCGATAACGGGAAGTCCAATAGTAGTTGCCTTCTTCCGAAAAATCGAAATGGACAAGCGCGCTTTCACCAATGTTCAGATCATGCATTTCCTCTGCGAGATGAACATCACCGCACACATGAATGTTCACATCATTACTGATGCACTTTTCCTCACCGTCCACAGTGACAGTCAGTTCATGACGATATTTCCAGTCGCCAGCCTGATTTACTGTGATTGCAAGCAGATTCGGCACTCCACATTCGATTTCATCCAACGAACCATCTGCATTCACACTGAACCAATGTCCTTCGCCCTCAAACGCAACGACCTTTGCATTGACCGTACATCTTTCCAACACATTATATACATCCTGAGGTTTCTCCATCACAACAGACGGCACAGGAACAAACTTCGTTCCGAATGCTTTTGCCATTTTCTCTGCCTCTGAATCCGAATAACCGCCGATTTCCTCACAGAACACATCCTCCGTCAGAAATTCCGCAGCGTTCGGTTCCAGCGCATCGCCAAACACTGTGAGACGCAGCTTTTTCATGCCGTCCTTCTTCAAGGTTTTGAGGTTCTCCAGATACGTCACTTCCGCACTGCCAAGAAAGCCCGTATCCAGATTATATTCATCAAGCTGCACATGGAACGGTTCAGCAGTCTCCACATTCGGCAAATAAAGCTTTTTGGCAAAAATGCCGCTGAATGCGTCCAGATTGCGGTTATCCGCCGAAGCAAAGTTCATGATTTTCTCCGATTGAAAACCAAACAAGGCGCAGGTACCGAGGTGTGCCATTTTTGAAACATCGAAGTCATAATTGATCGTTTCACTATCAAACCAAACGAGATCACTCATATCCATCGCAAGATCACGTATATACCACAGCTGAACAGCAAGCCCGTAGTCTTCGATCTCCGTGACAGAAGGTGCCTCGATGGATCGAAGTTCTACCGCATCTGCCAAAAAACCGCGCGGAATAACCGTGATATCTTTTGAAAGCTTCACATGATCGCAATCAGAGCCTGCCAATGCACATTCGCCCAGTTCCTTACAGTTTGAAAGATCTACCGTATGCATACATGCGGTGAGCTGAAAAGCTGACTTTCCAATCTTTTCCAGATTATCAAAATGGATACCCCGGTCATAGTCAGTAAAGCAGAAATCCGCCATTGAAAACGCATAGTCCCCGATCTCCGTGAAGCTGTTCGGGAAAGAAACAAGATTCGTACACATATAGAAAGAGTAGGCAGGGGCAACCTTCACATTCTCAAGCCCTGTCACATATTTCAGCGCGCTGCAGGAACGGAACATACCCTCACCGATCGCATCCACAGCCTCTGAGAAATTCACCTTCTCCAGTTCGCGGCAGTTGCGGAACACATCCTTGCCAAATGTCTCCGCACAACATTCCACCTTTTTCAGATGCGTGCATCCCATAAAGGCACTGTCTCCGATCATTTTGACAGATGTCGGCAGCGTCACCGAAATCAGACGGGAGTTGTTTGCAAACGCATTCTCTCCGATTGCCTTGATCTCATTATTGTTTTTCAGATTCAGCTCCTGCAAAACGCCCTGATACTTCACCAGAACACCGTTCTCCATTACCATCGCGTTTTCGGAATCACTTTCGCGGACGATGTAATAATCCGATACAGGGCAGCTGGTATATTTTCCTTTCACCGAGACCGCACTTAACATCACACTCTGATAAAATGTCAGCGTTTCCCCTTGATAGAGGGTGCCGTTTTCGCGGGATGGCTTCGTACCGTCCAGCGTGTAGTAGATCTCGGCATCTTCCGTTTCACAGCTGATCGTCAGGCTGACAGACATCTCAAACGAATCGCCTGCCACACTGAATTGCGGATCTTCACAGGTTTTCTCCTCAAACATAAAATCCTTGAGGTTGACCATGCCGTATCCGTAATAACGGTCAAAGCCGTCATCGCCCAGATCCACCGCGTTGTGAATGAGCAGCTGCTCGATCTGCGACTTAGTGAAATCCGGATTATAAGTGAGCAGATTCGCACAGCAAGCTGCCACAAACGGCGTCGCCATACTCGTTCCGCTATGCATCACGGTGGATGTGGGCGATTCAATGCCTGCACTCAGAATATCAGAGCCGGGTGCTGCAAAGTTGATCATCTCTCCAACATTACTGTAATCGGCAAGTTCCAGCTTATCATCCAATGCCGAAACCGTCAGCACATTCGGACAGGACGCAGGATCAGAAAAGCTGTCAGAAATGCTGAAAATTGTTTTGAATGTCTGTTGTGCATACTGCACCTCCTTGAAAGAATAGGCTCATTATACCACAGCAGCACCCGAAACATATTAAATTTGTGTGAATTTTCTGGAAAAATCGTCGTTTTTCACAATCGACCGTTCCGAAATGCTGTTTCTCTTTTCCCCTGCCGAATATATGGTGCGCAGTACAGTGGTTTCGCGTCTCGCACCGTTTTTTCTTGGGATTCATTCATTTCTTTTCCTCTACAAACTGAAACGGGCAGAGCCAAAATGCTCTGCCCGCTAGGTTTATTTTGTTTATTTGAACATTGCTGCTTTCTCTGCCAACACTGCTGAAAGACGTTCGGCGTTTTCCTTCTGATTCGGGAATTGACTCCCGAAAATCTTCATATTATAGAGTACCAGCAGCTTTTCGGATTTCGCACTCATCGTCTCCAGATAAAGTTCACGCTGCAAACCGAATACACGCTTGCGGAACCGCATTTTCAGAATGGCATTCAGATCGACAGCAAGGGGCGCACTGCCCATCAGTGTGCCGTAACGATAGCCGATCAGTCGATTCTGATTGGTCAATGCAAGATAGCCGAAATCCATTTGACGAGTGGATGAGAAAAATCCGGTCGGACGGTATATCGCATAAACTGCCGCTTCAATCTCCTCGTTCGGAAACAGCAGCGGATTCAGCGCCTCATACATCGCTTCTTCATTCACTTTTTGTAAAAGCCCCATGTCAATTCTCCTCAATTTCTCACGCCGTTTTTGCATCAGCAGGCGCGATTTCATCCCAATGTTTGATAATCTGTTTCAGCTTCCAAAGGTTGATGAGCGCACGCGTACCCTCATCAACAATGACTGCCATAAACACACCGATGATTCCGAGATGCAGCACATTGACAAAAAACTCTGCACTGACAATCACCAGCACCGTGCCGAACAACTGCGTGCCAAGCATCCAGCGGGTGTTGCCGCTGCCCCGAATGCCGTTGCCTACAATGATATTGCCCGATTTGCCGTAAAGGTTCAGGCAGACCATCAGCAGGTAAATCCCGCATCCCACAATGATCTCCGTATCCTTGGTGAACATTCCGAGAATCTGCTGCGGAAACATTGCACACACTGCCAGCATCATCACAGAAAGCCCCACACAGAGCAGATATGCGATCTTGCACACAGATCGGAACTGCTGCACATCGCCTTTTCCCTTTGCCTCGCCCGAAAGCGTCATGGTGCCGCTGCCGATCGCACCCACCATCACCACAACAAGCACTTCCACAGTGAACACGATGGAATAGATGCCTGCCGCTTTATCGTCGATGGAATTGAGAATGCGGATCAGCACAAGATTGCCGACATTCCAGCCAAGATCTTCCAGTGCTGCATTGAATCCGAGCCGTGCCGACTGCAAAAAAGGCATCAACGGTGCCTTGACGACCGCACGCCATGACGGACGCGTGTTCAGATTTCGCATACACATCACAACAGGCAGCATGATGATGCAGCCGATAAACTCGGCAACGGAGGTGGCGATTGCCGCACCCGCCATGCCAAGCCGCGGAAAACCAAATCGTCCGAAAATCAGAATCCAATCAAGCAGAACATTAAGCCCCGCACGCACAATGCCGAATACTACCATTGGCTTTGTGTTGTTCGAGGTCTGCATGATGATGGAAAAAGTCGCCTCAAAGCCGATGAGCAAAAACAGCGGCGCATAGAATCGCGTGTATTCAAGGCACAGCGGCATCAAGGTATCGGATACGCCCATCCATTGGTAAACTGTCTTCGCACACAATTCCCAGAACAAGAACAGCAGGATCGGCAGAACATTGCTCCATTTCGTCATGGATGCAGCATATTTTTCAACATTCTTCTGATTTCCTGCTCCGACATTCTGGCTCATCAAAATGGATGCACCCATAGACAGCGTGAAACAAAAGGACATCGTCGTCCACATAGGTGAAGTCACATTTCCCAGTGCACTCATATAGAGATCGTCCATTTTTCCAAGAAAAATTCGGTCGATAATCATTTGCACCTGTGATATCACATTGCTGAGCATGATCGGAATAGCAATGGCAAGCAGTTTTCTGATGTATTCTTTTTTCATGTTTTTTACCTCACAGGGGTCAGGTCGGGTTAAGTCCTGCGATTGGCACATTGCAACATTGACATTATACCATAAATCCGTGAAAAGTCAATCCCCTGCACAAAAGGTTTTTCTCTTACTTTTTCATCCGCGCGAATTGGAATCCTTTATCACACCAGCATGACGTCAGTGCATTGTGCACATTACACACAGTTTCATTCTGCATCAGTAGCAGTTCTGAAACGTTTCAACAAATCAGCACGAACCACCTTGACAAATCTGTGCTATCTGTATATACTATACATATACAGTAAATACAAGGAGGGGCAGCTTGAATATCTTCATTGACAACAAAAACGGTGCGCCAATCTACGACCAGATCTATACGCAAATCAAAAACCTGATCATCAGCGGCGAACTCAAAGAAAACGACGCGCTTCCGTCAATCCGAAATCTTGCCAAAGACCTGCGCATCAGTGTGGTGACGACCAAACGCGCTTACGATGAACTCGAACACGAAGGATTCATATATACCCTTGCAGCAAAAGGCTGCTTTGTAGCCCCAAAAAACACGGAACTGCTGCGGGAAGAAAACCTCAAAGCAATCGAAGCACATTTGATGGCGGTCAAGCAGCTTGCTGTGTCGTGCAAACTCAGCACAGACGACATTCTTGATATGTACCGCTATCTGGATGAATGATAAGGAGAACCTGACATGAATGCAATCGAAATACACAATCTTGAAAAGTCATTCGGCGATTTTTCCCTCCATATGGATGCACTGACTCTGCCGCAGGGCTGCATCATGGGGCTGATTGGCGAAAACGGTGCGGGTAAAAGCACCACCATCCGCTCGATCCTCGGCATGACAAAATATCAGGGCGACATCAAAGTGCTGGGTGAATCGCTCTCCCCTGCATTGAAAAACCGCATCGGAGTGGTCATGGATGAGGTCGGCTTCTGTGCGGCGTTCTCACCAAAGAACATCAACAGCATCATGAAGCATTCCTTCACCGAATGGGATGAAGCTGCATTCTTCTCGTATCTGAAACAGTTTTCACTGCCTGAAAAAAAAGGATTCGGAAAATTCTCCAAGGGCATGAAAATGAAGCTGATGATCGCGATTGCCATGTCACACCACCCCGATCTTCTGATTCTCGACGAACCCACCAGCGGGCTCGACCCCTTGGCTCGCGACGAGATCATCGACATTCTCAACGACTTCACACGCGAGGAAAACCACTCGATCCTGATTTCTTCCCACATCGTCAGTGATCTGGAAAAACTTTGCGATTACATCGCGTTTCTGCACAAAGGAAATCTGATGCTCTGTGAGGAAAAAGATATACTGTTGTCGAAATATGCATTTCTGAATGCCACCGAGGCTCAGCTCGCTGAACTGGATCCTGCGGCGATCCGAGGCAAAAAAGTTTCCAACTGGGGAACAGAGGCTTTGGTCTGCCGCAGCATGATCCCCGCAGGATATGAAACAAAACCGATCTCCATCGAGGATCTTTTCGTATTCATGGCAAAGGAGGCTAAATAATATGAAAGGCTTGATCATTAAGGATTTATTGACGATCGTGAAGCAAAGATACGTTCAATGTATTGCACTTCTGTCTGTTATGCTCATGTCAATCACATTCAGCGATATGAGCAGTATTCTCTTGATGGTGCCGATGCTGTCAACCACTTTGACAACAAACACCATCCAGCTGGATGAGATCAGCCGTTTTCCAAACTATGCGGAAACAATGCCTGTCAACAAAAAGCAGATCGTTGGCGCAAAATATATATTCATGATTACTCTGGCTCTCATCACAGCCATTCCGTTTACGCTCTGCGGCGGCATCATTCTCGCAAGAAATGACTTATTCACTGCCAATACCTTGATCCTGCTGTTTGCCGCTGCACTGATCATCACAATCCTGCTGGCATCACTGGGAATTCCGCTGTATCTCCGTTTCGGCTGTGCCCTCGGGAATACACTCTATTTAATTCTGATCGGCGCACTGGTAGGATTTATCACCGCAATCACTGCAAAAATCGGAATTGATCTGCCGCAAATGCTCGAAAAATGTATGGACATTCTGCACAATCCTTTGCCCTGGGCACTGCTTGGTGTTTCGGGTATCGGGATTCTGACGTATCTCTCTTATCAGATCGCATACAGACTCTACCAGAGCAAAGAAGCATAACGCAAAGGAAACTTCAGCGGAGAACAAGCCCCCGATCAGTTCCGTGCTGCCCTCCACAGTTGCATCCACGCCGATATCCGACCGAATGTTTTCAGCAAAGTGATGATCGGGATGTACGGAAAAGCTGCTCTGCTCATTCTTTTGCTGGTGATCGTAGAAATACTGCTCCTATGATCGTTTGGCATCCTCCTGTATTCAAATAGAACATCGCGCAGACTTTTTCACAAGCCTGCGCGATGTTGTTTTATACAGATCTATACAGGGAGATGCAGTTCGGAAAGCAACAGCAGCGCATCGACGATCGTCAGCAAACCGTCGCCGTTGATATCGGCTTTTTGTGCGGCAGTACCGTTCAATACCATGCCTGCCTGCTCCCCGATACACCGCACCAGCGTCAGAACATCGTCAATATCCGTCACGCTTTCACCTGTGATGTCATCGCCGCCTGCATCAAGCTGCGCAAAGCAATAGCCGTTTTCCAGACAGAAACGCTCGATCAATCCGCCCTTTTCTCCGTAAATCGTGTGCGACTCCGCATACGCGCCAAACGCTGCCGCATCAATGCCGATGACCTGATAGGTCACGCCTGTTTCGGCATCCGTCACGGTTTCAGGAAGATATATGCCTGTTTTATCAGACGAAAGCCCGATGACCTCCGCACCCAATTCCGAAACGCGGTATGCAATGCCGTTCACCGTGATCTCATGGGCAGGGGCAAATGCCGATATGCACACCCCATACCAATCCTCTCCGGAGACCTCTCGGTGCAGGCAGAAATTCGTCACACAGCTGATCGTGCAGGATTCGCCCGCATTCAGCCGAACCGACGTTGTCCCAAACGGCAGCAGAACATCCTCGCCATCGTAGACAAATGAAGTGATCTCATCACATTCGGTATCGGGCAGGGTCAGATAGTATTCGCCATCTGCATCCGCCGTATAGGAAAAGACTGTCATCGTGCCTGAATTGCCGCGCATCGCCACAGATTTGGATTCAAGTGTCATTCTCTCGGTCTGCGGCTGTTGGTCGGATGTACTCTGCGGATCTGCGGATTCGTATGGAGTTGCAGGTGCATTATAGTATGTCAGCAACAACTCTCCCGCATAGCTGCCAATGCCGCGCACCAACAGTTCCGCTCTGCCGAGATGCGTCATGCCCGCCGCAAAATCCACAGTATAATCGACATTTTCACACAGCGTTTTCTCGCCGTCCGTAATCTCAAATGCAGGGATTTTGCCTGCCTGATATACATACTGTTCCTCCAATGTGACGCTGCATTCCTCCAGACTGCCAATATCGGGCATCAAGCTGAAATGCAGTGTGCCGACCTGCGAAAGCCCGTAGTACGACGCGCCCACATAATAGGTTTTCCCAGCCTCCACACACACCGACTCTGCTGTATATTCCTGCCCGCAGATCTCGGCAAGCTTTTCGCCGTTTTCCCGATAGATGCAGACCTGCTTGTTGAGGATATCGCGGCTTGTCAGATAATACATGGATTTCGTCGGCGTCCAGCAATAATATACAGGCTGTCCGCCCTGTGTAATCTCTGCACTGACCGCACCTTCGGTCAAGGTCGGAAACCGAGAATCGGCAAACGGCGGCAGGATGCAGAAACTCCGATAACACTCCCCGAAATATCTGCCGATACCCCTGATACAGATGCTGTATCTGCCGACCTCTTTGGGCTCTCCCGTGGTCAGCACTTCAAAATCTTTGCCCTGCATGAGCATCCCTTCACCAAGATTCGCTTCGATCTGCGGGATTTTCACCGCGCCGTCGTAAAACGCATCATTCACCCGAATGTCCGCATCACAAATCGACTCTGCTTCAACTGCCAATGAAAACACGATCGGCGCCTTGCAAAGCGCAGGACTGCTCTTCGTCGTTACAGATACATCATATTCCCCTGCAGTGATCTCAGCAGCGGTTTCGGAATCCAGATAATAACGGTCCCCGTACAACGATACCAGTTTCGCCTGCACTTCTGCACCTCTGCCGCTGATGATATCGACAATGAGCCGCATATCAGCAGGGACAAACAGCTTGAACGAATGCTCAGCATCGTCATGCGGCACACAAACAGGCTGTTCCGGCTCGATTCTCTCACAAAGTGTGCCCTTTGCGTTACGGTTTTCCATCATCAGCAGCACTTCACCGCAATATGCCCCGATACCGCGCACCCGAACCGTCACATACGGTCCGCCGTGATAATCCTGATAGGAAATCGTATAATCCGTTCCCTCAGAAAGGGGCACATCACCATCCCGCACAGTGACAAAAACATCATACACGGAGTCTATGACCTGCGGCGCACGGATATTCAGTGCAGATACGTGTGTTTTCCCATATGTGACATACAAACTCATGCTCTGTGAGTTGTCAGCATTGAAGCGTTCATCCTCCACCACAACATGATATCGCTGTCCCTTTTGCAGCTTCAGCGCGCAGACAGACTCATAGCCTGCACCCAGCGTCCGAACCTGATGTGATCCGCCGTCACTGATCTCTTTGCTGCCTGCATACACGCCCAGAGTGATTCTGCCGGTATGTGTAGGCTCTGTATAACTTTCGGCATGACAAATCCCGTCAAGCACCTCCTGAGACGCATAGGTGATAAAGCTGTATTCGCCGTCCTCGGACGGGGTGAAGCTGAAAGTCGTTTTTTGTGTGCCTGCGTCGATCTTCACAGGAGCATTCAGCGTCGTCAGCGGCAAAAGCATCGGCACAAACCGATATTGCACACCTGCGTATTCCCCGATGCCCTCTGCCTTGACACAAAGCAATCCGCTGCCCTCTGCATGATAATACGTCAGTTCATAATCCTCATGCTCGATGAGCGTTTTGCCGTCAAATTTCAACGCCGCTGTGACAAACACAGAACCGCCGTCATACACAAGTTCGGATTCGGCAATCGTGAAATCCGCATTGCAGAGCATGGTTTTACGTGTCACGAGCAATTCCCGCGCATAAAGCAGATCAGACACCGTGACGGAACAGCATTCACCCGCGGTCAGAGATACCGTCAGCACAAGTGTTTCGTCATCACCGCGCACCGTTTCCGCTCCCTCTGCATCCACGGCAAGCGAACATACATTATACGGGTTCTCCCCGCGCATGGTTTCACAGGTGTTTTTATGCAGCAAAAACTGATAGTCAGCCGTTTCCTGCGGTGTAAACGTGCAAGTGAATGTCGTACTGTCACTGCCGCTTGTGCGGAAAAGCTGAATCGGGACATCTTCCGTCAGCACAGCAGAAAACGGTGTACGCTTCACAACACTGCCTTGATATTCACCTATGCCGCGCATCACTGTATAAACAGCATCCGACGTCTGCATTTGCTGCACGGTATAATCTTTCCCCGCCTGAAGATCTGCAATGGAAAACTGCGGATGATTTGCATCTGCACCCGATAAAGCGGTGCAGGACAGCGTCGGCAATACATGAGCAGACTGTGCGGTGAGATGCAGCTGTGCCGCAGTCACGGCATGATTGACACAGAGATAGTATTTCTCACCCGCCGACAGATTTGCGGAAACATACGCAGGCTGAAGTGCATCATCAGCGTGTTCCGATATGTTCAGCGGCTGCATCGACGCATCGCAGATCTGCAGTGCCGCGGCATTGTCCATTAGACTTTCCCTTACATTCGACACATTGAGTGCCTTCCACCATGCATCCGTATAATCCAGATATGCCGTGTAAGCACCGCTTTCCTTCGGTTTGATCACATAAGCGGTGCAGCGTGATGAATCAGAATCAGGAAGCGTTTTCGCAGTCTCTGCGGCAATTGTGTCCTCCACCCAGACTGCATCCGCACTGATTATAACGGGGGTATCCGACCGATACGCGCCAAGAAACACCAGTGAACGCTTCACCTGCTTCTGTCCGTTCACGATTCCTGTCTGTCTGTAAGGCAGCAACAGATAATCTTCATGTTCAGTCAGTAGTTCGCCGTCAATATCCAGAGAAAATGCCGCATCCTGAATCACCGAGCCGAATTTGCTGAAAATCATCGGCGTTTGCTTCTGCACCGAAAGCATGGATTCATCGGAAATATACGTGCTGTTCGTTGCAGCATCAGCAGAAACCCGCACCAAACCATAGCCGTTCCACTCATTTTCGGATGCTCCTGTCATACGTGAAAATGAAAGCACATACGTATTTTCCGCTTCAAGCTGTTTTTGCTCACCCAAAACGATCTTTGATATTATACTGCCGTCCGCCCGATAAAGCGTACATGCGTAATCCTCCAAACCGCCCATATAAAACGTATAAGCGGCGGTTTGCCTGGCAGTAAACACATATGTAAAATCGCTGTATGCGGCACAATCAATCAGCAGAGTCTCACCGTCAGAGCACAAATCCGCCTCGGTATAGGAATGCACCTTTTCACCCCGCTGAACGGTAACACTGAAATCTTTCGCAGATATACGGATCTCATCATCATCATACAGTGCGGCACGATACCGATAACTGCCAATGACTGCCGAAAGTACATTCAGCGTATCACCCGTTCCGATCAGGATTTCATCGCCCTGCGCATTCACCGAATACCAACGAATCTCAGACGCATCGGCAAGTGTCACTGCCTCCACCGATAATTCCATCTGCGTATTCTGTTCCGCGATGCATTCGGTTGTCTCCGCATAAAGGCAAGGAGCTGCCAAAAACCTGACACCCTGTCCCTCGGCACAGGCTTTCAGCGGCGAATCGGCAGGCGCGGCGACATAAGCGAATCTTGCCGCAGCATGATCGCCAAGCGCATCTTCGGCAACCGCAGAAAGCTGCTCCCCGAATATCCATTTCTCGCTGTGTGTGCATGCAAAATCTGTGGCAGCACCGCCCCGAAGCGACACCGCATTCGGTAGCTTGAGGACACAAGCCGCACCGCCAAGCGATGCACTTTCTGCCGCATGAACCGCCGGCAGCGTCACCGCCGCACCCGTGCAGCCTGCAAATGCCCCCGCTCCGATCTCTGTCAGCGCAGAAAACTCCACAGGGTCAGCAAACGCATATCCGCAAAGCCCATATGCGCCGACAGAAGTGATATCAGCCCATGAAATCCGTGCTTTGAAAAGATCACTGCCTGTGTCCAGTGCGTGTGCCCCGATAGTTCGCAAACCATCAGCCCGCAGCACTTGCAGACTTTTGATTCCGCAAAGGGCATAATCGCCAAGATTCGTCAGGCTGCTGCCAAGCTCCAGTGTATAGATTTCCGAACCTGCAAACGCATTCGCACCGATCTCCGCAATATCTGCAAGCTGCACACGATCGGTGCAGGGTGCAAATGCAAACGCCCGCGCTCCGACGGTTTTCAGCGATGCCTGCTCCCACTGCACTTTCGTCAGACTGCTGCACCCATAGAACGCATCCTCTGCAATTTCAGTGAGCTGAGCTGAAAATACAGGTGCTGTTGTCACTAGCGAACAATTCATAAACGCCCCTCTGCCGATATGTTCAAGTGACCCAAGCTGCAAATCAGAAAGAAACGGATTCTCGGCAAATGCCGAATCACCCACTGAAATCACACCGCTGCCCTCGCAAACCCGCAATCCTGACGATGCAAATGCACGATCACCGATAACAGTGACACTCGGCGGCAGAATCACCTTGCTGACCCCGCTGCCCGCAAAAGCATCCGCACCGATTTCATGCAGAATCCCGTCAAAAAACGTGAGATCAACTGCCTGCTTGACTCCAAGATACTGCTGCAAAACACCGTCTGCAATCACATATGGATTCACAGCTTCCATATCGCCGATACAGACTCTCTGCTCGGCTGCGGCAAGCTGCACATCGCCCGAAAACGCCGCTGCCCGCACATATGCAGAGGCTGTCAGCACGATCGGGTCGGTATATCGGATGCCGTTTTCTGCTGTGGGCAGACTGCCGTCGGTGGTATAATAGAGATCAGCATTCACATCGCTGCATTGTATGGTCAGCGTGACCGATGCCGCATCTTCCGTTTGTGCTGCGGAAATCGAAATTCCTGCCGCACCATGCGCAGAGGGCAGTTCACCCAAATGAACCATGCCCCAGCCATACTCCGCATCATAGCCCTCATCGCCAAGATCAAGCGCATTGGCTTTCAGATATTCGTACATCTCTGCAACGGTCAGCGCAGGGTCACAGACACGCAGATCGGCAAACGCTGCCGCCGCAAACGGTGTCGCCATACTGGTACCCGACATCGGCATCCGTGCATGGACACCGTCCGGTACTGCGCTGACGATTCCCACGCCGGGTGCGCAAAAATCCACATGTGCGCCATAATTTGAGAACCGTGCAAACGAAAACGGTTCACTGCCCGTGCTGCGCCCCACTGCCGAGATCGTGATCGCCGCATCGCAATTTGCCGGTGAATAATACCGCGCATCTGCACTGTTGTTGCCCGCCGCTACACAGCAAGCCGCACCTGCAGCATCCGCCGCTCTGACTGCCTCCCGCAGCAGCATATCATCGCCCGGTCCGCCCAGACTGACACTGATGACATCTGCACCCTGCTCCACGGCATACATCACGCCGCAGTACACATCAAACGACGAACCAAACCCGTCATCGCTGATGACCTTGATCGGCAGGATCTTGACTGCATCCGGTGTCGATTGCGCAATGATGCCGGCGCAGTGTGTGCCATGACCGTAAACATCCTCGATGGTGCCGCTGCTGTCGCTGACAAATCCCACGCCGCCCGCCGCTATGCGGTTTTCAAACCATGCATGTTCGGCGGAAATACCTGTATCCACCACTGCCGTTATAATTTCGGGCAGCGTGTCAGATCGCGCCCGCAATGCCTGACAATACTGCTCGGCTCCAATGGCATTCACGGCATCCGATTTTTCTGCAAGCGGTATCCCCGTTTCATCTGCCGCCGTGCAATACAAACGATCAGGGACAACATATTCTACCGCCGCATCTGCCTGAAATGCCTGATATGCCGCATACGCATCTTCGATGGTCTCATATTGCAGCACATGAAGATTCTTATAGCCTTCTGCCGTTTCCGCACCGCCATGCGAATCGACACGACTGCGGCTTTTGACGATCAACCGTGCCGTTTGAAACGGAGATATGCAGACGATCTCACCGTTTTCTTCGGTGATCTCGCAGCCAAGTGCCGCACAGGCTTCCGCCTCTGTCGCATAAACGCCGCCATCGGATGCAGGCATCACAAGCTTCCCTGCCTCACTGACACGAACGCCTGCCCATGGTTCACCCACAGGTTCGCCGTCACGATAAAACTGCGACTCTGTTTTTGAATAGCGAAGTTCTGCAAAACACGCATCACCGCGATGCACATTCTGATTTGCCTGATTTGCAAACTCTGCTACAGACAGATACCTCTCTGCTGTTTGCAGATCCATATTGGGCACAGTGCCTGTCAACAGCACCGCTGATGTCAGAAATGCAAGAGAATGTCGAATGGATCTCATAAATATCCGCCCTTTCGTTTAAGGATTCTTCTCTTTCATTATAAAAAAACCAGACGGAATTGTCAATCCTTTTTTCACCGATTTTCTGCATGAATACACCGTTTTCACTCATTCATTGCATCAAAAGTTCAAAGGCGGCATTGGATGCCTTCGGTTTTCTATGGTTAAAATAGCCAAACGAATGCGAAAAAAATTCTGCGGTTTCTGTCTTGTCATTTTCGCACAGATATGCTATAATGATACTGTATAAGATTTTTATTGAATTGAGGATAGTAAAATGGATGAACAACTGATTTTCGGAAGAAATGCGGTGCTGGAAGCACTCAAAGCCGACACACCGATCGACCATATATTCGTGACATCTATGACAGGCAGTCTCGGCGCGATCTGCAAAGAAGCGAAAAAACGAGGCATTGTCGTCAAAACCACCGACAACCGCAAGCTTGACCTCATGTGCGGGGGCGGCAATCATCAGGGCGTGGCTGCTCAGGGTGCCTGTGCTTCCTATGCGACCGTTGCCGATATCCTCGCTGTCAGTGCAAAAAAAGGCACAGCACCCTTTCTCGTGCTGTGCGACGGCATCGAAGATCCCCATAACCTCGGTGCCATTCTCCGTACTGCCGAAGCTGCCGGCGCAGATGGTGTCGTTTTGCCCAAACGCCGCAGTGCGTCCCTCACCCAGACCGTTTTCAAAACCTCCGCAGGTGCCGCAAGCTGGATTCCCGTTGCACGCGTCGGCAACCTTGCAACCGAAATGATCGCCCTCAAAAAACAGGGCATTTGGTTTTTCGGCGCGGATATGGACGGTCAGCCAGCCACACAGACCGATATGACCGGTGCGGTCGGCATTGTCATCGGATCTGAGGGATTCGGCATCAGCGCACCCGTCCGCGCACAATGCGACGGCATTTTAAGTCTGCCCATGTTCGGAAAGATCAACTCGCTGAACGCATCCGTCGCTGCAGGCATTCTGCTCTACGAGGCAGTGCGTCAGCGCGGCATTCAGGCAGCACAATCATCAACACAGAGAGGAGCAGCAGGCGAAACGCTCTGACGCTTCGCCGCATCATATGGTATTCAAACACCGTGAATCCAATGATAAGCTGAACGATATAGCCAATACCCAAACACAGGAACAAAATGAGAAAACCATCGAAATTCCATCCGTTCAGCCGAAAGCCGAACCTGCCGCCCAGAATGTGCAGGCAGATTCGGAATCTACCCCCAAGATGCACAAACCTTCCAAACCGATGAACAACAAGAAAATCGGGAAAAACGGAAAACCGCTGAAAACTGACCCATACGGGAATCCCGTGAAAAAACGGAAAAAAGGGACACCGCTTCGCAAACCGGAGCCGGTTCGTACTGTCACTCCGGCGGACATTCAAAAGCCGCAGGTCTCTTTCCTGAATTCCGTTGCGAATCTGGAGCCTGCCTCACGCGCAAGATGGACAGGTGGCACCACGGCACAGGCTTACGACCATGCAGTGGTCCGCGGCAAGGATACAACCGAAAATGAATCCGACTATCAGCCGAAAATTCGCCGCATGAGCGATTCGACCCGTGCCAAGGAACTCCGTAAGCAAGGGAAAAAATCTTCCGAAATGCTTTACGAACGTGATTCGTTTTTGCCGCATCAGACCGCTGCCATCCAGAATTACCGCAAGAAAAAGAAATCTGCACAAAAACAGGAAGAAGTCTCCGCACGCATTCCGGAAAACTTCATGGAGCAGCCCTATGAACAGGTCGAGGAACCGACTGTAGTGCTCGAAAAAGCAGAGCACACACAGATCGACCTCACCTCACAGGAACCCGAAGGCATCGACATTGATGTTCGCTATCACGCAGAACGCCGCAAACGCTTCGATCTGCCAAAGCAGGAAAAGGATTATCAGCACCCCGAGGACAAGCTCACCATTCAGCACGACATTGAGGAACTCAAAACCTCACTTTCGCTGCGTGTGGTTCTGGTGGGTATCACGGCAGTGTGCAGCTGCCTGCTCACCCTGCTAGACTGGTTCGGTTCGATTCCGCTGCCCGCATTTCTCTCCAGTTCCCGCTCGCCAATGAGCTATCTCATCATCCAGATTCTGCTCGGGCTGTTGGCGATCCCTGTCTCGGGCGACCTGCTCAAAAGCGGATTTCAAAAGCTGATACACTTCAAATCCGATTGCGATACCCTTGCGGCGGTTTCACTTGTGTCCGCTGAAATATCCGCTATCGTCAGTATGTTTTCAACGCAAATGCTAAAAAACGGCATCAGTTCGGTCTATATCTCCACAGCACTCTTTGCTGTGTGGATGAATGCAGTCGCAAAAAAAATGATCGCCTGCCGTGCCCAACGCAATTTTGAAATTCTCTCCGACGATACCCCGAAATATGCAATCCACTATGTCGAGGATGAACGGCGTGCCGAAAATCTCACAAAAGGCACGCTCGGCGATCTGCCCATTCTCGCAACGATGCAGCCCGCCGAGAAGATCACCGACTTCCTGCGCTACACTTTCTCCGCAGATCTGGGAGACCATTTCTGTCAGATCGGTGTGCCGATCGTGCTGCTTCTGTCATTGATCTTCGCTGTCTTTCTTGCCGTTTTGCGCGGCAGTGCGGTCGCAAATCCATTGGTCTACGGTATCACGGTGTTTGCTGTATGTATTTCTGCCGCATCCTGCACGGGTCTCGCGCTCATCTCCAATCTCCCGATGGCACTCGGCACAAAACGCTATGTTCGCGGCAGCGGACTGCTGCTCGGCTATCAGAGCGTGGACGATTTCTATGATGTCAACACGGTCATGGTCGATGCAGCCACGCTGTTCCCGCAGGGTTCCACAAAGCTTGAATCCATTCAGATCATCGGTGAAAGCCGCATCGAAGAAGCACTCTGCTATGCGGCAAGTCTCACGCAGTATTCGGGCAGCATTCTGAAAGAAATCTTTGCAAACGCGATTCTGACCGAGGAACAGATGATTCTCCCTGTCGAAGATTACGCCTACGATGAGGGAAGCGGCATCAGCGGCTGGATCTCCAGCAAACGCGTCCTGCTCGGCAAACGTGAAATGATGGTCGAACACAACATTGAGGGGCTGCCGCCCTCCGCGAAGGAAGAAGAAATGATCAACGGCGGTCTGGAAGCAATCTATCTCTCTGTTTCAGGCACGATCGCCGCGATGTTCATCGTCAGCCTTTCGCCAAGCAGAAGCGTCAAGAAATGGCTCGGCGAACTGGAGCGTGAAGATATCCATTTGCTGGTGCGCAGCAATGACGCGCTCCTTTCTCAGCGCAGACTTGCCAAAATGTTCGATTTCCCCGAGGAACTGCTCAAGGTCATTCCAACACGGCTCGAATCCGAATATGTTGCCGAAACCAAACCGCTCGAATCTGCAAGCGCTTCGATGATCTGCGAAGGCCGCCTTGCAGGATTTGTCCAGACGATCGTCGGGGCAAAACGCATTTACTCGGCGGCGATGCTGGGCGCGATCATGCAGATCGTCTCGGCTTGTCTTGGGCTTTTGTGCATCATCATTTTCCTGCTGCTACACGCTTATGACTATGTGACGGGCGGGATCCTGCTGGTGTATCATCTCCTCTGGACATTGCTGACTTATGCCTGCCTGCACATGAAAGATACCTGAAGCAGAAACAGAAATAACAAACGCGGGTGACCCCAAATGGAGTCATCCGCGTTTTTCATTCATTTTCTCTTTTTTGAAGTTCGGAAACCTCATACTGATAGTCAAAATCGGAAATGAGCCCCTCTCTGCGCAGTGCATCGAGCCGTGCAAGCTCTGAAAGATTTTCCTCCTGCTTCATCCTCGGATTCGTATATCCTGTGGAGTTTCGTTCCTTTTGCATTTTCACAAGCGTCACGATGAATCCAACCACACTGCCGAGATACATCACATAGCTGAACAAATGCAACAGAAATCCGCTGTGATAATCCGCAGCCCACTTGCCGATAGACCACGCCCACATCAGTGGTGCTGCGAAAAACATTCCCAAAAACACGATCAGCAAAATGAGATACGTGCGTTTTCTGCGGCGGTATTCTTCCTCATTCATGCGGTCTCATCATCCTTTGGCGGTTCTTCGGAGGCTGCATTATTCTTGCTGCCTTTTTTGAAAACCACGAGTTTGCTGAAAATATAGTTCATGATCAGCACAACCACCTGTGCAATCAGCTTCATCCAGAAGAAATTCCATTGCATCACATTCACTGTCAGCGCAAGGAACACTTCTTCAATGCCAAGCGATGCCAAACGCGCACCCATGAATGTCCCCAGTTCAAAGAGCAGTTCCTTTGTGGTGTTGGTTTTGCTCATGAACACGTACTTTTTATTGACGACAAATGCAAATGTCGCCGCGCACACCCATGAGAACACCGTCGAAATGAGCTGCGGGATAAAATTCTGCACCGAATATCCCATTGCTTCCAATACGAATGCCGCAAGGATCGCTGTCACATACGAGATGAGCGTTGTCCACGCGCCGTAATAGCAATATCGCCAGACGCTTTCATATTTATAAAACAAATCTTTGATTGGCTTCGGCATCAGTTTCAGCACAAATTGCAGTAACTTTTCCAGCATGGAAATCCTCCTGTTTTCGTTGATTTCAGCTTTGCACTTCCGATGATTCGCGTTCTTTCAGTGCCAGGCGCACCCGCTCGATTTTCTGCTCAGTCGCGGCGGTCACTTTCAGGGTGTACCATCCGTCTGCGGTTTCATCACCCACCTCAGGAATCCGACCAAACAGCTCCATGACCCATCCGCCAACCGAAGTGCATTCTGTTTCGATTGCCGATTCGGGCAGTTCGAGCGCATCACACAAATCACCGATGCTGTATTCGCCCGAAATATCATACGTATTTGCGTCGATTTTGTGTATCAGCGGAATGATTTCATCGGCTTCGTCGTAGATCTCACCAACCAGTTCTTCAATGATGTCTTCCAGCGTCACCATGCCCTTTGTGCCGCCATACTGATCGATGACAAGCGCAATGTGACATTTTGCACGCTGCATATTCATCAAAGTATCGCTGATACGTACAAATTCAGGCAGGCGGATAATTTGCTTGATGATCGGCTGAATGCTCATGCCGCCCTCCTCAAGCATACTGAAAAAGTCTTTTTCCGTGATGAAACCGATGATGTCATCCAGCGTTTCATCGAAAATGGGCAGACGCGAATAACGCTCACGGAGAAACACCTGCTTAATTTCCGCAATCGGCATATCCTTTTGCGCCGCCACGATGTTCACACGCGGCACAAGCACTTCGGATACTGTGATCTCATCAAATTCCAGCGCGGAGCGTACCAGATCGCTTTCACGCTCCTCAAGCACACCCTCCTCCTCGATCTGCTCCACAATGACCTTCAGCTCATCCTCGGTCACTGACGGCTCACCATCCTTGCTCTGCACAAGCTTGGATAGTTTGTTGAACAGGAAGATCAGCGGCGTGAGCAGCCAGATCAAAGCACGCAATGGCGTTGAGAAAAAGCGTGTCAGCGGCTCTGCATGAGATTTGGCATAGGACTTCGGCAGGATTTCGCCGAAAATCAGTACGAGAACGGTCATGATCAGCGAGGAAATGCCGACACCGCCCTCGCCAAACCACTTCGTGAACAAAATCGTGCCAAGAGATGCCGACAGGATGTTCACGAGGTTATTGCCGATCAGAATGGCGGTCAGTGCTTTATCAAAGCTTTCGGCAAGTTCAAGCGCATTCGCAGCCTTTTGATCGCCCTGCATGGCACTGTGCTTCAGGCGGATTTTATTGACACTCGAAAACGCCGTTTCACACGCCGAAAAAAGTGCTGAAAATACTAGCAAACCTAAAATTGCTATGGGTAACATAAATAATTGATTCCTCATCTTTCTGTTTATGCATAGGATACCTTTTATTATAACACATATCCGTGCAGAAAGCAAGCCCCGTTTTTGCCCTTATCGGGAGGTTTTTGCTCCCTTTGAGCCGAAATCGGCAAGCAAACACCCTGCAATGCAAATCTCTCCGTCTGTTTCCGCCGCAGCGCATCGCACAGGGTTGACATTTTTGCAGTAATCAGGTATAATATAGTGGTTAGAATAGGCTAACCATATGGAAGGAGATGTGTCGGATGCTGCATTTTTTCACAGAGAATCTCAGTTCAATAATCATCGGGTTGCTGATCCTATCAGCGTTGTTTTTTGCCTGCCGCCATATCATCCGCGAGAAGAAATCGGGGCACGGCGGCTGCGGCGGAGGATGTTCAGGCTGTGCAATGCGCGGGCAGTGCCAGAAACAGGAAAAATGACAAACGGACGCTTCCATCACGAAAATATCGCTTCATTTCATCCAAAAACAAAAGACACCGCGCATCTCTGCACGGTGTCTTTTGTTTGATGTTCATTTTCTGAGTTTGCGCACCAGCCAGATCACCAGACATGAGCCGACCACTGCCAGAATCAGACCGGAAAGCCAGCCGCCGCCAATGCCAAGCAGGTTGCCGATCAATCCGCCGACTGCACCGCCGACGATACCGAGAATGGCATTGATCAGAAGACCGTTATTGCTCTCCATGATCTTGCCGGCAACAAAGCCGACCACTGCGCCAACTAAAAGTTCAATCAAAAGTTTAATAATCATATGGATAACCTCCCTTTCCAAGATGTTACCAGTATATACCAGAATCGCCGTTTTGTCAAGAGGCTTGACGGATTTTTCTGCCAATCAGCTTTCTGCACCCATCGGCTTGACTTCTGCTGCGTGCGACACGATGTTCAGAATGCCCGTAATGTCATCTGCGGCATGAGACCCGTCACCGTTGACATCTGCATTCGCCATGCCGATTTCGGAAATCGCAGGAAGCTGCGTATCCTCAGCGGCAATGCGTGATGCCAGAATCGCATCGCTGATTGTAACACGGAAATCCTCATTGACATCGCCGCACATTGCCGTATAGAACTTCAGACCGTTTGCCTCGGCATATTTTTCCGCAGACGAACCTGCGTGTCCATAGAGGTAGAAATCCTCATTTTTTGAAAGGACATACACGCTCATATACTGTCCCGTCTGAGTAAAGGTGTTCAAATAGCCGAAAGATTCCGCATCCATCGTCACATCATCGCCCAGCAGCGACACAAACGGCAGCGATGCACAGGTGATAAACGCACGATAGCCGATTTTTTTCACACTTTTGGGAATCACCACGGATTTCAGCGGGCATTCCGAAAAGACCTCTGTGCCGATTTCTTCCAAGCCCTCGTTGAACGTGACGCTCTCCAGACCGTAGCAGCGTTTGAATGCCGAATCGTGAATCGCTTTCAGTGATTTCGGCAGCTTGACGCCTGTCAGTTCCTTATTCGAGGAAAATGCATTGCCGCAAATCGAGGTGACACCCTCAGGCACCGATACACAGCCGACGCATTCCTTGCCGTCCAGCAGCAGCCCGTTGACGATCAGCATTCCGTCCTCTTTCGGATAATTCTGCACCCAGAGCGTTTCGGCAAAGGCTTTGTCTCCCACCTCGACAAGCGTGGAGGGCAGCTCGATGTTTTTGCACATATGGCAAAGCGAGAATGCCTCTGCACCGATGGAAACCACGCCCTCGGGAATCACGATATCGGTGACATTGATCGAACGTTTCAAATCGACGAAAACCGTTTCGCCGATGCCCGTGATGCCCTCGGGAAATTCGATCTTCGTCACGACTTCCTCTTTGGTGTCATTGATCTTGATGAACTTGACGTTTTCTTCTTCCATCAGACGCTGTTCTTCCGCCTCTTTGGCAGCACGCTCAGCAAGAATATCATCCAGTGCTTTGGAGGCGTCGATCACCACACCGTTGACGATCACAAACGGATTCTTTTCCTTTTGTGCCTCACACCAGCCAGAACCGTCAAATGCCAGCGCACCGATATATGTGACGGATTCAGGGATCTCCAATTCCACCAACAGCGGACAATCAGCAAATGCGTGGTTCTGGATCGACGTCACCGTGGAAGGAATGTTCACCGACTCCAGATTCGCTGAATGCCAGAATGCACCGCCGCCGATATCCGTGATGCCCTCAGGCAGCACGACTTTTTTCAGCTTGGAACTATAAAAGGCGGTGGCTGCGATCGCCGTGACAGGCTTTCCGTCGATTTCCGACGGCACTTCGATGGTTTCCTCCGTGGTTTTGCACTTTTTGATCTCCACATGGTCTTCTGCTTCGATATAGGTGAAATCGCCGAATGTTAGCGCTTCATCTGCCGCCGATACCGAAAGCATCCCGTTGCCGCACGAAAACGGCTGCACTGCCGCATTTGCCGTCAGCACACAAAGTGCCGCCGCAAATGCTATGGTTTTTTGAAATTTCATCAGATTTGCCCCCTCTTGCAAATTTTCAGGTGACTATATTATAACGCATTTTTTTGCAGATTGCAAGAGGGATTTGCAATATTTTCTCACAACTCGTTTGGTCTTACAAATACGCCTTGAAATACGTGCTTATTTATGGCAAGATACACAGTTTGTAAAATCAAAGAAAATAGAAAAATACTATTTTTACATCAGATTATACAAGTGGTGCCGACGTTTGGCATTTGCGGGAATTCTGTACGGTTGCACAAAGATATCGGATGTTTTTCGGCGGTTTGCCATTGCTTTTTTCTGCTTTTTTCGCTATAATATAGAATATACGTCTGTGAAAGGAGGTCCTCCCCATGTCCGATATTCCGTATGACGAGTCCGAAGAAATATACCATCTCAATACGCGAAAAGCACTCGCAGAGCATCTGTTTGACAAACGCGAGATCGGGTTTCAGCATGCACCCTTTGAGCGCGAGATCGCCTTTTATGAAAGTGTGCGTTCGGGCAGCCTTGAAACCGTCAAAACGCTGTTCACCCCGCTGGGCGGCGAAGGCTTCGGGATGCTTTGCCCCGACCCCCTCCAGAACCTCAAATATCATCTTGTGGTCAGCATCGCCATGATCACCCGCTTCTGCATCAACGGCGGAATGCCCCCCGAAGATGCGTACAGCCTCAGCGATGTGTTCATTCAGAAAACCGATGCCTGCCGCTCCATTGACGAGATCCACGCGCTGCACTATAATATGACGGTGGAATTCACCAAACGAATGCGCCAGATCCGCAGCGGTCAGCAATATTCCCGCACCATGCTCCAGATCCTCGATTACATCTCTGACCATCTCCACGACCGCATTTTCATCGAGGACATCGCGGAGGCAACAGGCAAAAGCGTACCATATATCTCTCGGCTGTTTGCCAAGGAAATGAACATGACCATCAGCGAATATGTCACACGGAAGAAGATCGAGACCGCTGCCAATATGCTCCAGTTCTCCGATTATTCGGCACTGGAAATCAGCAATTTTTTGAGTTTTAGTTCACAAAGCTATTTCATCAAGCAGTTCAAAAAGTATATCGGCATCACACCAAAAGAATATCGCGACCGTTTTTATTCCGTGAGCTGGATGAACTATGATTTGAAAAATAAAGGTTAAGATTTTACTACTTTCGCAGGAATTTTGATAGAAATTTCTCTTTGTTTATGGCATACTGAAATCATCCGAAAACCCGCAATGAAAATGGAGGATTCTACTATGCAGCGTAAACATAAGATTTTGGCTTTGTCCCTTTGCGGCGTCATGGCAGTCGGCTCAGTCTCTTGGCAGGCTCTTGCCGCTTCGATCGGTGACGCAAATCAGGATGGTCAGGTGAATGCCTCCGACGCAAAAGCGTTGGCTGAATATCTCACCGGCAAATCCAAGTACATCGGCGGCAGCATGGATATGAACAACGACGGCAAGCTCAATGCTGCTGATCTGACACTCCTCAAAAAGAGTATTCTCAATCCTTCCGCTTCCGGCAGCCTCAAAGACCTCGGCACACAACCAAATACTTCGGCAACCATGTACGAAGATTTCCGCGACGGAAACAGCAAATACTTCATCGCTTCCGACGGTTGGGAAAACGGCGATCCCTTCGACTGCGGCTGGTATAAGGAAAACACTTCTCTTGACAGCGGCGCACTGACACTCACCATCGACAAGGACAACTCCGGCAAATATCACTATTCCGGTGCTGAATACCGCACCAACGATTTCTACGGCTACGGCTACTACGAAACTTCGATGGCTGCGATCAAGAACGACGGCGTCGTTTCCTCGTTCTTCACCTACACCGGTCCCTCCGACAACAACCCCTGGGATGAGATCGACATCGAGATTCTCGGCAAGGACACCACAAAAGTGCAGTTCAACTACTACACAAACGGTGTCGGCAACCACGAGAAGATGTATGACCTCGGTTTCGACGCTTCTGAAGCTTACCACACCTTCGGATTCGACTGGCAGCCCGACCATATCGCTTGGTTCGTGGACGGCAAAGAAGTGTATCGTGCAACCGATAATATCCCCTCCACCCCCGGCAAGATCATGATGAACACATGGCCCGGCAGAGGCGTCAACGAATGGCTCAATGCGTTCAACGGCAAGACCCCGCTCACTGCACATTATCAGTGGGTCACGTTCCAGAAATCCGAAAACGGCGGAAATCCGGGACAGAGCGGTCAGACCTCCGGTATCAAAGACTTCGGCACCGCGCCCAACACCTCCGCTACCATGTACGATAATTTCCGCAGCGGCAGCAGCAAGTACTTCATCTCCTCGGACGGCTGGACGAACGGCAAGCCTTTTGACTGCTGGTGGTACAAGCGCAACGCTGAGATCAAGGGCGATCACCTCGAACTGGTCATCGACCAGAAATGGAACAGCGGCGACTCCAACCCCGACTGGAATCCTTCCTACTCCGGCGGTGAGTTCCGTACCAACGATTTCTATTCCTACGGCTACTACGAGACCTCGATGCAGGCTATCAAGAATGACGGCGTTGTTTCTTCGTTCTTCACCTACACCGGTCCTTCCGATGTCATCAACGGCAAAGAAAATCCTTGGGATGAGATCGACATCGAAATCCTCGGCAAGGATACCACAAAGGTTCAGCTCAACTACTACCGCAACGGTCAGGGCGGCCACGAAAAAATGATCGACCTCGGCTTCGATGCTTCCGAAGGCTATCACACCTACGGCTTCAACTGGGAACCCGGCAAGATCACATGGTATGTTGACGGCAAGGAAGTCTGGTCCATGTCCGGCGACGTGCCTGTCACACCGAGCAAGATCATGATGAACGCATGGCCCGGCAAAACTGTTGATGACTGGCTCAAGGCTTACAACGGCAACAAGCCTCTGACTGCACGTTATCAGTGGGTCACCTATCAGAAAGCCGACGGCAGTCAGCAAGGCGGTCAGCAGGGTCAGCAAGGTCAGCAAGGTCAGCAGGGCGGACAGCAGAGCAACAACGGCATGAACGCCAATGCAACCATGGTCTCCAACTTCTCCGCAGGTCAGGCAGGCGACTTCTTCGCTTCTGACGGCTGGACAAACGGCAAGCCCTTCGACTGCTTCTGGTACAAGCGCAATGCTTACATCCAGGACGGCACTCTCCGTCTGGTCATCGACCAGAAATGGAACGGCAGCGACGGCAACCCCGACTGGAATCCTTCTTATTCCGGCGGCGAATTCCGTACCAATAATTTCTATTCCTACGGCTACTACGAAACCTCGATGAAAGCAATCAAAAATGACGGCGTTGTATCCTCGTTCTTCACCTACACAGGTCCTTCCGATGTCGTCAACGGCAGAGAAAACCCCTGGGATGAGATCGACGTTGAGATCCTCGGCAAAGACACCACAAAGGTTCAGCTCAACTACTACCGCAACGGTCAGGGCGGTCACGAAAAGATGATCGACCTCGGCTTCGATGCTTCTCAGGATTTCCACAGATACGGCTTCAACTGGCAGCCCGGCAAGATCACATGGTATATCGACGGCAAGGAAGTCTGGTCGATGTCCGGCGATGTGCCTGTCACACCGAGCAAGATCATGATGAACGCATGGCCCGGCAACACTGTTGATGACTGGCACAAGGCTTACAACGGCAACAAGCCACTGACTGCACGTTATCAGTGGGTCACCTATCAGAAAGCCGACGGCAGTCAGCAAGGCGGTCAGCAGGGTCAGCAAGGTC
>JAZLJA010000043.1:0-35134 GCA_045617625.1 Oscillospiraceae bacterium | reverse complement strand
AGCCTCCGATGGTTCGGAGACTGCCGTTATTTGTGCGTATTTGCTTATTGTTTGTTGATCTCTGCGATGAGCAGTTCGCGCAGCACTTGCGGATTGCCGTTGCCTTTGAGTGTTTTCATGCATTTGCCAAGCAGCGCGGCGAGTGCTTTTTCCTTGCCCGCCTTGAAGTCCGCGACTGCCTTTTCCTCGGAGGCGACGACTTCCTTCACCACCTGCTCGATGAGTCCTGTGTCGTTGGAAACGATCAGACCGTTTGCCTCTGCATATTTTGCAGGATCGAGCGTGATGTCCTCAAACATCGCTGTGAGAACGGTTTTGCCGTTTTTGCGGCTGACTTTGCCGTCGGCAACCAGCTTGATGAGCGCACCCAGCGATTTGCCGTCAAGGGTGAGTTCATCGGCGGTCATTTTCTTTGCGCCCAGAATGCTCATGACTTCGGAGAGCATCCAGTTTGCTGCATCTTTCGCACTGCCGCAGACTGCATAAGCATCCTCGAAGCATTCGCAAAGCGCGATGCTCTTGGAGAGCTGTGCTGCGTCGTATTCGCCCAGACCATATTGCTCGGTATATTTTGCACGCTTGACCTCAGGAAATTCGGGCAGCGATGCCTTGATGGAATCAAACCATGCGTCGTCAATGACCACAGGCATAACGTTGGGATCGGGGAAGTAGCGGTAATCGCCGGCGGTTTCCTTGTTGCGCATCGCGTAGCTTTTGCCCTTGATGTCATCCCAGCGGCGGGTCTCCTGCACGAGCACCTCGGTGCCGTTTTCAATCGCGTCAATGTGGCGCGCGACCTCAAAGCTGATGGCACGCTTGATCGCGTCGATGGAGTTCATGTTCTTCATTTCGGTGCGCACGCCGAGTTTATCGCTGCCTTCAGGACGCACGGAAAGGTTGACGTCGCAGCGCATGGTACCGTGTTCCATCGCACATTCCGCGACTTTCGCATAGCGCAGCAGGCTCTTGAGACGTTCCAGATACGCTTCGACTTCCTCAGCCGAGGACAGATCGGGCTGCGAGACGATTTCGATCAGCGGGACACTGGTGCGGTTGAAATCGACGCAGGAGGTGTCAGGTGCGATGTCGTGGACAAGCTTGCCTGCGTCTTCCTCCATGTGGATCTGCTTGATGCGGATGTTTTTCTTGCCCTTGGAAGTCTCGATC
The DNA here is from genome assembly GCA_045617625.1 of Oscillospiraceae bacterium. Taxonomy (GTDB): domain Bacteria; phylum Bacillota; class Clostridia; order Oscillospirales; family Ruminococcaceae; genus Firm-04. The sequence goes on along the minus strand of JAZLJA010000043.1, from coordinate 33,967 downwards.
TCCACAAGCCCGTTGACTGCGACAGGTGCAAACCACTGCGTGGTCTGATAGGAGCAGGGGAGGTCCGGATAGTAATAGCTTTTTTTATCGAATGTGGTGGTGCGGTTGATCTTGCAGTTGAGCATCATGCCGGCTTTCATGCCGAAATCGACGACGCGCTTGTTGACCACGGGCAGCATACCCGGCATACCGCAGCAGGCAGGGCAAACGTGTTCATTTGCGCCTGCACCGTATTTTGCGTGGCAGGAGCAGAAAATTTTCGACTGGGTCGCAAGCTCAACGTGAACTTCCAGACCGATGACGGTTTCGTATTTCATGGTGATCGCCCTCCTTAACCCAAGATTTTTGCGGCATCGAACAGTGCGTTTTCAGAAAACGCCTTTCCGATGAGCTGTACGCCGCCAGCCACCACTGTGGGCAGACCTGTGATGGAAGCGGGTGCGGTATAGAGATTCTCTTTGAATGCGATATATTTATCAGCAGCAACATCATTTTCGGTGTATGCGGCTTTGGAGCAGACAGGCGCGAGAACCGCATCATAGTCGGCAAACAGCTTTTCAAACGCTTCGACAATCACGCGGCGGATGCGCAGTGCTTTGTCGTAGTCCTTGAAATAGTTCTCGGTGGAGAGCGAATCAGAACCGAACAGAATCGTGGTTTTCAGCAGTTCACCGAATGCCTCGGTGCGAGTGTTGGTGTAAAGGTCGTCGATGCAGGTGAAATTCTCGGTGCGGTATCCGTACTTGACACCGTCATAGCGCGAGACATTGTTGCAAAGTTCTGCGCTCATGAGAATATTCCATGCGATGCGTGCGCAGGCGAAAATCTCGCCGTCCACTTCGTTGATCTCGATGCCCTGTGCCGCAAGCTTGTCCTTTGCGGCTGCGAGCTTTGCAGCGGTTTCAGCGTCGATGCCTGCGGTCAGCGATTTGAGCATCGCCACACGCTTGACGGCTTTCGCTGCACCTGCCGCTGATTTGATCTGATCGCACTGTGCATCCGAAAGGCTTGTGCCGTCTTTGTCATCGTGACCTGCCATGACATCCAGCACTGCCTGACAGTCGTCCGCAGATTTGGCAGTCACGCAGACTGTTTCACCCGAGCAGGCAACGGGGATCGTGCCGTAGCGGGAAACCGTGCCGTAAGTGGGCTTGACGCTGACCAGACCGTTTTGTGCGGCGGCGCGGCGGATCGAGCCGTTGACATCCAGACCGATCGCGGCAAACGCATCGCCGGCTTTGAGAATTTCAGCCGAAGCATTGGTCAGTTTGCCGTCAGCGGTGGGTGCGCCGTAATATGAGGTCTCGCCGAGCAGGTCAATGGCAAATTCGCCGACATCCGCCTTGCCGCAGATACCGAATCCGTTTGCGCAAAGGCGGGTGATGACTTCCGCTTCAAACAGGCTCATGTAGCCGTCGAGCATTCTGGAGCCTGCCGCGGTGGGCATATCTTTGGTGAGCATCATGTCATCCGCGACGATCTTTCGTGCCGCGGAAGTATCATTTTTTGCAGTAAACAATTTCATTTCGCAACCTCCTATGCTTATTCCACGACTCTGGGGACGCACCAGTAACCCTGATTGGTATCGGGCGCACCCTGCTGGAGTTCATCACGGGAGAACGGCTGAGAGGCGATATCCTCGCGGACAACCGTCAGAATGGGCATGACATGAACCATACGCTCCACATTGTCCGTATTGACGGCATTGAGTACCGCAAGTTCATCATCGCGTGCCGCAAAAAATGCGAGTACGTCGGTTTTCTCTGATTCTGTCAAGGAAATCTGATTGAGCATTTCGAGCTTTCTCAAGGTATCCTTTTCCATAAAGTCAAGCCTCCTTCAAATATTGTAACGTGCATCAGGCGGGGAAAACAAAAAAACCTCCGCCCCCGAACAATGGGACGAAAGGTTTCCTTCCGCGATACCACCCAAATTGATTGTTTCCAATCCGCTCATTGAAATCTTGACGCGATAAACGTGCGGTTCTAATGGCGGCGCGAAGCCGTTTTCTTCCGCAGGCTCCGAAGTGTTTTTCGCATGGGGCTTACTGCCGCACTCACACCTGACAGCGGCTCTCTGAAAGCAGTGACCCTTGTTACTCGCTTCATCTCAGCTTTTCCGTAGAGCATTATAGCACAATTTTCGGGTGCTGTCAATAGGGCGGACGGCAATTTTTATGGTTTTTTTTGCGGATTTGCGGCGGTATTTGCAGAGCCGCAGGAGGGAAACCACTTGCATGATTCCTTCAATCTGCCGAAAAAGTTGTATCTGCGATGCATTGATTATGCAGTTTCCATTTCCAATGCGCCCGCAGAGCCTCCATGATGAAAATATCGCAGATACAACTTGATCTGCAAGAAGAAGGGAACCCCCTGCGGGATTCCCTTTTGGTGTTCTTAAAGGTCGTAATACTTTGCGAACTCTGCGGGGTGCGGCATCTGGGTGATTTCCTTGCCCTCTGCACGTTTTTTCGCAACCCACAGCTCGATCAGACGTTCGGGGAATACGCCGCCTGCGGTCAGATAATCGTGGTCGGCTTCGAGTGCATCCAGTGCCTCGTCGAGTGTTTTCGGCAGCGACTGCAGTTTTGCTTTTTCCTCATCGGAAAGCGTGTAAAGGTTGAAGTCGAACGGACCCCAGCCGCACTTTGAGGGATCGATCTTGTTTTTGACGCCGTCGATGCCCGCCATAAGAATGGCAGCATATGCGTAGTAGGGGTTGCAGGTCGCGTCGGGGCAGCGCAGTTCAAAACGACGTTTCGACGGCGATTTTGCATAAGCGGGGATGCGGATGACGGCACTGCGGTTCGAGGTTGCATAGCCGATGGTGACAGGCGCTTCAAAACCGGGCACCAGACGCTTATAGCTGTTGGTGGAGGGGTTGGTGAAGCCTGCCAGCGATGCAGCATGCTTCAGCAGACCGCCGATGAAATACAGTGCGGTGTCAGAAAGCTCGGAATAGCCGTTCGGATCGTAGAAAACGGGCTTGCCGTCCTTGAACAGCAGCATATGAACGTGCATACCGTTGCCTGCTTCTTTATAGATCGGCTTGGGCATGAAGGTAGCTGTTTTGCCTTCCTGCAAAGCCGCATTTTTCACGATGTATTTGATGGTCATGGTGTTATCCGCCATCTGGGTCATTTCGCCCAGTTCCACTTCAATCTCCACCTGACCGGAGCCGCCGACCTCGTGGTGATGATATTTGACCTTGACGCCGCGTTCTTCCAGCATCATGCAGATTCTGGAGCGGAGGTCATAGGTGAGGTCGTTGGGAAGATCGGCATGATAGCCGCGGTGTGCGGGGGTGACATAGCCGCCGTTGTTGTCGAAGCCGTTTGTGCTGCTCCATTCAGATTCGACGGAAGTCATTTCCACGCTGATATTGTTGGGCTTGGTGCTGTAAGCGACAGAATCGAGAATATGGAACTCAAATTCGGGACCGATAATCATTTCGTCGGCAATGCCCGTGGATTTGAGATATTCGATCGCGTGTTTGGAGACGTTTCTGGGATCCTGATCAAAGCGATAATTCGGGCTTGCAATGACGTAAACATCGCCGATCATGGAGAGTGTGGGAATCTGTGCAAACGGATCGAGAGCGGCACTGGACAAATCGGGAATGAAGATCATATCGCTCTTTTCGACTGCGGCAAAACCGTAGTTCGAGCCGTCAAAGCCGATGCCCGATTCCATCAGTTCGGGAACAAAACGGCTTTCAGGAATTGCGATATGACGCCATCTGCCGTCGATATCGACCATTTTGAAGTCAATCATTTTCACGCCTTTTTCGGCGCAGAATTGTTTTGCCTCGTCAAATGTCTTGAACATGGTATATCATTCTCCTTTTTTGACATCCGCTGAAAAACGCGGAGATCCGTAATAAAACGGTTTATACAAGCGAAATAATCACCATAATTTACAAACCGCCGAAATATATTATATCACATCTGCACGAGAAAGTCAAGAAAAGCATCGGGTAATATTGCCTAAATTTTACAACTTGTTTTTGTGATTTCAGCTAGTTTTTCATCTGCGCGGCACGGAGGCAGATTCACGGCTTTTTTTGTCTGCGGTACTTGACGAAATCCCGATTTTGTAGTACAATAGAAAAGGCTACAGGCTTTTGCCTATGATGTCCCATAGAAATATGGCAAAATTTATTTTTTCGGAGGTAATTCCAAATGAACTTTATCGTTGAAACTTCTGCCCGTCACGTACACGTTACTGCGGAAACACTTGCTGTTCTGTTCGGCGAGGGACATGCTCTCACCAACAAAAAAGACCTTTCCCAGCCCGGTCAGTTTGCATGCGAGGAGCGCATCGACGTCGTCGGCCCCAAGAACACCCTGAAGAATGTCTCCATTCTCGGACCGATCCGTCCTGCCGATCAGGTGGAGCTTTCCGCAACCGATGCACGTTCCATCGGCATTGCTGCACCCATCCGCGAATCCGGCGATGTGGCAGGCACTCCCGGCTGCAAGCTTGTCGGCCCCTGCGGTGAAGTTGAGATCTCTGAGGGCGTCATCGTTGCCAAGCGTCACATTCACATGACTCCTGCTGATGCAGAGGCTTTCGGCGTGAAGGACAAGCAGATCGTCTGGGTGAAGATCGACACCAACGGCAGAAAAGCAATTCTCGGTGATGTGGTTGTCCGTGTTTCCGAGAAGTTCAAGCTTGCCATGCACATTGACACCGACGAGTCCAACGCTGTCTCCAGCGGCCGCGACCAGATGGGCGAAATCGTCGAGATCGGCTGATTCTGATGAAAACGGCGGTGCTTTTCGTTATGTGTGCGAAAAGCACCTGCTCGCTTTTCTGCGGTTTCAGCCATAGAAAAGAAAGGTTGAATGATTATGGCAAATCAGAACGCAAATTCGCTGCTTGCTGTCCGCAATCTCACCATGCTGGTGGATTTTTATGAGCTGACAATGGCAAACGGCTATCTGGAAAACGGCTTGGCGGAAGCTGTCACCTGCTTCGATTTGTTCTTCCGTAAGGTGCCGGATCAAGGCGGCTACGCAATTTTTGCGGGGCTTGAGCAGGTCATCGAATTTTTGCAGAATCTTCGCTTCACCGAAGCGGATTTGCAGTATCTTCGTGAGAAAAAGATGTTCTCCGAGGCATTTCTCGCATATCTTGCAGACTTCCGTTTTTCATGCGATGTCTGGGCAATGCCTGAGGGTACGCCCATTTTCCCGAATGAACCGCTGATGACTGTCCGCGGACCGGCGATTCAGGCACAGTTTATCGAGACGATGCTGCTGCTGACCGTCAACCACCAAAGTCTGATTGCCACAAAAGCCAGCCGTATCGTGCGTGCCGCTGAGGGCAGACCTGTCATGGAATTCGGCTCGCGCAGAGCACATGGCAGCGATGGTGCGCTTTATGGCGCAAGAGCCGCTTATATCGCGGGCTGCGCAGGCACCGCCTGCACCATTTCCGACCGTGAATTCGGTGTGCCTGCTCTGGGCACGATGGCTCACAGCTGGGTACAGCTTTTCCCCACCGAACTTGACGCTTTCCGCGCCTATGCTAAGGTGTATCCCGATGCCTGCACACTGCTTGTGGATACCTACAACGTGCTGAAATCGGGTGTGCCCAATGCGATCACCGTTTTTCAGGAGCTGAAAGCGGCAGGGCACAAGCCGCAGGGCATCCGCATCGACAGCGGCGATATCGCGTATCTCTCGAAAAAGGCGCGAATCATGCTGGATGAAGCGGGACTTTCGGAGGTGAAGATTGTCGCCTCCAATTCGCTCGATGAGTATATCATCCGCGACCTGCTCGTGCAGGGGGCAAAAATCGACAGCTTCGGCGTCGGTGAACGGCTGGTGACATCCCGTTCCGAGCCTGTGTTCGGCGGTGTGTATAAGCTGGTTGCGGCGGGAACTAAGGAAAATCCCGAGGTGCTGATCCCGAAGATCAAGCTTTCGGAAAACGCCGCGAAGATCACCAATCCCGCATTCAAAACCCCGTGGCGTCTGTTTGACAACGAGACAGGCATGGCGATCGCCGATGTGATGACACTCGCTGATGAGGTCATCGACGACACGCAGCCTTATGTCATTTTTGATCCCGAGTTTACCTATAAGCGCAAAAAGCTTGAGAATTTCACAGCGAAGCGTTTGCAGGTCCCTGTATTTGAAAAGGGTGTCTGCGTGTATCAGTCGCCGAGCATTGCCGAGATCCGCAGCTACTGCGCCGTACAGCTTGACACCATCTGGGATGAGGTCAAGCGATTTGAGAACCCGCATGCGTACTACGTGGATTTGTCCGAGCCGCTGTGGAAGCTCAAGCGCGAACTGCTTGACCGCTATTTTGCGGAATAAAAAGAGAATAGAGAGAAATCGGCTCTGTGATTGCAGTGCCGATCGGATTTGAGGTTACGATGAATGAAACAACGATTTCGCGCATCCATATGGGTGCCGCGAGATGTGCCGCTGATTTGACCGACGGTTCCGAACGTGCCGAGTATGTTCCGCAGGATTATATCCTGACAGTGCTTGGGCGGCCGCACCGCAGCGTCAATATCATGTATTGCTATTATCCGCTGGATGAAGCGTTTCCGAAGCGTGCAAGCGAAGCTTATGCCGACAGGGAGGTTTTGTTCCAGTGGGATTATCCCTACGACGATTATTTCCCCTATACGGGTGGGCTGATCGGTGACCGCGAAGGTGCAGTCTTTCAGCAGATGCGCGATATTCGCAGGCACGGACAGGATGTTACCCTCACGCTGACCTGCGACCCTCATGTGTCCGATGACCATTTGATTGCCATTGCCGAAGATCTGAAGCCTTACGGCAGGCTGATGCTGCGGCTCAATCATGAGGCGACGGGCAACTGGTTCTCGTTCAACAAGCGTGCGACATATGACGAAGTTGCGTCATTTTTCGTTCACGCAAGCGAGGTGATCCGCGCCCATGCGCCCAATGTGCTGACCATCATCTGCATCGACGGCATCAACAATTCCGGCGATGAAAAGATCGGCAGAGAGGCGGAGTTTGCAAAAACCATTCCCGCCGCCGATATCTGGTCAGTGGATAAATATATGGCACTCCACTGGGGTTGGCCGTATGATATCGCACTGCCTGATAATTACTCGCACAAACGATGCAGCTATCGGGAAATATTTGAGCTGACCAAGCAATCGTTTGCAAGGTTTACCGCACTCAACGGCGGCGTGCCGAAACCGATGGTCATGAGTGAATTCAACGCTGACGGCGATGTGACGGGTCCCTATGACCAGTGTGCGATGGTGGACGGATTTTTCCGTCTGGTCAAGGCAGAACAGGAGCCGTGGCTCAAAGCAATCAATTTTTATCAGTTTCGCGACCGCGGCAGACTTGGACTGGAGATCGAGGATGCCAACAACCCTGCCTGCGGCATCGCACAGCCGATCCTTGCGGCATATCGCAGATGGATTCACGATGAGCTGTTTTTGCCGCAAATCACGGAGACAGATGCCGCAGTGCTGCCTGTCACCCTGCGATGGGGCGGCGCAGAGGATGCCGATGGAATCGGGATCCCCATGCATTTCGACGCAAATCCGCATTTTTGTGAGCTGACCTTTAGCGACGAGGGAAATTATATGCTGGAACTGAACGGACGCTGGTTTTATAAGGCGCCGCACACCAAATTTGTCGATCTGATGCCTGCGTTTTTTGAGCATCCGCTCACGGCACCCTGCGATCTGATACTGCGGCTTTTTGCACCGCCCGCTGACGGCACAAACGATCTGTCACTTCCCGACGGTCTGCAAAACGCCTATCAGACCGTGGAAACGCTGCCGCAAATTCGCATTGCTTACGCTCCCGTAAGACCTGCCTGTGAGTGAACGTCGGCTGTATGTGTCCGATCTGGACGGGACACTTCTCAACGATAATGCAGAACTTTCTGCACGTACCTACGCGATTTTGAATGATCTGCTCCGCAAGGGGCTGCCGTTCACGGTCGCAACGGCACGCACTTACTGCACCACGCTGTCGATTCTGCGCGGACTGCCGATCACTCTGCCGATGATTCTGCAAAACGGCGCACTGCTTTATGACGGTGACGCAAAGAGAATTATTCACGCGGAAACCATCGAATCTGCGCAGTTTCTGAATGTCTGCGATGCAATGCGGGAGCAGGGCGTTCACGGATTTGTTTACTGTGCCGAGGACGATGACTTGCGCTGCTGTTATCAAACGCTTGCCAACGATTTTATGCGGCAGTTTTATGAAGAACGCCGCGACCGCTATGCGAAGCCGTTTTATCAGGTCGAAAGCCTTGCGGCACTGCGCGGACACAGTCCCGTTTATGTGACGATGCGTGCGCCGCAGAACGTGCTGCAGCCTGTCGTGGAACTGCTGAAATCCACGCAGGGACTGACACTTTCCTATTACCGCGATGTGTACCTTGCAGATGTCTGGTATCTGGAGATCTCTGCGGAGAAAGCCAACAAGTGTGAGGGAATTCGTCGGATTCAGGCGATGTACGGGTTTGATGCAGTGACAGGTTTTGGCGACAATGCCAACGATCTGCCGCTGTTTGCCGCATGCGATCGGAAAATTGCCGTGGCAAACGCTGCGGAGGGACTGAAATCGCAGGCGGATGCGGTCATCGGGAAAAACACCGAGGATGCCGTTGCGGAATATCTATTGGAAAATACGCATTGACGCGATTTTTATCCATACAGGAAATACACATTTTGAAAGGAATGGTTCAAATTATGAAAAAGCTGATGCTTGGAAACGAAGCATTCGCAAGAGGTCTTTACGAGGCAGGATGCCGATTTGCATCCAGCTATCCGGGCACTCCTTCCACGGAGATCACCGAGACGATTGCGAAGTATGACGAAGTCTATGCAGAATGGGCGCCGAATGAGAAGGTTGCAGTCGAATCTGCGCTGGGTGCCTGCTTTGCGGGCGCAAGAGCGTTTGCCGCAATGAAGCACGTTGGTCTGAACGTTGCTGCCGATCCGCTTTACACCGCATCCTATACGGGTGTCAACGGCGGTCTGGTCATTGCGGTTGCCGATGATCCCGGTATGCACTCCTCCCAGAATGAACAGGATTCGCGCCATCATGCCATCGCCTCCAAGGTGCCGATGCTGGAACCTTCCGATTCGCAGGAATGCAAGGATTTTGCGATGCTCGGCTATGAGATCTCCGAGCAGTTTGATACCCCTGTTCTGGTGCGTACCTCCACCCGTGTCGCTCATTCCCAGAGCGCCGTGGAACAGCTTCCCAGACAGGAAAAAGAACTGAAACCTTACGAGAAGAATCCCGCAAAATATGTCATGATGCCCGCATTTGCAAAGGGCAGACACGTTGTCGTGGAGGAGCGCACCAAAAAGCTGATCGCTTATGCGGAGACCGCTCCTGTCAACAAGATCGAGGACAACGGCGCGGAGATCGGTGTCATCACCTGCGGTGCCGCTTATCAGTATGCGAAAGAGGCACTGGGCGATACCGTCAACTATCTGAAGATCGGCATGACAAACCCGCTGCCGAATCAGCTTTTCCTCGATTTTGCTGCAAAATGCAAGACCGTTTATGTCATTGAGGAGCTGGACGGCATTCTGGAATCCCACGCGAAGAATCTGGGCATTGCCTGCAAGGGCAAGGAGATCTTCGGCTGCATCGGCGAGCTGAATCAGGTCATCATCGCAGAAAAACTGCTGGGCAAGACGCCTGATGTCACCAATTATCCCGAGCAGCTTCCGATCCGTCCGCCTGTGATGTGTGCAGGCTGCCCGCACAGAGGCGTGTTCTACAATCTGGCAAAGCACAAGATCCGTGTTTCGGGCGATATCGGCTGCTATACCCTTGGTGCGGCACAGCCCCTCTGCGCAATGGATTGGACCATCTGCATGGGCAGTTCGATTTCGTGCCTGCACGGCTTCAACAAGGTGCGCGGCGAAGAATCGCAGGGCAAGAGCGTTGCAGTCATCGGTGATTCCACCTTTATGCACACGGGTCTCAACAGCCTTGTCAACGTCGCTTACAACGCATCCAATTCGACCGTCATCATCCTTGATAACTCCATCACGGGCATGACCGGTCATCAGCAGAACCCGACGACTGGCAAAAACCTCAAGGGCGATCCTGCTGCTGCCGTGGATCTGGAAGCCCTCTGCCATGCCATCGGCATCAAGCGCGTGCGCGTCGCAGATCCCTATAAGCTTGCCGAAATGGAGCAGGCGATTCTCGAAGAACTCGCTGTGGATGAGCCTTCTGTCATCATCAGCCGCCGTCCCTGCGCACTGCTGAAATATGTCAAGCACAATGCACCGCTTCATGTCGATACCGAACAGTGCAAGGGCTGCAAAATGTGCCTGAAGCTGGGCTGCCCTGCCATCTCGATGAAGAATGGAAAGGCTTGCATCGACCACACCCAGTGTGTCGGCTGCGGCATCTGCGAAGAACTGTGCAAGTTCGGTGCGATTCAGAAATGACGAATATGCGCAAAATGAATCATAAATCCGAAAAAACGGAGGTATAAGATATGGAAACGAAATCAATTATGATCGTCGGTGTCGGCGGACAGGGCAGCCTGCTTGCCAGCCGAATCCTCGGCAATGTGCTTTTGCAGAAAGGCTTTGCCGTAAAGGTCAGTGAAGTACACGGAATGTCGCAGCGCGGCGGTTCTGTGGTCACATATGTCAAATATGGTGACGCCGTGTATTCGCCCGTTGTGGAAAAGGGTGAAGCTGATGTCATCATCTCGTTTGAGCTGTTGGAAGCGGCTCGTTGGGCATCCTGCCTGAAAAAGGGCGGCAAGATCGTCACCTCCACCCAAACGCTCGACCCGATGCCTGTCATCACGGGTGCGGCTGCTTATCCGCAGGAGATCGTCGAAAAGCTGAAGGGCATGGACATCGACGTCACCGCAGTCGATGCACTTTCGCTTGCAGAACAGGCAGGCAGTGCAAAGGCATCCAACGTGGTGCTGATGGGCGTTGTTTCCAAGAAAATGGAATTTGATGAGGATGTCTGGCAGGAAGCTTTGAATCAGTGTGTGCCCGAAAAGTTCATTGAGATGAACCGCAAGGCATTCGCGCTTGGCAGAGAGGCACTGTAATGGAACGATATTGGAATGCGGAAATCGAGTGCATGGACAGGAAATCTCTGGAAACGCTCCAGAGTTACCGCCTGATGCGCACCGTGCGCCGCGTTTATGAAAATGTCCCGCTTTACCGCGACCGTATGGACGAGGCAGGCGTGCGCCCCGAGGATATTCAGAGCATCGCGGATCTGCACAAGCTGCCGTTCACATATAAGCAGGATCTGCGCGACACATACCCCTACGGACTGTTTGCAGTGCCGATGAATCAGGTGGTGCGTGTGCATGCATCCAGCGGCACAACAGGAAAAAAAATCGTGGTGGGCTATACGGCAAATGACCTTGAAATGTGGTCTGAATGCTGTGCGAGAGCCCTGACCGCCGCAGGTGCCGACAACACCGATTTCATGCACGTTTCGTATGGCTACGGGCTGTTCACGGGCGGTTTCGGCATTCACGGCGGCGCAGAAAAGGTCGGCATGACGGTCATTCCCGTTTCAACGGGCAATTCCAAGCAGCAGATCAACATTCTGAAGGATTTCGGTTCGACATTCATCTGCTGCACACCGTCCTATGCGCTGAGCCTTGCGGAAACAATGGCTGAAATGGGCGTCACAAAGGATGATATCAAACTGCGCGCAGGATTGTTCGGTGCAGAGCCGTGGACAGAGGAAATGCGTCATGATATCGAGGAAAAGCTCGGCATCAAGGCAATGGACATTTACGGGCTGACTGAAATTATGGGCCCCGGTGTCGCGTTTGAATGCTCGGCACAGACCGGAATGCACATCAACGAGGATAATTTCATCCCCGAGATCATCGACCCCGACACGGGCGAGGTGCTGCCCGAGGGCGCACAGGGCGAACTGGTCTTTACCTGCATCTCCAAGGAAGCTTTCCCGATGCTCCGCTATCGCACAAGAGATATCGTCACACTGGAGCGCGGTGTCTGCTCCTGCGGCAGAACCTTTATCAAGATGAAAAAACCCGCGGGCAGAAGCGATGATATGCTGATCATCCGCGGCGTCAACGTGTTCCCGTCGCAAATCGAGAGCGTGCTGCTGTCACTCGGCAACACCGCACCGTATTATCAGATCATTGTTGACCGTGTCAACAACAACGACACATTTGAGATCCAGGTCGAGATTTCGCCCGATATGTTCACCGATACCGTAGGCAATCTGGAGGAGCAGACCAAGCGCATCCGCGAGGCTGTTCACACGACACTGGGCATTCAGGCGAAGATCACACTGGTGGAACCCAAAACCATTCCGCGCACCGAGGGCAAATCCGTCCATGTGATCGACCGCAGAAAGCTCCACTGAGAGAGGAGGATTTTCATGTTCATTCGTCAGATTTCTATTTTCATCGAGAACCGTCCCGGCAGGCTTGCAGCCGTCACCCAGCTTTTGGGCGATGCGGGTGTCGATATCCGTTCGCTGAGCCTTGCAGATACCAGAGATTTCGGGATTCTCCGCCTGATCGTCAACAAGCCCGATTTCGCCATCGAGGTGCTGAAGAGTGCAGGATGTACCATCACCGTCACCAATGTGGTGGGCGTGAAAATCCCTGACCGTCCGGGCGGGCTTGCCGATGTGCTGCAAACGCTCAACCGCGCCGATGTCAACGTGGAGTATATGTATGCATTTGTGAGCCGCAGTGCTGAGAGCGCCCATGTGATTTTCCGCGTGGATGACGAAGAAAAGTGTCTTGCGGTGCTTCAGGCAAACAACATCGAGGTTTTGTCCTGCGATGATGTGTACGAATAATCGAAAAGAATCCCTGCGGAGTCCTTTTGTGTAAACTGCTGTAAAATCACAACCATTTTGTATGAAAACGCCGAAATCTGTGCCTATCCCCTTGACATTTTGCAAAAATCGTGTATAATTGGAGTATAGGCATATGGGCGAATTGACAAAAATGAAATCATTTTTGTATCGCTTATCTTGGTACTATATATTCTGGAAAAATGCAGAAACTGTGTCGTTTTTCCTATGATTAGGAGTGTGTGATTATGGGAGTGCTGGATTCGATTCGAGATACAGGCAGAAATGCCACCGAAAAAATCTCAAACATTTCTGAAGTCAACAATTTGAAGCGGAAAATCCTCTACGAGGAGGAACGTATTGTCGAGATCTTTGCGGATCTGGGCAAAAAATATTACAAGAATCCCGACGAAGATCCTGCGGTATTCCGTGATCTGTGCGATGACATTGATGCTCGTCGCCGTCGTATCAAAAAGATGAAGTTTGAGCTGAACACGCTGCGCGGCTACAAAATGTGCCCGAAATGCGATGCACAGAACAGCGAAAAACAGATATTCTGCGGCGTTTGCGGTGCGAGACTGCCTGACCCCGAGGACGAGGATTTCACTTCCCTCGGAGAGAACGATTACTACACCGAAAGCAGCAATCAGTTCTTCAACGCGGACAGCACAGGCAATATCGGCGGATATTGATTCTATCGAAAATGCGAATAAAAGACCGTTCCACGGAAACGTGGGGCGGTCTTTTTTTGTGCTGTGGCATATCTTGTCCCTGCGCCGCATAGGATAAAACAGGAAATCGAAAGGGGACATCGTCATGCGAACAAGCAGTTATGAAAAAATGCTGCCATTTTTTCCCGCTGTGATTGCCGAGCCGCTTGCAAAAATACCGAAAAGCGAGCAGATACGTGTGCAGGAGATTCGACTGCGGGCAGGGAGACCATTGCAGATCATCAGCGGCGGACAGGCTCACATCCTGACAAAAACGGGCGGTTATACGCGCCTGTTCGCCGAGGGAATCCCTGTGAGCCGTCTGATTCTGGATACTGTTTTTCAAAGCGTCTGCGAACATTCCATACACAGCTATCAGGAGGAGATTCGTCAGGGCTTTGTGACCGCCGCAGGAGGATGCCGCGTGGGGCTTTGTGCAACCGCGGTAATGAAGGAAGGCAAAATCGAGGCGCTGCGGTACATCAGTGGGATGAATGTGCGCATCGCCTGCGAAATGCGCGGCTGTGCGGAATCGCTGGCGGAAAAGGTGTTTGGACAGTCGCTCTGTGGGTTACTGGTCGCGGGCGCACCGACATCAGGGAAAACCACTATTTTGCGCGATTTGTGCCGCATTCTCGGCGAGCGATATCGTGTCAGCGTGATTGACGAGCGCAGTGAGCTTGCCGCGATGCAGCATGGGGAATCACCATTTGACATGGGCGTGCAGACCGACGTATATGCGGGATTTCCGAAATCGTGTGGAATCGAAACAGCGGTGCGTGTCATGTCACCTGAGGTGCTTGTCTGCGATGAACTCGGCGGCACAAAGGAAACCGAGGCTCTGCTGCCCGCACTGCATACGGGCGTGCATCTGGTGGCGTCAGCGCACGCGGGGAGCATCGCGGAGCTCTATGCGCGGCCGCAGATCAAGCGGCTTTTGGATGCAAATGCGTTCAGCTATACGGCAATGCTCGGCACAGGGGCGCAGTGCGGACAGGTCATGTCGCTGCATTGCGTGGGACACGCGCTCTGATGCGGGCGGTTGCATATGTGCTGGTGCTGGCGGCGGCGGCACTTGCTGGGAATTATGCGGCAAAACATACGGAAATGCGTGCAAAACAGCTTCGACTGCTCGAACAGCTATGCGATGCGATCGCCGCCGAACTGACCTTTTTGCTGCCGACCATCCCTGATTTGCTCACATCGCTTTCGCAGCGGCAGGATTTTGCATCGCTTGGATTTTTACAGGCGGCAGCGAGAAACTGCGCCGATTATCCGAGATCGTGGCAGGATGCGTTGTTGAATGACGTCGATTTGGACGCAGATGAACGGGAGATCCTGCAAACACTTGGCGAAAGTCTGGGACGCACGGAACTATCGGGACAGCTTTCTGCGATCTCACTTTGCAGCGGGCGATTATCGCGGCTGCGTGCGGCGGCAGAGGCGGAGCAGGCGTGCAAAGCAAGGCTGTATCGCAGCATGGGCGTGCTGACGGGGATTTTTCTGGTGATTATGCTTTTGTGACGGAAATATGAGGCGTGCAATGGATATTGATTTGATTTTCAAGGTTGCGGGCATCGGCATCATCGTGGCGGTGCTGAATCTCGTGCTGAAACGCGCTGAGCGCGAGGAACAGGCGATGCTGACAACACTTGCAGGTCTGATTGTGGTGCTGATGATGATAATTACGCAGATACGCGATTTGTTTGACACCGTGAAATCGGTGTTCGGGCTGTGGTGACGGCGGTGCAGGTGGCAGGGCTGTCGCTCACGGCGGTGATGCTTGCGAAGGTTTTGCAGCGTTTTGCCGCCGAACAGGCAATGCTGCTGACGCTTCTGCTTTGTGTCGGTCTGACGGCTGCTGCTGTGCTGTCGTTGACCCCGATGCTGGAGCGCATGGATCTTCTGCTTGCCGCAGGGGGGCTCACCGCAGATGAAACCGCCGCGCTCTCGAAGGGGGCAGGGGTGTGCATCGTCACCGAACTTGCCGCTGAAATCTGCAAAGATGCGGGCGAATCCGCACTTGCCTGTGCCGTGACGATGACGGGAAAAGCCGCACTTCTGCTGCTTGCGCTGCCGCTGGTCTCGTCGATGCTTGGCGTGGTGCAGTCGCTGCTTGCCGCCTGAAACGGAGGAGATCATGCGAACAACACTGATCCGGTATCTGCTTGCTTTGTGGGTGTGTCTTGCGATCTTCCCGTGCCTGCGTGCGAATGCAGAGGGCATGGACGTGCTTGAAAACGCTGCATCGGATTTGGAACTCCCCGCAGAGGCGGCAGCGGTGTTGGAGACACAAGGCATTCGTGCAGAGGAGCCATCGTCGGTGCTTGAAGTGCCGCCGACGGCGTGGCTGCAAGCGGCTTGGGATACCCTGCGCACGGAAATCAAAGCACCTGCGGCACTTTTGTCGTCACTGCTGACGCTGACACTGCTTGCGGCGGCATTTGAGGGCATGAGTGATACGGCATCGTGCGGCGGTATGCGCGGATTGTTCGATACGCTTTGCACGCTGATTTGCGTGGGCGCGGCGGCATCGCCGCTTTGTGATTGCCTGAATCGCACCGCACGCACACTCACTGCGGGCGATGTGTTCATGGGCGGGTTTATTCCTGTGTTCAGCGGATTTCTGGCGGCAGGGGGGGCGGTGGCATCGGGCACGACCTATCATGCCGTGCTGCTGATGCTCACCGAGTTTGTGGAACAGCTGACGTCTTTGCTGTTGTTTCCGCTGATGAAAGCTGCTGCTGCGCTCGGTGCGGCAGATGCTGTCAATCCTCATCTGCGGCTTGGAGGGCTTGTGAAGGGCATTCGTCGGGTGGTGACATGGTCGCTGGCGACGCTCATGGCTTTTTTTGCTGCGATTCTCTCGGTGCGCAGCTTTGTTGCCGATGCGGCAGACGGTCTTGCGTCAAAAACCGTGCGGCTGCTGACGTCAGGGCTGATCCCGATTGTCGGCGGTGCGGTGTCCGATGCATACGGCACGGTGCAGGGGAGCATTCGGCTGCTGCAAAACGGCACGGGTGTGCTGGGGATCCTGGCAATCGTGTGGCTGCTGCTGCCGCCGCTGCTCTCTGCGATTTGTTATCGTGCGGCATTTCACATCGCGGGCATTGCTGCCGAGCTTGCAGGCACCGATTCGATGCGGCGGCTTTGTGCCGATGCCGATGAGGTGCTGTCTGCGGCGTTTGCGATGCTCGTGACATATGGCATCATGCTGATTTTTTCAACGGCGATTCTGTTGCTGCTCATGGGAACATGATGCGCCGAAAGGGGGGAGGATATGGAATCCGTGCAGACGGCAGTGCTGTGTGCGTGCATGACTTCGTTGGGTCTGACGCTTGCCGAGGGGCTTTTGCCGATGGAGAAATATGGGCGTCAGATTCGGATTCTGTTTGCCGCTTTGCTTCTGACGGCGATGCTTCGTCCGCTGGTGGGCGCAGATTTGTCGCTGCCTGAAAGCATCGTGCCGCAGGCTGACATCACGCAGGATATCACAGAAGCGGCGGCAGAGGCGCAGGCGGAGGCAGTCGGGGCTTGCATTCGTTCACGTTTGCAGCAGGAACTCGCCGCGCATCATGTAAATTGTGAGGTGCAGTCGGTTTCCGTGCATATTCAGCCCGACGGCGGCATAGTGATAGATGAGGTTGCAGTCGCTGAATACAGCCTCACTGCTGCGGTCTATCTGCGGGAGTGGCTTGGCGGGGAGGTTCCGATCACAGACATGGCACAGGAGGAGGCGATACCGTGAAGTGCATGGAACGACTGATGAAGTGGTGGAAAAGAAACAGTAAAGACGGTGCAGGCGGTGGACGCATCGTGCTGCTTCTGGGGCTTTCCGCGATGGCTTTGCTGCTGCTGTCCGAGCTGCTGCCAAAGTCAGGCAATGCTGAGCATCCCACCAAACCTGCAATGGATCGTGCCGCAGACTGCGGAGATTTTGTATCCGAAACAGAATCGCGGCTTGCGCTGCTGCTTTCGGAGATGGACGGTGTGGGGCAGGCGACGGTCATGGTGAGTGTCAGCGGCACCGCTGAACAGGTCTACGCGGAGGAGGTGCGGGCATCGCAAAACGGCACGGGCAGGCAGAGCGAAACGGCACTGGTCATCACGCGCAGCAACGGCAGTGAGTCGGCACTGGTGGCGCAAACGCGCTGCCCCGAGGTGACAGGTGTGGCGGTCTTATGCACGGGGGGCGGCAGTGCGGCAGTGCAGGAGCGTGTGATTCGGGCGGTGTCCACGGTAATGGGCATACCGACATCACGGGTGTTCGTCGGGCGGCAGATTGCAGCGCCCATATCTTGAAAGGAGCGATTTTACTATGAAAAAACCAACATTGATTATCGGAAAGAGACAGATCATCCTGAGCTGTCTCACGCTGATCCTCGGCATCGCAGTGTATCTCAACTATGTGCTTGCCGACGGTACATCGCTGATGCCGCAGGGGCAGCAGTCGCTTGTGCCGACAGCAAAGGAGGATGCAGTCGATGCAGCAGCGGTCGGGGCAGGGGAAGATCTGGAGGCATACGGTGCCGCAGAACTTGTGAATGCCGCGTCCAATGCCGATTATTTCGCGCAGGCACGCCTTGAAAAGCAGACAAGCCGCGACAATGCCGTAGAAACGCTGCAAAGCATCATCGGGGGTGGCGATCTGAGCGAGGATGAAATGGTGGTCAACGCGATTGATGCCGTGAGCATTTCCAAGCAGATCGAGAGTGAAAGTGTGATCGAATCGCTGATTCTGGCGCAGGGATTTTCAGATTGTGTGGTATATCTGGACGACAGCAGTGCGAAAATCGTGGTGGAAAGCAACGGACTGGAGCCTGCGCAGGCGGCAGCAATCAAGGACATTGTGCTGACTGAGGCGCAGGTGCCTGCGGAGGGCATTCGGATTTTTGAAGTGGCGGCAGGCAATGCCCCTGTGGAAACAGGCAGCGTCTCGTGAACGGGCTGCACAAAGTGTGATGGTATGATACTGTGATCGTTGGATAGTCAGTTGGATGCGGGAACTCTGTTTGGGGGTTCCCGCAAATTGATTCCGTCGGAAAATATACATCCATTTGCATAAAAAACGGCGCGAAAAGACAGCGAATCCCCCAAAACCGAAAACTTTTTTCGGAGATTTCAGGTTTTTTTCAAAAAAAGGTTGTACTGCGGCGAAAAATTTGCTATAATAGAATATGTATAAATTCAGGGCGGTGCAAGCCTGCGAATGCAGCTTTGCTTTTGCGGTGCCGTCCCCCACAATCAATCGAATCGCCAGAGAAATGGAGATGTATTTATGAGCAATCAGTATCCAAGCAAACCAAAAACTGCAGGAAACGTCAAGATTTCCGAAAACGTCATTCGCTCCATCGCACAGGTTGCCGCCCTTGAAGTCGAGGGTGTGGAATCGCTTGCGGAAACGAAGAAGTCGATTCTGCGCACCGTGCAGCCCGTGCAGCTCGAAGTGTCAGGCGATACCGTCGCCATCACGCTGCAGCTGATCCTGATGAACGGTGTCCGTCTTCAGAAGGTTGCCGAGCAGGTACAGCGTGCCGTCAAGGAAAATGTCCAGAACATGACAGGTGTTGTGGTCTCGAAAGTTCATGTGGTTGCCGCAGGCATCGCATTTGAAAACTGATGCCCGCCGCGAAAGGAAAAGAAAATATGTCAAGACGCGAAATCCGCGACAGCGCATTCAAGCTGATGTTTGAAAAGCTGCTGCGCGACGACTCAATCGAAGAACTCTACGCCATCGCTGAGGAAATTGACGAGGTCATCGTCAACGATCAGGTGCGCGAACTGGTGGACGGTACCCTTGCACACGCCGAAGAACTGGACGGCATCATTGCACAGTACAGCAAAACGCGTGCGCTCAACCGAATTCCCAAGCTGAACGTCGCCATTCTGCGCATTGCGCTTTATGAGATCCTCTACGACGACGGTACACCGCAGAATGCCGCCATCAACGAGGCGGTGGAGCTTGCGAAGAATTATACATATCAGGAAGATGTGGGCTTCATCAACGGGCTTTTGGGCGCATATGCCCGTGACCATGCGGAGCAGGCATGAGACTGCTCGGCATTGATTCCAGCAATTATACCACCTCCTGTGCGATGTTTGACACGCAGACGCAGACGGTCATCCAGCAGAAAAAGCTGCTGCCCGTGCCTGAGGGACAGGCAGGGCTGCGTCAGAGCGATGCGGTGTTTCATCATGTGCGGCAGATGCCTGCGCTGATGGAGCAGCTTTTTGCCGAGGCAGGCTGCGATTTCGATGCAGTCGGTGTCTCGACGACGCCGCGCTCCGCAGAGGGTTCGTATATGCCGTGTTTTCTCGCGGGGCAGGGCACTGCACGAATGCTCGCGGCTGCGAAAAATGTGCCCCTGCACGAGACATCGCACCAGATGGGACATATCCTTGCCGCTTTGTATTCGGCAAGGAAACTCGATTGGACAGAACCGTTACGCACACCGTTTCTGGCATTTCATGTCAGCGGCGGAACGACAGATTGTGTGCTTTGTACGCCTGACAAGGACAGAACACTCATTATCACACCTGTGTCGCAGTCGCTGGATTTGAAAGCGGGACAGGCGGTGGACAGAGTCGGGCTGATGCTCGGGCTGCAGTTTCCGTGCGGTGCAGAGCTTGAAAAAATCGCCATGCAAAGCGATTCCAAGCGTCATGCAAAGGTGACGCTGAAGGACGGCTGCTGTTCGCTTTCGGGCTTGCAGAATCAGTGTGAAACGATGCTGAAAAAGGGCGAATCTGCGCCTGATGTCGCAAGATTTTGCCTCAACACCATTGCCGCTGTGCTTGCCGAGATGACCAAATCTGCGGCAGCGCAAACGGGGCAAACGGCGGTTTTGTTTGCAGGCGGCGTGATGTCGGACAAGCTGATTCGGGATGCGCTCTCGGCACTGCCCTATGAGACTGCATTCGCACAGCCTGCGTTTTCCTGCGATAATGCCGCAGGCACGGCGATTTTCGCTGCTATTCAGGAGATACATTTATGTCAATTTTAACGGTCAGTCAGTTGAACCGCTATGTCTCGATGCGTCTGCAAGGCGACTCCAATTTGCGGATGGTGCTGGTGCGCGGGGAAATCTCGAATTTCAAGTGCAATTTCAGCTCGGGACATTGCTATTTTTCGGTCTGCGATGAGGAATCGACGATTCGCGCGGTGATGTTTCGCTCGCACGCGGCAAGGCTGAAATTCACCCCGTCTGACGGGATGCACGTTTTGGTGCAGGCGTCGGTCACGGTCTATGAGCCGTCGGGGGTCTATCAGCTCAACGTCACGGATTTGCAGCCCGATGGGGTGGGCGCGACGGCACTTGCCCTCAAGCAACGACGCGAAAAACTCGCAAAACTGGGATATTTCGATGAATCACACAAACGCCCCGTGCCGCCGCTGCCGAAGAAAATCGGCATTGTGACCTCGGCAAGCGGTGCGGCAAAGCACGATATGCTGCAAATTCTGGAGCGGCGATATCCCCTCGCGGCAGTGTGTGTGTACCCATGTCTGGTGCAGGGCGAGCAGGCACCGCAGTCGATTGCCGATGCACTGCAAATCGCTGGGCAGGACGGCTGCGATGTGATTCTCATGGGACGCGGCGGCGGCTCGGCAGAGGATTTGTCGGCGTTTCAGGAGGAGATCGTTGCACATGCGGTGTATCGGTCGCCCGTGCCCGTCATCAGCGCGGTGGGGCATGAAACCGACCACTGCATTGCCGATGAAGTAGCAGATCTGCGCGCTCCGACGCCATCCGCAGCGGCAGAGCTTGCCGTGCCCGATATCCGCGGGCTTGTGCAGACCGTTTCACTGTATCAGAAACGGTTGGATGGAGCATTTTTGAGTATCTGCGAGCAAAAACAGAATCAGCTTGACCGCCTTTCTGCACGATTGCAGGCACAGGCGGTGGACAGGCAGGTTGTTCTTCAGGAAGAACGATTTTCTTCGCTGATGCGTCGATTCCAAACTGCAATGACGCATACGCTCCAACAAAAGGAGCAGGCGTGGGAAATGCTGTGCGGACGGCTCGAAACCGTCAGCCCTGTTGCGATCCTGCAACGCGGATATTCCCTTGTTTACGACAAAAACGGCGGGCTCATCCATTCCGCCGCGCAAATAAGACCCGCAGATACCCTGACCATTCGGTTTGCACAGGGAAGCTGTCAGGCAGTGGTGCAGACAGTCGATGCGGATAAGGAGAAGCCTCATGAACTTTGAAGAAGGTATGCAGAAGCTGACGGAAATCACGGAACAGCTTGAAAAAGGCGGACTTCCGCTGGAGCAGGCGGTGGCACTTTACGGTGAGGGCGCCAAGCTTGCAGCGGCGTGTCAGGAGGAACTTGCGAAAGCGAAACTGACCGTCACGGAATACACGAAAAACACGGAAACGGAGTGATATCATGACGCAGGATATCATGAAACAGCAAATGGCTGACGACATTCGGCTGATCGAGCAGACCCTTGAAAATCTGCTGCCCCAAAAAACGGACTGTGCCCAAAGAAAACTGCTCGATGCGGTGTGCTATTCGCTGGAGGCGGGCGGCAAACGCATCAGACCGATGCTTGCACTCGAATTTTGCCGTATCTGCGGTGGAAATGATGATATGGTACTGCCTGCCGCCTGTGCGCTGGAGCTGTATCACACCTCCACGCTGATTCACGACGATCTTCCTGAAATGGATAACGATGCCCTTCGCAGAGGAAAACCGTCGTGCCACATTGCGTTTGGAACGGCAACGGCACTGCTCGCGGGCGACACCATGATGATGATGCCCTTTGCGTGGATCGCGGAATCGAAAAACATTGATGATACGAGAAAAATCGCATTGGTCAGAGAGCTTGCCAAGGCAGGCGGATTATATGGTGCATGCGGCGGTCAGCAAATCGACTTGCAAAACGAAAACCGCACAGATGTGACACTTTCCGAACTTGAGGAGATGTATGCCTACAAAACCGGTGCGCTGATTATTGCGGCGTGCCGCATGGGATGCATCGCGGCGGGTGCGGATGAGAAAACCATCGCAGCTGCGGAAAAATACGCAGAAAAAATCGGGCTTGCGTTTCAAATCGTGGATGACATTCTGGATGTCACCGCGGATGAGACTGCACTCGGCAAACCCATCGGCAGCGATGTGGAGCAGAACAAAAACACGTTCGTGAGCCTTTATGGTCTGGAGCAGGCAAAGGCGAAAGCGGCAAGCCTCACCGAAGAAGCGATGCAGATTCTCGACACGCTGCCGAATACGGCGTTTTTGCGCGAATTGACTGCATTTCTGCTTGCACGGCAATTTTGATTTTTGCGTGACGGAGTGAAAAATGAGCAAAGAAAGTTTAATTGACGCGTCGGAAGCGGTATCTCTGGAACAGATGCAGCTCCCCGATGACCTTGCAGCACTTTCCGTACCGCAATGCAATCTGCTTTGCGAGCAAATCAGGGAGCTGCTGATTCAGACGATTACGCATACGGGCGGGCATCTCGCGTCGAATCTCGGCGTGGTGGAGCTGACGCTTGCCCTTCACAGACAGTTTCATTCTCCCGATGACCGCATCGTCTGGGATGTTGGGCATCAGGCTTATGTGCACAAGATCCTGACAGGACGTTTGCAGGAGTTTCAGACCATTCGGCAGGAGGGCGGCATTTCCGGCTTTCCGAAGCCCTGTGAATCGCCCCACGATGCGTTTATCACAGGTCACAGCAGTACAGCAGTCTCGGCGGCGTGCGGCATTGCCGAAGCGTTTCGGATCCGCGGCAGCAAAAACTATGCGGTGGCAGTGGTCGGTGACGGCGCAGCCACGGGCGGAATGTTTTTTGAGGGACTCAATAACGGCGGCAAAACGCGCAGCAATCTGATCGTCATTCTCAACGATAACGAGTGTGCGATCTCGAAAAATGTCGGTTCTGTCGCAAAATATCTCTCCGAAATCCGCACCAGCACGGGCTATGTCCAGACGAAATGGGCAGTCGAACGTGCGCTTGGCAAAATGCCTGTTGTGGGCAAGCCGATCGCGGGCGTGCTGAAGAATACCAAGGATAAAGTGCGCCAGAATATTGAGCAGATGACCATGTTTGAGGATCTGGGCTTTGTGTATCTCGGTCCCGTGGATGGTCATGACATCGCGGAACTGGATGAGGTGCTGCAAGTCGCCAAAAGCTATGAGCGACCCGTGCTGGTTCATGTCCGCACGAAAAAGGGCAAGGGTTATGCGCCTGCCGAAGAAAATCCCGGTGAGTATCACGGCATCCCGCGCATCGACGTGGAATCGAAGAACCCCGAAATCTCAACAGATGAATGCTTTTCGACGGTGTTCGGCAGAGAACTCGTGCGCCTTGCGAAGGATGACAAGCGCATCTGTGCGGTGACGGCAGCGATGAAATACGGCACCGGACTGCAATTTTTCAGCGCGGCATATCCGCAGCGATTTTTCGATGTCGGCATTGCCGAACAGCATGCGGTGACGTTCTGCGGCGGCTTGTCAACGCAGGGGATGATACCTGTTTTTGCCGTATATTCGACGTTTTTGCAGCGCGCATACGACCAGCTGCTGCACGACGTTTCGATACAGGGGCTGCATATGGTGCTGGGCGTCGATCGCGCAGGCATCGTTGGCGAGGACGGTGAAACGCATCAGGGCATTTTCGATGTCCCCATGCTGACCGCGATCCCGCACATCAAGGTGTATTCGCCCGCAACTTACGAAGAACTTGTGCTGTGTCTGCGCAAAGCGATTCGTGAGGATAAAGGGCTTGCGGCGGTGCGGTATCCGAGAGGGAGAGTATCAAAAAAATCACCTGAAATGCAAGCAAATACAACGTATTCGCATACAAAGGGCGAAAAGACTCTGCTCGTGTCCTATGGCAGAATCAGCAGCCGTATGGCTGAGGCGGCGGAAAAGCTGAAAGCAGAGGGGATTCCCTGCGGCATTCTTCGTCTGACAGCCATCTGGCCGATTGAGCAGGATGTTCTGGATATTGCGAAAACTTACGAAAATGTGTTCTTTTTCGAGGAAAGCGACGAGGTCGGCGGCGTGGGCGAAAAGCTCGCGGGTATGCTGCTCGAAGCGGATTTTCACGGAAAATATCGGCACAACGGCATTCACGGATTTGTGCGTCATGCGTCGGTGGAACGGTGTCTCGAAAAGGTCGGGCTGACCGCAGACGGCATGGTGCGCTTTGTAAAGGAAAATCTCAATGGGTGAGCGGCTCGATAATGCGCTTGTGATGCGCGGGTTGTGCGCAACGCGAAATCGCGCAAAAACGTCGATTTCAGAGGGGAATGTCAAGGTCAACGGCATCGTGTGCATGAAGCCCGCGCAAAATGTCACTGACACGGATGTGCTGCAAGTGACGAATCCGCTGCCGTTTGTCGGGCGCGGCGGTTTGAAGCTTGCTTTTGCGCTCGCGGAATTTCAGCTTTCGGTGGCAGGGCTTTCGTGCCTCGATATCGGCGCATCCACGGGCGGATTTACGGATTGTATGCTGCAAAACGGAGCGGCGCATGTTTTGGCGGTCGATGTCGGGCATGATCAGCTTGCGCCCGAATTACGTGCAGATACGCGGGTTTTGGCACTTGACGGAATGGATATCCGCAATTTGCCCCCTGACACGGAGGGCTTGCCTGCTGATTTTGTTTCGTGCGATGCGTCATTTATTTCACTAAAACATATTCTTCCTGTTTTGCCGCCGCTGATGAAGCCGCACGCCAAGGCGGTGATGCTCGTCAAGCCGCAGTTTGAGGCGGGGCGCAGTGCGGTGGGCAAAAACGGCATCGTGCGTGATGCGAAAATTCGTGCGCAGGTGCTGCGGGATATCCGAAATGCGGCGGCGCAGGCGGGACTTTTGCCGCTCGCCGATTGCGAATCGCCCGTGAAAGGCGGCAGCGGCAACACGGAATTCTTGCTGCTGCTGGAAAAACAGTGAGGTGTACGATGGATAAATCTGAAAAAGCAAGGGAACTTTTTTTGCAGGGATTTCTCTGCTCATCGTCGGTTTTTGCAGCGTTTGCGCCCGATTTCGGTGTCGATGAAGCGGATGCACTGAAAATCGGAAGCTGTATGGGCAGTGGACTTTGCAAAAGCGAGGTCTGCGGTGCGTGTCTCGGTGCGCTGATGGCACTTGGGTTGAAATATGGGCAGTGCGATGCGGCAGATAAGGCAGCACGTCAGGCTTCCAATCGTGTGCGTGATGTCTTTTTGGACGCATTTGCAAAAGAAAACGGCTCGTTCAACTGCCGCGACCTTCTTGAATTCGATCTTGGCGAACCTGTACAGGCTGCAGAAGCACGATCACGGGGACTGTTCACTGCGGTTTGTCCGAAAATGGTCGCATCTGCGGCGAAAATCGTCGATCAGATCATGCTTGACAATCCACTGAATGAGGAGTAACCATGAAATTTTTCATTTGTCCGAATCTCGATAAGAAAAATGCCTTTGAAACGACTCTGCGGGTTTGTGCGCATCTGCGCCGCCATGCAGATGCGGAATTGTGCATGGATTCGGAATTGGAAAAATCTTTTGCTGAATTGCAGGATGTGCAGTTTGCCCCTGCCGCCACTCTTTTGCCATCTGCCGATTTTGCAGTGGCAATCGGCGGTGATGGCACGATTTTACGCTTGGCAAGCGATATTTTGCATCATTCCAAAGCGAAGCTGGTGGGCATCAACACAGGACGTCTCGGCTTTCTGGCAGCGTTTGAATCGGATGAATTGCAAATGCTTGAACAATTATTTACAGGCGATTACACCATCAGCGAGCGCATGGTGCTGCGAACGACATTCGGTGCCGGCACGCCTGATGAGCAGGTCTGTCATGCTGTCAACGACATTTATGCGTCGCGTTTGGGCGGCAGAATCTGCGATTTTTCGGTTTATGTAGATGATTTATTGATTGGCACGTTTCGTGCTGACGGCATCATCTTTTCGACGCCGACCGGTTCGACCGCGTATGCGCTTTCGGCAGGCGGTCCTGTCATGGAGCCTGATTTGTCGCTGATCGAGATGAACCTGATTTGTCCGCATTCGCTGTTTGCTCGCCCGATGTTGTTTTCGCCGAAGCGTGAAATCTGCGTAAAATATAGCTTTTCGGGTGAAAGCGGGCTGATGGTTCACGTTGACGGTGCGAAGGTTTTCACGCTGCAAGGCGATGAATCGTTCACGGTGACGGGCGGCAAAACGACGATCCCGTTTGTCAACTGCAAGGGCAGTGCGTTTTACGATGCCCTCAACGGTAAGCTGATGCGCCCGATCAAAGGCGCGGCAGAGTAACGAAAGGACGCAGATATGGCGAATATCAGACATCAGACAATCATGCGGCTGATTTCGGAGCAGGACGTTGGCACGCAGGAACAACTGCGTGCGCTGCTGCTTGCGGAGGGATTTGAGGTCACGCAGGCGACAATTTCCCGCGATATCCGTCAGCTTCAGCTGCGAAAGGTACGCGGAAGAAACGGGTCGAAGTACGCCCGTGCAAGTTTCAGCGATGCTCCGATGAAGCTGTTGGGCGATGTTGTATGCAAGGTCGATTATGCAGTAAATACTGTGGTTTTGCGATGCCATTCGGGTACGGCTCAGGCGGCGGCGGCGGTGCTTGACGGCATGACCCTGCCCGATGTGGTCGGCTCCATTGCGGGCGATGACACGATTTTTCTGCTGGCACGCAGTGAGGACGCCGCGAAAACCCTCGTTGAAAT
Organism: Oscillospiraceae bacterium; assembly: GCA_045617625.1. GTDB lineage: Bacteria > Bacillota > Clostridia > Oscillospirales > Ruminococcaceae > Firm-04. The sequence continues at coordinate 6,767 of JAZLJA010000043.1, read as the reverse complement.
CCTGCAGGTGCAGATCTGGGGCTCGTGAGGAAAGCATAGAATGGTGCGGAGAATATAAATGCTAAACGAATTATCAATACGAAACCTCGCCGTGATCTCGGAGGCTGATATCCCGTTGGAGCGTGGTTTGAACGTATTCACCGGTGAAACGGGCGCAGGCAAATCCATTTTGATTCACGGCATTCAGGCGGTGCTTGGGCAGCGTGTGAGCAAGGATATTGTGCGAACTGGATGCCAAAAAGCAAGCATTACCGCGCGTTTTGCACCGATATCCGAGGAATCGCGGCGGCTGTTGGAGGAAAACGGCATTTCCCCCGAGGATGACGAATTGTTCCTCACGCGCGAGATATCGGCGGATGGCGGCAGCACAGGCAGACTTAACGGAAAAGCCGTACCTGTGTCACTTTTGCGTGCTTTGGGTGAGACACTGGTCAACATCCACGGGCAGCACGACAATCAGATCTTGCTGCGGCCCGAGCGGCATCTGGAGGTGCTTGACCATTTTGGCGATGATTGTTCGATCCTCGCTGATTATCAGGCGGCGTTTGCCGAATTGCAGAAAACGGCGCGGGAACTCAGCAGCCTTCAGAAAAATGAACAGCAGAAAATGACGCATTTGCGTGAATTGCAGACCATCATTGAAGAAATCGGCGCAGTTGACCCGCAGCCGCAGGAGGATGTGACGCTGGACGAGCATTTTCGTGCGGCGACGAATGCGGCGGCATACAGTGAGCAGGCTGAGCAGCTTTGTCTGATGCTGACGGACGGCGAGGAGAATATCTCTGATTCTCTCGCAAATGCGTGCATTTGCGTCGATACAATGGCGTCTGCGCTCCCGGATGCAAAGCCTCTTGCCGATCGCCTGCGCGCGTTGAATATCGAGCTGCGTGACATCGCTGACGAGCTTGCGGGCTATACAGGCGGCGGGCTTTCACAGGGCGAATTTCAGCGGCTTTGCGACCGACGAAACGCGGTCAACACGCTTGCGATGAAATATCACACCGATGCTGATGGTTTGCGAAAGCTGTTTGCCGATGCCGCGGCAGAGGTCGAACGCATGGAAAGTGACAGCGATCAGCTCCGCGAGCTGACATCGAAAAAGACGAATCTGCTGCATAAAGTAACTGAACTGGCGCACAATCTGACAGCACATCGTAAGGAATTGGCAGCGCAGTTTTCGGCTCGCGTGGGGGAGGAACTTTCGTATCTCGATATGCCACGGGTGCAGCTTGTTGTCGATTTGACGCAGGGCAAGCTGACGCCGAATGGCATGGACAAGGCTGAATTTCTTATTTCCGCGAACGCGGGGGAACCGCCGAAACCCATCGCACAAATCGCATCGGGCGGCGAGCTTTCGCGCATGATGCTTGCGCTAAAGGCGGTCATTGCGCAGCGAGATGCCATTCCCACGTTGATTTTCGACGAAATCGATACGGGTGTCAGCGGCAGGGCAGCACAAAAAATCGGGCTGAAACTGCGTGAACTCGGAAACCATCATCAGGTATTGTGTGTCACACATTTGTCGCAGTTGGCGGTGCAGGCACAGCAGCATCTGCTGATTGAAAAGAAAAGCGACGAAAATACTACAAAAACGTCGGTTTCGGTGCTGGATGAGCAGGGCCGTATCGCGGAGATCGCCCGAATCATGGGTGGTGCAAATCCGTCAGAGTTGATGCTGCAAACTGCGGCTGAGGCATTATCTGAAGCAAAAAAATGAAATGAGGTGTATCGAATGTCCACCATCGAAAAGTTGAATGAAGCGTATGAATATACCAGAAAAAAGACTGATTTTACGCCAAAAATCGCATTGGTACTCGGCTCGGGACTGGGAGATTTGGCTGATCAGATGGAAGCAGCGGAAGTGGTCGGATATGCAAAGATCCCGCATTTTCCGGTGTCCACCGTGGGCGGACATCGAGGTCGATTTGTATTCGGATATCTCGACGGCGTGCCCATTGCGGCGATGCAGGGGCGTGTGCATCTTTACGAGGGCTATGACCCCGCCGATGTCGTCATGCCGATTCGCCTGATGCAGCGCATGGGGGCGCAGATCTTGTTCCTCACGAATGCGGCAGGCGGCATTCAACAGGGAATGCAGGCGGGCGATTTGATGCTGATCACCGACCAGATTTCAAGTTTTGTTCCGTCGCCGCTGCGGGGTGCCAACCTCGACAGCCTTGGCGTGCGCTTCCCCGATATGAGCGAGATTTATAGCCGCAGATTGTGTGATGTCATTCGCAAAAATGCAGCATATGCGAATATTTCGCTGAAAGAGGGCGTGTATCTGCAAACGGCAGGTCCCGCCTATGAGTCGCCTGCTGAGGTGCGGATGTTCGGGCTGCTTGGCGCGGATGCTGTGGGAATGAGTACCGCAGTGGAGGCAATCGCAGCACGTCATGCAGGTATGGAAATCTGCGGAATTTCGTGCATTTCCAATCTTGCCTCGGGATTATCCGCGCATCCGCTTTCGCACGAGGAGGTGCAGGCGGCGGCTGATGCAAGCAGCGTATATTTTCAGAAACTGGTGCGCCAAAGCATCGCAGATATGGCAAAATTACTGTAAAAAACATCCGCGGCTCGATTGTGAGTCGCGGATGTTTCGTTTATGTGTGGTTTTCATTTTTGATTGCCGCAGCGCAGACGCTCAGCAAGTGCGGCATCAGGGGTGACAAACGCGGTCTGATAGTTCGTGTAAATGACCATGCCGGGTCGCGCACCTGCTGGTTTTTTGACGAATTTTGCGAGGCAGTAATCGACGGCGACCTGTGCTGAATCGCGCCCTTTGCTGAAATACGCAGCGAGCATCGCGGCTTGTTCGAGGGTCGTGTCAGGGGGTGTTTCGCCGCCGCACTGCACGAGTACGTGCGCCCCGTGAATGGATTGCGTATGCATCCAAAAATCGAGCTTTTCCGCGATTTTCAGCGTAAGCTGGTCATTTTGATGATTGTTGCGCCCCACGAGGATGTGAAAACCGTCCGTGGAGAGAAATTCCATTGGCGGCAGGGCTTTGGGCGGTTTGGGGGCTTTGCGGTTTTCGCGCAGATACCCTTGTTCGACCAATTCCGCGCGCAGCTGTGCGATGTCCGATTCGCCCTCAGCGCGGGTCAGTGCATCAAACACGCTGTCGATATAGGACAGTTCCTGCTCGCCGTTTGCAATCAGCACAGTGAGTTTTTTCTTGGCGGTACACGCTTTTTGATACTTCTTGTAGTATGCCTGCGCGTTTTGCGGCGGTGTCAATCGCACATCCAATGGGATCTCGACCATCGGCATGGATTCCTCATAGAAATCCTCCAGCCGTGCCACGCTGTCACCGCGCTGCAAGCGATAGAGGTTTGCGGAGAGCAAATCGCCGCGGCGGCGGTCGAGCTCCATCGTGTCACAGGCGAGCAACTCCTGTTTTTGATTGGCAAGTCGCTTGGAGATACGTTCCGAGGTTGCCGCAAGAAATCGAAAAAGGTCGTTGGCACGTTGTTTCAGGCGGGTGTATTTATCCCGCTGTGCAAAAAACGCATCGAGGGTCGCGCTTGCCGATTCGTACTCCGCCGAAATCATCAACGCTCCGTATTGCGCAATATGCTGGAATGAAAAATCTTTGAGCTGTCCCTCTTTTGTACGTAAAGTCGTGAATTTCGCACCGCCATGCAGCAGCACATCCTGCGTTTGTGCGATGGCAAACAACAGCCGTGACTGCGTCTCTGCATCGAGCGGAAGTGTGAGCGGATTTCCGTGCCCCGCGAAAAATTCCCATTCCCTTGCCACGATGGGCGAGATGCCCTCGAACAAACGGATCAAAGCTTTGTTGAGCGAGCCCTCGGGTGCTGACTGCAATGCAGCTTCGATGTCGGCAGATGTTGCGTTCAGCAAGCAGATACGTGCTTCTCGGGGCGGAGTGGTGTATTCGGTCGCGGGCAGGACAAGGCGCACGCGGGACATATCCTCATCCACGCGGCGAATGCTGTCGATGATGCGCCCTGTTTCGTTGACGAGGATGATATTCGAGCAGCGTCCCATGATTTCGACAGCAAGGGTGAGCAGTACGCTGTCGCCAAGTTCGTTGTTGCTGCGGATCTTGAATCGCAGAATACGCTCCAGCCCGTCCTGCTCGATGTCCTCCAGTTTGCCGCCGCTGATGTGCTTGCGCAGCAGCATACAGAACATGGGCGGCTGCGGCGGGTTTTCCACGGATTCTTCAGTGATGTGGACGCGGGCGGCATCAGCGGAAGCGGAGCAAAGCATACGGGTCGCGCCGCCCTTGCCGCGGAAGGAAAGGATAAGCGTATCGCGGGTGGGTTGTGAAATTTTGTCGATGCGTGTGCCGATCAGGGGCAGCAGTTCATCACGGATACAGTGCAGAAATGCGCCGTCAAGTGCCATAGGAAACCTCCATGTTACGTGGATTTTGAGAAAGCAAACGGGTGCTTCACATCGAAGCACCCATTTTGTTGCTGCGGGGAGATGTTACATACGGAAGCCTGCAAAAGTGGCAAATTCGCCTTGAATCATGCCTGCCGCGAGGTGTGCAAACGGGAAACCTTCCTCGGTCTGCGGCACACAAAGCTTGACATTTTGCTGCATGGCACTGTCCAGCATTCCGATGCAGGTGCAAAGGCGGCTTTCGCGTACCACGGGAGATTCCGCATCTTCTTTGGCAAGCCAGTTGATGCCCTTGACACCGACTTCGCAAAAGACCAGTTCCACGCCGAACAGCATTTGCAGAATTTGCAGCAGCAGCACAGATTCTGACAAATCGTTTGCCGATTCGTCCTCAAACGCCATGCCGAATCCGTATGGCTGCGGCAGTCCGTCGCTGACGCAGAGCCGAATGCTGAGGAAAGCGCGTGAGGTCGTGAGTTTCATTGCGGTATAGCAATCGCGGACAAAGCGGGAACGGTCGTCAAAATCGCCGCCGAACACGCCGTCACGGTGATAAGCAGCAAGGCTGTCCGCGAACAGATTGCGATTGCAGACGTTAAGTGCGATGCCGTCAAATCCGCATTCCTCGGCAAGCTTTGCAGCTTGTCCGCACGCAGCGGCGATGGGTGTGACATCGGCATCGGCAAGTATTTTCGCCGATTTGGAGAGCAGAGGATTCTGTTCCATGACTACGGGCTCCAGAGCATTTCTGCCTGCATGGTCGAGCAGCATGACAAGGACAACGCCCTCTGAAGCTTCCTTGACCGCTGCGGCAAGCGACTGAAATGCGCTGCGAGTTGCCTCAGTGAGCATGAGCTGTCCGACATTTTCCCGTGCATCTGCACTGACGGCAACGGGCTCGGTGAGCAGCATTGCGCAGCCGAGTTTTGCGGCTGTTTCACGATAGCGGCAGATGGTTTCCTGCGATGGTGCGCCGTTTTCGTCGGCATCAAAGCAAGCGGGGATCATGGCGGTCTTACGGTTTTTCATGGAAAAGCCGTGGAGTGTTTCTGGTTCGGAAAGGATTTCAGTGTTACGGATAAGCGGGAGAAAAACGCCTTTTTCGCCTGCTTCCATGCGCAGTGCTTCGAGGATATGGTCCATAATCATCTCTCCTTTAGAAAAGCAGTCTGCCTGCCGCAGCGTCATTGCGGGTCGGCATGCGGCAGGCAGCTATGATTGTGTTAATTGCCCAATTCTGTGAGCGTGATCAGTTTTGCAACGTATTTGAGGATCAGTGTGACATCCTGCATGGTGGTTGCACCATCGTGATTGCAGTCAGAGTTTGTAATGCCCTGTGCGGTAACGTTGAGGGTGATGTCCTGCGCGTTGAGGCGGGTACCGAGGATGGCATCAGAAACGGTGATGATACCGTCACAGTTGATGTCGCCGTAGTAGTTGCCGTCGTTGCTTCCGATGGGATTGTCACCAGGCTGGGTAGAGGAATGAGTTTTGCCCGATGTGGTAGTGTCGGAGGTCGTCGTTTTGGAGGTCGTGGTGCCCGATGTGGTTGTCTTGGTCGTTGTTGTGGTTGTCGTGGTCGTTGTTGTGGTTGTCGTGGTGGTTTTGGAAGTTGCGGTCGTGGTCTGGGGCTCAGTGCCGTCAGGCTCAATGCCGCCGATGAGGGTGTCGCCGTCGTAGACACAGATATTATCGGTGCGGACTTCATTGCCCGTGCCGAAGAATGCGTCATCCTCAGTGTAGATCTTCAGATCTTTGTAGCTGGGGTCGTTATCAGGTGTCCAGATCGCGCCGAAGTAGAAGCCGATCTTGAACTGGATTTTTTTGCCGCAGTTTGCGAAGTTATAGTCGCCCCAATCCAGCTCGACATATGCGATCTTGGAATCCTTTTCCCATTTTTGCGGTGCACTGATGGTTGCCTTTGCAGGGGCAGCTTCAGCAGAAACCTGATCGTAGAGGATAGAGGATTCGATGAGCGAGAAATCAGAAATTTCGGAGACATCGAAGTAGTAGCGGACTTTCAGATCAGTGGGAGCTTTTGCTGCGCTGGATTTGACCATCAGCGATACTTTGGTGACGCCTGCCTTCGTATCGGTGTAGTCATCGATACCGCAAGCTTCGACCCAGGTTGCGCCGCCGCCGCCGCCTTCGCCGTTGCCGAGGGCAGCGCCTCTGCCGCCGTCGTCAGCGGGCGGGAAATTCGGGGTGATCGCCTGCTTGTACTGATCTTTGTAGGCGAGATACAGACCTGCTGCTGCGCCGGGGCAGGCAGCGTTATAGTCGATGGTCACTTCGTTGTAGATCCAGTCTTTGGTTTCGTCGTTGTGACCGTCATCTGCGTCAGGGCCGCCTGCGAGTGCGCCGAACAGAACATAGAGCTGCTGGTCGGT
>JAZLJA010000042.1:0-51977 GCA_045617625.1 Oscillospiraceae bacterium | reverse complement strand
GCTCACAGAACGACATGGCTACGATCCGACTTGCTGTTTGTGTTCGAGGTTGTGCTTGTGCCTGATGTTGTTGTGGTCGAACGCGTGGTGGAATCGCTGTTTGTGTTCGAGGTTGTGCTTGTGCCTGATGTCGTTGTGGTCGAACGCGTGGTAGAATCGCCGCTCGTGCCCGAGGTTGTGCTTGTGCCTGATGTTGTTGTGGTCGAACGCGTGGTGGAATCGCTGTTTGTGTTCGATGTTGTGCTTGTGCCTGATGTTGTTGTGGTCGAACGCGTGGTAGAATCGCCGCTTGTGCTCGAGGTTGTGCTGTTGCTTGTGCTCGAAGTGGCAGACGAAGAAGAAGTCGAATTGGTGGTGGATGTGGTTGTTTCCGTGGATGTTGTGGTCGTTGTTGTTGTGGTTGTCGTGGTGGTGGTGGTAGTCGTCGTCGTGGTTGTTGTGGTTGTGGTTGTCTCCATATGCGTCGGATCATGAACAGGAACGGGGTCTTCGCCGATCAGCTGATAGAACATCTGCTCATCCAGTGCGCTGTTGAGATAATCCAGTACAGTACCGTCAGCAAAGGCATCCGCGCCGTAACCGACTGCGGAATTTTTCACATCCGCGCCGCTGATGCCCTTCACGGTCGAAACCGAGGTGTCATAGCAGCAGTTGGAAACGGTCACTTCACGGTCAAGCTGACCGATGACGCTGCCGCTCGTTTCGAGTTTGGGCAGCTTGGTGCGCGAAAAGCAGCCTGCGATCGTGCCGACCTGTGCTTTGCCTGCAATGCCGCCGACGTTTTCTTCGCCCATCAGGTCAGATTCGGTGCTGCATCCTTCGAGCGTGCTGCCTGCGAACAATCCGCAAATGCCGCCGACTGCCGTTTCGCCGCTGACGTTCGATGCCGCACTGCTTGCCGTGATATTGCCGAGAACGGCTCTGCCGACCAGACCGCCGACGTTTTTCACGCCCGTCACGGTGCTGCTGCTCTCGCTCTGTGCGATGTCGGCACTGAGCAGAATGCCGCACACACCGCCGATATTTTCATTTCCGCTGACACTGCCCTCTGTCTGACAGTCGGTGATCGTGCCGCCATAGCAGCAGCCGCAGATCCCGCCTGCCTGATTGCCGCCGACGATCTCGCCCGTGAAGGTGCAGTTTTCGATCTCGGTGCTTTCTGCGTTGCCGACGATGCCGCCCACGCAGTTTTTGCCGCTGATCAGGCTGTTTTCCACTTTGACATTGCTGATCTCCGCGCCGACGGTTTTGCCGAACAATCCGACTTCGATGCCGTCAGCCGCCGTGATGCAAATGCCGCTGATGCTGTATCCCTGCCCGTCGAAAACACCTGCAAACGGGTGGTCAGTGTCACCGATCGGCAGCCATTCTTCCGCATATACGGGTGCTGCATCGGTGGTTGTGGTGGTTTCCGCAGGTGCAGCGGCTTCCGAAATGATATCCGCAGTGAGAACCGCGTGCAGTTTGGTATTGCCTGCCTGCACACTTTCCGCAAAGTCACGCAGCTCCTGCTCGGTTGCGATTTCGAGGATGTCCTCGGTGCTGTCAGGCGTGCTGTTTCCCGCATTTTCCGCGCTTGCCGTCGGTGTCATCATACCGCAAACCGCAAAGCTCCATGCCGTCAGCACGGTGATGAGATTTTGCTTCCAGCTTTTCAAAAAGGGATACCTCCTTTTGCGTCGCAGTCAAAAAGCCGTTTTCAGCAAACGACTTTTTGACGCGATTTCCGTTTATTCAGTTTTTGGTATAGGTTTCGCCGAGAGAACCTTTCGGAGCGGTCACGGTTTTGAGAGCCTCGCAGCCGTGGAAAATTTCATCGCCGATGCTTGTCAGTCCGCCGCCCAGTGCAACGCTTTCGAGTGCGGTGCAGCCGTTGAACACGTAGCTGCCAAGCACCTCAGCCGCATCGCTGATGCTGACGGTTTTCAGGCTTGTGCAGTCCATGAACGCGCCGTCGCCGATGACCTTGACATTTTCGGGAATGACGATCGTTCTCAGATTGCGGCAGCCGCGGAATGCATCCGCAGCGATCTCGGTGACATTTTCAGGAATCTCATAGCTCAACTGTGTGGTGAAGCAGCAGTAAAGTGTGGCGCCGATGATGACTGTGCCGTGGCTCTGACGCGCCTCAGTTTCGTTGGAGGAGCCGCAAAGTGCATGGTATCCGAGTGTTTTCAGGTTCGGCAGATCTCCGATGAATCCGCTGCCGTAGAACGCATAGGCACCGATCTCCTCGACGGTATCAGGCAGATGCAGAGGATCGTGACCCATTTCGGCGCAGAGCGGTTTGCCCGTGCCGATGACCTTGACAGGTTTTCCTTCGATCATGTCGGGAATCTTCGTAACCAGCGGATCCGTCACGGCATCCACAACGACATATGCATCGTCAGCAATGTGATATTCCAGACCGACAGGTTCATAGATCAGATACGGTTCGACAGGCAAATCAGTTCCAACAATATTACGGAACCGCGCGTGAATGGTAACGGTGTTGCCTGTCAGAGTGTGCGGATAATCCGTGTATATGTGTGTGCTGCCGTCGTCATTTATTTCGGTGACAGTCACTTGGTCGGCATTATAGCCGAACGATTCGGAACTGAGCTGGAAGCTGCTGCAATTCGGTGCATTCACTTCTGTCAGGTTCGGGCAGTAGGAGAATCCCCATTTCGAGATATAAACGGAACTTTCTGTGAGAAACGTGACCTTTTCAAGCTCTGTGCAGTTTTTGAAGCCGAACTGCGAAACATAGGTCATGGCAGGGAATGTGATCTCTTTCAGAGAAGAACAGCCTGCGAACGCAGAATCGTCCATAGAGGTTGCATTCGGCACATCAACGTTCTCCAGCGACGAGCAGTTTTTGAAAACATCCTCATACAGATACCCAAGACCGGGTGCAGAGAAGGATTTCAGAGAAGTGCAGCCTTCAAAGGACCTACTGACCGCATAGGAAAGTTTCAGAGGAAGCGTCACGGATGTCAGCGAACTGCATCCCTTGAATGCGCAATCATTGATATAGTTGCATCCGCTGAGGAAATCGGCATCTTTCAGGCTGGAGCAGTTTTCAAATGCACTGCTCTGCACATCAAAATTGAGATTCAGGTTGTCAGGATTAAAGAACGCAACGGTTTCCAGTGCGGTGTCGTTCTCAAAGCAGTGAGATGGGATCGTGGAGATCGAAGCAGGCAGAATGACTTTTTTCAGCCCCTTCAGGTTCTGAAATGCGTAACTGTTGATGTAGAATCTGTAGCCGTTATCCGAACAGCAGTTGGAGCAGTCAACCAATTCGAGGCTGTCGCAGCCGAGAAACACACCTTCGCTGAGGGATGTGAGATTCGGATTCAGGTTCTCGATTTTTTTCAGCGATTTGCAGTTTTCAAACATACCCTTTGACAGATAGGTGAAGCGGTGCAGATCGACTTCTTTCAGTGCAGTGCAGTTGGAGAACAGACAGTCGCCGCAGGAGATCGAGGTTTCTTCATCAGAAAAAGTCACTTTTTCCAGATTCTGACACATCATGAAGCAGTATGCCGGCAGATAGAAATATTGCGTATTTCCCGTTTCGATATGCACGGTTTTGAATTTGCAGCCGCGAAGGCTGTAATCAGTCAAATTCACCCAATACTGTTCTTCACCGAGTTTCTCAGGAATGACAAGGTCTACGACAGAATCATCACAGCCGACAATGTATGCTGACGAACCGCTGAGATAGTATTTCAAGCCTGTTTCCGCATCGGTCAGGATCTCTTTTTCGGGTGTCGTGGATGTGGGTTCCGCCTCCTCCTCGATCAGCGTGTAGGGAATGCCTGCACGCAGTGCATAGGTTTCCGAGGGCGATTCTTGATAGACATACAGCATCGGGCAGGTCATCGGAATGGAACTATCATTCAGTGCGCTGTATTTGGTTGGCACGGTGATGGAACAGATACAATCTTTGAATGCATCGGTGAAGACTTTCTGGATGGATGTCGGCAGCAGCACGGATTTCAGTGCGGTGCAGCCTGCGAATGCCGTACTATTGATGTCGGTGACACCTTCGGGAATGTTTATGGATTTCAGTGCGGTGCAGCCTGCAAAGGCACTCGTGCCGAATGAGCCCGACACTGCCTGCGGGATCTCAATGGATTCGAGGAACACGCAGTTTTCGCACATGGATGCGGGAATGCTTTTGATGTGCGAAGAAAGAGTCAGATCGGTCAGATAGGTGCAGTTTTTGCACAAGCCGCTCTGAATGGAAACGACACTTTCCGGGATGGTCAGTTCGGTGAGAGAAGAACAGCCCTCAAACACTGAAGAGCCGAGGGTGCGCACCGATGCCGGAATCGTCATATTTTGCAGCGATTTGCAGTTCTGGAACAGGCCGTTCGGGAATGCAGTCAGCAGCGGCGAAATCGTCACGGTTTGCAGCGATTCGCAGTACGCAAATGTAGAATAACCGACACTTTCGACTGTGTTCGGCATCTCAAACGATTCGATTCCGCTTTTTTGGAATGCGTACATTCCGATCTCTTTGAGTTTGCCGCGAATGGTCACATTTTTGAGATTTTTGCATCCCGAAAATGCATAGTCCCCGATGCTTGTCACACCGTAGGGCAATTCGATGGCGGTCAGGCTTTCGCAGTTTTGGAAGGTATTGGAACCGATGGAATCAATAGGGCAGCTCGGCTGGAAGGTGATCTCCTTCAGCTGTTTGCAGTCTGAGAACGCACCTTTGCCCAGATATTCGAGCTTTTCAAAATGCAGGGTGTCAAACTGGTCAATGCCCGAAAGCGCACCGTCGCCGATATATGTGACGATCTTTTCGTCAATGTTGATGTGCGGAATATTACGGCAGCCGGTAAACGCATAGTCGCCGAATTTCGTGATGTGTTCGGAGAGGTTGATCTCTTGCAGATAGCTGCATCCGCGGAACAAGCCGTTCGGGATCTCGGTGAGGTTTTCGGGAATGGTCGCCTGCTTCAGGGAGGTGTTATATGCCATGATATTGTCGCCGCAGAGTTTTGTAGGCATCATGAAATCAAACGTTTTGAAGTAGGTATATTCAAAACAGGAATCTCCGAGAATCGCGGGTGCACCGCCGAAGCTGATATTGCTGAGATTTCCGCAGCGGTAAAACGCATACGCATTGACCTCGGCATTTGCAGCGAAACGCAGGTTGCCTGTCAGTTTGCTGCAGCTGTAGAACGCATAACTTCCGACGGTGAACAGCGTTTTCGGAACTTCCATCGACAGGGCAGAGCAGCTGTAGAAGAAATCATTCGGAATGTTTTTCCAGTTGCCCTCATAGTTGAATTTTGTGAGGCTTGTGCAGTTATAGAACATTCCGATTTCCAGTTGATAGTCATTGATATCGCCTGTCAAGGTGACTGTGGAAAGCTTGCAGCTTCGGAACATATACGGCAGCAGGCGCATCGAGGGATCAAGGGTGATTTCCTTGAGTGCATTCTGCTGCATAAAAATATACGAGCCGCAGGTGCAGTCTTGCGGAACCACATAGCTTTCCATTCTGCCAATATTATAGAACGCATATGAATCAATGAATTTGACGGTTTTCGGCAATTCCGGATAAACGATGGAGCTGTTTGCCGAAAAAGCATAGTAACCGATGGTTTCCAGACTTGACGGGAAATTCACCGATTGCAGCTTGCTGCAGCTGTAAAACGCATATTCACCGATCGCGGTGACGGTGTCGGGCAGCGTGACTTTCTTGATGTATGAGTTGCTCTTAAACGCATTTGCTGCAATTTCCACAACCGGCAGACCGTCGATCACGGCAGGCACAGTGAGCTCCGCATCGTATTTCTTATACTTGACGATCTGAATGCCGCCGCTTACTTTCTGATAAGTCCAGTCTGTCGATTCGTTGACCGTTGTTGTCGTGGTGGTGGTGGTCGATGTGGTGGTGGTCGTCGTTTTCGTGGCGGAAGTGGTGGTGGTCGTCGCTGCGGGGGTCGTTTCATCTGCCTGCACGCGCACGGCAGTCGGCAGCAGCAAAGCTGCCGACGACTGATTCACCGTGACCATATCATATGCCTGAAACGGAATGCGGCAGTCGGTATTCCAAAGCATCATGACTGCCAGAGCCGCCGAAAGCACTTTCGATTTTGTACTGATCTTACGCATCCGGATTCTCCTCCTTTACGAGATTTTCGTCCAGAAATTCCTCAAACGATGGGATTTCGCGGTCATCTGCAAACAACCCGAACTGTGCATAGTAACGCAGGATCAGGGTTGCATCCGTGGCATCGACTTCACCGCTTCCGTCCACATCGGCAACGCTGAGCTGTGTTTCGGTATAGTTCTGTTCTTTCTGCGTCAATGCGGTCACATAGATTTTCAGGGCTGCAACTGCGTCTTCCGCATCAATTTCGCCGCTGAAATCGACGTCACCAAGCTTGCGTGCCATAAAGCCGCCGTCGGTCAGGGTCAGGATATCCATATTGTTTTCGGTGGAATACTCAGGAACATCCGTGGAGAGCGTCAGCAGCAGCATATCGTGATACTCGTCGCCAAGCAGATCCTTTGCATCATAGGACACAATGTAAGAACCAAACGCAGGCACCTCAGGGATCATCAATGTCAGGTTGGTCTTGCCTGTTTTCTCCGATGTCACATCGACGCAGGCAGGGGCAGGGACATTCGTTTCATTCGTGACGAGAATGGTCACTTCCGTTCTGTCCTCCCCGTTCACATATTTCAGACTGGGGATGAGCGTCAGTTCGGTGAGTGTCAGATCAATCGTGCCGATATTGTCAGCGGGCTGAATATCCGTGTTGGGCGTGGAGATCTCCAGCGTGTAAGTCACAGCGCCGTTGACTTCCGCAAGCTCCGCATCAAACTCGAATTCCTCCTCCGCGCCGGGTGCAAGCGATGTTTCAAACGTCTTTTCGTCGATGCGCTCATGCTTTTCGTTATAAAGCGTTGCGGTGAATTCGGATTCATCTGCGGTGCCGTTGTTGCGCACGTTGAACAGCATCGGGAAGGTCGCGCCGCTCTCAGCAAACACAGGGAGATATTTCACATCGCTGACTGCAAGGTCGGTCGTGTTTGACTGCACGCTGCCCGCGTAGAGATTGGTTGCAGTTTCGGTGCTGCCCTGTGCCGCAAAGATCAGCGCATTGTTGATCTCTGCCGCAGAAAGGGAACGGAGTGCTTCGCCATCGGCAAAGCCTGCGCAAGTCGCATTGATAAAGGATGCGGTCTCGGCATCATAGCTTGCGCGGTAAACGCAGCTGCCGTCCGCCGTTTTCGTGAGATAAAGCAGTGTGCCGCCTTCGATGACAAATTCGCCGGAAACAGGATTTTTCGCATCGGTGAACAGAACCTTTGTCTCACTGAAATCTGTTGTGCCGTAAATGCTGCCGTCCTGTGCCCAGACAAGCATCGTTTCGCCGTTCAGATCGGTGAATCGCAGATTCCGGACATTCCCCTTTGCGATGACGTTCTCCGTGCCGTCGGTGATGTTTCTCAGCATCAGACGCGGTTCGGTGTTGGTCTCATCCGTCAGATAATCGGTATATACGATCTGCAAAGTGCCGTTTTCGTCATATCTGCCTGTGAAGCCTGCCGCATTGGGCACTGTGCCGATTGCCTTTGCCTTTGCGCCGAAGCCGTCTGCGGTGCTGCTGATACACATCAGATCTGCTTCTGTGCTGATATCTGTCAGGCTGCCCGATTTCCACATCAGCGACAAGCCGCCTGTCGGATTTTTGACAAACTGCACGCCGTCGGGACAACCGCCTGCTGCGTCGATCACGCCTGTTTCCGTAAAGGATGCGGTCTGCGGATCATATTTCATCGTGACGATCTGCATCTGATTCGTGTACTCGAGCAAATCGGGTGCTTCCTCGTCGGCAAACACGTTTTTCGATTCGAGATATGCAATGTGAATGCCGTCTTCTGCCGTATAAACAACTGCATCCGAATCCGCATTCATGTCTGCATCAAGTGCCTTGACTGCCGACCAGTTGCCTGTTTTCGGATTGTAGACTGCATATGCAAGATAGCTTGCGTTTTCAATGCCGCGGGATGCCGCATCGCTCTTATGCATCAGAAGGATGACATTCTGACCATCGGAGCAGAGGATCGGGCTTGCGTTCATATAGGTGTTGGAGGAAAGTGTATGCAAGCCTGCGGCGTTCTTCATGCTGCCGTTCCAGTCGCCGTTGTCTGCATAGAATGCAGGATCGTCGATCTCATAGAGTGCAAGGCTGATCTCCTCGCCGTTTTCATCGGTGCCGACAGGATAGATCGCGATCGGTTTGGGCTGCTCGCCGTCCGTGCCGATAAAATCATGCTCCCATTCAAACAGCGACATACGGTATGATTTATCACCTATCCATGCCACAAGACCAAATGCTGCGCTGAGTGCGACGGAGTCCCATCTCAGTTTCGGCAGAATCTTTAGCAAAATATCTACACCGCCTGATCCATATACACCGACACCGAAATGTTGGTCACCCAGTCCGCCGCCGATGATTGCATCAACAAACACTTCAAGCTCCAATTCGACTTCCAACTGGAATCGCGGTTTTTCGCCGAAATGCGGCTTGACACTCTTATCGTACAGATTGCCGTAGAAAGAAAATCCTGCTGAAGCACTAAGTTCCAACGAACCGCTTACCATCACACAAACAGGAACGAAGAACACCGTGAAGTTCATCTCAAACAATGGGCTGTTCGTTTCAAACGCGGCACTGACGAAGATCATCGGGGTAACAGCATATTCGCCTGTGTTAAAGTCAATTTCACCGGTTGCTTTAATGCCGCATCCCAGATTCACTGACGCATTAAGCACGCGGATGGCATGTAACTTTTTAATCATACCTTTCGGGTTTTTCAGGGGGATTTCTTTGATGGCTTTTTCGATTTTTAAATAGTCTGATATACCCCAATTGAAGAAACCTTTTCTCCACGCGTTATCTTTATCCAATGCTTCTGCATTGACAGACACTTCAATGGTGGCTTTGCCGTCGTTCGTATAGTCGATCTCCACTTCCACCTCATCATGCATGAAAGGCGGAAACTCCAGTGTGATGGTCTTTCCGCCGATCACCTGAACGTCATCCGGGACTGAGATCGTCGCAGGCTCTGATGTGACCGTATCAACCATAGCATGACCGATCTGCTCAGGATTCGACGGATCGGGCACGATGCTCAGGAAGGTCTCATAATCGGAATAGCCCTCCACAGCGGAATACACATGAATGAAGATCTTCTCATTGGCTTTGAATGTCGAGATCGGAATATTCTTGATGGTTGCTCTGCCGTTGACGACTTCCACCGCATCCGTCAGCAGTCTGCCCTGCATGAGCTGCACGGTTTTTGCATCCGAAATGCCGTAGATCGTCATGTTATACTTTCGGGAATCCGTATTGCGCACCTGATATGCCTCATCCATGACATCCGCACCGTATTTGCCGTCCACATATACTTTTGCGATGGTCGGGTGCAGTTTCAGTTCGTGGTCAGCATTCATGGTGATGTAGGAGTGCGTGGAATAAAGCGAAGTCGGTACGGCATACTCCTCGTTTTCGACGGTGTCATAGCCCTCCGCCTCAATGACAAGTCCATACATATACACTTTTTTGCCGTTCAGATCTGTGGTGGAAGTGCCTTTGACGGTCTGACGGTCGAAAACGGCTCTGCCCTGGTCGTCGGTGGTGAGTGTGACAACCTTGCCGTTGGTATCGGTCAGGCTCACGCTTGCATTGGGGATATGCTTGCCTGCGTGGTTCTTCACAACGATCATAAACTGCGTGGTCGGCTTGATGCTCGAACCGCTGTAAACCGGAGTGTATCCGATTCTTTTCAGCCCCGAAACCATTTGCACGGTCGCTTTCGCATTTCCTTCCACGGTATATTCGGCCTTGCCTCTGAAATAACGCAGGAAATTGAGATTCTCGCTCAGCGATGCACCGCCGATCTGATAAAGCACGGTGAATGTCGCGCCCGCAGGAAGAACTTCCTGAATTTCGGTCTTGCTGCTCAGCACTTCCGGTGTGCCGCCTTTCTTGGTCAGGCGGCTTTCGACAACGCTTGCGCTTGCGAATGCAAATGATCCGCCGTAATTGTTTCCAAGTTTTGCGATCACGCTGTTGACAGCCGTGCGCACTTCATTGACATCATGGTTGGAGGTGTTGGTCACGTTGTATTCCATGAGCAGATTGCCGTTCATGATCGTATCATCGAGATTGACATTGATGCTCAGTGCCGAAGCGTTTTCCACCACAACGGGAGTATCAGATTTGAATGTCTGGTGGACAGGCTGATTGAACGTGGAAAGCACTGCCGAGAAATTCGCGGAGATATCAAACGAACCGACCTTATCGCCGCGCACGATCCAGTTGATCTTCTCCTGCGACTGACCTTTGATATTGGGCAGATTTGCCACACGCGCCGCGGAACCGTTCGCATTCATCAGTGTCAGACCGCTCGGCAGATTGAGCGAAACCGAGCAATCCTGCAAAGTGAAATCGGAATCCGCATTGTTGATGACGATCATCTCGATATTGAAGAAGTCTTTCAGAACGTGGACTTCCGTCGGAATGTTCATCAGCACCAGCGTGTTTTGGCACGGCTGTTTAACCTGATATTTCTTTGCGCCGTCACCGCCGACAGTTACACACGCTACACGGTCATAATAAAGCGTCAGTTTTTGGAACTCTGCGCCGTAGGATGCCTGAATGTCGATCTTCACGACGTCGGAGTTTGCAGGGTCGTGCAGATTGATGCCTGCCGCTTTGATCTCGGCAAGGCTCATGCGCGTGACGGTGAATTTCGCAGATGCCAGTTCATCCTCGCGCATGGTGACGGGCACATTGATGATGCCGCCGTTCATGACTTCGACGGTGCGCATGACAGGCAGAATGCCCTCACCCGTAATACCGATGGTGTGGGTGCCGCCCATCGTATAAAAAACGAGTTTGCCGTTTTCGTCGGTATGGTAGATCATCTGGTCATTGGTGCCCACATCGACATAGACGGTTGCAAAGCTGACGGGCTTGCCGTTCATCGTGGTGACATCCACAAGCACTTTGCCAAGCTGCGACTGCTCGTTTACCGTGACCGTCGCCGCTGCGGTTGCCGTGATGCCTGCCGCATTTTTGACCGTCAGCAGAACATCATAAACGCCTGTCTGCTGATAGGTGTGGATAAATTCGGCATCTGCAATGCTTTCAGCCGAATCCACCACGCTGTCGCCGTAATCAATGGTCAGCGAAGTGATCTCATCGAACGGCTCGCACCCTGTCACATCGTAGAAGTACGATGCACCGAGACACTGTGCAGTCTCGACATTCAGCGATGCGGTCAGCTTGCCGCTCACTTCCAGCGGATCAAACGAATATGTCGTGGTGTTGCCGTTGGTACGCTCGACATCCACGGTATAATAGTATGTATATTTGTAGTTCACGGGCAGCGTTTCCGTGCAGGAATAGACGGTCTGTCCCTCGGCAGGCGTCACGCCTGTCACATACATCTTCTTGCCCATTGAGTTGTAAGTTTTTGTCTGACGGAACACGGAGAATGTCTTGACGCCTGTCAGATCGGCGCATTCCCACGAGAGACTTGCCACGCCGTCTTCCAGCGAGATCTGCAAATTCTCAAGCTCGGTCTTGTTGTTGTCGATCAGATAAGGCTTGCCCTCATTCAGATAAAAAGGCTCGGATTCGTTGCCTGCCTCATCAACGGCGATCAGACGCACCGTGACCGATTCGTGCGTGAACACAGTGTCCGGAAAATATGCGTAAGAACGCACCTGATGACCTGCATTGCCGTAAACATCGACTTCCACGGTCATGGGCAGCCATTCTTCGCCGCCGTCCACCGAATATTCGGCTTTCGGCACGCTGATGTGCATATCATCCGATGTGATGAACTGGATTTTGTTGTTCTTTTCGTTGACATAAACGGTGTCGAACAGGATATCGCCGACAGTCGGTGCCGTGGAATCGGCAACTGCGGAAATGGCGATCGGTTTGCTCCATGCACCGACATTGCCTGCGGTGTCGATGGCACGCACATAATAGCAGTAAGTCTCATTCGCGGAAATATCGCTGTCAGTCCACTGTTTGACGGAGATTTTGGTGAACTCTTTGTCAGGGGCATCGCCTGCATTGCTTTGCAGGCTGCGTCCGACCTGATAATAGCACATGGTTTCGTTTTCAGGCAGATCCCATGTGACGGCGATCTCCTTTGCATCGGTGGTATAAGCATTCAGCGACGTGGGCACGGAAGGTATCTGATTGTCTACGGTGATCGTGATGCACGGGCTGTTGGTGACGCCGTCCACAACCGCGGTCGATGAGAGATTGCCGTATCTGTCCTTTGCACGGAAGCGCAGGATCACTTCACCGTCAGGAAACGTGTTGGTGCTCACCTTATGAACATTCCAGCTGTTCTTATAGGTCATATCATTGTGATTGCCGCTGGTGAACAGCGTCCTGAATGATTTGCCATTGTCAACGGAATATTCGATGATGTAATCCGTGACGCCTGATTCATCCTCGGCAAAGAAACCGAACTGGATGGTGCTGTCATTGCGGAATGCTTTATAGGAAGCATCCACGGGGTTCACCTTTGCCACGACCACAACAGGACCTGTACGGTCGGCAGCAGTGGTGAAGAAAAACGGTTCGGAAAGCGGGCCGCTGTTGCCGTTGAGGTCATAAGCGCAAACCGAGACCTGATATGTCGTGGTGCGGTCAAGACCTGTGAGCTCCAGACCAAGCTTATCTTTGACCGTGTAGATCTTCGGGACATCTGCGCCGGCAGACACGGTCACGCGGAAGAATGCAAAATCATCGGGCTGCTCGAATTCCCAGCCGATGACCGCGCTTGCGGAAGTGGTGGAAACCACATTGATATTCGTCACCTGCGGCGGTGCAATGTTATCCACGCTGATTTTCAGGATCAGTGCCGTATCGTCATCCGCCGAGTGATTGCCTGCTTCGTCATAGGCGACCGCACGCAGCTGATAGATGCCGTCGGGCACATTTCCGGTGTTGAGGAAATAGACCATATTTGCAGTGGACTGTGTGCCGAGCAGTGTCCATTTCTCGGCATCATCGGCTTTCATATAAAGCGAAATGCTGGAAACGGAAACATTGTCCTCTGCATCGACAAAAATCGTGACATTGCCGCTTGCCATATCGTTATCGGCATCGGTGGAAAAACGGGAGATATGCGGTGTGCCGTCATCGGGCAGCACTTCCGCGGATGCCGCCTCGGAACGCGCACCCTCCTGACCGTACTTATCCACCGCCGCGACCATGTAGGAATAAGTTTTGCCTGCGGTCACATCGGTATCGACAAAGCTGTAATTGTTTCTGCCCGAAACCTCCGCATAAAGCGTATATTTCGCCTCATTCGGATTTTTGCGGTAAATGCGGTAGCCGTTGACGGACACTTCGGTGCCGATGCCCCATGTCAGCGAAAGCGCACCGCTCAGCGATGTCACATTCAGATTGGTGATCCGGGAAGGCAGCGTTGTCTGCACGCTGACGGTTGTGCTGATGGTATCGGTCGCGCCGTCCATATCGGTGACGGTGACTTCTGCGGTATAGGTGCCTGTTTTCACGCCGCTCAGATCGGGCTTTTTCGTGATCTTCTGCACTTCGTTGCCGTTCAGTTCCACGGTCGATTCCAAAACCGTTTCATCCGCAGTTTTCAGCTTGAAGTCTGCCGATGTGATCGAATAGAAGTCATCGAGCAGCACGGCGATCTCGTTGTTGACGGTCGAAAGCTGACCTTCGCCCGAGAACAGAATCTGCGCGATATGCGGCAGTCTGGTCTTCGCCGTGACAGGCAGCGATTCGGCACTTTCCACGCCGTCCGCCGCAATCGCCGTCACCGTATAGGTATAGGCTTTATCGGCAGCGGGCGTGACGTCGGTGTAGGTGGGATCATAGGATTCGCCGACCGGTTCGCCGTCACGATAAATGCAATAGGACAGTGCGTCCTCCCCTGTCGGCATACTCCACGAAAGCTTCACGCTCTTGGAACTTGTCATATCCACCGAAAGCGAGGACGGCACACCGCGCTCGATCAGCGTGACCTTGCCTGCCTGACAGCTTGTTTTGAAAATATGGTAATCAGAGGTATAGATATTCGCGCCGCAAACGCCGATCAGATCGGATGTCGCGGCACTGTCATCACAGGTGACGGTCACGGTTGCGATTTTTCCGCGCGTTGCCGCTGTATCCGTGAACCATCCGTAAAGCTTCATGTTTGTGTCATCCACAACAGATGCGCCGCCTGCCGTGCAGTCCGCAGAGACATATGAAAAGCCTTCGGGCAGTTTCAGCATGACCTCATAGGCATAGATATCCTTTTCAAAATCGGGGATGTAGACATCAAACACCGCTTCCGTGCCTGAGTACATCTCCACCGAATCATTGACCACAAGGATATTGTCATTGCAAAGCCCACCGAACACCGTCGGCAGCGTTTTGACCTTTCCTGCGACAAGATCGGTGAGAACGTGCATATCTGCTGCATCCACCATACCGTCGGTGTTGACGTCTGCTTCGGTGAGGGTGTCGATGCGTGCATCCTCCTCATCCGTGATGAGCGTTGTGACCTGCGATTGCAGCAGTTCCGCAAGTGCATCAATGTCGGCGGCATTTTTCTTTCCGTCGCCGTTGACGTCGCCGCGATCGTTGACAGTCGGCGGTTCTTCAGCGGCAGCCGCGAGCAAATTGGAAGGCAGCGCGGAAATCAGCAGCACCGAAGCCGCGATACCCGCCATCGCTTTGCTTAGAACATGATTCATATGTTTCATTTCCTTTCCTCTGAAATCGGGCAAAAAGCGCATATTATAACATAATAATAGTATATCACGTATCCACGAAAAAATCAAATGATTTTCTGCGATTTTACATTTTTTTATGCAGAATTTTGCCTAATTTTCGACACCGTTTTTTGACGAATATAACAAAAAAATCGACCGAGCCTCCAACAAGCTCGACCGATTTTTTTGATATGACAGCCGCTTATAATGGGATCGTATCCCTTTGGCATGGGCACTTGCCGTGCATCAATGCGCCGCAGGCATAACTCACGAGTTGAAATGCAGTTCGCGGTCAGAAGGGAATGCCCTGTCATAGCTCCACTCGCCTGCACTGCCGCCAAAATATACCTGAAGCGTATAATACTGCTGCTCACAGCTGAACGCATTGGTGCCAATGTCCTCAATACTCCGCGGCAAATGCACCTCCTGCAAATTCTCGCAGTTTCTGAACGCATTTCGCCCGATTTTCGTGACACCGTTCGGTATCGTCACCGACTCGATCTCATCACATCCGTTGAACGCTCCGTCTGCGATCTCCACAACTCTTTTGCCGTTCAGCATCGACGGAATCCGCACATCACGCATGGATTCGTTCATGCCCAGAATCACACAGCCATCCCCCGAATCATCATAATTGAACGGACTTTCCTCGCGGGCAGTTGTTGTTGTCGTGGTAGTCGTGGTAGGCTTCTGGGTTGTGGTCGTTTTCTGTGTCGTCTTTACGGTCGTAGTAGTCGCTTTTGTTGTCGTCGTGACGCGCTCTGTGCGCTCTGTCTGCGGCGGATCGTCAGGCGGCGGATCATCAGGCGGCGGATCGTCACGCCGTTCCGGCGGAATAATAATTGATCTGCTCTTGCTTGTGCTTTGCGATTCGCCCAAATCGGAACTGATGGGCGCGGTGGTCATTTCCGAACCGCTTACATCGGGCGGAATTATGATTGCGTGTCTTCTCGTCGTTGTTGTATTCTCCGCAGATGCGCCTGTTTCATCGGGGACGGTGGTTGTTTGCGCGGTGATGTCGCCCGTGGTGTCGGTGACATCCGCAACAACCGAAACCGAAGATTCATTGCCCTGCACGGGAGGTTCTTTGCCCTTGCCGCCCATTGCAACTGCGGTGATGATACCGCCGCAAAGCACAACGCCCGCGCAAACCGCGATCAGCGGCTTTTTCGATTTCGGGCTTACGGCAGCGGGTTCATATAACTGAGCGGCTGCCTGCGGCATCTGCGGAGGTGTATCCTGCGGCTGCTGCATCAAAATAGTCGGCTGATACTCATTCGCGGGCTGTGCTGCCGATACAGATTGCACAGGCGCAGGATTTTCGGTGGTATGCTGCATCAGCACTGTCGGCTGATACTCATTCGCGGCAGGTGTGACAGGTGCGGCAGACAATGTCTGCGGCGGTGTCTGCGGTCTGACCGTCATCGGGGGCGGCGCAGGAATCCCTGTCATCTGCACGGGAATCGGAGCAGATTTGCCTGTCAGTGCGGCAAGCAGATCTTCGATGCTCTGAAAACGATCCGCCGCTCTGACTGCCATACCTTTCATCAGTGCATTCTCGATATTTGCAGGAATGCTGATGCCGAGCTCCGAGGGTCTGCGCAGATTATCGCAGCCCATGCGGCTGACGGAATTCTGCGGTGTCTGTCCCGTAATGCACTCGTACATCGTGGCACAAACGGCATAGACATCCGTCCACGCGCCCTGCACGGAGATATCGTTGCTGTACTGCTCATAGGGGGCATAGCCCGGTTTGAGCATGACGGAAACGGTCGAAGTGTTGTGCGTATCGCGGGCAGCACCGAAGTCGATGAGGATGAGTTTGCCGTTTTCGACGATGATGTTATCGGGGGAAATGTCGCGGTGGATCAGCCCTGCCTGATGCACTTTTTCGAGGGCTTCGAGAATGGGGGTGAACCAGCTGACGAGCTTTTGCGGTTCGACTCTGCCCTGTTTTTTGAGATAGGCTTTGAGCGTTTCGCCATCGACAAAATCCATGATGATGTAAGCGGTGTTGTTTTGCTCGAAGTATTCACGGACATTGACGATACTGCTTTCGCGGTTGAATTTTGCGAGGATACGGGCTTCTGTCAGGAAACGCTGTTTGCCTTTGGAGAAAAAGCCGTCGTCGTTATCGGTGGAAGTGACTTCGCAGGAGAGGGTGTGATCGCGGGATGCGTAGTCACGGGGGTAGTATTCTTTGACGGCGATCTTGATATCGAGGGTGTTGTCTTTGCCGACATAGGTGATGCCGAATCCGCCCTGACCGAGCACTCTGCCGACGAGAAATTTCCCGTTCTGAAGTTGTGTGGATGAGGCGAGGTGGCTGCGGTTTTCGGGTGCGTTATACGGTTTTCCGCAGCAGGAGCAGAGATTTTCCGTTGGGGCTGTTTCCTTCATGCAGGAATAACAGAACATGGGGTCATCACTCCTTTATACATCGCGTGGCACGCGAATCAAACGATTTTATATCATACTGACGGTTGGTAAACCCAGTTTACCCAATAAACCCATATTACTCGGTTTACTCGGTAATCTTGGCTTGCGGGATGTTGCTTCTGATACACAGCCGTAATAAACGGCGTGCAGCTGATAGGAAAGACAATGGCGGGGAACCCTTTGGCAGGGTTCCCTACCTTCCCGATTCTTCAGGGCGAAAAGAGGACTTTTGGGGCAGCATCCCCGTTACATTTCTCGCAGGCACTCTGCTCACTTCGCCAGTTCCGTGCTGCTTGTGAAGCAAAATTCATCCTGCACCGCGAATTCCTGCCCTTCCGATGAGCCCTCTGCCGTGATGCAGCGAATCGCCACCGACGAAATATTATCCGCCTCGCCGCGCTCCATATTCAGCTCGATCAGATCATATATCTGCTGCTGCATTTGCAGCGAATCCGTCATCAGCCGCGGATCAAATGCCTCAAAGAACTCCTTCTCCTCCACCTTATGACGGAATCCGTCACAGCACAGCATATACACCGCCTCAGGCAGCAGTTTTCCGCGATAATAATTCGGCCGCACCTCTTTTGCAATGCCGATGCACTCCGTCAAAATGTGCGAGCGTGAATCTGTCGCGGCTTGCTCTGCGGTGATCTCTCCGCTGTCCAGTGCCGCCTGTGTCACCGTCTGGTCAACCGTGATCTGCTTGATCTCGTCCGAGATCTGATACACGCGGCAGTCGCCCACATTGAGGATCAGGAATTCTCCGCGCAGTGCAAGAAACATCGCCGCCGTTGTGCCAAGCGTGATGCCGCGTTTCTGCCCATAGCGCAGAATTCTCCGATTGCACACATCCACGATCTCAGTCCATTCTTTGAAAACGACATCCACATCGAGCGGTTTTTCGAGGTCAGTCTGTGCGGCAAATTCAGGCAATCGGCGCAGCAGCCATTTCTGAAAGGCATCAACCACCGTGGCACTTGCAACTTCACCATTCTGATAGCCGCCCATGCCGTCGCACATGATCGCCGCCGCCGCATCGCCGCATTTGGTGTGCATGATCTTTGCGCCGAAACTGTCCTGATTGGTTTTCCGCACTTTTCCGACATCCGTGCCGCCTGCCGCAAGGAATCGTATGTACTCGCTCATATCAACCTTCCCTGAATTCAAATTCTTCATCGGCGAAATGCAGGTGTGCGCCGTTTTCCAACCGATACGGATTCTTCGGTGTCAAAAGCTGACCGTTCATGTAGGTGTGGTTTGCGGACTGCTGGTCAATGATGCTGAATCCGCTGCCGTCGTGCATGATCGTCGCGTGCTGATGTCCGATGTGACGGTTATCCATGATATTCACATCCAGATCAGGCATATCTCTGCCGATCTGGACGATGGGTTTCTGGAAGACAAACTCCTCCCCTGTCTTGCAGCGGATCAGACGGCAGTTCGGCAGCAGAATCGTGCGCTGACCGTCATCTTCGGGCTGCGGAGGCAGTTCGGGCCGGATGAGCATGGTGCGGTTGTCATCGGCATACGATGTGCCTGCCGCCATGCCGCCGCTGAGCACGGATGTACCGCCGAAATCCTGCCCCATGAAAGGCTGTGCAGATGCAGCAGGCGCAGAGATCGGGGTGTGCGGAATGCTGCCGCCGCTAAAGATCGACTGCAACAGATCGGAGCCTTCGGTGTGCGTGACATCATCGGACGCAAAGGGTGATGCGGTCGATGCAGGCATATCGGGCAGTGCAGGTGCCTTGCCCGACGGCACATAGATCGTGTGATTCGGCATATCCGGCTGTGCGTCCGTCTGCGGGGTGGTCATCTGTGGGGTGGTCATCTGTGGGATGGTCATTTGTGGGATGGGCTGCGGTGCAGGCTGCTGGGGTGCTTTCGCGCCGCTTGCCAGTGATGCAAGTCCGCCGACAAACTCGTTTTTACGTGCTTTCTGCGGCTTTTCCTTTTTGCCTGCCTTGACGGGTTTCTCCGCGGCAGGTGCGGTTTCATCGGTTTTTTTCAGCAATCCCATGACCTTGCCCACAATGCTGCCCGACGGTTTTTTCTCCTGCGCCTGCGGAATGACGGGTGCTTTGACAGGAGAAACCGCCGCCTGTGCGGCAGTGAACGTCACATCGCCGCTGACAAACGGTTTTTCGGGTTCCTGCGGTTTCGCCATCGGCTGCATCGGATCGGGTGTGCTCTGCGGCTGTGTTTCGGGCTGCTGTGCGGAGCTTACGGGATTGGTCAGCACGCTTTTGAGGTTTTGCAGCGAAAATGCCGTCTTGGAATACATCGCATTCAGCACGAGATTCAGATAGCTGATCTCACCTGCACGCAAAGCAACATTCGACGAAGAAAGCGTGCAGATCGCATGGAAGAAGTCGTAAAGCTCCAGACTGCACGGGATCTCGAAATCCGAAAACGGCATACAGATAAACACGACTTTCTTCTCGATGAAGTTGATATACACATAATCGGGGTTGAGCAGCACCTGATTCAGGTCGATCATGTAATCGTCAAATGATTCGAGTGTGGAGACAAGCTTCAGAATCAGATTGCGGAAGTCGGTCTGTGTCTGATTGCGGTTGAGGAATTCGGTCAGCGGCATCATGCCCGTGATGTCGTAGCAGATCCGGGTGCGTGCGCCGTTTTCCTCGTCAAAGCTGATCTTGGCAAGCCCGATCTTATCCTTCTGGTTGCCGTTGACCATCATGACGCTGATCTCATCCACGGCTGCTTCGATTTCGGCAAGGCTGCAAATCAGATACTGATTGCCGCCTTTCTGTGCGGTTGAAAAAGTCATAATCACTGCCCTCGCTTTCTTAATAACTGTTCATGCTCACGAATTGCTGAACACCGTCTAATATCACATGCGCATATGCCATGCCGTTGAATGCCTGCATCTCATCAAATGTCGGGGGGATCAGTTCGCGGTTTTGGGTATCAATGACGCTCCATTTTTCCTGTCCGGGCTGCACAACGGGTGCAAGGCTCACACTGAACGAATCGGCGTCCGCATAATAAGGCTCAATGAACATCGTGCCGTCTTTCTGGATAAAGCCCCATTTGCCGTCTTTCTTGACGGCGGCAGGCTGGTCAGAGGCAAACAGCTTGACATCCTCGAAGCCTTCCGCGAGCAGCAAACCTGTGTTGTTATAAAGCCCCAGAACGCCGTTCTTCTTTGCGAAGAACACGCCGAACTGTGTACCAAAACCGTAGTTATCTACGAGAATCTCGTCAAATTCAAACTGCGTGACAGGCTCGAAGCTTTCGTTGATGATCGCCCACTTGCCATCCTTTTTGACAGGTGCGACGCCGCCGCCGAAATTGCCTGCATATTCGTATTCAAAGTGAAGCGACTGCATTGTCTGGTTGATGTAGCCATAGACGCCGTCAATTTTTGCAGGGGCATAGCCGTCGATAAACACACCCAGATATTCGGCAGGCTTGTCCGTCACCACGCGCAGATTGCCGTCGTTGTCGTAGAAACGATATTTGCCCTGCTCATCCTTCATGGCGGTCAGTGTGCCGTTGGTGATGTTGATATCGTCATACTCACACTTGAACGCAAGCTGTCCCGTCGCATTCATGATGCCGTAGCGTTGACCCAGACGCACTCTTGCCTGTCCGATCTCAGCGGAATTGAGCCGCACAAAGCCGTAAAATTCATCCACAGGGCAGGAAATCAACGAATATGCACTGCGCAGACCGTTGATAATCGCTTCCACTCTGTCGCACACTTCCTGCGGTGCATCTGCATCTGCGGCGAGATGGTTTTTCAGATCCTTCAAAGCGTCATTCGCCTTGCTTTTTTCGCTCATGATCAAAAGACGCTCGACTTTCAGGAGACAGGATTGATAATCCTTTGGATCAGCAGCGAAAGCTTTGTCACACGCGGTCAGATATCCGGAATCGTTTTTCATCGTATCGTAGAGAGAGATGAGCTTCACGGCAGTTTCGTGATCGTCAGGTTTGAGCTTCAATGCTGCCTCATATTGTGTGATGGCATCGACATAGATCTCACGCGATTCATAAAACTCCGCGCTTTCCAGATACTGTGAATATTGCTGTTCGGTCGTTTTATTGTAATTCATGATATTGCTCCACGAGAAATAGAGCATCATGCCGAAGCCGACCAGCAGAACCAGCGGTAAAGTATTGTTTTTCATGAGCAATCACCCCACGCGTTATGAAAGAATCAGGAAAATCGAAAGCCCGATGAGAATGAACGGTGCCATCGGCACGGAAACATTCGATTTCGCCTTTTTGAAAATCAACAGACCGATACAGAAGATCGCCGAGAAGAACAGCGAAAAGATCATGATTTGGATGATGCCGACTGCCCCGAAATAGAATCCGAGCAAACCGAACATTTTCAGATCGCCTGTGCCGATGCTGCCGCGCTTGATGAGTTTGCAGACACCGATGATACCGCCGCCCAGTGCCATGCCGACAAGCGAAAGCAAGATCGTGGAGCGCAGATTGGATTTCAGATAAAAGATCTCCCAGAGCAGGAACCCGCAGCGCAGTGCAAACAGCACGAGCAGCAGCTTGTTCGGGATCTTTTTGACCTGAAAATCAATGATCGCGGCACAAAGCACGCCATCCCAGAGCAGCACGTTTTGCGCAACCGCGCTGCATCGCACACCGGTTTTCGACTGCACATACAGTCCCGCTGCGGCAGCTGCAAAATAGCAGAGCAGCACAACCGCAAGCATGATCTTATGGGCTTTCGCCGCATCAGGGAACTTCGGCTTGGTTTCATGAACATAGCCGTCCTGATACCATACCGCGCCGCAGGCAAGCGGCACGGATAAGAGCATCAGCACAACACAGAGCAATGTCTGCATGAGAAAAACTCCTTTGATTCATATGATTCGTGAAGATGCATTGCATGGATGCAGAGTGGAACTGTGATACCGTTATTTCTTTTCAAAGCACGGTTCCATAAACGTGACATGGTTATTGCCGTCGAGATAGCCTTCCCAGAGGATGCCGTTTTCATCATAGCCTTTGAACTTGGTCTTGCCGGCCGTGCTTTCTTCCGGAATGATCTCGAGTCCGAATTCAGCATCGCTGTCCTCTTGCACCCCGCCAAACACCGAGCAGGCAATATTGACCATGTCTTCCGGATCCACATCGTATGTGACCTTCTCAATGACATTGTCTGAATATCGGATATTGCCGTTCTGATCTGTCAGATAAAGCGAAGAACCATAGCCTTGTTCTTTCGGCAGCGTGTAACTGAATTTTTCGATTTCGTTCGAGCCGCTCAGCGACTGATAGATCGGACCTTTATCCTTGATCTGGAAACAATCAGACCAATCTCGTTCCACTCCGTTGTAGTCTCTCTGCGTCTGGTTATACTCATTGAGCGCTTCTTCCAGACCATCAAAATAAGCTTTTGTCTCTTCCTGCGTCAAACTGTAAAACCAGTCTGCATCAACAGCCAGTCTGCCGTGTGCATCCAACAGATTCTTGAAGAACGCTTTCTTATTGTTGCAGCCTGTGAGCATACGGTCTCCACTGCCTGTCACAAGCAGCTTCTTGAGTTCCTCTTTGTTCACCGCATCTTTGGGTTTGATCATGACCGTCACAGTGGTGGTGGTTGTTGTGGTGGTGGTAGTATCCGTAGTTGTGGTGGTATCCTTGGTTGTGGTGGTCGTTTCCTTGGTTGTTTCCGTAGTTTCGGTGGTTGCGGTGGTCGCAGTGGTCGTATAGGGTTCCGTTTCGGGAAGTTCATAGTCGGGATCAAAATATTTTTTCGTGGAATTCAGTTCCGCGACCTGTGAAAGCGTGCGCAGCGTGCCAAGCGACGAATCGGGACGGATCCACGCGGCTGTGCAGGCAACAGAACGCATCGTTACGGGCAAATCGCCGCCGAATCCGAGTGTCCAGCGGCTCAGATCCATCTGATATTCCATCACAAGACGGATGGTTCTGCCGTCGCTCAGCATTTTCGATTCGGAAAAGCTGACGCTTTCAGGGATAATGCTTGCTTTGTTGCAGAAATCCTCCATTTTGCCGTCGGTGAGGTATTTCGGCACCAGCCATTCGCAGATGACCGGTGTGACAAGCTGTGAAAACGCTCTGTTCACCAGCGAACGGCTGAACACCAGCAGCACTGCTTTGAACGTGTCCATCGGATTGTCACCGAGCTTTGTGAACGACTCCTTGATGCTGTTGATGTCGGCACGCCATTTATCGAGCGTGGCATTTCCGGCGTCGATCGCACCCTGAATATTGCCCTGCTGTGTTTGGATGTACGCCTCCACATCCTGTGCCTCTTGCACAAACTGATCAAAGCTTTCCTCTGAAAGCGAGAACGTATCGCCGGAGATGTTGAACGCCGGCATTTCTTCCCCTATGACACCCTGCACATGCTGTGACATATCCGATATGCCGTCGCTTGCATCGGAGGAAAACGCAACAAGGCTGTTGATGGCATCATTCATTTTCTGGATGCCTGCCTTGGTATCGTTGTTGTTGACACCGGACAGCATCTCCGTCAAACCTATCTTATCCACGAGATAAAAATAGCCGGATATTTCTTTCGCTGTCTGATTGAGTGCATAATTCACGAGCGACTGTGTGCGGACGATCATGGAAAACAGCATGATGCCCGATATGGCAAGCATGAAAATGGAAAGACTGATCGCGGCTTCAATGGCAATGGCACCGCTCTCATGTTTTTTACGATTCATTCTGACTGCGCCGCTTCCTTTCTTAATAACCGTTGACACCACAGTAATTGATCCTCATGAAGTTTTCACCGATCTTCGGCATTGCAAAACTGATGCTGCTTTCGCCTGTAAGACCGTCGGTGTTGGATTCGGCAGTCCACGGGAACAGCGTTTTCATTTTCAGCACCGATGTGATGGAGAACAGTGTGTTCGCCTTGCAGATTTCAAAGGATTCATTCGCGACTGCTTTATTCGCAGGGTGGCGGATATTGCACTGGATCAGCACCGCCGCACGCTTGAGCATATTGTCCTGATTACCTACCGCAAGACGGATGAACATGAAGATCTTGAGATATTCCTTGTAATTGAGGGTGACAGCACCTGCCTCCGTCTCTTCATCCGCAGCGGAATAGATTTCGTTCTCCCGCTTATCTTTATCGGTGATATCAGGGATCGCTTCCATCTTGGAGGAAAGTGAAGTGCCGAGCTTATCTGCCATGGTATCAAGACGCTTGTTGGCAAATTCCTTGACATTGGTTGCAGCCTGATCGCCAACCTTTTTGACGCCATCCTTGGCTTCGTCTGCGATTGTTTTTGCGGCTTCTGTGATCTTATCCTTAAATCCCTCGATGATATTTTCAACCCCCTGATTGATGTTGTCGCGCATTGTTTCGACATTTGTCATCAGATCATCGACTTTTTCGGTCAGCAGGGAATACACATTGCTCACGTCGTCCAGACAGAAGCATTCGTTCACCTGATCAAGTACCATATTGTAGATATCCAAGCCTTTCTCCTCCAACACCTGCAATGCGATATCTTTTGCAACGCTTTCCGGCAGGGAATCCACAGAATTCTTTATCTGATCCATTGCGGTGTCCAGAGCATTCGTCACCAGATTCTCAAGCACTTCCGCAGGCTGATACTGTGCGGCAGCCATCAGCTGTGCCTGTAAATTCGTCACTGCATCGAGGATGGGCTGTGTGATGACATCCGTAATAATGTGCTGGATTTCTTCATTTGCACCGGTTGCATATTCGTCGATCAGGTCGTCAAACTTGTCCTGATACTCGCCGATCGTTGTGACGGCTTTTTTCTGCACATCCTCATTGACCTGATCTACGATTTCCCCGATCTTATCTTCTGCCTTTTTCGCAAGGCTCTTGGGCATCGACTTTGCCTGTTCAATGGCAACTTCGCGGAAATTGCCTTTCATTCGTGCGGCGAAGCCCTTCGGTGAGCAGACAAACGTGCGATCATCCTTGTAGATTGCGACATCCTCGCCGTTGTGGAGGAACCACAGATCAACGCCGGATTCCGCGATCGCAAGTCCGATGATGATACAGGTCTTGACAATGGGAATTGCAACTGCAGCAGGTCCGATACAGATCGAAGTTGCCATCAGCTGGGCGAAATCGCGGATATCTGTCGCAGTGAATGCGTAGACGACATTCATGGCAAATCGGAAACCGAACAGCAGCGCATCGGTATCGAAATAGTTTTCGGACATTTTCGGCTTGCCCCAGAGGATGTATTCCGTTTCATGCCCAAACCATTCGGTGTTGGTGTTGATCTGCTTGGTGGAGCCTTCAGCAGTGGTATAGCCGCTAAGATAAGAGACAGGATCTCTGCCCTCTTTTTCGATCGCATCGGTGCGGCAGCTGAACATTTCAGTGAAATATTCTTCGAGGTAGGCATCTTCCGCGAGCGACTCCATAATATTGGCAAGCATGTTCAGAACGCCCTTTGCGCTTTCCATGACACCGCCGGATTTCGTATTTTTGGCCTCCGAACCTTCCTTGATTTCAGGAACATCGATCTGACCGACCGGCGTGTTCGTTTCATTGACTGCTCCGGTGTACGCCTCGATCTCTTTCAGAAACTCATCATATTTTTCCGAGACAGGATCTTCTTTTTCCTTTTTCTTTTCGTCATCGGAACCGCCGCCTTCTTTTGCGGATTTCGCAGAATCCTCTGCCATTGTATTAAGCTGTTTGTAATCATCGTCCTGTTTCGTGGTGGCTTTCTCTTTGCTCTTTGCCATTTCCGCCGACTGCCAGATGCTGTAAAGCGTCATGACGAATTTTTCATCGGCATCCACGACATCCAGTTTGGCATCCGGTGCTTCTGTGCCTTTTTCCTTTGCTTCTTTCAGATCCTTATTGGCTTTGTCGACCTTTTCCTTCGTGTTCTTGATCGTGTCAATGGAAGCTTCTTTTCCGCCTGCCTCCTCTTTGATGCCGTCGAGCAGGCGAAGTTCTGCAAACCAGTTTTCGCCGTTACTTGTACCAAAGTTTTCGCCGGAAATCAGAAGTTTTCCCTCCTTCATGGCATTTTGGGCGATCGCTTCGGCATCGGTGCCTTTTAAAATTCTGTCGAAAATCGCATCTCCTTGTTTCGGATAATTATTCAGCTTGCGCATATTGAGCGAGTTAGATGTGTAAGCAATCATCATAACCTTATACGCCGAATCACTTTTTCCGAGCATCCACGCTCGGCGCATTTCTTTTGTTGCACGCGCAACGGCTGCTTTGGTGGCGTCGCTATGCATATAGGCAGAGAATCGGTCGTGGAAAATACCGTCTGTCGCGGTCTCACCTGTTGGACCAGGTGCAAACGTATATGCGGTGTTAAACATGGTTTCGAGTGTTGTGCCAAGCACGGAATATTGATTGCATTCTTTCTGCTTTATATCGATCTCGTTTGACATATTGTATAACAGCGTTTGCAGCTTTTGCGCATCATCCAGATTATAAAGATTCACGACTGCTTCCTGCGACTGTTTCAGCGAGACCTTTGCCGTGCCTGAATCAACCTTTTTGAGATTTTCGTCCCACTCTTTCTTGATTCTATCCATTTCCTCCAGTTGTTCGATGAGCTTTGTCATCTGCTCTGAAGCATTTACCAGTGCACAATGCGCAGCATCCAGCAGATATTTCAGGCTTGCGAGAGAATAAAGACCGTCCTGATAGTAGGGTGTCGCATATTCATTGAACTTACCATGAAAGTTTTCTGCAATATACATATAGGAATTCTCGTGAGAAAGTCTGGGAGGATAACTAACATAATCCAGATTTGCGCCGCTCAGCTGAACTTCAATTTCTGCCATGTATTCCAGATAAGCATTTGCTTGCATCAGAAACTCGTTATAGCCTGCATAGCCGGAATTATAATAAAACTCTTTCCATGCTGCGTCCAGATCAGCT
This sequence comes from Oscillospiraceae bacterium, assembly GCA_045617625.1. Classification (GTDB taxonomy): domain Bacteria; phylum Bacillota; class Clostridia; order Oscillospirales; family Ruminococcaceae; genus Firm-04. The sequence goes on along the minus strand of JAZLJA010000042.1, from coordinate 24,870 downwards.
TGCAGAGCACCGGCATCTTTGTTCTCAGGATTATCATATTCTCTGGCACTATCAGGATCATTTTCATCAACAGGATGTGTGATTTCATGGATAAACGAATTACGCACTTCTTCCTGATAGCCAAAAGTCAGCTTTTCCTCAAGCTGCTGCTTCAGCAGCATCAGCTGATAACGGAATTTGAGGAACTGCACAATACCGTTCTGACGTTCCTCGCCTGCAAGAAGATTCTGTGCATTCACAATCTCGCTGCAATACTTCAGCTGTCTGTTCACTCCGTCGTCATTATCCGCGATGCCGGTAGTTTCCTTTTCGCTGCGAAACGGTGCATACCAATTTGCATAGTCGCCGACCAGATTCGCATAGGTCGGCATGTTGTCATTGTTGACCGAATTTGTGGAACGCACATTGGTTACATCTGTACTGGGCATAGCGCAGGTAGGAAGGCCAAACGCGGCACCAGAGATCAGAAAGAAAGGCTCGCCATTTTCTACGGGAGTATATTCGCAGGAGCCGATCTGATTTTTAAAATCACCGATCAATTGGTTGATTTTATCACATAATTTTCCCAGTACGTCTCGGGATTCCTGAAGTTCGTTTTCCCAGTTATCCTCGCACTCATGCTCAGCGTCATAATTCTCAGGCAGCGCAGTAAAATGATCTTTTTCATCTTCCTCTTTCTTTGCCCGCTCCAGCAGTTCATTATACCGCGGCTTCGGCTTGTCGCCCGAGAACGGTGATGCATCCTGCAGCAGATAGAACGCGGCGCCCTTCTGAAGCATACCCTTCGAGTGGTCAAGCATGGAGGACAGACTTTTTTTGTCGCCGGATTCGGGCTTGATCAGCTGATTGAAGATCTGGGCAAGCTGGTTATACTCCGCATCGATCGATTCATAAGACTTGACGGCATAATCCTCAAGATCCGTGATCGCTTCTTCATACTTGACCTGTGATGCGCACGAATCCAGCTGTGCTGTCGATTCGAGAATCACCTTGATCTTGCCGACCAGTGAGGTGACGATCGAAACGGGTCCTTTGTATTTCATATATTCGACGATCTGTTCTTTCAGCACGGCAGGGCTTGCCAGCGCAGAACCATACACGCCGTCAAGGGAGAAATCCTCCATCGTGGCGGTGATGAAATTCACGACGTCATCCTCATCAATCTTTTCGCCGTTCATATAACTGTTATAAAAAATGTCGTAAATGTTATCGACATACTGCTCGGTTTTGGTCTGGTCAAAGCTGTAATCGGCAAGAGAATTCTGAATGGTCTGCGCGAAGTAAAGCTTCACGGCATCCTCGATCTCGCCTTCTTTGGTGTTGGCGAACAGACCATACATATCCTCAAGCAGGAAATCGTATTCGGAAAGTGCTGCGTTGAGTGCAAGATCGCCCGCGCTCTGGATGCCTGTGCGCAGACTTTGCAGACGGGATGCGTCGATAATCATGGATGAATAAGTCATCATCGGCAGCAGAATGATGCAAAGGATCAGGGAAATATAACCTTTTACGCCATGCGAGAGTTTATACATTGTTTCACTTTCCTCTTTTCAAACTGAAATCGTTAGTCTTCATCATAATAATCATTGTCATCGTATTCATCATAGTAATAATCTACGTCATCGGCAGTTGTTGTCGTGGCAGGCGCATCGCCGACATTGTGCTGCTGAGGCAGAACGGGTGCGGCTTCCTCGTCTTTATCTGTATCCTTGCTGAGAAATTTCACGCGGAATTCCTGTACTTTGCTCTTGATGGATTTGACGTCGATGCCGAATTTCTTGGCAACGATCTGAATGGTATCAACCACGAAATCGGTGTTGCGCACAAACTCGTCGATATCGGTTGCGGCGGCTCTTGCGCTGGCTGAAACGGTCGGATTTTCAATGCCGAAAAACTTCAGCAATCCGAATCCCACGAGATTCTGCGACACATCCACATTCACATACTGTGCCACGATGCAGTTTTGTGCGGCAATAGTGACTGTTGCTGAATCCTCGGCATTTGCGATGGAATTTTCGTTGACGAGCGTCTGCATCACTTTGACGTATTTATCGAGGCTGTCCTTATAGATCGGGTTTTTCTTCCAGAAGCGGTATGCATAAAACTCCGCCTGACTGGAACTTGTGGGAATCTCGATCAAAGCACGCGACTGTCCGTTCACCGTAACACGGTTTTCATTGGCGGTGACGGGTGATTCGTAACTGTTGAGCGCAAGTTCAATGGCAGCATCGCCGAACACGGCTTCCGGATCGGAAACCATGTTGATATAGCCCGGATAAGAGACTTCACGGGCGGCAAGCATCGCAACCTTTTGCGCATAGCACGAAATTGTGACGCTTTGCAGGATATAAATGCCGAGATAGAACAAAAAGGCAATGATAAGCAGCATTATCGGATAAATAAGTGCCGCTTCGATCAGTTCTGCGCCGCTTTCGTCGCGCACGGAACGTATCCATTTTTTCATGCGGGATTCCTCCTGTAAAGAATGCTTTTCGGCTTTCCTTATAGTAACAAAAGCCATTTACTACAAGGAAAGCCGTCCATCCGCGGCTTGCGGATGGCGGCTTTCTTGTGATCTGTTCAGTTATACGGTGAGAAAATAAGGTTCAGCTAGCCTTAGAAGCGCCGGCAGCGGGAGTAGCACCAGGCGTGGTATCGAAGATGCTGCCGATGCTTTCCTCAAGTTTCGTGAAGAATCTCTGAACGATACCCTGCCCATTGCTGCCGCCGGTCAGAGCATTGAGGATAACCAGAGCAACGACAACTGCAACTGCGATCAGCAGAACAGTTTCGATGGTTTCCATACCGCTTTCATCAGAGCGAAGCTTTGCAAGCTTTGCCTTTGCCTTGTAATAAGTGGTCATAGTAGCAAGAGTCATTTTTTCAAACATGGTTTTTTACCTTTCCTTTCAGGTTTTATAAAATTTGATTTTTGACTTGAATGTATCAAGCCGCTCGGGGTACATAATTTATCTGTTTCAGCATTCCGCCCCTGCTAGCGATGGATTGGAACACTGTGAACATTCAAAAGGAACCGATGCCGCCCACCATCTGTGCAACCATCGGGACAACGACAACGATGATGATGCCCAGAAACATGAACATATTCGGGATCAGAAGCTTTGTCGCCGCCGCCTCACCTCTTTGGAGCGCGGTTTGACGTTTATTTTCCCACGCTTCATCCGCCATGATCCTCATGGACTTGACCGCCTCTGCCGCGCCGCGCTTGATGCCCTGCACGTAAATGGAGGAGAACTTGCGGATCTCCTTGACGCCGCAGCGGTTTGAAAATTCATTCATGGCGGCTTCAATGGTCATACCGTCCTGAATATCCTTGGTGGTCTGGCGCATTTCTTCGTAAAGCTGATTTTCGTGGTTGGAATCCGCAACTTCATCCCACGCTTTTCGCAGCAGCATTCCTGCGTTGATGAGCATGGTCAGCTTGGAGACCATCTTCGGAAATTCGGAAACGATCTCGTCTTTCTTGCGCTCGATCGCGCCCTTGATGCTTGCACGCACGCCGTAAGGCAGCATGACGGCAAGGACGAGACCAAGACCGAAGCCGAGCCACGATTTCATCAGACAGCCGAGCAGCAAGCCCAGCGGAACAAATGTCAGAATCAGAGAGATCAGTGCGGAGGATTCGATGTAGAAGTAAAGTTCTGCTTTGCTCTGCCCGAACACTTCGCCGAGATTTTTGATCTCCATAACAGCTTTTTCGTTTTCTGTGATGCGGCGGCGTTTCACACGCTCCTGATATTCGATCAGACCCAAGCCGAGAAAGTAAAGATCTTTCAGTGTGAAGATCTTGCCCGGTGCTTCCGCAAGCACATCGCTGTACTTTTTGCCGTAGCGGAGATAAAGCATCAGCCAGATGAAAACCATGACCGTGGCGATGACTGCACTGACGATCATTACAGCATATAACATATCAGTGCCTCCTCAAACCTTGATGTCAACAATGCGTGTGCCGAGCCAGTAAGCGAACACGAACACGCCAAGCGCAGCGAATTTGATGATATATTCCAGCATCGAGGGTGAACCGCCCGTGCCGAAACTTCTGGTCAGCAGCGACATCACCAGCGGCATCACGGCAAGAATTTTCAGCTCGCCTTTTTTGCCCGAGACCATTGTCTGAATTTCCATTTCGATCTCGATCTTGTCGCCGATCATGTCTCTGGTCTCACGCACAACCTTTGCGATATCGCCTGCAAGCTGTGTGGAAACATCAAAAACGCTTGCGAAGCTCTTGATATCGTCAATGCCGCTTCGCTCGCCAAAGTCGATCAGCATTTCATTGATCTCAACGCCCTGATTTTCATACATCGAATTGATAAGCGCGATTTCTTTCACGATATAGGATTTATCGCCGTGCTCCGTCACCATGTCCTGATAGGCAGCCTGAAAGGCGCGGCTCGCGGTCATGCCGACGGTATAGGAGTTGGAAAGCGATTCCAGCATATCGCGGAACTGGAGGCGCAAATCTTTTTGTCTGCGGTCAAAGAGCATTTTGCGGTAGATGTCGATACCCTTCCACGCGGCGATCACGCCGACAATCAGACCGAGAATCTTGTTGTTGAAGTAGATATATGCCGCACCAAAGCCTGCGCAGAAACCAAAGACGATCGCATAAAACTTTTCGGTGCTGTTCATGATATAAACGGTATAATCCGTGCCGACGCCGCTGATGCCGCGGTTGATCCGCACGCGTTTTTTCTGCTTTTTGGGTTTTGCTTCCGCGGTGCTTGCCGCCAAAGCACTTTGTTCCTCGCCCATTTCTGAAGCCTCTTATATTTCCTGATAAATACCCGCCTGAATGAGCTTTTCGGTATTCACCATTTTGTTTTTCGTTCGCACCAGCGAACCGGAAACTTTTTCAAGGGTGGTATTTTCATCTTCCTCAAAGACATACAGCGGATTGAGGAGGATCTCGCCTTTTTCGTAACCGAGCACTTCCGTGATCTCAACGACCTTTCGGGAGTGATCTCTCATACGGCTCAGGTGCACGATGATGTCCAGTGCCGAACCGATCTGACGTCTGACGGCATCGAGCGGCAAGCCCGACGCGCCCTGCAGCACCATCGTTTCCAGTCTGGTGAGCATATCCTTCGCGGAGTTTGCGTGACCTGTCGAAAGTGAACCGTCGTGGCCTGTGTTCATTGCCTGCAGCATATCGAGTGCTTCCTCGCCGCGGACTTCGCCGACAACAATGCGCTCCGGACGCATACGAAGGGAGGATTTAATCAGATCCTTAATACTGATCGCGCCCTTGCCCTCGGCATTCGCCTGCTTTGTCTCAAGGCTCACCAGGTTGTCAACGCCTGTGATTTGCAGCTCTGCGGAGTCCTCAATCGTGATGACACGTTCATCGCGGGGGATGTAGTTGGAAAGCGCGTTGAGGAATGTGGTCTTGCCGCTTCCGGTACCGCCGCTGATGAAGATGTTGTATTTTGCGTAAACCAGAAGCTGAAGCTTATCCGCAATATCCTGCGTGATGGATTTATACTCGATGAGCTTTTCAATGCTCATCGGCTTTTTGGAGAATTTACGAATGGTAACGGTATCGCCGCCCAGTGCGATCGGATGCAGCACCACGTTGACACGCGAGCCGTCTTTCAGTCTGGCATCGACGATGGGGTTTGCGTCTGAAATATCTCTGCCGCAGATATCAACGATGCGGCGGATGATCTTGCGAAGCTGCACACTGCCGCGGCGAATGCGTTCTTCCTCGGTGCATTCGGCATCGCTGCAGAAGCGTTCGTCAAGCTGCTGCACACGGCCGTTCATTTCAACGAAGATGTGATCGGGGCCGTTAATCATCAGCTCGGTGATCTTTTCATTCATCAGCAGCGTATCGACCAGACCAAGACCGCGGTACATACCGAACACTCTTTCCAGCACCATTGCGCGGTCGGGTGTCGAGATGTAATAGGGCATTTCGTCGGATGCGACATAGTCGCCGCTCGGAGTGAGCAGAGAAGTGAGCAGATCGGAAATGTAAAGGCGGTATTCCTCATCATCCGATTCGCGGTATTTTTCAAGGACGTCAGCGCGTGTCTTTGCGATCTCGAAGTTTTCCTTATCCCCTGCCGCTGCGGTCTCGGGGCCTGTCAGACCTTTTTCGATCATGTCGCAGATGCGCTTGACGATCTCCTCGATGACTTCATTTTTCTTGAGTGCCATATGCGATCACCGCCTGTCAGCTGAGCGCAGAAAACGCGCTCTCATCCTCTAAGATCTGTTTGGTGACGGCTGACTGTGACATCAGTCTGCGGTCATCCGTGCGGAATCTGCCGAATCTGCCTGCGATGGTCATGTCGCGTGCGACTTTTTCCTCGCCGTCGCAGCCGTAATACTGATTGAACAGCAGGAACTTCTGCGGCATCACGGCATCGGATTCTCTTGCAAGGACTTCAAGGAAGCGGTGAACGGCTTCGATCTTGACATTTGCCGCATCCGTACCGGTCGAAACGCACACCAGCTTGTCAGATGCAAGGATCAGGCGGCGAAGATTTTCGGAGAGGATGAAGTCGGTGTCAATGATGATATATCGGAACGTGAACTGCTTGCGCAGCACGTCGATGAGCGTTGTGACATTCGCGGGCGTCAGACCTGCATAATCCTCGATGTTGAGGAATCCCTTGATAAATCGGAGATTCTCGCCGTATTCGGAGGAGGTCTGCATCACGTTCTCGAACAGTTTTTTCGCTTCTTTCACCTGATAGTTGGTTTGCAGCGTCGCAACGATGTCGGTGATGCACTTGCGTGCATCGGAAGGGAACATCAGTGTTTCGGCGTGGCATTGTTCGAGATTCAGGTAGAGAACCTTGTCAGTCTCGGCAAATTTACAGGCAGCCGCCATTGCCATGGTCGAGGAGCCTGCGCCGCCGCAGACGGGAATGAAGGTTATAACGGAGCATCCGACTGCCGCCGCGCCCTCGTCGTCCGTTTTGACTTCGTGTTGGGTGTGGTCGGCGTAAATCTGCATCAGTTCGGCATAGATCTTCGAGATGCTCTGGTATTTGTAGATGGTGTCAACGTCCCCGATCTGATCCCTGACCGCAGAGAGAAACGCGAAAGCGGTCTGTTTTTTGCGGTAATCCTCCGGCTTTTCGGAATCGAATTCCGCGTCAAAGAGGATGATCTGGAAATTGTTGTCAGAGATGCGTTCCTTGCAGGCGTCGAGGCTGTCGCAGACAGAAACCTGCATATCGGTATTTTTGCTCATGTAGTTTGCGAACCGCTTTGCATAATCGGTATCGCGGTCGAGCAGGAGAATCTTCAAAGTCATCGCACCTTTCGTGGGGCGAGAACCTTTTGCAGCCCCTTGCTTACTACATTTCATATTATACTATATAAATGCAGAAAAATCAACTGTTTTTCGCAAAAAAACGCATGAAATCGGCATATTTTATCAGAAGATACAAGTTTTTCACCGTTTTTTGAATCGAATTCGGCATTTTGATATCATATCAGACAAAGAGCCGAAATTTGCCGTAAAATCGGGAAAAATCGACTGTCAAAGCGCAATAAAAAATATCATCATTACAATGAGATTTGTATAAAAACACGATGTATAAAATGCACTGAAAAGAGGAGAAAATGCAGGCTGCGGGGTGAATGTGACAGAATTGTGAAAACGGCAAAAAATGGAAAGAAAAACGGATAAAATTGCGTGTTTTTTGATGTTTTGGGGCATGAAGTGCTAAAAAATGCGGTTATCTGTTAAGTTTACTAATATTACTATGTTTATCAGGTTTACCGAGTAAACCGCACATTTCACTCCGCGATATGCGGCAGTTTGTTTTTCCCTGCCCTGAAATTTATTTTCTCTCTGTGCCCTATAACCAGAACGGCAGAAACCCCATCATAAGGTTTCTGCCTTCCTGCTTATTTTGGATGAAAAGCGTGTTTCCGAACGCCGCAAACTTTTGATATGACAGCCGCTTATAACGGGATAGTATCCCTGTGGCATGGTTTTGGGCAGAGCCTCAGCAAAATCGCCGCAGGCACATTTACTCCATTGCGGGCATGAACACTTCGTCGTCATCCTCTGCGGCAATCGCCAGATTCCGCCTGCAATATTCGATATCCGCCGAAAAACAATTATACTTCGCCTGATACACCATCCCGACTTTCGCACCTGTCCGTCCGCTGCGATTCTTCAGCACCACCAGCTCCACCAGACGTTCCGCCAGTGTTTTGCATCGGTTCACCGCCTTGACCGCATCCGCGCTCTCCCCGATGCCCTGCGGCTGCAGAGCAAACAGCAAATCCGAGCCGTACTCGATCGCGCCCGATTCCTTAAACGATGCCATTGTCGTTTCCCCTGCATACGACGCACGGTTCAGCGAGCTGATCGCCACCACGGGAATACTGAAATCGCGGCTCATGCGTTTGAGTTCCAGCACCGCCTTATCGACATTTTGCTTATCCGTCGCACGAATCTCATAGGGTGCGAGAATTTGCAGATAATCCACGCACACCACAGGCCGCCTGCCCGTCAGTTTGATGTGTTTTTCCGTGATCTCCCGAATCTCCCACGCGCCGATATCGCCGACGCCCTCATAAAAATACAGGTTCGGCGCAAGTGTGCGGTATTCATTCACGGCTTTGTCAATCAGTTCCGATTCCGATGCCGTATAATTCCGATAGCGGCTTGCCACCATCAGATCGCGGGCGGTTTTTGCCGATGACGTATTCTTTCCGCTGATCTGATAGGTCAGGCGCGAAATGGATTTTGCCATCAGCTCGGATGCAGACATTTCAAGGCTGAAATACAAAACATCCGTGCCCTGCGCGGCGATCTGATCGGCAAGCTGCACCAGAAGCGATGTTTTGCCGAGACTCGAAATCGCGCCCAGAATCATCAGCCCTGCATACAGTCCGCCGTCCAGCACCTCATCGAGATTTGCAAATCCTGTTTTGACAGCTTCGTTTTGCGGGGTATGGATCTCGGTCAGGAATGCGGGAAGTCTGCCGGCTGCCGAATGTGCCGAGAGTTCGGCATCAGTCTCGCTGCGTGCGGCGATGTCAAGCGTCAGCACGGCATCAACATTCGATTGCAGATCGGCGGCGAATTGTGCCGCATTGCCCCTAAGAAAATCGTTGCAGTCTTTGCGGAAAGATTCGGGGTATGCATCGAGCGAAAACTGTGCCGTCGTGAACGCGACGCCGCCTTTTGCGATCAGTTCCCGCGCCAGATTTGCAGATGCGGTTTCGCCTGCGGTGTCGCAGTCAAAGCAAAGAATGAGCGGTGCGGAGAACGGTTTTTTATCGAGCAGCGAAAGCAGTTTCCGATAGCCCGTGCCGCCGAGGGATACCGCCTGAAAATCGCCTGCCGCCATGACCGAGATCGCGTCGATGGGCGATTCGCAGAGAAACACGGGTTTTGTTCCGTAGAGGGCGGCGCGGTGAAAGATCGGCTCCTCCCCTGCTGCATCGGCTTTCGGTTTGCGGAACTGTTTTTCCGAAACGCTGCGTGTGATGAAATAGCTGCCTGCCTCGTCGTAAGGAATGGTGACGGCACGCTTTGCGGCATCGAATCCGAGATGAAAGCGTTTGACGGTCGCATCCGAAAATCCGCGCACCGATGTCCAGTAATCGGTTTGCCCGACGGCATCGGCGCAGGCGGAAAGATAAGCTTTGAAATCGTGCTGCGTGTGCTTCTGCGGTTGTGATCTTTGTTTCTGCACAGGCGGCGGTGTGATATCACCGAAAAACTGCTTTGCAAACGCGATCTGCTCGTGAAATGTCTGCAAGCCCTCGATCTCTCCGATGAGTGTAAATATATCGCCCGACTTGCCGCACGAAAAGCAGTGCCACAGTTCATGATTTTCCCCGAACAGCGAAAACGCGCCGTCCGAATCGGGCGTGCCTTTCGCCCCCGAGCCGCACAGCGGACAATGCCAGTGTGCGCCGTCCCTGTCTTTTTTCGTGATGTGCGATACGTATTCTTCCAGGCGGATTTTCAGTAATTCTGTATCAGCCATTTTTGACCTCCGAAAAATGGTGTTTCGCCGACTGCGTTGTGTCTCGCTTGCAAGACACTGTCAACGCCGTCGGCACGATGATCGTTCCCCTGCCGAAATGCCTTTCGGTTTTTGCCGAAAGGCGTTTCGCGAATAAAGTATTAAAATACTAAAGTATTAGAGTGATTTTTCCACCCCGAAAACTTAGCAGATGCACAAAAAACGAGATACCCCATTTAGCACTTAACCGCAATTTTGTAGCAGATAACCGCATTTTTAGAGCAGATAACCGCAATTTCGTAGCAGATAACCGCAATTTGCTTAGCACTTAACCGCAATTTTGATCTCCCAAATTGCGGTTAAGTGCTAAATGGATTTTTCTGCGGCGATGTATCTTTTTTGGGTGTGCTTTTCACGCTCGCATCGCGCAGATGTCAGATATCCTATTTTGTTCTGTTTCGGGTTTACCCATATTACCCAATAAACTCATGTTACTGGGTTTACTCGGTAATATCGGTTTACTCAATCATCGGATTTGTCGCTGCTTCGGGATTTTGATACTCCCCTGCCCTCCTGTTTTATTTGGACGGGGGACGCTGTCTCTGCAAGCTTTTGAAGAAAGCTCCCCTGAATACATCGTATTCACTGAATACTTCGTATTCAGGGAGCAAAACTTTTATTATGGGCGTCGTTTACATAATGGGATAGTATCCATTTGGAAAGGGTTTGGGGGCAGTGCCCCCATTTCCTATGCGCCGCAGCACATCTTTCACGAATGCTGCGCAGGCACGGCTTTCTTCCCGTGATGCGGAAACTTGAACACCATCTGCGAAAGCGTTGTTGCCGTCGGCAGATATGCCTTATCATTCGGATCGGGGAACTTCAGCCCCTCATAGCACTCCTCCAGCCGCGTATATACGTGCAGATATTCCCATGTTTGCGAGAAAATCCGTTTCAAATCGGTTGTCGGGTTCTTGGAATGTTCCAATCGGGCACGGAACTGCGGATTTCGTTCAATGATCGTTGTTGCGCTGATATGCGGCAAATGGTCGCCGCACTGCTCGATCAGCTTCACGATAATCATGACATTTTCCACCGCGATCTTATTCTTCGCCTTTGCAATCGCCGCATTCACCATGAACGAATACGCAGGCAGCGGCTGCACCGAAAGTGATTCATCGGGCTTGTTTGCGCTGATGTGATGCACCTCTTTTGCCTTTGTCACCGCGATTTTATACACCGTGGAGATGATGAGATTCATATAAGGCGAGCTGAATGCGATCGTGTTTTTCTTGGAATCGTAACCTTCAAAGTTCAGCACAGGGAACAGCGAGCGAGTTTCGCGTTCGCCGCGTTTGCCGTGCATCACGCCGACGATGTTATGGAAACCCTTGATTTTGTCGATAAGCACATTGAGGTTTTTCTCGTTGAGGTTGCGCTGCAATCCGATTGCTTCTGCTAAATCGGGCACATAAACGGTGATAAATTCATTCAGTGTGCGATAATTGTTTTGCTCGAATTTACGTAAAATAATGGAATAGAACACCTGCAAAAGGGGCAGGTCGATGGATTCGATGCCCTCCTGTGTGATAAGGTCTTGAAGCTGAACTTCCGAAATTTCCTCGATCTCGCCGTCGAAATACATTCTGCCGTTGCTGAATCGCAAGCCGCGCGTGGTGATGATCGGCTGGAGATAGGCGTTGCCGTTCTGATAAAGGGAGAGGGAATTCTGATAGTTTTTGTTGGTCAAAATGGCGAGGTAATCGGGCAGGATGGTGCGGTCGGTATCAGCCTGCGAGGCGGTGCGATATTTTTTGGAAGCCTCTTTTTTATTGCGCAGATAGTGGAGAATCGAGTTGCAGTCAACGACTTCAAACAATTCACCGAGGGTCGGGAGCTGTTTTTGCATCAGGGATGCGAAAGCGTTTGGTGCCGGTCGGATGTTGAGCTCGGCGCAGTCGGTGCGGGCAAGCTCGCAGACGAGGCTGTAACGATTTTCGGGGGTGCTGAGGAAGATACATTCATCTTTGAATTGGTGAATGTAGATCATGTTACCGATTTGGATCTGGACGCTCTGGAGGAGGTTGCCGGCCTGAACGGTGTGGAAATCGGCGGTATATTTATTGAAGAATTCAAGCACGTCGAGTTCGGGGCGAGTGAGTTTGAGGTTCGCCTGTGTTTGTTGAAGTTCGCCGACGGCTTGCGCAAGAAGTTCGGCATATTCTGTTTTGGAGCCGTCTTGTTTGTCTGACACGGTGAGATGCTCCTTTCGTAAAAGTGTCTGTGGTTGGAATCCCTTGATATAAGCGGCTGTCATATCAATGGTGCGCTCCGCAGAGCGCGGCGAGGGATGCTGTACTCCGCCCCTGCAAGCTTTTGAAGAAGGCTCCCCTCTTGCGGAAGCAAAACTTTTGTGACGGGGCGAAAGTTTACCTGGTTTACCTGATAACATGAGTAAACCGAGATTATCGGGTAATCTCGGTTTACTTCCTCGATATCAGCGTTTTTCCACTTGCGGCATATTCCGCTTTTACCGATTCTAACGCATCTTCGAGAATTTCATTGATAACTGTCTTGATGTCCTCGCGCTCCGTGAATGCATAGTCTTTCAGTGTTTCCAGCAAATCACGCCGCACAATGAACGTCGCCCGCACATATTCCGCTGCTTCACGCTGCTGCGAAACATCAGCAGATCTGCCTTTTTTCGGCTTCTGCACAGCGGTTTCCGCCGTCTTGGGCTTCTCCGCTGTCACTTCCGCGGCTGTATCCTTTTTGCCGTTTTTTTTCGCACTCCCCTGCTTTTTCGGGGCTTTCGGCGTCTCGTTTTTCGGCTGCTCTGCCTGGAACAGCGGGTTGTTTTCCAATTTGAAAGCCATTATTTTTCCTCCCTGCGAACCAGCTCGCGGGCGATCGAGGTGTATGCCTCCGCCCCCACGCTGTTCGGCGCGTAGTCGATAACGGATTTTCCATAAGCCGCAGATTCCGCGACTTTACTGTTATATTTGACCATGTCCGCGAAGATTTCTTTCGGGAATTTCGCCTGAATGGCTTCGACGATCGACTTGTCCAGACCGCGTCTGCTGTCGTAAAGCGTGATGATGACGCCCGCGATCTTGAGCTGCGGATTCATGCGCTTTTTGACGACATCGAGCGTTTGCAGCAGCTGATTCACGCCGTCGAGCGGCATATACTGCGCTGCAACAGGCAAAATGATGCCCGTGGATGCCGTGAGAGCCATGAGCGTCAGGATATTGAGGCTCGGCGAGCAGTCGATGAGGATGTAGTCATATTTTTTCGCGACGGGTTCGAGAGCTTCCTTGAGGATGAAGTCTCTGCCCGCGGCGGAAATCAGCTCGATTTCGCAGCCTGAGAGGCGGATATCGGCAGGGAGAATATCGAAATGTTCGAGAGATTGGATAGTTTCGCTTGCATCTGCTTGACTTTTCAGAACTTCGCAGATGGTCGGGGTTTCTTCCGGGATATGCATAACGCCGACGGATTTTGTGAGACTCCCCTGCGCATCGAGGTCAACGAGGAGAACTTTTTTGCCGAGCGCGGCGAGCGCAGCACCGACGTTTAAGCAGGATGTGGTTTTTGCGACGCCGCCTTTCTGGTTGACGAACGCAAAAATTTTGGTTTTCTTCACGGTGAATCGCTCCTTTTTGCAAGATGGGGGCATGATAGTATTTTAGCATAGAATGCGGAAAAAGTCAAGGATTTTCGGGTGAGTTTACCGAGTTTACTGAAACAGGCAGGTAAACCGCGCTGATTCGGGAAACCGCATCACGCTTGTTTATCGGGTTTACCGAGTAAACCCAGTAACACAAAGAAACTTTTGCTGCGCTTCGAGAGGTAGAACGACAGGGGGGGAGTAACGCAAGTAAACCGAGATTACCAAGTAACCCTAGTAAACCGAATAACGCAATTCTGCAATCCCATTCCTCTCAATAACAAGAGAAGATAAAGAACGGAGTGGGGGAGTAAGACAAGTAAACCGAGATTACCGAGTAAACCCAGTAACACAAAGAAACTTTTGCTGCGCTTCGAGAGGTAGAACGACAGGGGAGTAACACAAGTAAACCGAGATTGCCGAGTAACCCTAGTAAACCGAATAACACGATTCAGCAATCCCATTCCTCTCAATAACAAGAGAAGATAAAGAACGGAGCGGGGGAGTAGAACAAGTAAACCGAGATTACCGAGTAAACCCAGTAACACAAAAAACTTTTGCCGCGCTTCGCGAGGTAGAACAGCAGGGGAGTAACACAAGTAAACTGAGATTACCGAGTAAACCTAGTAACATAAGAAAACTTTTGCTGTGCTTCGTGAGGTAGAACGACAGGGGAGTAACGCGAGTAAACCGAGATTACCGAGTAACCCTAGTAAACCAAATAACACAACCATGCAAGCTTTTGAAAAGACTTGACCAAAACTTATATTGCGCTTCGCGTGGGAACAGGGGAGTAAACCAAGTAATCTGAGTAATCCTGCGAAACCGAGTAATTTCGGTAAACCTGATAAACCGCGCGAAAATCCAGTATTTCCGCGCAAACACCGTTTCGTGATTATACACAATTTGTGCCGTCAGCAGGGGAGTGCCGCCGTGCAGAAATTTATCGTTGAATTGCATGAAAAATCATGCTTTTACTGCAAAAAAATAGGCTTGCCTTTTTGGCGAAAATCATTGACAAAATATGGAAAACGCGTTATAATGATAATGGTTATTACGTATTTTCGTGATTATCGTGTGAAAATCCGTCGATATGGTGAAAATATGTAAACACAAAAAAATCTTTTCAACGTTTATAACGAAAGGACGTGCAGAAAAATGATTGGGAAACGTATCATTTCGGGCTTGCTTGCATCTGAGCTCGCACTCGCGGGCGCATTCGATTCGGCAAAGCCTGCAATGACGCCACTGCTTGTCACCCCGCTTTCCGTCAACGCGGCTGACGGCGATGTGCAAGTCGCCGCCGTGACCACTGCGCCTGCTTCGGCAAACGCTGCTGCGGAAACCACCACTGCCACAACTTTGCCGACATCCGGTTCCTGCGGTGAATCTGCTGCTTATAAGATCGCTGACGGCGTGCTGACAATTTCGGGCGAGGGCGCGATCGACGAAAAGGCGTTCATGCTCCGTGACGATATCACATCTCTTGTGATTGGCGAGGGCATCACCGAAATTGGAACATCCGCATTTCACACCTGTAAATCTCTTGCATCCGTGAAACTTCCGTCCACGCTCACGAAGATTGGCATTTCGGCTTTCTTCAAGTGCGTAAATCTCACGGATCTGACACTTAGCGAGAACCTTGATACTGTCATGGATGGTGCTTTTTCGGATTGCAGTTCGCTGGAAAAAGTCGATTTTCCGGCGTCTTTGGCATTGATGGGCGAGCAGGTATTCCGCAACTGTACTTCGCTTTCTGAAGTGACGTTTGCAGAGGGCTGCACAATCAAGAAGATCGGCTATTTTGCCTTTGCTTCATCGGGTCTTGCTTCGATTGACGTGCCTGCTTCTGTCCGGACGATCGACCAGTCTGCATTCAATCACTGCGAATCGCTGAGATCCGTCACGCTGCCTGATGGGCTTACTGCCATCAACGGCTATGCGTTTGCGTTCTGTAAGTCTCTGGATTCCATTGAGATCCCCGACACTGTCACCACGATTGGCGAATCGGCGTTTTCAAATTGCAAGGGACTGACTGAAGTTGTTCTTTCCGAATCGGTGACAGAACTTGGCGCCGGCGCGTTTACTCTTTGCGAACATCTCGAAACCATCAATCTTCCCGATGGTATCACCGTCATTCCCGAGAATGCATTTTCAGGCACCCATCTGCATGATGTTGTGCTGCCCAAGAACCTGACGGCGATTGAAGACGGAGCATTCCAGACTTGCGGCATTCTGGGACACATTGATTTCCCTGACACCTTGACGCAGATCGGTGCCGATGCGTTCTCGTTCTCCGGCGTCACGTTTGATAAGCTGCCCGCAAATCTGAAAAGTATTGGCGAAAGCGCATTCCAGGGCTGCTCAAAAATCAAATCCGTCACCATTCCCGCATCCATCGAGTCAATGGGCGATTACGCATTTGATACCTGCTCGGGCATCGAATCGGTGCGCTTTGAGGAAGGCTGCACCGACGGATTCTGCCAAACATTCAGAAACTGCGAAAACCTGAAAACTGTTGAACTTCCCTCCACCATGAAATCCCTGCAAGATACATTCATGTTATGCGATGCGGTGGAAACAGTCACACTGCCTGACGGGCTTGAAATCATTGAGTCCTGCTTTGAAGAAGCCTCCATGCGTGCAACGCCCGGTACTGTCGGCGCGGAATATGCGTCTAAATATGATGATAGTCTGATCGAGATCGTGGAAAGCGGCTCATGCGGCGACGGCGTGACCTATACCCTCGACGAAAACGGTGATCTGTATCTCATCGGCGAAGGTGCTGTCAAGACAGCGGCATTCTACGGCAATTCCGAGATCAAGACTGTCCACATCGGCGGCGGCATCACGGGCATCTGCAAGAATGCGTTCTATCACTGCAACAATCTCACTTCCGTGACCATGCATGATTCCGTCAAGTCGATCGGCGAATTCGCATTCATGGAGTGCAGCGCACTGACTGACCTCATTCTGTCAAACAACCTGAAAACCATTTCCGAGGGTGCATTTGCAAATACCGCTCTCACCTCTGTGACACTGCCTGACGGCATCGAGACACTCGGCAACATGGCATTCTATCAGTGCAGAGACCTGAATGATTTCACCGCTACCGAGAACCTGAAATCCATCGGCGAGGCTGTGTTCTATGGCTGTGAAACCCTTGGCAAGATCGACGGCATTTATAATGTCACCGAGATCGGCGCATATGCATTCCAGGGCTGCACGGCACTTCCTTCCTTCGAAATGCCGCATCATTTGCAGGAGATCAAGGAAGGCACCTTCAAGGATTGCACTGCGCTCACAAACGTCTATGTCTATGAACAGGTGCGTGAGATCGCAGACAATACATTTGACGGCTGCACCGCACTGACAACGATCACAGGCTATGCCCATTCCTATGCAGAGGAATATGCAGTTGCAAACGGCTATACCTTCAATGCACTGCCCGAAAGCTATTCTTCGACGGGCACCATCGGCGATCTGACCTATTACATCAGCCCCCGCGGCATCCTGACCATCACGGGCGAGGGCGTGATCCCCGAAAAAGCATTTGCAAACAACACGGATATCACCGGCGTACAGATCGGTAAAGGCATCACGGAAATCGGCAGCAGCGCGTTCAACGGCTGTAAAAACATCACGTTCGTTGATATGCCTGAGGGTCTGGAAATCATTTCCTCCAGCGCATTCAGCAACTGTTCTTCTCTCTCGGATGTTGATTTCCCCACTTCGTCGCTGAACAACATCAGAACAAGCGCATTTTCACAGTGTAATTCTCTGACATCCGTTGAGATACCTGATTCCGTTCGTTTTCTGGGCAATGGGGCATTCGCCAAATGTGAGAACCTGGAATCAATCAAATTGTCCAAACAGATCGGTGAAATTCCGATGTCCTGCTTCTCCGGCTGCACAAAGCTCAATGAGATCGTATTCCCCGAGAATCTGTCGGTCATCGCAGGATATGCGCTCTATGCGTGTGACTTCACCTCGATTGTCGTGCCGGAAACTGTGAAGAAAATTGCAGGTTTCGCATTCAGCGGCAACGAGAACCTCACCGACATCACCATTCTCAACCCGAATTGCGATATCATTGGTCTGGAGCTGCCCGAGGGCTGCCGCGTGCACGGTGCTCCCGGTTCCACGATCGAACAATACTGCATCAAAAACGGCATGGGCTTCGTCTATGACGATGAAGAAACCGTGGAATGCGGCAAATGCGGTCCGAATGCACTCTATCGCCTGACCAAAGACGGCACACTCTATATAAATGGTGTTGGCAGCATTGACGACGAAGTATTCTCTGTTCTCAAGAATCCCTCCCAAGCGGAACTTTGCAAACTGACCGGCAAGATCGTTGTGGGCGAGGGCATCACGGAACTTGGTCACGGCTGCTTTGCATTGTGCCCTTCCGTGATGGAAGCGCAGCTTCCCGAAAGCCTTGTATCGATCGGTACAAATGCGTTCTATCAGTGTACGGCTCTGAAAAAGTGCAACATTCCCGCACAGGTCACAAGCATCGGCGAATTCTCGTTCTTTGAAACCGGACTGGAATCCGTGACGATTCCCGAGGGTGTGACCGAGATCGGCGAGCAGGCATTTGCATCCACGAAGATCACAGAACTTATTTTGCCCGAGATGCTCACTTCCATCGGCAAAGAAGCATTTCGGAACTGTATCTATCTGACTTCGATCACCATTCCTGATTGCACAACAGAGATCGGCGCGGGCGCATTCAGAGATTGTGCTCGTCTGCAAACGGCAAAACTGCCGGAGGGCTTGGCAGCAATCCCTGATAACCTCTTCTATCATTGCGTCGAACTGGAAGAAGTGGTCTTCCCTGAGATCATTACTTCCGTCGGTGCGTCGGCATTTGAAAACACGCTGCTCTCCGGCGTTATTTTCGCGGACGGTCTGACCGAAGTCGGCGAAAAAGCGTTCTATAACTGTCCTGCACTGTTCTATGCAGAGTTCCCCAAGAGCATCGAAAGCATCGGCACCGATGCATTTTCATCCTGCAAGAACATTAAATACCTCAAAGGCTATAAAAACACCGCCGCCAAAGAATATGCCACCGCGAACAATCTGTTCTTCATCGCAGTGGATGCAGATATCGCGGAAGAAGGCGAGTGCGGCGAAAATGCGACCTATGTTCTTTATGAAAGCGGTCTGCTGAAGATCGAAGGCACAGGCGAGATCTCTACGCAGAAATTCCAGAACAGTCTCAACATCAACTATGTGGAGATCGGCGAAGGCATCACCAAGATCGGTGCCAAGACCTTCTATAATTGTGATTCCCTCGGCGTTGTGAGAATGCCCTCCACGCTCACCGAGATCGGTGCCGAGGCATTTATCGGCGCAAGTATCCTGTTTGAAATGGATCTGCCTGAGAACCTCACTTCGATCGGACAGTCTGCATTCAACGGCTGTAAAATGCTGCCCGAGATCGTTATGCCCGACAGCCTGACGCTGATCGGTGAAAGTGCATTCAGCAATTGTGAGAAAGCTACCAAATTGGTACTCTCGAACAACCTTGCAGGCATTCCCGCATCTGCATTCCTCGGCTGCCGCAAGCTCACTTCCGTGGATATCCCCGAAAGTGTCCTGTATCTCGGCGAAAAGGCATTTGCATCCTGTGTGTCCCTCAAGAATGTGACACTGCCTGAGTCTGTCAAGAAAATCGACAAGCTGGCATTCTCCGCCTGCTCGCTGCTCAAAGAGCTTGAGATCCCGTTCTCTGTGGAAAGTATCGGCAATGAGGCATTTGCAACCTGCCCGTCGCTCACGGAAGTGACCTTCCGCAATCCCGGCTGTGTGCTGGGCACCGGTCTGTTCAAGCTCGACGAACCGAACGAGAATCTTGTCATCCGCGGCTATGCACATTCCACTGCAAATGACTATGCCGATGCAAACGACATTCAGTTTGAAGCACTGGAAGACCATATGTATAGTGCAGGGGAGTGCGGCAAGAATCTCTACTATGTCCACACCGATAACGGCGTGCTGACGTTCCTCGGCACAGGCACGAGTATGTATAACTGGAACGACTATAACTGCAAGGATAATCTGAACTGGACACCGTGGAACGAAAATGCACTGGAAGTGTACGAAGTTCGTATGCCTGACACCGTGCGTTACATTGGCGAATCTGCATTCAACAACTGCCGCAACCTCAAGGAATTCACGTTCCCTGCGGACATTGATGCCATTGGTGAGAGCGCATTTGAATGGTGCGAAAGCCTTGTCTCCATCGAGATTCCTGAGGGCATTGAAACAATCGAGATGTACACTTTCTCCAAATGCACGAATTTGAAGGAAGTCAAACTGCCTGAGTCGCTCAAAACACTTGATTATGAGGTATTCAGCTACTGCACAAGCCTGCAAGAGATCACATTGCCCGATGGCATCACACAAGGACAGCAGGGTGTGTTTCTCAACTGTACTTCGCTTGAGAAAGTCAACATTCCGTCGTCGATGCGCGCCATTCCGAACTGTATGTTCGGAAATTGCATCTCGCTCAAGACGATCACCATTCCTGAAAGCATCAAGTATATCAGAGATGGTGCATTCCGTTGGTGCTCGTCACTGACCGAGATCAATCTGCCCGATTCTGTCGCTGAAATCGAAATTGTTGCATTTGCAGACTGCACATCGCTTGAAAAGATCATCATCAACAATGCCGAGTGCGAGATCTTTGATGAAGCCCTGACCATTTCGCCCACCGCGGTCATCGTTGGTCACAAGGGTTCCTCCGCCGCTGACTATGCACACAAATACGGCAGAGTGTTTGAATCGCTTGAACAGCCCGAGATCGTGGAAGAAGGCATCTGCGGCACCGAACTGACATGGACACTTGACGAAGAAGGCAAGCTTGTCATTGAAGGTATCGGCAACATGAGAAAGTACGAGAAGGAAGAAGATGTTCCGTGGAATCTTTATAAGGGACAGATCTATGAAGTCGTGCTGCCTGACGGTCTCACCACCATCAGCCCCTACGCATTCAAGGACTGCGAGAACCTTGGCGTCATCTCGATTCCTTCCACCGTCACCGTGATCGGCACGGAAGCATTCAACGACTGCCATAACCTCACAAGCATCAAGCTGCCGAGCGGTCTTGAAAGCCTCGGCGCGAACGCATTCGCAGGCTGCACAGGTCTGGAATCCGTCACGATCCCCGCAGCCTGCACGGATATCGGCAATGGCGCATTCGGTTTGTGCGAGAGCCTGCAATCCGCAGTGATCTCCAACGGCGTCACCGCCATTCCGGAGGGTATGTTCATCGGCTGCACCGCACTGAAGAGTGTGAGCATTCCCGACAGCGTCACCTCCATCGGCGCAAGCGCATTTGCTGACTGCGATGCACTCACCAATGTCTATATCCCCGCATCTGTCAAGACCATTGCGACATATGCATTCAAGGATTGCGACAATCTGCGCAAGATCATCGTGAACAACAACCACTGCGAGATCAGTGATGACGAAGCAACCTTCCCTGCTTCTGCTGTGATCTACTGCAACACCAACTCCACCGCGCATGACTATGCTAAGAAGCATGACAGAGAATATGTGCTGATGGATGGTCTGGAAGTCATCAGCCACGGCACCTGCGGCGAGGATATCACCTGGGAGCTGACATCTGACGGCACGCTGACCATCTCCGGCACAGGCGA
This sequence comes from Oscillospiraceae bacterium, assembly GCA_045617625.1. GTDB lineage: Bacteria > Bacillota > Clostridia > Oscillospirales > Ruminococcaceae > Firm-04. Next base: position 3,559 of record JAZLJA010000042.1, on the reverse strand, counting down.
TATGCCCGATTATACCGCTCAGATTCAGGCACCGTGGGCAGTCGATAGCGACAAGATCACCGATGTTGTGGTTGAAGAAGGCATCACGGGCATCAGCGACTATTCGTTTGTAGGCTGCGCGGTTCGCTCTGTATCGCTGCCCCTGACCATTGAATCCATCGGCGAAAGCGCATTCAAGGACTGCACCAAGCTGGAAAGCATCGACATTCCTGATGTATGCGATGAAATCGGCGACAACTGCTTTGAAGGCTGCACCGATCTGGAAAAGGTCGTTCTGCCGTCGAATATCACCGTCATTCCCCAGAACGCATTCAAGGACTGCGTTAACCTGAAGTCGATCACCATTCCCGACAGCGTGGAGACGATCGAGGACGGCGCATTTGAGAACTGCACATCTCTCACCGAAGTGGAACTGCCCGCAAGCGTCCGCACCGTTGGTGAGAATACATTCACGGGCTGCGAAAATCTCGCAAAGATCGTTGTCAACGGTCAGTACACCGACATCAGCGCGATGGCAGACACCCTGCCCGAAACCACCGAGATCGTCGGTCACGAGGGTTCTCCTGCGGAAGAATATGCAGCACAGAATGAAAAGACCTTCATCTCTCTGGAGGAGATCGCAAAGACTCAGTGCGGCAAAGACCTCACATGGGCAGTCGATGAAAACGGCACACTGAAGATTCAGGGCACAGGCGATATGACGCGTTATTCCGCAGAATCCGCTGCACCCTGGAGCGCAGATGCAAAGAATATCACCTCTGTTTCGCTGCCTGACGGCATGACCGCGATCAGCAACTATGCGTTTGCAGGTCTGACAGGCATCACCAAGGTTGAGATTCCCGCAAGCGTCAAGACCATCGGCAAGAGCGCGTTTGAAGGCTGCACGGGGCTCACGGAAGTGACACTGCCCGTCGGCACGAGAAAGATCAGCGAAGATGCATTCAAGGATTCCGGCATCAAGAAGATCGTGATTCAGGATAAGTACTGCACCATCTTCGATTCTGCCGACACCATTCCCGAGGATGCTGTGATCTACGGCGTCAAGGGTTCGCCCGCAGAAAAGTATGCGGAAAAGTACGGCAGAACCTTTGTCGAGATCGACGAAAACGGCGAGATCGTGACAACGACCACCACCACCGAAACCACCACCACATCGACAACGCTCTCAACCGAAACAACACCGAAGACGACAACGGATACCACACCCGACACCGACCCGACGACAAAGCCGACTACAGAGAGTACACCTGATACCGACCCGACCACCAAGTCGACAACCACGACGACCACCAAGGAAACAACCACCACCACGACCACCAAGGAAACAACGACCACGACGACCACCAAGGAAACAACGACCACCACGACCACCAAGAAAACAACGACCACGACGACCACCAAGGATACAACGACCACGACGACCACCAAGGAAACCACCACGACCACGACGACCACCAAGAAAACAACGACCACAACGACCACCAAGGAAACGACGACCACCACGACCACGAAGACTTCAGAACCGACCACCGTATCTACTACTACAAAGTCTACACCTGAAACCACATCGTCTAAGAAAGTAACCACCACATCTTCCGAACCCACCACAACCACGTCTTCCACCACCACAACAACAGAGACGACAGCTCCTTCTACTGCGTCCGGCACCGAGACTACCGGCGAAAGCGGCGAACATGGCACGGGGACAGGCAGCGATGTGGGTACCCAGACAGGCACCACCGTTACCACCATCACCACCGATGAAAACGGCGTTGCATATGACCATGTGGAATTCAACCTTGAGATTGGTCTGGATGAGGGCGAAACCTTCAAGACCAGCGCAAAGATCGTTTCCCTCAACACCTCTGACCCGATCGTGGCACAGGTGGAAAAGGTGAGCGATACCGCATTCAACATTCTCACTGTCACCAACGGCACCGCAGAAGTGACAGCGATCCTCGAAAACGGCAAGGAATATATCGTTCATGTCGTTGTAGATGATGAGTATGCAGGCAAGCATACGATCGCCACGACCACAACCACCGATACCACCACGACAACAACGACCACAACAACTCCTGTTTCGACACCTGACAGCGGTACAACTTTGACCACCAAGGAGAGCACCAAACCGACCACTACCGATACCACAACTACGACAACAACAACGACCACCACGGAAACGACTACCACGACGACCACCACGGAAACGACGACCACCACCACCACGGAAACCACCACGACGACCACCAAGGAAACCACCACGACGACCACCAAGGAAACCACCACGACGACCACCAAGGAAACCACCACGACGACCACCAAGGAAACCACGACCACGACGACCACCACGGAAACGACGACCACAACGACCACGAAGAAAACGACAACCACGACCACTACCACGCAAACCACCACCACCACGACTTCCACAACCAAGGTCACGGAGAGCACCGAAACTACCTCTACGGATGTCACTCCTGTTGTGACCGGTACATCGCAGAGCGGCACGGGCAGCGAAGAACAGCAGACCGGTACTACAGCTCCGACGCAAACCACCACCACCACCGTTTCCACCACCGAGACCACTCCGCAAAGCGAAATCAGTGTGACCACCGCACCGAGCACCACCGAAACCACCACCACCACCGTGACGGCAGGTGAGGCACACTATGCGATCGGTTTCCATAACTGGGGCTTTGTCAACACCACCAAGACCCTGAGCACACTGGTCAACGGCAGAGAGTTCCGTTACTTCCTCACCCTCAATGACCGTTATAAGCTGCTGGGCAGCCTCTCTCATGTCGAGAACGAAAAGATCGCCGACATTCTGGACGGCAATGCAAGCGGCTCCTGCTACGGTATGTCCGTGACTTCCATTCTGAATGCGTATGGTCTGTTCGATTTGCAGAAGATCGACGCAAGCAACAAGAAGTATCCGTCGAGCGTCAACACCAAAAACCTGAACGATGCGACACGTTCCGCGATCAACTACGAACAGATGATGCAGTACACCCAGACCGTTTCGCAGTACATTCAGTATTTCGAGCGTATGGATACTTCCATGCACATCGAGATGCTTCTCGATGCGCTGAAGAAAGGCCCCGCACTGGTCTGCTACTCCTACAACTATGTCGGCAGCGACAAGCGTACAGGTCATGCAGTCGTCGCTTACGCTGTGGAAACAGGTTTCTACACCGTCCGTTACAGCAGCCGCGAAGTGCTCGGCTTCGACACTCGCATCCGCGTTTACGACAACACCACGCTTGAGGAATCCGAAGGCAACGACATCTATGTGAATAGCGATACAGGCATGTGGTGCATCCCGAAGGTGGATGAATTCATGAGCCGTCCTGTCAACAATGAGCTCTATGCAGATCTGGGCGAAAATGCGATCATGAGCAATTCAACCGAGGTTGACGGTATCAAGAATACCCACCGTCAGGGCAAAATCAGTCTGGTCGCTTCTGACCTCGACTTCCTCACCTATAAGGCATATCTCAACGGCACTGAAAATCTCAAGCGCAACGAAAATCTCCCGTTCTATGCAAGCATGGAT
>JAZLJA010000041.1:0-24657 GCA_045617625.1 Oscillospiraceae bacterium | reverse complement strand
AGTCCCTGATGGCCCACCAAGAAAAAAGTCCGATTTATCGGGCTTTTTTTGTATATACAGGAATTTTACTTTCTTTTCATCGAAAAACATTTCGTCAATATCGCCAAAAATGTTGCTTTTCTATTGCACTTATCATTCTTTTATGTTATAATTATGATATGTAATGATCAAAATGTTCATTATCCGCACGAATGTGTACCGAAAGGAGTATTTTATGGAAACGAAGTATCAGTCACCGAGTTTGGAAGTCATTTGCTTTGACAATATGGATATTATCACATCATCGGATGAGTTGCCGCCTGTCAATGGTGAAGGCAATTAAATCAATTTTGAATATTTGGATCTGGAGATGAATCTATATGGAATATGAAGTGCGTAATGCACCTTTGCCTGTGTTGATTTGCAGATTGCAGCCTGGTGAAAGTATTGAATGTCAGAAAGGTGCAATGTCGTGGATGACCACCACCATTTCGATGAACACCCATCTGGGCGGACGCGGCGGCGGCGGTGTACTCGGTGCGCTTGGAAAAATGGCGAAAAGCGCTATCACGGGTGAGTCGATTTTTCGCAACACCTATACGGCATCACAAGGCGCAGGCGAGATTGCATTCGCTGCTACATTCCCAGGAAACATCATCTGTTTTGATGTATCACGAAATCCTGTTGTTGCGCAGAAATCCGCATATCTTGCCAATACTGTCGGTGTTGAGATGTCCATTTTCTTCCAGAAGAAGCTGGGTGCCGGTTTCTTTGGCGGCGAGGGTTTCATCATGCAGAAGTTCAGCGGAAACGGTATGGTTTTCCTTGAAATCAATGGCTGCGTGTGTGAGTATATTCTCGGTCCGGGGCAATCCATGCTTGTCGATACGGGCTATCTTGCGGCAATGGAGCAGACCTGCTCGGTCGATGTCGAAAGCGTTAAAGGCATTGGAAATGCACTGCTCGGCGGCGAAGGTCTGTTCAATACCAAGGTGACAGGACCCGGAAGAATCTGGCTCCAGACGATGCCCTCAAATGTGTTGGCTTCTGCGATTCAGCCGTATATTATTACAAAATCAAACTGATATTCAGCAGCCGTTTGACCATTCGGACGGCTGCTTTTTGCTGAAAGGATGATATATGAACTATCATTTTTATGGATGGGAAAAAGCCGATGTCTCGGCGGCGCATGCACCGTTTCTTGCGGTGAAAAATCCGCGTATGCTCTACGATTTGTTGTCTGAGCTCTGGTGCGCGGACACCTGTGCGCCGCGGATGCGTGCAAACTGGTCGCGTGAGAATCAGACACTGGGGCAATGTTCGATCACGGCGTTTTTGGCACAGGATATTTTTGGCGGAGAGGTCTATGGAATTGCACGCGGCGATGGGAATTTTCACTGCTATAATGTCGTTGGCGACTGTGTGTTTGACTTGACCTCCGAGCAGTTTGGCGATGAGGTGCTGTGCTATACAGATAATCCCATTCAGCGGCGTGAGGTGCATTTTGCCAAAGAGGAGAAGTATCAGCGGTATCTGTATCTTCGCGAAAAACTCACGCAGATGCTTGCGAATTAAGACCTCATAATGGATCGGGGGTGAACATATGCCGAAACGATTGAGCCTTGAACGCTTTTTGATACTGGTCCCCTCGCACACGATTTTTGTCATCACCACGGATGGCTTGGAAAATGCAAGCCGTAAATTTGACAGCAGCACTGTCAAGAAACGCAGAAAGTGATCATGCAACCCGCATCCAAAGACAAGCCATGTCATTGGATGCGGGTTTTGTTTGCGATTTTTCAAAAAGGGCTTGACAAGTTACGATTTGTGTGATATAATCAGAATGAAAATAACAAAAAGGAGGGAATGATAATGTCAGATGACCACGCATCTTTGGATGAGGCTGAATTTCTCGAGCAATATCGTCTGGATGATTACGAGCGTCCGTCGGTTGCCGCAGATGTTGTCACGTTCGCCATTCGTGCGGAGAGTGAGGAAAGCTATCGGAAAAACCCGAAACAGCATCTTTCTCTGCTTCTGATTCGCCGCGGCGTTCATCCGTTTTGTGATGCCTGGGCGCTTCCCGGCGGATTTTTGCAGCCCACTGAAACCATCGAGCAATGCGCGGCGCGTGAACTCCAAGAGGAGACCGGTGTTGCACCGACAGCTTTGCGTTCGGTGGGCGTGTTCAGTCAGCCCGACCGTGACCCGCGGGGGCGGATCCTGTCAGTGGCGTTTCTTTCCATTCTCACCGAGGAAAATGTGCGCATCATGGCCGGAAACGACGCGGCGGCTGCACAGTGGTTCGATGTGACATTTGTCGAAACCGATACGGATGCTGCCCTCACTCTGCGGCATGATGATACGGTTTTATCAGCAAAACTGCGAAAAATAAGCGGATGCAGTGCAGCAGGGGCATATGAGATCGCGGAGAATGACGGTCTTGCATTCGACCATGCGGCAATCATCGCTTCGGCGATTGCAAAATTACGCAGATACGGGAAAAATCTTGAAATGGTGTTTGATTTCCTGCCTGAAAAATTTACGCTCACACAGTTGCAGATGGTGCAGGAGACCATCACCGACATTGCGATGGTGCCTGCAAACTTTCGGCGCAAAATCGCCGCCGAGGTGGAGGAAACCAATGAATTTGTGACAGGTGCGGGACATCGCCCCGCCAAACTTTTTATCCGAAAAAAGGAGGAACTCATATGAAAAAATATCTTGTGGTGGTCGATTTGCAGCGCGACTTTGTGGACGGAGCACTCGGCACAAAAGAAGCACAGGCGATTATCCCTGCTGCTGCTGAAAAAATCCGCAATTTTGAAGGCGAGATCTACGTGACGTTTGACACACATGGCGAAAACTATATGGAGACTGCCGAGGGCAAAAAGCTGCCTGTGCCGCACTGCATCAAGGGCACGGATGGCTGGAAGCTTGACAAGGAGATTGCAAAGGCACTCAAAGGCAAAGGATATCACAGAGTGGAAAAACCGACATTCGGCTCGGTGAAATTGCCGAAGCTGCTTGCAAAATCGGCTGGCGATGAACCGTTTGAAGTCACGCTTATCGGTCTTTGCACCGACATTTGCGTGATTTCCAACGCGCTGCTGCTCAAGGCGAATTTCCCTGAGTTTCCGATTGCCGTCGATGAGAAATGCTGTGCAGGCGTCAGCCCCGAGACTCATAATGCGGCAATCGCGGCAATGCGCTGCTGCCAAATCGACATTCTCTGATGCCTATGGAAGCTTCATATCGAATCATTGATCGCGAGAAATACTACAGAAAGGGCGTATATCGGCACTTTTCTGAGGATTGCAAATGCTCTGTATCCATGACGGCGCGTGTGGATGTGACTGCGCTGAAATCTCATGCCGAGCGCACGGGCACCAAGTTCTACGTCAATTTTCTGTATCTGCTGTGCAAGGTGCTCAACTCCCGCGATGATTACCGCATGGGATATCTGTGGCAGACCGACACACTGATCTGCTATGATCAGATCAATCCAACGCAGTATGTGTTTCATGAGGATACCGAGACCTGCACACCTGTTTATTCCACATATTACGCGGATTATGAGACCTTTTACCGTCATGCCTGCGCAGATATCGCGGCGGCAAAGGAGACGAGGGAATACGGACTTGATGCGGCGAATCACCCGAACTGGTTTGATGCGTCGTATGTGTCGTGGATTTCCTATGATGCGCTGAATGTGGAACTGCCCGACGGATATCTTTATTTTGCGCCGATCGTGAACTGGGGCCGATACCGCATGGAAGACGGTCGGCTGATGATGCCTGTCAGTGTGCGGCTGAATCATGCGGTGGCTGACGGTTATCTTGTTGCACTGGTATTCAAGCTGCTGCAAGCGGAAATCAACGCATTTTCTGAAAATTGATTCTCCAAACCTCAATATGAAAAAATATCGCGCAAGCCTGGGGTTCGGGTGCAGGGCTTCATATCCTTCCACATATTCGACGCAGATTCCTTTTTCATTCAAAATGTTTCAAGTTCCTCGCTGGTGCCTGCAAGTTTGCACAGAATCTTTTTGAGAATTCCCATGATGATGCCTTCTTTCTTTTTGGATTTGTTGCTTTCAGTATAGCATAGTTTCGGACAAAAGTTAATCGAATTGTGCGGCGCATAAAAACGGCACAGCGGGCATATTCATGTACCAAATCATGCAGGAGGGATGCGGCAATGCAGGCTATCACGAAAAAACTGGTGCGAAACAGCGGATTTATGCTGCTTATGGCGGTGTTGTGTGCAGTGGGGGTGAAAATCGCGCTGACACGGACTGCGGCAAATGAACAGGCAGCACTGACGACAGTTTCGCAGGGCGCGGCACGCGATGTGGTGTTCGTGCTGGATGCGGGACATGGGGAATCAACCTAAACTACGTCCGCTGTCATTCTGCGAAATCATATATCTTACTGTAAATACGTTGTTTTTGAGAATCTCGATGCGCACTCGTGTTCATCGGGATTCTTTTTTTACGCACAATAAATGGGGAGGATACACACCGAAAATGAGAATAAGCGGAATTACGGATTTTTTATGTGATTTTTTATGTATCTGCGTTGTTTCTGAACCGAATCCACAAAAATGAAGCGTTTCACGCAATTTCACGAATATGAAAGGAATCGGGAGAAATCATGAGAAAATGCAGGATATTCCGTGGATATAGATTCGGACTGGTGTTCAGCAGAATTGCATTTTTCGACGATTTATAGTATTATCATAACATCAGCCATGTGCTGATATCACAGTATATTTTGTAATGGAGAAAAGGAGCGATATATGCAAGTCTGTTCAAAATGCGGAGAGGTTCTGGTAAACAATTATGCCCAGTGCCCGTATTGTAACGCACCGATTGCGGACAATGCGCCTGAATCGGAAGATATCGAAGAAAAGCGAAAACAATACAAAAAAGAACTCGAAAAAGCCTACAAGGCAGCAGAGGATCATTATTTGAAATATCGGGAACTGTCAAACATTTGCTTCATAATCTATCTGATATCCATTCCGATTGCCGCTCTGTTTGTATGGATGGGCGGAACACTACTCGCTGCAAAAATTGCAATCGGCATATTCATTTGCGGTTTCATTGTTTGTTGTGTCGGCATTTATTTCGCATACGGCAAAGGCGGACGTCGCTGCCCGTATTGCAATTCGTTTTTTGGCAGAGGAGGTCCTTTAACGTATTGCGCTCGTTGCGGCAAGAAGCTGCCTCCAAGATGATAGCTTCAAAGGAGAAACTTCAGGAAAAACCGTACCGGATGTTGAAGCACGAGGAGAAGGCTTCGCTCTGTCAAAAGAACAGAATATCAGAAAAAAGCAAGGCGCACGACCATCGGATTTCCGTTGACCGTGCGCCTTTTGGCTGTCAGGGGAGAAATGCGTTATTCCTTGGATTTTCAATGATTGTGCATTTATGATAAAGAACTTACCAAAAAATCATATGCAGCATCCCTTCGTCATAGTATGTAAAGCCGAGGAGGGATAACATGAAGGAGAAACTGAAACCCCGCAGCAGCTTTCACACACAGTCTAAGGAGCAGCTGCAAAAGGAAATCACCAGGAAGGTGGAAAGGGTTGTGAGCGAAAAGCTGAAAAAAACAAGCTGATGAGATAACATCAATGAAGGGGGTGCGGTCATGCCAAAGGTCGGTATATACTGCCGCCTGTCCATCGAGGACAACAACAAGGGCGGTGATGACAGCCGAAGCATCAGCAATCAGAAAGAAATGCTGCGCGATTACTGTATCGAGCGCGGCTGGGAGATCTTTGACATTTACGTTGACGACGGTTTCAGCGGCATTGACCGCAGCCGTCCGTCATTCACCCGCTTGCTGCACGACTGCGAGCAGGGCAGCATCGACATCGTTCTCTGCAAAGATCAGTCGCGCTTTTCACGCGATACGGTCATCATTGAACAGTACCTGAATGACAAGTTTCTTGAGTGGGGGATTCGATTCATCGGTGTTGCGGACAATGCGGATACAGACAGCGAAAGCTACGGAACAATGCGTCTTTTCACATCTGCTTACAACGAAATGTACGTCAAGGACATATCGGCAAAAATTCGTCGGACGCTTTCATATAAACGCGAGCAGGGACAGTTTATCGGTTCATTTGCGCCATACGGATATCGGATCGACCCTGAAAACAAGCACCATCTGATCGTGGATGCGGAAACCGCACCTGTCGTGCGGCAGATCTTTGCGCTCTATGTCAGCGGGGAAGGGTATCGCAGGATCGTCACGACACTCAACACTCAGGGCATCCCGAGCCCGAGTGCCTACAAGCGGCAGAACGGTTCAAAATATGCAAACGCCAATGTCGAAAGCAGCAGCGCACGAGGTTTATGGACGCAGTCCACGATTGCCCGAATGCTGAGAAACGAAATGTATTTCGGCACATTGGTGCAGGGCAAATCACATGATATCAGCTATAAGAACAAGAAACGGAAAAAGGTGCGTCCCGATGAATGGATCCGTATTCCGAATGCGCATGAAGCGATCATCGATGCGGAAACATGGGCAAAAGTGCAGGAGCGTCTGAACAGTCACACAAGAGTCGGGAAATGCTCGCAGGAACTGTCGCCGCTTTCCGGCAAGGTGCGCTGTGCGGTCTGCGGCAGACCGATGAAGCGGAATGTGTATTATAATAAATCGAAAACGATCCGTTATTACGGGCTGCAATGCGCTGCCTACAAGATCGGTGCGATGAACTGCCGGAATATCCGCACGATCAGCGGAAAGGCTCTGGAGCAGACGATACTCGGTGAACTGAACAGCATCGTTGCAGAATATTGTCAGTCTGATGAGATACGGTTCACGAATCTGTATGGGGAGCAGCTCGGTGCGCTGGAAAGCAGTCTTGCAAAGCTGAATGAAAAGCGGGTGTCTGCACAGAACCGTCTGGTGCAGATGTATAAAGACAAGCTGGACGGCATGATTTCCAATGCTGATTATGCGCTGTTCCGTCAAAGTCTCGCTGACGAGGAGCAGTTGCTTTCGCAGCGCATTGATGAGATGCAGGAGCAGATTCGGGCAACCCATGCCCGCATGGAAAACGCTGCGGGGGAGAAATCGCCGACTGAACAATATACACATTTTGACGCGCTTGACCGCACGGTTGCAGACGAATTCATCGACTATGTTGAGATCGGCATGACCAATGAAAGCGGTGATCGGGAGATACATATTCACTGGAAAATATAATGCAGGCTGTTTCGTGATAACAGCCTGCATTTTTTGCCGAATCCCGATGACTATGCTGCGGACGATTGAACGATTTGCAGTCATGAAAGACTTTCCAGCTGATAGTGATGCAGAACATCATCTCGGGTTGAAAAGCCCCATTCGCTCAGCTTCTTATATGCGCCGACACATCCGATCGAAACAGGATCGGTATGTGCCTGAAGACAGGAACAGTTGGTCGCTTTGCCGCTGTATTTTGTGAAGGAACAGCCGCAGTATAATGCTCAGCCGTCACAAGCAAGCATCAGCGAGAGCAATGCAGCAATGTCGGAAATCGTGATCAATCCATCCTGATGAATGTCGATTCTTGTAAACCAATCGGGATCAGAAAGTTCTTGTGGAACGGTCTGATCTTCTGCGGCAATACGGGACAGCAAAACCGCATCTGCGATGTTCACCTTGCCATCGCCGTTGATGTCTCCTTCGGGTATTTCTTTGAAAGTGATGCCTGCCTGACGCAGAACATCGTTTTTTGCTCCGAACGCAATGCTGTTCCAGGCGGTTTCGGTTCCGCCATAATTGACGGTTTTTAATTTGCTGCATCCATTGAAAGCAGCCGTATCAATCAGAGTAACAGAATCAGGAATCGTGATGCTTGTCAGTGACTCACAATCAAGGAAAGCACTCGCGCCGATACTTGTCACAGAATCAGGAATAATGATGCTTGTCAGGGCAGAACAGTCCCGAAAAGCAAAAGGACCGATACTGGTCACAGAATCAGGAATGGTGACGTTTTTCAGACCGGAACAGTACATGAAAGTACCTATCCCGATACTTGAAACAGAGTTCGGAATGGTGATGTCGCTCAATGCCTTGCATCCCTCAAAAGCACAATCATGAATACTTTTCACAGAATTCGGAATGACGATGCTTGTCAAGCTCTCGCAATAATGGAAAGCATTGTCACCAATAATTTTGACGGAATCAGGAATGGTGATGCTTTTCATGGCAGAACAGTTTGAGAAAGCATGTTTGCCGATACTCGTAACGGAATCTGGAATGGTGATGTTTGCGAGATTCATACATTTCTCGAAAACAGAATCACCGATGGAAGTAACGCTGTGCGGAATATTGACTTTTTCCAGTGTCGTGCAGTTGGAAAACAGTTTGTCAATGATTGTGGTGCAGCCATCGGCAAACGCGGCTTCTTTGATTGAACTGCCTTCAAATGCGGATGTTCCATATTCCAGTGAGGCAGGGATTTCAATGCTTTCTAATCCTGTTCCCTTGAAAGCACCATGTTGAAGCGTCCACAGTGAAGTTGGCAGTTTTATTTCTTTCAGCGCAGTACAGCCTGAAAAAGCGAATTCGTTGATATTCTGCAATCCTTCCGGCAGGTTGATACTTGACAGCTTCGGACAATTTGTGAAAGCGAGACGTTCAATCATCCGAACAGTCTTCGGAAGTGTCACGCTGCTCAGCGAATATTTATCATTAAAAGCTTCTTTTCCGATGATCTTGACAGGTAAATCTTCAATCGTTTCAGGCACTGTAACCTCTGCATCGCAGCCAAGATATCTGACAATGGTGACTTCGTCAAATTCACTGATGGAATATTCAAAATCTCCGAAGCAGAGCGCATTGTCATCGGCATACACGAGCAAATCGGAAGGGAATGCCTGTAAGAATCCGATGCACAGCAGCAACGCTGCAAGAACCGATGCACTTCTTTTGATGAACTGAATCATAGCTTTTTCCTTTCGTCATAGGATGATCCGAAATTGAGAAACGGGGAGATATTCCATGTTTATTATAATAAAAAACTGTACAAGTGTCAACCTATATTTTTGCATACAGACGGATGCGATGAAAACACAGCTGCATTTAAGTTGATGCACCGCATGGCGGAATGGATGGGGGCTGTTCGACGGCGGATGGTGTTCCGGAAAAGGGCATCAACCTGAACATTCTGCTTTGTCTGCGCGATATGCTCGAACTTTCGGGCTATCGGGTGGAGGTGACGCGGGAAACGGATTGTTCCATTCATGACAAGGGCGTGGAGGGTATTGCCAATCAGAAATGCTCGGACATGGACAATCGGCTTGCGCTGCTGAACAAATATGACAATGCGGTTTGCGTGTCGATTCATCAGAATCAGTTCACCGATGCGAAATACAGCGGGGCGCAGATGTTCTATGCGCCCACCAATGACGAGAGCGAATCGCTGGCGCAGATGATGCAGGGACAGTTTCGTGCCCTGCTTCAGCCTGAGAACAACCGTGAGATCAAATCCTGCGGCAAAGAGCTGTTTCTCTGCTATTTCTGCAAAAATCCGATGGTGATGGCAGAATGCGGCTTTTTGTCGAACCCTGAAGAAGCGGCACTGCTTTGCACCGAGGAGTATCAGCATAAGGTCGCGTTTACGATTTTTTCGGCATTGCAGCGATGGCTTGCGGGCGCGGCTTGACAAAATCATCGTTTTGTGATACGATAAAATCAACGACTAAAAAAAAGGAGGCGTTTTCATGGGATTGATCTCCGGTGTGCATCACATTTCCATGAACTGCGAAAAAGGTGCGGAATATCAGAAGGTGCTTGAATTTTACTGCGATGTGCTGGGGCTTTCCGTTGTGCGCGAATGGGCTGACGGTGTGATGATCTCGGCGGGCGGCACGTTGCTGGAGATTTTCACAAACGGCGGGGGGATTCGGCAAAAGGGCGCGATTCGTCACATCGCGTTTGCCGCGGATGATCCTGATGCCTGCGCGGAGACGGTCAGACAGGCGGGATATCCGATTCTTGTGGAACCAAAAGATGTCGTGATTCCCGCCGAGCCGCCCTATCCCGCACGCGTTGCGTTTTGTGAGGGTCCGCTGCACGAGGAAATTGAGTTTTTCTGCGTGCAGACATCGGACGGCGGGGCAGTTTGACCATGCTGAAAATCGCACTTGCTTTTTGGGTGCGAAGATGGTATAATGGATATGGAACATACAAAAATCAAGAAGTTTGGAGGAAATCATGCGGACGATTTTGATTGTCAACGATGACGGCATCGCAGCAGACGGCATTTGCAGGCTTGCGGAAGCGGCAAAGGCATTTGGCGAGGTCTGGGTGGTCGCACCCGATGGGCAGCGCAGCGGCGTCAGCCACAGCATCACGATGCACAGCCCGCTTGATGTGGTACCGCACGCATTTCCCGTGGCGGATGTGCATGCGTTTGCGTGCAGCGGCAGCCCTGCGGATTGTGTGCGTGTAGGATGTCTGAACATTGCGCCGCGCAAGCCCGATGTGGTGCTGTGCGGCATCAACTGCGGCTATAATGTCGCGTCGGATATCCAGTATTCGGCGACGGCAGGGGCTGCGTTTGAGGCGGCTTTTCAGGGCTGCCATTCGATCGCACTCTCTGAGGACATCGGGCAGAGCCATGCTGTCACAGACCACTATCTGCACGAGATCCTCACGGAGCTGCTGGAAAAACCGCTTGCAGCAGGGCAGATCTGGAATGTCAATTTTCCTGCATGCCCGTTATCGGAATGCGGCGGTATTTTGCGGGAACGATTTGTATCGCGGTCGGTGCCGCTGCGTGACCATTATAATGTCATCGAGCAGCTTAACGGCGGCGGTGTGCGGCTGATGATCGAGCCTGATTTCGACAAAACCTGCGAGGAAGGTTCGGATTATCATGCGGTACTTGAAAAATATGTATCCGTTGGATTGGTCTATAATATCAGATGAATTCGTCAACATAAAGGAAGGTATCAGAAATGGCAAACATTCGCAAGGATAACATCACATGTCCGCAATGCGGCAAGCAAAGCACGTTCGATTTTTGGGACATCATCAACACTGCCGAGCATCCTGAGATGCGTGCGCAGGTGCGGTCTGGGGCGGCATTCACGTTCACCTGCCCCGATTGCGGCAAGCAGACAAAGGTGTTTTATAACACGCTGTATCATCAGCCCGAGGACAAGCTGATGGTCTATTTCGCTCCAGAGAACAAGGAGGAGGCAATCGCGCAGTTTCAGAAAACCGCCCCGCGTGACGAGGCGGGCAACATCAGCGACGGCTATCGGCTGCGTGTGGTGGAAAGTCTCAATGCGCTGATCGAAAAGCTCGCGATCGAGGATGCAAAGCTGAATGACATGGGCGTGGAGATCCTCAAGCTGTTTGCAATCGCAGGAATGCACGAGAGCAATCCTGAGGCAAAAATCATGGAGATGCGTTTTGCTCGCGATAAAAAAGGCGAATTCGGTTTCTGGATCCTGCTGCAGGGCGGCAAGACCGCATCCATGAACTTCCACCATGAGCTTTACGCGAAAACGCTGGAGCAATTTGCCGATGCATTTGCTGCGGCGAAATCGGAAATGGTCATTGACATGAAGTGGGCGATGGAACAGATCCGCACCGCGGAAGCAGGAGCGTAAGATATCTGCGGCGCATTCGCAGAGATAAAATGAAGTCAGGAGTTTGCCATGTGGTTGGTATATTATGCATTTTTGGTGCCGTGGCTGCTCGATATTGCATTCACCGCAGGATTGGTATTTTTGGCGATCGGGCTTGTGCTGAACGGGAAAAGACGAAAGGCAGCCAAGCCCGTTCTGATTATTTCCGCAGTGTTTTTCGGCATCTGGGCGTTGCTGCTCATCCTCTTCGCAATCCTTTCCCGCTTTGCATCGGTATATCTCTGAACAAATGAAAACCGCGCAAGCCCTTTTGACGGGGCTTGCGCGGCTTTTTTATTATCTGCATTTTGCCACGATGCGCAGCAGAGCAGTCACATCGGCACTGTTGATGTTTTGATCGCCGTTGACATCGGTTTTGGGCTTGCCTGCATTGGGCAGCGAAACGGTAGTATCCTCGGCGGTGATGCGTGCCAGCAAAATGGCATCGCTGACGGAAACCTTGCCGTCGATGTTCAGATCGCCTTGTGCGTCAAGGGCATTGTCGCCGCTGATCTCTTCTGCGGAATCATATTCACAGCACATCCAGGTGATTCTATATCCGAACTTGTCATACAGATCAGCACCGAGGGCAAACTGATCGACAAAGGACATTTCACCGTTGGGAACGACCTGATAGTACGTGACGTTTTTCTTTTCGCCTTTGTATGTGTACCATCCATTTGTATCGACGACCTCCTGAACGGTGCAGTCGATCTCGTTTTCTTCGAGATATTGCGTGACTTTTTCCTTGTTGAAGCCGTGTATCTCCCAATCATAGAGCATTTCGGTAAAGGGCGGCGCATAGGTCAGAAGCAGCGGTTTTTCCTGCGCCACACTGCCTGTATAACCATACTCATACTGCTGATAATATGCGGTTTGTCCCCAGGTGTAGAATTTGGAGATCAGCCCTGCCTCTGCAAGCTCGTGCATCAGCTGATTGGCATTTTCATTGGTTCTGAGTGTGTTGTCATCGACATATACATCATAGGCATTGATGTGAGTGAATTCGTTTGTCCACAGCGGGCATGCCTCGCAGTTTGGAAAATACTTCTGCACGATCTGCGCTGCCTGCTGCGCGTCCGCATCTTTGATAAGTTCATAGCGCAGCATGGTATTTCTCGGAATGATGACATAGACGTTGTCCGCTTCGACATGTCTGCAAACGTGTTCGGTGATGTCAGTGCCGGAATATGTCGGGTCTTCGATGACATCGCGGGAAATATGCTGCACATACACTTCATAATCCACATCGGTAATGCCGATCATGCCTTTGTCATCAAGCCGCTGCATTTTTTCCTCGAACTCATCAATCGGCACATTACCATAATACCAGAGTGCGGATGCCGACATCGCGGGGAGGGTGGTGCAAAGCAGGCTCAGGCTTGCAAGGATGGCTGTCAGTTTCATTTTCTTTTTCATAGTATTCACGCCTTTCATAATCATTCTGTGTTCAGGGCAGCTCTCCGTGAACATCCACGGAAATGCTGTTCGTTGGATTGGGGGCATAATTCAGATCATTCTGATAGCGGAACCGTACATCGCAGGAGGGGACATCATCCAGAACGCCATGCGGAACGCGCACTGTGAACGTGTAGGCACGGAGCGTGAAGTCGCCGTCGGCAGTCAGCAGGCAGTCAGCTGTCAGCACAAGCCGCCTGGACAGCACATAGAGTGAGCCGCCTGTCAGCGAAATATCCTTGTTGCGCGTATAGACCGTGATCAGCAGGGTATCGGTCATCTGCGCGTTTGGTTTTGTCGATTCTTCGATTCTGTTATCAAGGGAAAAGGTGCATGTCTCCGTGTAGATATCGGTCAGGTCAGGCGAAACATCGCCGATGCCCTTGGTGTATCGCAATTCCGTTTGCTCATACCGTGTGCTGCTTACGATTTGGGGACCTTGTTCTGCCTGTGTTTCATCGTTTTCAAATGCGGTCGTATCGGTCGTGCCGATGACTGTGGTAGTCGAGGTGGCGGGGCGTGTGGTATGTGTGGTATGCGTGGTATGTGTGGTATGTGTGGTATGTGTGGTATGTGAGGTGGTCAGTATGGTGGTGCATTCGGTCGTATCGGGCGATGTCGGGAGGGTGGTGGAAACGGTGGTCTCTGCGGCAGATTCAGATTGCGTTTCGGTGGTGGTCACAACGGGCACGACAACGGATTCGGGTGCGGGCGTCGCAGTGGTTTCAGTGGGCGTGGTGGTGATGGTTGTCTCTGCGGGGGGCGGTGAAACGGGCGGCGACTGCGCACGCAGCTTGGGATAAACCGCCGCGGCAAGCACCAGTAAGAGACAAGCCGCAAGTGCCGAAATGCCGTACCGCAGATGCACAGGACGCTTCTGCGGTTTGGCGGCGGAGAGGATAAATTCGTCGGGGATGGCATCGAGCATGGCAAGCAGATCGGTATCGTTCACAGAAATCCCTCCTTTCGCAGATAATCCTGCATCCGTTTGCGAATGCGTGAAAGCGACACTTTGACGTTGTTTTCGGTCATGCCGAACAGCGATGCACATTCGGAAACGGATGACGCATACCAATAGCGGCGCACGAACAAATCGCGCTGCTGCTGCGGCAACCCCGAAAGAAACGTCACGATTGCCGATGAAAGCGCACGTTTGTCAAGCTCCTGCTCGACATTTTCGCGTGCGGGGAGACTTTCGGAGAGTTCATCGAGGGCATCGGCAAGCTGATTGGAAACGCGTTTTTGTCGTTTGGCGGCGTGCCAGCGATTGATTGCCAGATTACGCACAAGGCGCAGAAGATAGGCGCGGAAATTGTCGGGGTGTGCGGGCGGAATCGCATTCCATGCAGCCAAAAGTGCATCGTTGAGGCATTCCTCGGCATCTTCGGCACTTTCAAGGATGTTGTTGGCAACTGTGCGGCACAATGTACCGTATTGGGCTGAGGTTTCCTCCAAAGCCTGCTGATCCCGCGCTTCAAACAGTCTGAGGATGGATTCGTCGTCTATGGCAATCACCGCCTTTTCAATCGCTTTCATATACAGAGACAATATTTTTTGCAAAAGGTTACAGAGAATCGAAAAAATAACTGATGAAAAAAGAGCCAATCCGAAGATTCGCTCTTTTTAGAAAAATCAGATGCCGAATTTATGTCCTGCCATACTGTTGCTCCTTTTCGCTTTGCGTCACTTGACAATTTGGCGGAACTGCGCGGTTTTTACCCATTCGTTGCATTCATAGGCGCGGACTGCGTTGAACGGATGATTGGCGTCTTTCAGAATAAGAAATTCAAGGGTCTTGTCCCATGCTGAGGATTCAACCAGTGATTTGTATTCCAATGCTTGCTGCATAAACGCATTTTTGTCGCCATCCGCCTGATTGTTTTTGCCAAAGCCTGCCAGTCGCATACAGACTTCCGTCATTTTTTCGGCATCGCCGTCGTAGATGACTGCGGCACGGTCAGCGGAAAGTTCACTGCAGCGCTGCCAGTGATAGAACGCGACCTGCAGCGGGAATGTCACCAGCTTGCCAAGTCCCATGAAACTGCCTGCCAGTGCTGCACCGCTGAATACGATGCGCCCCATTGTCGAATACAGGACATGGGAACAGGCAATATGTCCGCACTCGTGGGCAAGCACGGTGGAGATCAGTTCATCGGGGAGCAGGTCAATCAGCCCTGAGGTGATGGTGATGAACGGTTTTGTTTCGCCGTAGGTATAGGCATTGGGGTTGACGTCCATCGTGAGATAAAGCTCAGGGACGGGAATGCCGAGTTTTTCACAGATCGGCGGAAGCATATTGTAATACTGCGGGAGCTGATTTTCGCCCAGACGGATGTTGCTGGACATATTGAGAATGCGGAACTGACGCTCCTGCCAGACGTTCATGAAAGCTTTGGTCAGGGCAGAGAATGCAGGGAGTGCTTTGAGTGCTTTGAGTGCGGCTTTGTCGGATTCGTGCATATAGCAGGCGGGGGCAGGGGCACCGCCGTTGACAATGCGTGTTGGGATGGGTTCTTCCTCTGCCTGCGGATTTTTACAGCCGCAGCGCGGGCAAAAGCGCATAGATTTATCAAGGGTTGCGCCGCAGTTGAGGCAGATGATTGTCTGAGACCAGTTTTCCATATTCATTCTCCTTTTCCTGTTGATATTCTTGTGTTGGAATTGCACTGCTGCACATTCTATGGATATCATACCACAGAATGCACGAAAAGTCAATGCTTGCAGACAAAAACAAACGGGTTCTCAGGCATATGGCGTGAGAACCCGTAAAGATGCAGATAGCAGTATAAGTGATGGTCAGGCAGTTATCTGCTGCGGAACAATTCGCGCAGCATCATTGCACCGCCGGCAAACGTCATGCCGAACATGATGAGGAATACCCACGCGCTTGTTGTGCGCCACTGAATGCTCACGCTCAGAATCACCGCGGCGATGACGATCGAGATGCCCACCGCAATGAACAGCCAACCCCAGAGCTTTCTGTCACACAAAAACAGCAGTGCAATACCGATCAGCAGCGGAATCATCAGGGTGCCGTTTGGGAGGCTATAGCCGCCAATGTGGAAAAAGGAGCCGCCGCCGTAGCTGCCCCAGCTGCTTGTCACCATCAGATTCTGGAAAATCATATACAATCCTGCGGCGAATAGCAGCAATCCGCAGAAGAATCGCAGCAGCTCATTGCTTTCGCGTTTACTGCGCTGTGTGGAATCCTCAATTTCGTCCATGATCTTCTGCATTTTGGTTTCAGCCTGTGTTTTTTTACGTCTGCTCGCTTTTTCAGCGTCCAGTTCGTCGTAGAGCTTTTCGAGTTCTTCGTCCATGTTATCGTGACTTTTGATTTCTGCCATGATGTACGCTTCCTTTCTTTTCTTAAAGTAACGCCATTATACCATAAAAAAGTATGAGTGTCAAGATTTTTTGCAAATTGCAGCGGCGAAGCTCCCGAAGAGCAAAAAAATTTTTTGAAACCCTCTTGACAAATTGAAAGTATTGTGATATCATAATGATATCATAAGGATATGCAATCGCATATCCGCTATGGATGACATAGCAGAAAGGAATGTATTATGGCAAATATGGAAATTAAGGAAAAGACAAGTCAATCACAATCTACGAAAGAAATCATCCTCAGCAAAAAGAAGAACGGTATGGCTGCGATGCTGTTTTTCATTCTCCTGTATCTTGCAGCGGTAGTGCTGCTTGTGTTTGCGTGCGTCAGGATGAACAGCGATGAAAAAATGGCACTGTATATCGCATTGATCGTTGTGAGCGGCATCTGGCTGCTTCTGGGCTGGATTCCGTTCTGCGGGCTGAAGGTTCTGAAGCCGCAGGAAGCGCTGGTTCTGACACTGTTCGGTAAATATGTCGGCACACTGAAAGGCGACGGCTTCTATTTCGTCAACCCGTTCTGCACGGCGGTCAACCCTGCGGCTTCGACCAGACTGCGTCAGTCTGGCGATGTGGCAAATGAGGACAATCCCATTCTGAATACGTTGTCTGCCGCAGAACAGATGAGTTTGGCTATGCCGAGCAAAAAAATCTCGCTGAAGATCATGACGCTGAACAACAACCGCCAGAAAATCAACGATTGCCTCGGCAACCCCATTGAAATCGGCATTGCCGTGATGTGGCGTGTCACCGATACTGCAAAAGCTGTGTTCGATGTCGATAACTATAAGGAATATCTTTCCCTGCAATGCGACAGTGCGCTGCGAAACATCGTGCGCATTTACCCCTATGACGTTGCGCCGAATGTCGATACCACGGGTGATGGTGTTGCCGATGAGGGCAGTCTGCGCGGTTCCAGTGAAGTTGTCGCTGCAAGAATCCGCGATGAGATTCAGCAAAAGGTTGCGAATGCGGGCATCGAGGTTCTGGAAGCACGCATCACTTATCTGGCATACGCACCTGAAATCGCTGCCGTGATGCTTCAGCGTCAGCAGGCATCGGCGATTATTGATGCAAGAAAGATGATCGTGGACGGTGCAGTGGGCATGGTCGAAATGGCACTGGACAGACTCGCTGAAAACAATACCATTGCACTGGATGAAGAACGCAAGGCAGCGATGGTCTCCAATCTGCTGGTGGTTCTTTGCGGCAACCACGATGCACAGCCCGTCGTCAATTCCGGCTCGCTTTACTGATGCCGCATGGCAGAAAAGAAACAAGTCCCGCTTCGCATCAGCGCGAAACTCTATGACGCCCTTGCCGCATGGGCGGAGGATGATTTTCGCTCTATCAACGGGCAGATCGAGTATCTTCTGACGGAATGCGTCAAACAGCGCAAAAAAAACGGACGTTATGTGGGTGCGGAAATTGATGCGCCTCTGGATGTGGACATCGATGCGTTTGGAAAAGATAAGCACGGGGAGTGACAGATGGATTTTCTTTTTGAACTCCTGGAGGATGTGGTTGGCGATCTCCTATCGCACACACTGAAAAGCAATCGTATTCCGAAAAGCATTCGGCTTGCGCTTCTCACTGTGGTGCTTGGTTCGATCATTGCGCTTTGCATTGTGATTGCAGTTTCCCTCAGACGTGATGGGAATGTCATAGCAACCGTTGTGATCTCGCTGATCGCCCTCGTTCTTGGTGCTTTCTATGTTTCGGGCGTCCGCAAAATCTTTGTGAATCAGAAATAATATGGCAATGAAAAGCCCCTGCATGAAAATCAAACGATTCTCGTGCAGGGGCAGTTTTGTGCGATGCGGAAAGCATCAGGTGACAATCGGTATCACGGAAAGCCCAAAAGTGCTTGACTTTTCCTGCGTGCTATGGTATCATGAATGCAGAGTTTACCACCGTTTCAGCTTTTTCTCCGCAAACAGTTTTTTCTGTAAGGTTTTGAGCTGTGTTTTGTGCTGACAAAGCTTTTCAGTACAGTTTCGGCACGCAAGGCTTTCGTTGTGGCTTTCCAAAAACCGCTCGGGATGCCGCGCAACCATGATCTCCCAGTAGATCAGCAGGATCAGCGCGAGGGCAAGGATGCTCCATGTATAAAACGACGGAATGAAGATCAGCGGCGTGAACATCATCGCGTAATCCCAGTTGTAGATGCGGCAGGTGGTACAGCATTTGTTCTTCATGAACCATGTCTGGAACGGGCAGAAATACAAAATGCACACCATATCACACACCGAATATGCCATGCAGATCAGCAGGAGAATGCCTTTGTCGATGATGCCTGTGAAATATAATATGCCGATGATGCCGTTTAATCCGACCCATGCACCGAATACCGCAAGTGTGGTGTGGGCGGTGTTGAGTTTTGCGGGCATCGGGGCATCTTTGCGTTGGCGATAATTGCGGGCAAACTGCTTTTGACAACCCATACTTTCCGTTTTGTTCGGGAATATCCGCATGACCATTTCGACAGCGAATACCAGCCACAGCACGGAGAGAATGATCGGGTTTTCATCCATGCCGCCTAAAACGCGGCCTGTGTGCAGAATGCGGTTATAAAGGTATATGCCGAGTGATACCAGCAGCAGAATACTGCGGTAGACAAGCCGAAAATAGTGCTGCATGGAAACGGCGGATATCCGCTTTTTTTGACGTCTGCGTTCACTCATGAAAATGATTTCTCCTCATTGGTGTCGATACTGCATTCAGTATAGCATGAATCGGAGAAAAATGCAATACTTAAAATGATTGACAGGGGGTTTTTTTATGCCGAATCCGTTTTTGCCGCTTTGGGAATATGTGCCTGACGGGGAACCGCGTGTTTTTGGCGACCGTGTGTATCTCTACGGTTCTCACGACGTTCCCGCATCCACTGACTTTTGCGATTATAAACTCAAGGTGTGGTCGGCACCGCTTTCCAATCTCAATGCATGGCAGTGCCACGGCGACAGTTTCCATACCCGCGATGACCGTGACCATCCTTCCGATACGATTGAATGGACAGAGGAGCGGCTGTATGCGCCCGATGTTGTGGAGAAAGATGGCAAATATTATCTGTTTACGTATATTTTCAATTCGCAGGGATGTGTGTCGGTCAGCAAACGCCCTGAGGGACCGTTTTCTCTCATCGGCAAATATGACTACGCGCCCGAGGACGCGGGGGACAACGGCATCTATAATGACCCCTCTGTGCTGATCGACGGCGACAAGGCTTACATCTACTACGGCTATACAAGGGCATTCTTCAATGAACTGAATTTTGACAATCTCTGTGAGATCAAAAAAGGCTCTCTGATTCGTGACCTGATCCCGCAGGGCGATGCACCCACCGATTACTACGAGGCGAGTTCGCTGCGCAAGATCGGGGATAAGTACTATTATATATACTCACCGCGCTGGGGCAGCCGCCTTGATTATGCGATCTCCGACAGCCCGCGCGGACCGTTCAAGCGCATGGGCACGATCATCGACAATGCCAAGGATTATCCCGGCGGAAACAATCACGGCTCACTTTGCAACCTCAACGGGCAGTGGTATATTTTCTATCACCGCATGACAAACTGCACCGTCATGTCGCGCCGTGCCTGCGTGGAGCGCGTGGAAATTCTCCCTGACGGCACGATTCCGCAGGTCGAGATGACGTCACTGGGTTTTGAAGAATCGCTCAATCCCTATGAGATCATACCGGCGGAAATCGCGTGTGTGCTGAAAGGCGGGTGCTTCATCACCGAAAAGGATGTGCTGACACGCGTGATCACGGGCATCCGCTCGGGTGCTGTGATCGGGTATAAGTATTTTGATTTCGGCGACGATTTCAGCAGCGATACGATGCTGCTTGCGATGAAAATTACGGGCTGCGGCTGCCGCACGACGGTGCGCGTCTGCATCGACAGCGAGGATGGCGAAGAACTCGGCTTTTGCGAGATCGACACGCATGACGGGATTTACCGAACTCCTGTCAAGGCGGTGACGGGTGTGCATGCGGTGTATTTTGAGATCACGCATGGCTATACGGGATGGTTTGCGAATGCGTTCAAGGACAGAAATCTGTTTGAGCTTGAGGCGTTTACGTTCCTGAAGTGAGGATACTATTATAATATGGTATCTCCGATGGATCCGGAATGGGACTCCGTTCCAATCCCATTATAAGGGGATTGTACGGCACCTATCACAAGAGCTTTACGCGATTTTTCTCGAAAAATCGCGGTTTCCAAAGGCAGAGCCTTTGGCAGCTGTCAGAAGACAGCGAAACACCTTTTCGTCCTAAAATAATCAGGAAGGTGTGGGAAACCTATTAAGGGGTTCCCACACCCCTGTCTTTGTGTCCAGAGAGAAAATAGGAATCAAGGCAGTGGAAAAGCGCAACTTATTTTCCTAGTGCCAGCCACCAAAGTTATTGTGCAGTATGCACGAAAATGAATGATAATATTTGGCAAAGTTTTTTCTTAGAATTTTGAAAATCTCTTGCATTTGCACGGAATATCTGATATAATATTACTTGCTGATGCACAGGATAGACTAGTGAGGATCCTTTGAGGTTGCGCCGGTATGGCGGTAATTCAGAGGGGAGCGATGTCCGATTGAACGGGCGATACGAGATATCAACACGGTTTGTGTATGGAAAACCTACGAAACCACGCGGGTTCTTCGAGGGGAGTGCTGCGCTCATCTTACGGGGCAGGCATTCGGAAGAAGACATCCGAGCAGGTCATAGGGGAATCCGACACGCGCAGGTACGCACAGTATCCGCAAAGCCTTGTCTGCCGCCCGATGCAAGATGCCTTGTATTCGGGTTATTTTTATACGGTATGTATGAAACACACGAAAGCGTTGTAAGAGACGCGGACGCGAAAAGTACAGGCGGGCATACACGAAACCACGGTTTCTCCAAAAGCTCCAGCAAATTTAAATTTGAGGAGGTTATCTGAAATGGCAGGCAGCGAAATGATGAGAATTAAAATCAGAGGCTATGAGCACGCAACGGTTGACGCAGCAGCGGCAAAGATTGTCGAGACTGCGAAAAACGGCGGCGCTCAGAAAGTTTCCGGTCCGATCCCGCTTCCGACTGACAAGGAGATCGTTACGATCCTTCGTGCAGTTCACAAGTATAAGGACAGCCGCGAACAGTTCGAGCTTCGCACCCACAAGCGTCTGATTGACGTCATCCGTCCCACCAAGGCGACGACTGACGCTCTCACCAAACTGGAGATTCCCGCAGGTGTCGAGATCGACATCGAGATGAAGTGATTCAGGACTTCGGAATCTTCTGTATCACGGCTCCGTTTGCTTGGTTGTGAAACGGATGAAAGCCGCGGTTATGTTGACGCAAATGCGCCAACCAATAACATCAAGGAGGAAAACAACCATGAAGAAAGCCATTCTTGGCAAGAAAATCGGCATGACGCAGATTTTCGACGCAGCGGGCAAGGTCGTTCCCGTTACGGTCATCGAGGCAGGTCCCTGCATCGTCGTTCAGAAAAAGACCGTAGAAAACGATGGTTACAGCGCAATCCAGCTCGGCTTTGGCTCTGTCAAGGCAGACAAGATTGCGAAACCTCTGAAAGGTCACTTTGACAAAGCGGAAACCGGCGCACTCCGCGTGCTTCGTGAATTCCGTTTTGATGATTGCGATTCTTTCAACGTCGGTGACAGCATTCAGGCTGACACCTTTACTGTCGGCGACATCGTTGATGTCAGCGGCACCAGCAAAGGTAAGGGCTATACCGGCCCGATCAAGCGTTACAATCAGCACAGACTGAAGGAAACGCACGGTACCGGCCCTGTTCACCGTCAGGCAGGTTCTATGGGCGCATGCTCGTCTCCGTCCCGTATCTACAAAGGCAAGGGTCTTGCTGGTCATATGGGTGCAGAGAAAGTTACCATCCAGAACCTCGAAGTTGTCAGTGTTGACGTTGAAAACCGTCTGATTGCAGTGCGCGGCGCGATTCCCGGTCCGAAGGGCGGGCTCGTCAGCATTGTCAACAGCGTGAAGAAAGCCTAAGAAGGGAGGAAAACGAAATGGCAAAAGTTCCGGTATATGATATGAACGGCGCTCAGGTTTCTGAAACCGAGCTCAATGATGCTGTTTTCGGCATTACCCCCAATGAGGCTGTCATGCACGCTTGCGTGATCAACTATCTCGCAAACCAGCGTCAGGGTACACAGTCCACGCTCACCCGCACCGAGGTCGCCGGCGGCGGCAGAAAGCCTTATCGCCAGAAGGGTACGGGTCACGCTCGTCAGGGCTCTATCCGCGCTCCGCAGTGGTATCACGGCGGTGTTGCTCTCGGCCCGAAGCCCAGAAGCTACCGCTTCTCCCTGAACAAGAAAGTCCGCAGACTCGCAATGCTCTCTGCACTTTCTCAGAAGCTCGTTGACGAAAACCTCATCGTTGTGGATTCTCTCACTTGTGAAGAATTCAAGACCAAGACCATCGTCAAGATGCTTGATGCACTCAAGGTTGAGGGCAAGGCTCTCATCGTCACCCAGGAGGCTGACAAGAAGGTTTACAAGAGCGCATCCAATATTCAGGGCATCAAGACTGCTGCCGTGAATACACTGAATGTATATGACATCCTCAACTACGATAAGTTCATCGTAAGCAAGGGTGCTGTCGCAAAAATCGAGGAGGTGTACGCGAAATGAAAGCTCCGCAGGATATCATTCTGAAGCCGGTCATCACCGAGCAGAGCATTGACGCACTGCCCACCGGCAAGTACACCTTTAAGGTTGCAAAAGATGCGAACAAAATCGAAATCGCCAGTGCTGTTGAACAGCTCTTCAATGTCGAAGTCACAAAGGTGAACACCGTGAATGTGCGCGGCCGTGCAAAGCGCGTCGGTCGTTACTTCGGCAAAACGGCAAGCTGGAAAAAGGCTGTCGTCACCGTCAATCCCGAGCCTTCGCTCGGCAAGGACGGCAAGAAGAGAAACGGTACCATCGAGTTCTTCGACGGTATGTTCTGATTCCTGAAATCGGCAACCGATTTCAGAAGGAAGCTTTCAGATGAAAAGCTTCAGGCGCGCATCTTCTTTGATGTGCCGCATTTATGGGAGTCATGCTCCCGAAAACAAAGCATTGATTTTTTAAGGAGTTGAAATAGCAATGGCAATTAAGGCCTATAAGCCGACAACGCCCGGCCGCCGCGGCATGACCGTTACCGATTACAGCGGTCTTTCCAAGAACGGCCCGGAAAAGTCTCTGTGCGTGACTCTGAAAAAGAAGTCCGGCAGAAACAGTTACGGCAGAATCACTGTTCGCCATCGCGGCGGCGGTGTTCGCACAAAGTACAGAATCATCGACTTTAAGCGCAATAAGGACGGCATGAATGCTACCGTTCTGACCCTCGAGTACGATCCGAACCGCAGCGCATTCATCGCTCTCGTTCAGTACGAGGACGGCGAAAAGCGTTACATCCTCGCACCCAATGGTCTGAACGTCGGCGACGTCGTTCGCAGCGGTGCTGATGCAGATATCAAGCCCGGCAATGCACTGCCGCTTGAAAACATCCCCGTCGGTACTTTCATCCACAACATTGAGCTTTACCCCGGCAAGGGCGGTCAGCTTGTCCGTTCCGCCGGCAACATGGCACAGCTCATGGGCAAAGAAGGTGCTTATGCACTGATTCGTCTGCCCAGCGGTGAGATGAGAAAAGTGCCGGTCATCGGCAAGGCTACCATCGGTCAGGTTTCCAACATTGACCATGAAAACGTGCATCTCGGTAAAGCAGGCCGTACCCGTCACATGGGTATCCGTCCGACTGTCCGCGGTTCTGTCATGAACCCCTGCGACCACCCGCACGGTGGTGGTGAAGGTAAATCCCCGATCGGCCGTCCGGGCCCTGTTACCCCTTGGGGCAAGCCTGCACTGGGTTACAAGACCCGCAAGCACCACAAGCCGTCTGATAAGCTCATCGTAAAACGCCGTAACGGTAAATAAGAAAGGAGGCTGACTCATGAGCAGAAGTGTTAAGAAAGGTCCTTACGTTCAAGAGGCTCTCTACAAGAGAGTTGCTGCTATGAACGAGACCGGTGAGAAGAAGGTTCTGAAAACTTGGAGCCGTTCGTCTACAATCTTTCCGGAATTTGTCGGTCACACTTTCGCAGTGCATGACGGACGCAAGCACGTTCCGGTATTCGTTACCGAGGAAATGATCGGTCATAAGCTCGGCG
>JAZLJA010000040.1:0-74069 GCA_045617625.1 Oscillospiraceae bacterium | reverse complement strand
TTACCGATTCCGTCATTCGGCGGATGACCCGCATATCCAATCAGTACGGTGCCGTCAATCTTTCGCAGGGGTTTCCTGATTTTGACCCGCCCAAAGCCATTCTTGACCGCCTTGCGGAAGTCACCAAAGAGGACTTTCATCAATATTCCATCACATGGGGCGCACAGAATTTCAGAGAAGCACTTGCAAAGAAAACAGAGCATTTTTCGGGACGCGCCATTGACCCCAACAGCGAGATCGTCGTCACCTGCGGCAGCACGGAGGCTATGATGGCTGCAATGATGTCCGTGACCAATGCAGGCGACAAAGTCGTTGTGTTTTCGCCTTTCTATGAAAATTACGGAGCAGATACGATCCTGTCGGGGGCTGTTCCGATCTATGTTCCGCTGATCCCCCCGACCTTCCGCTTTGATCCCGATGTTCTCGAAGCGGCATTCAAACAGCATCCGAAAGCAATCATCATCTGCAACCCCTCAAACCCGTGCGGCAAAGTGTTCACACGCGAAGAACTGCTTTTCATCGCCGATCTTGCAAAGAAATACGACACTTTTGTAATCACGGACGAGGTCTATGAACATATCCTCTACGCGCCGCATCAGCACGTATATTTCAACACACTCCCTGATATGTGGGAACGCACCATTACTTGCAGCAGCCTTTCCAAAACATATTCCATCACGGGATGGCGGCTTGGCTATGTCATTGCGCCTGCCGCGATCATCGAAACCGTCAAAAAAGTCCACGATTTTCTCACGGTCGGTGCAGCTGCGCCGCTGCAGGAGGCGGCTGTCACAGGGCTGCAATTTGATGACGCATACTATCACGCATTGCAGCAAACCTATACCCGAAAACGTGACCTGATGCTGCAAGGGCTGGATACACTCGATATTCCACACACCGTTCCCGAGGGCGCATATTACATCATGCTCGACATCTCTGAATTCGGATACGACAGTGATCTTATATTCGCGGAGGAGCTTGCACGCAAGGTCGGTGTCGGTACTGTACCCGGATCTTCCTTCTTCAAAGAGCCCGAAACCCGCTATGTCCGCATTCACTTTGCGAAAAAAGAGGAAACACTCAATGAAGCACTCAACCGTCTGAGCGAGATGCGCAGCAAAATGAAAACATAAGCACAAAGCCGAACAGATATGATTCTGTTCGGCTTTCATTCTGTTGATATCAGTGTCCTCAAATCGGAGCATCTCACGGCTGCTGTGCGGCTGCCTGCTGACTGCTTTTCACAAGTGCTTCGATGCCTGCAACGGTGCGCAGCTGAGAACGGTCGATTCTGGTCGGCTGAATGGTAATGCCATAATCTTCAAACATGGAAAACAGCTCGATGAATGCATAGGAATCCAGCAAGCCGCTGTCGATCAGGTCAATATTCGGATCGTAAACCGCTTCATCTTCGCAAAGTTCAAACAGCAGCGCGGGAATATCAAGTGGTTTCATAATGTACTCAACGCCTTTCTGTCGGTTTTTCCGTTGGAATTCACGGGGAATTGTTCGAGGATGCGAATGGTTTTCGGTATCATATACGGCGGCAGACGTTTTGCAAGCGCTGCACGGATATCGACAGGAGTGATGGTTGGATCTGCCAGCACAAATGCCTGAATGGTCTTGACGATCTGCGCGTCATTTCGTTTGGCGGTGACAACACAATCACGGACACCGTCAAGCCGCAGAATGTTTTGCTCAATATCGGAAAGTTCAATGCGATAGCCCTTGAATTTCACCTGTGTGTCCATACGCCCTTTGCAAAACAGCATTCCGTCATGCAGGCTGCCAAGATCACCGGTACGATAGCAGTGTTCACCGTCTTCGATGAAATGCCCCCCCGCTCTGCCTTCCAGATAGCCATGAAACACGCTTTCGCCTTTCAGAACGATCTCGCCGTCCCGAATAGAAATATCAGCGGCAAAACACGCGGCATCGCCAACAGGCAGCACCGCCTGCGTTTCAGCGATTTCATGGGTAATCAGGCTGCACGAAACCGCAGAGGTCGCTTCCGTCGGGCCATAAGCATTGAGGATCTGCAACTGCGGAAAGCGTTCCAGAAGCTTGCGGGCGGTTCGGTTTTCAAGAATCTCGCCGCAAAAATAAGCGCACTGCAAATGCGGAAACTGCGCAGCACAGAATTCGGGATTGGTGAGACAAAGCTTATAAAATGTCGGCGTTGTGACTGTGACGGAGATCTTTTCAGACTGCATCAGTGCAAACACCTGCTGATAATCAGCCTGTGTGCTGTGGTCACAAGCGACAAGCGTGTGTCCGCTGCAAAGCGCATAGCACAAATCTGCGACGCTCAGATCAAAACTGAAGCTCGCCTGATTCATGACGACCGCATTCCCGTAATCACACAACGGCCGCAAACTGCAGATCCACTCCGCAAAATGATTGAGACTGCGGCGGAATATCGGCACGCCTTTGGGCTCACCCGTGCTCCCCGAAGTGAAAATGATATAGGCAATATCCGCACAGCAGTCGAAGGCTTCGGCATTCGCATGACATTTCAGTGCTGTGACAGAAGCGCATTCCACATTCTGAATGTCCGCACCGCAAAGCGTCTGCTCCGTGAGGATCAGCGAAGCACCAGTCAGGGAAACGATGCTTTTCAGCCGCAGAGACGGTGTGGAGACATCCACAGGGACATATGTGCGCCTGGCAATGAGACAGGCAAGAATACCGACAATCATTGGAATTTCCTTGTGTCCATATAGAATGACGGTGCCATCTCCCTGACGTCTGAGCAAATCAGCTGCCGCATCTGCCTGCGAAAGCAGCGCACCATAGGTGATCTCTGCGCCGTTGATACGGTAAGCCGTCTTTTGCGGATGCTGTTCAGCAAACTGTCTGATCTTCTGTAACATCTTCTGTGTTCCTTATCTGTTCGGCGGGAATGAGCGCGTAATCGTAAAGCACTTCTGAATGATTATCGAGGATCAGCTCCCTGCCCACCACCTGATTGGTCGCACGTTCGATCGTATCACGATAAACCTGCGAGATGCGGTAAAACTTGTCGCCCTCCTTGCGGAAGTGATGATTTTCCTCAATCAGTTTATAGCGGTACGGAAACTCCCGTTCACTCCTTAATTCACCGCAAAGCTCGCCGTTTTCGCACCACACCAGAATCTGAACATCCTGATCTGTGGTGTTCTGAAACCGATAGTCGATGTAATTATAGCAAACGGATGTGCCCGTACCAAACGGGACACGCCTGCGTTCATCGGGGAAAAGCGCATCGGAATGATGGTGCAGCTCCGTGACGGTCAGCGGACTGTTGAGCACAAGCCAGTGGATCATATTCGCCATTTGACAAAGACCGCCGCCATATCCTTTGCTGATCCCGTTTTTGCGAATAACAAGACCTTCTTTATACCCCTGTTTCTTTGTCGTGCGCCCAACGATTTTCCAATAGGAAAAAGTTTCGCTCGGATGAATGACGATCCCGTTGATTTTTTTGCACGCAAGCTCGATATTGGTGACTTTGTTTTCCTGTAACTGAATATCAACGCCTGCCAGTTTTCGCACCAGAATGGAACTGTGACTTTTGACGATCACGGGTAGTTCTTCATGGGAAAATGTTTGTGCAAGAGGAATTCTGTGAAAAAAATCGCTGAGAATGCGTTTGCAGATTTCCTTTCTCTCGGAAACTGCATAGCAAAATGGATTGATCTCACAGAATAGTTTTCGTTTCATATTCAATATCCGCTCCAATGATTGATGGTTTGCAGACATGGATTTTGCCTGCATCAGTGTCATAAAAAATGATACCACAGCATGCATCGAAAGTCAATGAGCAAAGATGAATGTTGGCAGTTTTACTAAAAACGCGTCGATTTTCCATTGTCTCCTATCTGCATCTCATTTCTCATCCGCGATATTTCTGCTCATATTCACCTGCCGTTTTTCGTCTCAAATTCATCCGTCAAGCAGTCTATCCCCCGAAACTTCCCGACAAAATCCGCGCAAAAAGTGTTTTTCACCCGAAATTTCCCCGAAATTCAAAGAAAAATGCTATTTTTCATGCATTTCCTCTTGACAAATCCGACATTGTGTTATATAATATGCATGAAGGCAGGGAAACTCTGCCATAAATCGAAATGGAGGAATTCATCATGAATAAGGCTGAACTGATTGAAGCAATCGCAACTGAGACCGGTGCTTCCAAGAAGGATGTCGATGCAACACTGAAGGCTTTCGTCAATGTTGTGTCCGATACACTTCAGAAGAAGGACAAGGTACAGCTCATTGGCTTCGGTACTTTCGAGACCGCTGAAAGAGCTGCCAGAACCGGCCGCAATCCTGCAAACGGCGAAGCAATCAAAATTGCTGCTTCCACGCAGGTGAAGTTCATGGCTGGTGCTGCTCTCAAGGAAAAGGTCAACACCAAACCCGCAAAAGCTGCTAAAAAATGCAAGAAAAAGTAATATTCTCACGGACCGATACGAGTTTTCGTATCGGTTCTTTTTTTGAACAGTTCATGTCAAGTGCCGCTTTGGTCTGCAAATCGACAAACAAACAGGCTCACCGAAGTGAGCCTGTTGTTTTTCAGAGGAGACGCCTGTTTGACGGTTACTATTACTCATGTCAGCGAATTCCAAATGCAGACAATATTTTCAGCGTAAGTGCATAGCGGTCGGAGTCAGTTGCGCAGCCTGTCACCACGGAAAGGTAGGTCTTTTCATTATGCCGAACAGCAGCAATCAAACAGTTGCCTGCATTTGATGTCGAACCTGTTTTGATGCCGACAGCTTCCGCACAGTAATATGCACTATTCGGATTCAGCAGTGAATTTGTATTTGTCCATGTCACATTTTCACCGGAAACGAAATATACTTTTTTCTGATAGATACGGGTGATCGCTTTGATTTCAGGAATCGAATATGCGTGTTTTGCAAGAATGAGCAAATCGGAAACCGTGGTGTATTGGTCAGAATCGTCCCATCCTTCCGGATTGACAAAGTGGCTGTTTTTCATACCGATTTCTTTTGCATACTGATTCATCATTTCTGAAAAATGTGTGACCGCTTGCGAATCGCTCAATGTTACATCTGGTTGATCAGCTCTTGCAGCCGCCACTGCGACTGTATATGCTGCATCGTTTCCGGAAGCAATCAGCATACCCATAAGAAGATCGCATAGTTTCAGTTTATGTCCTGCTTTGATAAGGCACAGACTGGAATGCGGTTTTACAAGCTGCTGCTCAGTGCCGACGGTAATTACTGTATCCGGAGAGAGGTGCTGCAATGCGACAGATGCCGTCAGAAGCTTTGTCAGGCTTGCAGGTGCAATGCGAGTGTCAATATGATCTGCGCAGAGTATTTCTTCATCCTCTATACACGCAAGAGCCGCTGCTTTACATGAAGGTGATGTGATTTCAACAGAGGGCTGTGGATTCAGTAACATCCTTTTCATGCAGGTGAAATCTGAAACATCAATTCCCTCATCCATGCAAAGATTTGCTGCATCCCAATTCCGGAGCGTTGTATTCGGAATCCCAAGAAGCCACTTTTGAAGCACAACGGCATCAGCGATTCCTATCACACCATCGGCATTCACATCACCTCTGACATGAAATTCCGCAGCTTGCACAGACAAAGCAGACTGCATTCCACTCACACTCATCATCGCCGCACAGCATAGTGATAAAATGCGTTTGAATCTCATCTTTTCTTACCGCAGAATGTTTTTAAGTGCTTCACATTGTCCAACCGTCAGTTCTTCCATGCAGTCCACATAGCCGTTTCCGATGAAAGGCTGGAATAGGATTTGCTGCAAGGTCGTTCCGTCTTTGAGCGTGATCTGTATCGAATAATCCTCCTGCACAGGCGGATTTGCGCTGTTTCTGTATGCCTCCCATGCATCCACCAGCCACTGCGGTGTGCCGATATGGGCAGGCAGTTTGCTGTAATCTTCGGGGGTCAGCTCGCACAGCAGGTCATAAAGCTTTTGGATCGTTGCTGCATCGGTAATGGTGTTCTCCACGGATGTTACCATTCTTCCGTTTTGCGGCACCTTGATCTGATAGTCCACGCGCTGAATATCCGCAGCACTCTGCACATCGAAGAACGAAAATCCGTTCTTAAAACCGCTGCTGACATTGATGTTATCTGCCACAAACACGCTGCACTGATTGCCTTGTTTCACGATGATATAGGCTTTGTTCTTGCCCGCAGGCGCGTAGTAATAAGCATCTGCACCTGCAAGGGTCGGCTCCTGCGATTCTGCACCATTGCCGTGATAATCAGAGTTATCAACTTCCACGATTTTTCCGATATACCCACCGAAATCCGAAAGGCTGACCGTCAGGGAAATGCCGTTTGCAGGATATTCCTCCAATCCAACCTGATGATAGAAACCATCTGCGGTATGGATATCCACATGATGGAGTTCATCGACGCCAAAGGAATCAGCATTCGGATCAATGGTTGCAGAAAACGGTCGGAAATATGCACCGTCCAGAGCAACTCCACCCTTGTGTGCTTCAGTCGTCGGTGTTGTTTTGATTTCTGCGCTGCCCGATGTATCAACGTGACTTTGCAGCGTTGTCATCAATGTGGTCGGCTGCGAAGAAACCGTGCCAACATCGGAAACGGAACCGCTCGGAGTTTCGGAGATGTTCGGGGTGGTTTGCTTTGATACATCTGAGGTGTTTTCTGCTGTTGCCACAGAAGAACTCGTTTCGTTTGGCAATTTTTCATCGGAATGTGCAGTGACAGATGATGTCATTTCACTGCCTGCAAGAACCGCGGAGTTCTCGTTCTGCAGCGGTAAAACCGGCGGAGGTGCTGTGTGTCGATACGCCGCTACACCTACTGCGATTGCTGCTACGGCGGCAACTGTTCCAAATACGCAGAGATTTCGTTTGCTGAGAATGGGCATTGTTCTGCCCTGCTGTTCGATATCGACTTCGGCTTCACGGAGCAGGGCATCATCGAGATTGCCAAGTGCCTGAATAAATCGGAGTTCATTCATAATCGTACCCTTCTTTCTGTAAAAAGGCTTTGAGCTTTTTTCTTGTCCGAAAAAGATTGGTTGCAACCGTCTTTTCATTCATCCCATAATACGCCGCAATTTGAGATAGAGAATCACCATACCAGTAGCGTCGAATAAATACCTTGCGGTGCTGTTCGTCCTGTGTCCGCAAAAAACTGCTGATTGCATCCGCAAGTCCTTCATCCGTACAGCTTTCGGATGACGGTACACATTCTGCGATTTCATCTAATGCCACAGTGAATTTGCCGTTTCTTTTTTCCGCTGTGTTATATTGAAATCGTTTGATTGCAATATTGCGAACGATACGGCACAGATAGGATTTGAAATCGCTCGGGCAGTCTGGTGGAATGTTATTCCAGACTTCATAATAGGCTGAATTGACACATTCTTCTACATCTTCCTGCTGCGAAAGGATGTTTTTCGCCACATAGAAACACAAGCTGCCATACTTTTGCTTCATTTCAGCGATTGCAGTTTCATCTCTTTCACGGAACAAATCAAGTAATGATGCATCATCCATCGGATAAGCCTCCTTTCACGAGGCGTTGAGGTCCTCTTACATATATAGTCCGATTTGAAAGCCGAATTATTTCACTTATCTGAAAAATTTTCGCTGATTTGATTATACGTACATCGACCGATGCTGCAATGGCAGGCACTTCACTTCTTTCGGCGGCAAGCTACTGTTTTTCGGGCGTTTATCGTATGTCGGCAAAGCGTGACCACACCGAACCGCTTGTGCTTGATGCGCTGACAGTCGCAGAGCCAAGCTTCAAAAAGTCGCCTGTGATGGCAATGGTGAAGCAGCCGTACATTCAATTCGCGCACGACTGGAACGAGGCACACAAGCAGGAAATTCCAGTCGGTCACTACAAGCGAGGTCACGACTTTACAAATTTATGCGCATTCGTTTCAGGAAGCGCAAACGCGGGCAATGGACTGCGTGGCAAACTGCATCCTCAATCGAAGCGGCAAAAAGGGCGCATAAATCCCTGTTTTCCAAAAATAAAGGACATACAAAGGACAAACCGATTCTCCAGAAAAAATAAAAATGGAGAAAACACCGAATTTACGGTGTTTTCTCCATTACGCTTTTGGCAGGGGCAGAAGGAATCGAACCCTCGGCACACGGATTTGGAGTCCGTTGCTCTACCTGCTGAGCTATACCCCTAAAGCTTTTATATTATAGCACAAAACATATGAAATGTCAAGTGGTTTTTGAAAAAAAATCAATTTTCTTTTCGGTACAAAATCCTTTGGAAAAGCGATTGCTTTTATTTGCCTTCTATGCTATACTATACGGGAAGGATGGTGAACGGCATCGTGAATAAAACACAAAAAAATCAAATTCTCTGCCCTGAGAATGAACTAGGCATCTATCGGTATGAGTATCCTGTCATAAACGGCATCCGACAGTATGTGCAAATCAGAGGAGAAAACAAAAACAATCCCCTGCTGCTTTTTCTGCACGGCGGTCCCGGCGGCTCGCTTGCAGGGATATGCCATCTTTTCCAATCGGAATGGGAGAAGCACTTTACGGTTGTCAACTGGGATCAACGAAACACCTGCAAAACATATTTCGCAAATATACAATCAGCGAAAGAGATCGCACACACAGGAACCATTGAAGATTATGTAAAAGATATTGATGATGTCATCACCTATCTGCACACAGTCTGTCACTTTGAAAAACTGATTCTGTTGGGATTCTCATGGGGGTCAGCGATTGGCGCGGAATATGCGAAACGTCATCCTGAAAATCTCGCGTGCTTTATCAGCGTCGGGCAACTGATCAATTACTGCGATGGTGTTCTGACGGTCTGCCGAAAAATGCTTGAACGAGTCCCGAAAGGCAGTGCCGACGAACAGAAAATCCAAACCATTCTGAAAGATTTTCCGGAAACCCCTGTTTGGAACAAAATGTTCATGCAGCGAATGCGTTTTTACTCCCCTTTGGCTACAAAATACATCGCAAAATACGCGAAACGCACTCCGCTCGGAAAGATCCTGACCTCACCTTTTCTCAGCTTGAAAGAAAAGAAAGCTGCTTTGTTTCCGAATGCATCCATGCTTGAAAAATCCTATGAAACCATGCTGCAATATGATTTCAGAACGAACCTGCACTTTGATGTACCGATATTGTTTCTGTTTGGAAAAGAAGAAACCGTTTGCCCTGCAGAATTATTGTATGACTGCTTCGATCAGATTGAAGCACCGGGCAAGCGAATGGAGATCATTCCCAGAGCATCACATGGCTGCATGTTCGATCAGCCTGAACGCTTCCTGAATATCCTGCTTTCGTTTACTGAACCAATTCTGCACAAACAACAACGATAACGCAACATCAAAATATAAAAAGAACTTCCGACTGCAAAAATCGGAAGTTCTTTTTCATTGGCTTAATGATTATTTCATAGCCTCTTCAACAGCAACTGCACAAGCAACAGTAGCACCGACCATCGGGTTGTTGCCCATGCCGATCAGACCCATCATCTCAACGTGTGCAGGAACAGAAGAAGAACCTGCAAACTGTGCATCAGAGTGCATACGACCCATGGTATCAGTCATGCCGTAGGAAGCAGGACCTGCTGCCATATTGTCGGGGTGGAGGGTACGGCCCGTGCCGCCGCCGGATGCAACAGAGAAGTACTTCTTACCTGCGTCAACGCATTCCTTCTTATAGGTGCCTGCAACAGGATGCTGGAAACGAGTCGGGTTGGTGGAGTTACCGGTGATGGAAACGTCAACCTTTTCCTTCCACATGATTGCCACGCCTTCGCGGACATCATTTGCACCATAACAGTTGACCTTTGCACGCAAACCATCGGAATATGCCTTGCGGAACACTTCCTTGACCTCGCCGGTGTAGTAATCCATCTCGGTCTCAACATAAGTGAAGCCGTTGATACGTGCAATGATCTGTGCAGCGTCTTTGCCCAGACCGTTCAGAATGACACGCAGCGGGTTCTTACGAACCTTGTTTGCCTTTTCTGCGATACCGATTGCACCTTCAGCAGCTGCGAAAGACTCGTGACCTGCAAGGAAAGCAAAGCACTCAGTCTCTTCTTCAAGCAGCATTTTGCCGAGATTGCCGTGACCAAGACCAACTTTTCTCTGGTCAGCAACAGAACCGGGAATGCAGAATGCCTGCAAGCCCTCACCGATTGCAGCAGCGGCATCAGCTGCACGCTTGCAGCCTTTCTTGATTGCGATTGCGCAGCCTACGGTGTAAGCCCACTTTGCATTTTCAAAGCAGATCGGCTGAATGCCCTCAGTGATTTTATAAGGATCAAAGCCCTTTTCTTTGCAGATGTCAAGGCACTCCTCGATGGATTTGATGCCGTACTGTGCAAGAACAGCGAGAATCTGCTTTTCTCTTCTCTCATAAGACTCAAACAATGCCATAATACAAATCCTCCTTATTCTTTTCTCGGATCAACGAACTTGACAGCATCAGCAACTCTGCCATACTGACCCTGTGCCTTCTGGAATGCGGTGTTTGCATCATCGCCTGCTTTGATATAATCCATCATTTTGCCAAAGTTGACAAACTGATAGCCGATGATCTGGTCGTCAGCATCCAGTGCAAGCTTGGTCACGTAGCCGTCGGTCATTTCGAGATAACGGGGACCCTTTGCAAGTGTACCATACATAGTACCGACCTGTGAACGCAGACCCTTACCAAGGTCTTCAAGTCCTGCGCCGATTGCAAGACCGTCCTCAGAGAATGCACTCTGGCTTCTGCCGTAGACGATCTGAAGGAACAGCTCACGCATTGCGGTGTTGATTGCATCGCAGACGAGGTCGGTGTTCAGTGCTTCAAGAATGGTTCTGCCGGGCAGGATCTCAGATGCCATTGCAGCAGAATGGGTCATACCGGAGCAGCCCAGTGTCTCCACCAGAGCCTCCTGAATGACGCCTTCCTTGACATTGAGGGTCAGCTTGCAGCAGCCCTGCTGCGGTGCGCACCAGCCCACACCGTGTGTAAAGCCCGAAATGTCCTTGACTTCCTTTGCCTTGACCCACTTTGCCTCCTCGGGAATCGGAGCTGCGCCGTGTGCAACGCCTTGCTGAATGGGGCACATACTTTCAACCTGATTCGTATAAATCATAAAATAACTCCTTTCTGTGAGAGACGCTTTCGCGTTCCCGTACATAGTATATATTATAGCGGATTTCACCGACAAAATCAAGAGCTTTTCGCAAATTTGTGAAAGAAATCACAATATTTGATAGAATCACCCCTTTTTCCGTCGATTCCGTGCGTAGTGTTCGGATGCTAAAAGAGATCTCACTGTCTGCCGGCAGCGTCCCCCCCATATTTCATCCGCCGCAAATACCTCATAAAAAGGTTCCCCCGCAAATCAGCAAATGCTGTTTGCGGGGGAATCCGTATAAGTAAGGAGGACTTATACAAGTTTTGCTACAATATGAAGGATCACGGTGACATCAGCACTGTTGTAGACGCCGTCCTCATTTGCATCGCCATTGATCAATCCCTGTGCGTTGACATCCACGGTGGTATCTTCCTGTGAGATACGGCTCATCAGAATCGCATCCGAGACTGTCACAACGCCATCGCAGTTGACATCGCCGAGCAGTTTTTCAGCGGGCGGATCAACAGGAGGTTCGGGCGTGTACTTCGGAAGTTCATCCAGCTGATCAAAGGAGATCTTGATATACGTCACATTGATCGCCTTATCCTCGCTGCGGAAGTTGAGACTCAAAGTTCCGTCGGTGACAGACACGCTGCCCGAAACCTTGTTCGCAGAGGAAAGATCTGTGCTTTCAGCAATAACCTGCTGGTTTGCTGTGCCATAGTTCGCATAGCAGGAGGGCTTGTTCGAGCAGTTCCACGGGTTCGCATAGCCGACTTCCACTTTGTAAGTGCCATTCGGCAGCGTGAATCCGTAATCAAGGTGACGTGCGATGTTGTTCTCATACTGGTTCTTGGTATAGCGGAAGCTGCCGGTTTTGTCGGTGGCATCGCCTGTGGAACTCTCATTCGGCCATGTGTTTGCGGTATAAATGCCCTTGCTCTTGGAGCTGCCGTTATACTGGTCGGTGGCATCATCAATCAGACCCCACTCATAACCGGAAACCTTATCAGTACCGTAAAGCTGTTCTGTGAGGCTGTTGTAAAGACCGAAATTACTGTCAGAGCAAGCAGTGCTGACATTGTGGTCGCCGCAGTTGACGAAGTATGCAACGTCGCTGTCATACTTGTAAACAGGCGTCACAGCCGTGGTGTGAATGAATTCACAGACACGGGCAGAATCCTTGCCGTCTGTGGGATAGAACATAACATCCAGAACCGTGTAAGTATCGCCGTCAGCTTCATGCTCATATGCGCATTCATCAATGACGGACTGCGGAATCATCAGGTTGACCTTGTAGGTCTCTGCATTGCCCGTGTAGTTGAGAGTCTCGTCATAGAGGATGGTATCGCCGACAACAACACGAAGGGTCTTGCCGTTATCTTCTTTTGCAAGCATGAAATCGACAAAGCTGAATGCTGCTTCAGGATTGATCGCCATTTTGTAACCGAACGAACCGCCTGCCTGTGCGTAACGGAAGGTGGAGCCGTCGGTGGAGCCGACAGAATTGTTGTCCGTCATCAGGTGGAGGTTGTCGTTTTCATACTGACCGTAACCTGCCTGCACGGTATCAACGGTAGAAGTGCGGGAGCGCGGGATATCCTCTGCGCCGCCCTGTGTCGCGCTCTTATAATAGAAGTAAATGCCGTAGCGTTCCTTATACTGGAGATAATGCGGGGTGAAAACGAGATTCTGGTTGGTGCCCTTCAGCGTGAACTTCATGCTGTCAGGATCTTTGACGAGGTTCTCGTTGATGTTGAACATGAATGCTTCCACCGACTGATTGTTGGAAATCGTGACGGTTTCATTCTGGACGACCTTATCCGCAGGGATCGTCACCCACATGCCCGTGGAGCCTTCCTTCATGTTCGAGGTGCCGAGAGCGGTACTCAGCAGGATCGGGCCATACTTGAATGCATAGCTGTTCGAGGAATCGGGCAATGTGCAGACAGTGAC
Source organism: Oscillospiraceae bacterium (assembly GCA_045617625.1). Lineage (GTDB taxonomy): Bacteria > Bacillota > Clostridia > Oscillospirales > Ruminococcaceae > Firm-04. Next base: position 61,014 of record JAZLJA010000040.1, on the reverse strand, counting down.
CTGTGCCGGAAGCTTGACAGCGATCTTGTCGCCGTCCTTGAAGCTGCCCTTGACATCGGCATATCCGTTGACATTGGTGTAGGTGTACTTTGTGCCGTTGACCGTAATGGTCGGGTTGGCTGCCGCCCAGTCAGGAATACGGAAGCGGAAATCCAGATCGCCGCTGCCGGAGATCGTGAAGTTTGCCGTGTCATCCTGCGGGATGTTGCTTTCCTGCTTCACAGTGACATTCTGTTCTTTCCAGTTCAGCGTACCGGACTGATAAATGTTGACATACAGCGTGTTGCCGTCTGCCATATAGTTTGCATCGCCAAGCTTAGTGAAGCTTTCCATACCGGAACCTGTGCAGCACCAGAATTTGGTGTACGGAGTGCTGTAACACTTGAAATAGCCCGTCGCCATCGGTTGAAAATAAGTGGTCATGCCCGTTTCGGGGTTCTGCGAGGACAGCATCGAATTATAATAGGTGTTCTCGTAGTAATCCATGTACTTCTTATCGCCTGTGATGGCAAACAGTGTGCGGCTCATTTTGAGCATATTGTATGCGATACAAGTCTCACAGTTGCAGTTGGTGCGTTCTTTGTCAAGCTGATAATCTTCGCCCCAGCGTTCCCATTCACTGCATCCGCCGTTTGCGTAGGTATGACGGTCAACGACCATCTGCCAGAAGTTTTCAACATATTTCAGATATGCAGAGGCATCGACTTTCTGCCCGTTGATGGTTTTGCCGTCCAGAACGATGTAACGCTTGAGTGCGCCGAGGAATTTCGGGATCGTGGTGTTCGAGTGCATATTGTTCAGCGCGTTTGCTCCGCCTGCCGAAATGCGCTGATACAGCGATTCATCATCGAAATAATGTGCTGCAACAGCATGGCTTTCTTTGCCCGTGATGGCATACAGATCATAGAGGCACTCGTTCATGCCGCCGAATTCGATGCCAAGCACGGTGCGGTGCGTGGAATCATTCCAGCCCTTTGCACGGTTGTAAGACCAGTCGCCGACACCCGATGCTACGGTTTTTGCATTCTCATAGCCTGTCAGATTGTAGACATCGACCAGACCCTGCAAGATCTTGTGCATCGTGTACCACGGCACCCATGCTTCGGTGGTGATGCTGGTTTTGCCGTGCTCGACGTTGTCAAACTGCCCCTCAACGCTCTGTCCGCTATTGACAGGTGCGCCCCAGATGAATCCCTGCTTCCCCTTGGAATTCTTCTGGCATTCAAGCAGTCCATCAACGATGGCTGTCATTTTGCCGTACAAAACCTTGTGCTGTTCTTCGGTAAAGGTTGCGTTTGCGATGCCCTGTGCCACAGCCGTCAGATAGTGACCGACACAATGACCCGCAATCAGTGAGTTCTCCCAGCCGTCATAGCGTTTCGCGCCGAAGGTGTTTAAGCCCGCATTCTGGCGGAACCCCGACAGCAGACGATTCGTGTCAAAAGATGCGAGATAGTCATATTCCAGCTTCAACGCGTTGGAACAGTACGCATCCTCCATGACAAAATCGCCGAGGGAGAACGTTTGCATCGCCGATTCTGCCGCAGATACGTCGTTCTGCGCATAATTCGGCACGGATAAACCTGACAGAACAACTGCTGTACAGGTTGCCAAGGATAGGAGGTGTTTTTTTAACTTCATATCTATTTCCCCCAAAATATATATTTTGTAGTTATAGTTTAACATGATTATGACTGAATGTAAATGTACAATTATGCCTTTTATCGTCATATTGTATTCATTTTCCAGGATTTGTGCAGACAAGTGAAATCGTGTTTCACTTGACATTTTTTCTCAAATGCGGTATAATGTAAAAAATCGTTCAAATTGGAGGAATTACGTTATGTCAAAAGCATTCCGCGTGCTGCTCACTTCCGTTATCGTCTGTGCATCTCTGTGCGGCTGCCTGAACGACGCTCCGCTGATACCTTACGAAGATGAAATGCAGCAAACTGATGAAAGCATGACCGAAACCACGGTTTCAACCACTGTTACCATTCCGGAATCCCTCCTGTCACAACTCAAGGAAAGCCAAACAACTACCGTACATCTTACAGATTCCACCGAAACCGACACGCAGCCCGTCAGTACAAGTTCGTCGGACGGCACCGAAACCACTGCGGCACCACAGGAAATCCTGCCGCTGCTCAGCAGGGATGTTCCGAACCTGTCAGAGATTTCGTTAGATATTACGGGAAAAGTCATCGCCAAGGACGGTCTGAATATGCGGAGTGCGCCGACTGAAAAGAGCAATATCGTCAAGCTGCTGCCTGACAACTCGAAAGTCACCATTCTTTCCGCTGCCGATTGTTTTCAGGGCGGCCTCGTTGAACGAAATAACTGGCTGCTTGTCTCCAACGGCGGGCAAAAGGGCTATGTCTGCGCATCGTATATCGACATCAGCCTGACAAAACATGATCTCAATTTCACTCCGCAGCAATGGTATGCGCTCGGTGCGGTGCTGTATCAGCAGTATTTCTGGGATATTTTTCCGCTGCCGATGCCCCGTTCAATCAATTTGGAATTCAGCGACGAAATGGTCGAACTGGAAGGCGAGGAGGATGTTCTCGAATGCGGCGTCTACAGTGTGCTCAAACCCAAGTCGCTGACACTGAAAAAGCTCGAAAATGCATTCTTCCAGGAGTTTTCCAAGCAAAACCGCGAGGACACGCTCTCAAAATACTATCTGGAACATGACGGAAAACTGCTGACGCTCTCAGGTCTTGGCGATGCTGTCTGGCTTGACCACCTTGCCGTTGAGGAGGTCACACAGATCACCGAGGATGAAGTGACATTCAAAGTCCGCGAATACAATAATAATTCCGAAATTGACAGCGGCATCGCTTATGATGAATACACATTCTCCCTTGTCTACGAGGACGGCGCATGGAAATGCGGTCAGTTCTTCGATACCAAACAGTGATCCCCGTTTTTCCCCGCACTCACAATTCCGAATATCTTTGATTTTTGAAAGGAGTCTCCACACCATGCAGTCTGTATTTGATTTTCTCAAAGCCGCCGATACCTACTATCTCGCAACCGTTGAGGGCGATCAGCCCCGCGTCCGTCCGTTCGGCACCGTCAACATCTTCGAGGGAAAGCTTTATATCCAGACAGGCAAATCGAAAGCGGTTTCCGCACAGCTGCTCGCAAACCCGAAAGCCGAGATCTGTGCGTTCATGAACGGCACATGGCTTCGCGTTGCAGGCGAACTGATCGAGGATGACCGCGCGGAAGCACGCAAAGCCATGCTCGATGCCTATCCGCATCTGCGCTCGATGTATGATGAAAATGACGGAAATACACAGGCTTTCTATTTCTGCAATGCAACGGCGACCTTCAGTTCGTTCACCGATGCACCCAGAGTCGTCACATTCTGATCGGAGATGACGCAAATGGTATATCTTGCATCTGTGAACGGCATCGAAATGGAATACACCCGATTCGGGCAGGGCAGCAAGATCTTCGTCATTCTGCCGGGACTTTCGCTGAAAAGCGTCATGCTGTCAGCCGATGCCGTTGCCTCTGCGTACTCCATGTTCGCGTCGGATTATACCGTCTATCTGTTTGACCGCCGTAAAAATCTGCCAGACTCCTATTCGATTGCCGAAATGGCAGATGACACTGCGGCAGTCATGCAGTTTCTCGGTATTTCTGATGCCTATGTGTTCGGGGCATCGCAGGGCGGCATGATCGGACTTTCCCTTGCGGTTTCACATCCCTCACTGGTGAAAAAACTGATCGTCGGTTCATCTGCTGCCGATTTGAACGCAAAAGCCGAATCGGTGGTGCAGCACTGGATCACGCTCGCAGAACAGCATCAATGCGACGCGCTGATTGAAGATACGGTCAACAAGATCTATGCGCCTGCAACCGTTTCACAATACGGTGAAATGCTGAAAGCAGGAAGCTCACCGCTGACAGATGCGGAGCTTTCCAGATTCCTCACACTGGCAAAGGGCTGCGCAGGATTCAATCTGCTCCCGCAGCTGCATACCGTCAGATGCACTGTCCTTGTGCTTGGCTGTGAGGGCGACAAGGTTCTCTCTGCCGATGCCTCACGCCGCATTGCCGATGCACTGCACTGTGAGTCATTCTTCTACGGCGAAGAATTCGGACATGGCGTATATGACGAAGCACCTGACTATAAATCCCGCATTCTCAGCTTTTTTGAAGCATAACATCTGAGATTTCGGACACCGCAAAACCGCCGCCGATGTATTGCGCATCGGCGGCGGTTTCATTTATCATTTCACTTTGGCAGAACAACGATGTAATTCACTACGCCGATCAGCACGGATACAATCAGCAAACACAGCGCAACCATCAGATGCGCACGCTTGCGCACCGAGAGAAGTGCAACAAATTCACGTATGGCGGCATTCGGCCAAAAATAGCCCTTGGTTTTGCTTCCGATACCGACCGCGTGCAATCCTGCCTGCTCGGCAAATATACCGCTGCGGAACACATGGTAGTTGCTCGTGGAAAAAACGATCTTCGGTGCCTCGTCAGCAGTGTGATGCGCTTCGATCAGTTTCTTGGAAAACTGCATATTTTCAAGCGTTGTCGTCGATTTATCCTCCATCAGAATGCGGGAAGGGTCGATCCCCTGCTCCACCAGATAATTCCGCATGGATTCAGACTCCGAAATGCATTCATCCGAGCCTTTTCCGCCCGACGGAACAAAATATGCAAGCTTGCCGTTTTCATTCTGCTGCCGCTCCGCAAACTGAATCGCACGGTCAATACGCCCGCGCAGCAGCGGATACGGTTTTCCGTCAGAATCAATGGAACAGCCGAGAATGATGATGTAATCCGCATCATATTTGACTTTGCGGCGCACAGATGCAAGCTGCAACAGCATATTCCCGATCATCACGCATTCCAGATAGCTGAGCAGACCATCCATAAACAGCGGAACAGCAACCGTGAAGACAGTAATCCACGACATCCCATCGAAATAAAGTCTGCTCAGCACAGAGGATGCAAACGCATTCCAGCCGAACAACAAGGCTAGGGTGACCGCAAAGATCAGCGTACCCATCACAAAACCAAGCATATTGCGCGGCGATTTGCCCTCATGCCGCATCAGCTGAAGATTACTCAGCGCAGCGGCAAAAAATACCAGAAACATAAACGGGACAAGCACCACAAGAAATTTCTCGGCGGAGGACACAAATAAATACAGAACCTCCCTCAGCACACCCTCGCCATGCCGATTGTCACGCCACGCATAGACCGCCACACGCAGAGTCATCAAAAACAAAAACGAGGAAAACAAGATCCCGCCGATGATGCCTGCATTCTGATAGGAATACAGCGTTTTTGCAATCGTTTTTTTCAGATATACAAACAGTGAGACGATCACAACAGCCTCAAATATCAAATTCAGTATAATCGCGATCTGTTCCAAACGTCAGCCTCCCAACTTCGATCCTGCGGTGTCCGCATAGTCCTCAGCCCGAAAAGCTGCGTTGCATTCGGATATTTCCTTCTCACCGTTGATGTAATCGGCATATAGAACGAAAAGATCCATATCTCCAGCATCGTCCATCGCCTCATCGGTCGGGATCCAGGAGCGAACCAATTCAATGCGCTGTGTTTTGGTCGTGTTTGCAATGAGATACTCGTCCATGCTCACACCTCATAATCCATACAGACACGGGCTTTCGTAAAGGGACGCACCATACTGTCAGCAACCGCAACGTGTTTGGGATGCAACGCATATGCGGCAAGTGCTGCTGCATCCGTGAAATCCGAATCGAGCATGACATCCGCATTTGAGGTCGCAAGACATTCCGTTTGCACAGAAATATGAAGCAGCCCCTCTATCTCGCCGCTGAGCCCCTCAAGTCCTGTCTTGATGCCCTGCTTGACTGATTCCTTTTCATCTGCGGAAAGATCATCGCGCAGCTGCCATAAAATAAGATGCTTGACCATAATCATTCTCCTTTTCTTTCAACATCAGTGTGTCCTTATATTATAGCACAAATTTCAGTCGTTTGCAACCTGTTTCCAATTCAATGACTGCTTTGTAAACTTGACAAAAAACGCAGCGGGGTATATAATTGGAATAATACACTTGCTTTTGGGATATTCTTTCTATCAAGAAAAGAAATACCCGCGGCAGCTTGGAAATATAATCGAATGGAGGCCTCGATGAAGATATATCGCATCACGGGAATGACCTGCGCCGCCTGTCAGGCGCATGTGGAACAGGCAGCCGCAGCCGTGGAAGGTGTCAGCGAATGTTCCGTCAGCCTGCTGACCAACAGCCTGCGCATCGAAGGGACTGCATCAGACAATGACATCATCCGTGCCGTGAAAGCCGCAGGATATGGCGCTGCCCTGCAAACCGACGCCTCCCCTGCTGCTGATCTTGATGCCCTTGCCGACCATGAAACGCCCCGTCTCCGAAAAAGTTTTTGCATCAGCCTCGGATTTCTCCTGCTGCTGATGTACATCTCCATGGGACATACCATGTTCGGGTTTCCGCTCCCTGTGTGGCTGACCGACCATCCCCTGCGCATCGGCGTCCTGCAAATGCTGCTCGCGGCTGCCGTGATGTGGATCCACAGACGCTTTTTCCGTTCGGGACTGCAAAGCGTGCTGCACAAAGCACCCAATATGGATGCACTTGTGGCACTGGGATCGTCTGCTTCCTTTGTATGGAGCGGTTATACACTCATCCGCATGGCTGCCGAACAGGCGAAACACAGCGCAGCAACCGCATCACCGCTGCTTGAAAGCTTATATTTTGAATCCGCTGCCATGATTCTGGTGCTGATCACCGTCGGAAAAATACTGGAAGCAAAAAGCAAGGGCAAAACCACAGATGCACTCAGATCGCTTTTGCAGCTTGCTCCGAAAACAGCATCGGTGGAACGCGGAGAACAAATCGTTACAGTGCCCATTGATGAATTGCAGACAGGCGATATCTTTGCGGTGCGCCCGGGTGAAAGCATTCCCGTTGACGGTGTTGTGATCGCAGGTGAAACAGCCGTCAATGAATCCGCCCTGACAGGAGAAAGCATCCCCGTGGACAAATCCGTCGGAGACGCCGTTTCAGCGGCAACCGTCAATCAGTCGGGATTTATCCGATGCAAAGCAACACGCGTGGGACAGGACACCACCCTTGCACAGATCATTCAGACGGTGCGTGAAGCCTCTGCGACCAAAGCACCCATTGCCAAAATCGCCGATAAAGTCGCAGGGATCTTTGTGCCTGCGGTGGTCGGCATCGCAGTTTTCACGCTGATCATCTGGCTGATGCTCGGAAAACCGTTTGCTTTTGCCCTGGCGCGTGCGATATCCGTGCTGGTGATCAGTTGTCCGTGTGCGCTCGGACTTGCAACACCCGTCGCGGTCATGGTGGGCAGCGGCATTGGAGCAAAACACGGGGTACTATTCAAAAATGCTGCTGCACTGGAAGAAACAGGGAAAATCAAGCTCGCGGTTCTGGATAAAACAGGCACGGTCACAATGGGAGCACCCAAAGTCATCGAATGGATGACTGCCGACGGCGTCAACGAAAACGAACTGTTTTCGGCTGCCCTTGCCCTTGAACAGAAAAGTGAGCATCCGCTTGCAAAAGCTGTGGTGCAGAATCTGATACGGTATCACATCACCGCAGAGGATGCCCTGCATTTTCAGGCGATCCACGGCAGCGGATTGTCAGGCGAAGTGCATGGGGAAATGATATTCGGCGGCTCGATGCAATTCATTGCATCCAAAATCGCCGTGCCTGCGGCATTTCTTGCAGCAGCAGAAACATTCTCTGACCGTGGCTGCACACCGATCGTGTTTGCGAATGAAAAGAAATTGCTCGGCATGGCTGCCGTTTCCGATGTTCTGCGTCCCGAAGCCGTACAGGCAATCACGGAACTCAAAGCAATGGGCATCCGTACGGTTCTCCTCACAGGCGATCACCCGCGCACGGCGAAAGCAATGGCAAAGCAGGCAGGCATTGACAACGTCATCGCCGGCGTGAAGCCAAATGAAAAAGCAACGGTCGTCAGCAAGCTGAAAACGCTTGGCCAAACCATGATGGTCGGGGACGGCATCAACGATGCACCCGCACTCACCGCCGCAGATATTGGCATGGCGATCGGCGCAGGAACAGATGTCGCCATTGACGCAGCACAGGTCGTCCTGATGAACAGCAAACTGACGGATGTATCGGCGGCAGTGCGGCTTTCAAGAGCAACACGCAAAAACATCATCGAAAACCTGTTCTGGGCATTTTTCTACAACATTCTGTGCATCCCGCTTGCGGCAGGATGCTATACGGGATTATTCGGCTGGACGCTGAACCCTATGATCGCCGCCGCCGCGATGAGCGTTTCCAGCATCTGCGTGGTGCTGAATGCCCTGCGGCTCAATCTCTTTTCCATGTATTGCGCGAAGCGCGACCGCTGCATCAGACATCCTGTTGAGGATTCCGCACTCTCTGCGCTTCTCGATGAAATCCAATCTGAATCGGAGGAAACGACCATGACAAAAACCATTCATATCGAAGGCATGATGTGCATGCACTGCGAAGCTCACACAAAAAAAGCTCTGGAAGCTTTGGACGGTGTCGCAGAGGCAGTCGCAAGCCACACGGAAAGCAAAGCTGTCGTCACACTGACAAAGCCCGTGGATGACGCAGTGCTGAAAGCGGCTGTCGAAGATGCAGGATACACGGTCATCGGCATTGACAGCGCATCATAATCGGACAAACAGAAACCGCAGGACATTTGCAATCAAGCGAAATGTCCTGCGGTTTTTTTATTTGCAAAGAAGTGCATGGATATCAGGAAAACTGCGAAGTGTCCGTTCAAGAGTATCGGTCATCTGTGCGAGTGCAATGCCGTAATTGGTCATCGGAATCCCCTGCTGTGCGGCAGTCTGCATCCGATGCTGTATCTCACGGTCAGGAAGCATACATCCGCCGCAGTGAATCACCAGTGAAAACCGAGACAAATCACTTGGAAAACCGAAACCCGAACAGTTCTCGAACACAAGCTCACAGCCGCAGTATTTTTGCAGGAGATGCGGTATTTTCACCGTACCGATATCATTGCACTGCCGATGATGTGTGCATCCCTCCGCCATCAGCACCACATCCCCTGCCCGCAGCTTTTTTGCCGCCGCGATCCCCGCTACCGCTGTTTGCAGAAACCCTTTATATCGTGCCATCAGAATGGAAAAGGTCGTCAGCGGAATTTCGTCGGGGACAACGGATTTCACCGCGCCGAGTGCCTGACTGTCAGTCACGACCATGCGGGGCGGTGTTCGCAGATTTTCAAGCACCGACTGCAAACCCGTCTCCTTGGTGACGATTGCCGATGCATCAGCATCCAGCACATCACGAATCGTTTGCTGCTGCGGCAGAATCAGCCTGCCCTTGGGGGCAGATTCGTCGATCGGGCAAACCAGCACAACACTGTCGCCCGCCTCAAGCAAATCGGCGATCAGCGGCTGCTTTTCGGCGGCATTTGGCACAAGCGCGGCGATTCGTTCCTTTAGAATGTCAATATTCATTCCTGTCACCGCACTGACACGCAGCCAGTCCTGCGATTCTGCCGCAGCAGCATCATGCAGATCGGCTTTGCTGCACACGATAAGATACGGGATCTGCTTTTGTACAAACATCCAAAGCAGCTCACGGTCGGCAGACTGCATGCCTCTGCATCCGTCAACAACCAGCACGGCAATGTCTGTGCGATTGAGAATCTGCTGTGTTTTTGCAATCCGCAGCTGCCCGAGAACCCCATCATCATCATATCCCGCTGTGTCAATGATGACCACGGGACCGAGCGGCAGCAACTCCATCGCTTTTTTGACAGGGTCCGTCGTGGTGCCCTTGATTGCAGAGACAACAGACATCTCCTGATTGGTCACTGCATTCACGATACTGGATTTTCCTGCATTGCGGCATCCGAAAAACGCAATCTGGAGCCGCTCCGCAGAGGGCGTTTCATTCAGACTCACTGCACGCCGCCTCCCTGATAATCCATTTGCCCTGCGCCTTCGGCAGGCGCAAAGATCTTTGCCACCTGCTCCGAGGTCAGCGATACCCCAAACACCGACTGATAATATTCCTTGGTTTTCTCGGTGATGTCAATATCGGAAAACAGCGTCGGATATACCGTTTTGGCAAGCCAGAGCAATGTGATCGGCGTGTCAACACCTGCCGTGAAGCTTCGATACATTCCGAGCGGCATTTTGTAGGCAGTCTGTTCTGCAACGGCACGCACTCCGCTCCAGTCATAGGATCCCACAGTGCCGTCATACAGATCCTGCGGCATTGCAGACGTGAAATTGGTCATCAGGATCGTATCGGGATTCCATGCGTAGATCTGTTCCAGGCTGACTTTCACGGAATTATCCTGTGTCAGCTCCTCAGCCACATTCACAGCCCCGATGGAATCTGCCCACCATTGCCCGAAAAAATTCTTTCCGGAGGTGATAATGGTATCTGCGCTGTACTGAAACAGGAAAAAGATGCGTCTGCGCTCTGCATCGGACAATGCGGATGTGCGCTCCTGCACCAGTTTCATCGAGTCCTCACTGTATTTACGGACAAGTTCAGCACGGTCATTGGCTTCATCAGGGAAGATTGCAGTGAAGAGCGTCAGCCACTGATTCAGGGTTTCCACCGCATTATAGCCCCATTGATTTGCAGATACTGCCACTGCGTTGAATCCTGCTTTTTGCAGTTTTTCACCCAGTTTCGCATTTGAAGCACTGTATATCACAAGCTGCGGATCCTGTTTCATCAGTTCCTCGGTGTTGACATCAGCGGCACTGATCGCAGAGGTATCCGCATTCAGTATTTCGGGGTAGAGTTCAGACAAAAGCCCGTTTTTCGCCGCGCTCATGCTGGAAGGTGCCATTGCAACGATCTTATCGGCGGAATTGAAAAACACCGCAAGCACCGAAGGAATCGGGAAAATGTCACACACCGCAATGCGCTCGATTTTGGAAGGCAGTGTCACAATATTTCCGTTGTGATCCGTCACCGTGACTGTGTTTTCGGCATTTTGCCGTTTGGTATCCGTGCAGCCGCAGAAAAGCCCTGCACAGAGCATCATGCTCAACAGCAAGCAAAAGATTTTTTTCATAGAATCGCTTCCTCATAATCAAATTTCGTAAGATCAGGCATCTCACCGCGGTAAATCCTGCCCGAAAACGCTTCATGCGGCATTCGGAGCAGGCGACAATCGGAGGGAAGAATCGGTCGATACAGCGGATCAGCAATCACGATCGCAGCATCACAGCAGACAGCTTGGATCTCATCTTCCTCCATCGCCTGCACATCCCCTGCTGCACAGATTCCTGCAAGTTCAGGCAGTGCTTCCAGTGTGCTGACGACCTGCGGAACATTCCCTGTCTGCAAGCCGACTGCTGCCGCGATCGAACGGGATATCACACTTTCCCCCACAATCCTGATGCCGCACGCCGACGACGGAACAGCGTTTTCAAATGCAATTCTGTCCATTCCATCCGATGCCGAAGCGCGAAGCTGCTGCACGATCTGTGCCGAAAACTCCGCTCCGACAGGTGTTCCGACGACATAAGGCGTTCCGAATTTATGTTTCAGCACCTGTGCAGCCTTCATGCCTGTCCCCGATATCACCAGATTGACCGCCGCTGCTCCCGCATGACGAAGCTGTTCAAAGCTGCTCCCCATTGCCCAGCAGCCATTCACCGAAAAACCTGATTCCGTAAGCAGCCGCCGTATGGATGCAACCGTGGGAGAAAGAGAAAAATCAAGCGGCGTTGCCCCAAGAATGTTGACGGTGTTCGGCTTTCTGCATTCGGACGAAAGTGTCATGCGCTTTGCAAGAACAGCAAACGCATCAGACGCACCGCACAGATAGGACTGCATTCCGCTCGTCGGAAATGCAAAACACGGAATGCCCGATGCACGTTCCACTTCATTTGCAACAGCGGCAAGGTCACAGCCGTTCATCATCGGAATCGGCGTGCCGGCAATCGCCGCAAACGCAGGATGAAGTGTTTCAATGCTCTCCAGCATATCCTGAATGAGACGGTCATCATTGCCCATGACGGCGTCCAGTTCCGTCAAACCAGAGATGAATACAAGGCTGTCTGAGTGATACCAGCGCGGCTCATCATGTGTCGTATAGGTCGAATTGCAGCCTGACGCATCGTGCATGACAGTCATGCCGCCCAACTCATACAGTGCAGAACATACCCCGAATGTGTCGGACGAATAGGTCGATAATACTGTTCTCACCTGTCTCATATGCAGCTTTCGCAACCTAGTCCTTTCATTGATATCAAATGTGCGGTGTCTTTCGGTACCGAAAAAGCTTCACACATTGCCTCTGCCAGTGCCGTGATGCCCTGAAATCCATAGCCGCTCCCGCCCTCGATCTGATTGACAAAATACGGGCTGTCCGTGAAGTATGCCGCTTTTTGCCCGAGCGCAAGCGTTTTTTCCGTACTGTCAGGCAGGAATTTCCGCATCGCAGCATGAACCGTCGGGTGAATGACAAGCTGCGGCGCATTTGATTGCAGCCAGAGGAAATCCTCATGTTCATCGGCAGAAAAAGCATCCGCAAACAAGTCTGTCAGATGAAATCCGTGTGAACAAAGCAATCTCGCCAGCGAAAGCGGACGCGGTGTGAACGTGTAATCCAATGCAACGGGTGCATTGCCGATGATCTGTTTTGCCCTTGCAAGTGCAGATTCTGCATCGCTCTGCGCTTGTGTGCCGCCGTCATATTCGGTATCCAGTGCATCGGCAAGCTTTGCAAGATTTCGCCGAATCTCATCTGCACCGTAACTCAGCGGCAGAGCGAGATGCTGCATTCCGAGCCGATTTGCAAGCGCATCACCGCCGACCTTTGCCACAGACTGCGTACTGATACACAGGCTGCACACCGCCATTTGCTGATAATCCGCATAGGTGCTGCATTCCGTGATCTGATGCAGTGTCCACCCCGCCTGCGTGATGAGACGCACCATATCACTTTGCGCATCCATTGAAAAACAGTTGCCGATGACTGCACAATGCTTCGGAAGCTTCTCTGCGGGTTTGAGCAGGCTGTATAATTGCTTTCGCATCAGTTGATCGGGGGTCAAGCCGCTCTTGCGCATGATCGGCGTCATATAACAGTCCGCGAAATCAACATCGGGAAAACGCTCCCGCAAAATACGATAGCACATCGCCAGATCGGTGCCCATGAAATGATGGATACAACTGCTGTAAACAAGCACCGCTTTCGGAAGTTCCGACAGACGGTGCAGAATATCCGTCACGCCCTCGATCAGCAGTTCCTCCATGTCGCCGTCAATGATGTTGTGTTCCTCGACAGCGATGGTGGAAAAACGGTCGGTGCAGTGCATCTCGGCAGCCGAAAGCACAACGCCGCGCAGACATCCTGCCGCACAGACAAAAATCTCATGTGCCTGCGGCATCAGCATCCCCACATGAACGATCGTCCAGCCGCCGCGTGCAGGCACACTGTATTCCAACCCTGCGGAAAACGGCGACGGAAACGGTGCTTCTGCGATCGGCATTGCAGGGGATCCTGTCTCGCCGCCCACACGCTTCATCGGCTTTCCCCCCGACAGACCGCCATCATTTGTGCTGCAAGTGTGCGGTATTCGGCAGCCATTTCACTGTCAGGAAATGCCTCCATCACCGTTTGCCGAAGTTCTTCGGCAGCCTGCACAGTCTCACTGCGATGCAAACTGCCGATGATCTCACTGTGAATATCCACGGCAAGTTCCTGTACCTTGGCATTTTCGTTTTTGACATCCCTGCGATTCAGAATGATGCCGCCCAGCGACGCATAACCGCGCCCCTTGAAATTCTCCAGCGCCGCTGCAATGTTTGCGGCAGCATGAATCGCCATGTTTTCACCTGAGGTGATGATGAATACTTTATCCGCATAGCCGCTGCGCATCGGCATGGAAAAACCGCCGCAGACCACATCCCCCAGAACATCATAAAACACCACATCGGGCTGATAGACCTCATAGGCGCCCTTTTCCGCCAGCTTTTCCAGTGCAGCGATAATGCCGCGGCCTGCACAGCCCATGCCGGGTGCGGGACCTCCCGCCTCCACACAAATGACCCCGCCGTAGCCGAGATGTACCATTTCATCAATAGAAACCGCATTTCCACGGGTCCTGACCAGATCCAGCACGGTATCGACACGTTCCAGATGATGCAGGCTGCCCGTCGAATCCGCTTTCGGATCACAGCCGATCTGCATGACCTTTAAGCCCTGCTCTGCGAGTGCTGCGGAGAGATTCGATACCGTTGTGGATTTTCCGATTCCGCCCTTTCCATATACTGCAATCTTTATCATGAATCTGAATGCTTCCTTTCAAAACGAATATGATCGCCGCGTGATGTGACGACCTCACGCCCGACTGCTTCCATTTGCTGCTTTAATCTGGAAAAACTTTCCTCTGCGGTGACTTCCGTGCCCGATTTGTTGTCGTAAAGCAGATAATGCTTCCGAACATTTTGCGGGGACAGATTCGGCATCACGACATTGCACCCTGCCAGAACCCCCTGCATATACCCATCCTCTGCGGCTGTGCCGAGCGCCGTTGTTGCAGGCAGCAGAACATCAGGGAGCATAATGCGCGTGAGACTCAGCAGAAACAATGTGCAGCTCCGACTGCCCGAAGGATATGCGGCAAAAGGCGTGGCACAATGCGGCAGAAACGGTCCGATGCCCACCATTTCAGGCTGAAAACGGCAGATCCACTCCATATCATCCGCAAGCGTTTCTGCGGTCTGATGCGGCGTTCCGACCATCATGCCGCAGCCGACCTGATAGCCGATGTTCTTCAGATCGTACAGGCAGCGAATGCGGTTGTCAAACGACATGGCTGACGGATGCAGCGCTGCATAATGCGCCGCATTTGCCGTTTCATGCCGCAGGAGATAACGGTCAGCACCCGCCGCAAACATTGCCGCATAACTCTCGTAACTGCGCTCGCCAAGAGAAAGCGTCACGGCGCAGTCAGGGTGCTGTGCTTTGATTGCCGTCACAAGATGTGTCATCACAGAATCTGTCAGCGCACCATCCTCACCGCTTTGCAGCACAAAGGTGCGGTAGCCGAGCCGATAGCCCTCCCGACAGCAGTCAAGGATCTCCGATTCTGTCAGGCGATAGCGCCTCACATCGGCATTGGAACGCCGAATGCCGCAATAGAAACAGTCATTTTTGCAGATGTTTGAAAATTCGATCAGCCCGCGGAAAAAAATCCGGTTGCCGAATCGCTGCTTTGTGATCTCAGCGGCAAGTTCGGCGGCATAGTCTCTGTCTGCCTCCGTAAAACTCCCGATGAGCGTCGTCCATTCCGCATGAGAAAGCTTTCTCTCCGCATATAATTTATCCAGATACTCCGAATGTTTCATCTTTCAGCCTCCCCCTGCTCAGTCAGGACGTTCCGCAATCGAAATCGGCACCACGTCTTCGTAGGATGCATCCCCGATCTTCATACTGCCGATCACCGAATGCACCCCGAAATACCGCAGGATGTTTTCTTCCGTGATCATCTCGCGGCTGCTGCCAAAGCAGTATTCCCCGTTTTTGGAAAGCATCAGAGACTTGTTGCTGCGCCGCAGCGCATGCGCAGGATAATGCGTATTGAAAATACAGGTGATGCCCTCTGCGGCAAGCTGCGAAAGCATATCCAGCACCAAAAGCTGATTCTGAAAATCCAGATTGGATTCCGGTTCATCCAGTATGAGAATCTGCGGTTCGGAAACCAACGCACGGGCAATCAGCACCATCTGGTATTCGCCGCCGCTTAATTCCGCACAGCTGCGTCCGCGGAGACTTTTCAACCCTGTCCGCTCGATCACAGCATCCACCGCAGCCATATCCTCTGCCTGCGGCATGGAAAACGGCTGCACCATCGACGCCCGACCAAGCAGAATCATTTGCTCCACGCTGTAAGCCGTCGGGGGCTGCTTTGCCTGCGGCACATAGGAAATCTGCTGCCAAAGCTGCCTTTGCGGGATTCGGCGCAGCGGTTTCTCATCCAGCAGTGTTTCGCCGGACGTCCACGGCAAAAGCCCCATCAAACAGCGCAGCATCGTCGTTTTGCCTGCACCGTTCGGTCCGAGAATTGCCAGAATATCACCTGCATCGAGTGAGAAATCTATGTGCTGCAAAACCATCTTTGATTGCCGCGGATATCGGAAACAGCCATCGGAAACCTGCATTTTCATAAGCTCCACCCCCTGTTTTTCCGCAGCAGACATATGAAAAACGGTGCGCCCAGCAGCGCAGTGAGAATCGAGATCGGTATTTCTTTCGGCGACACCGTTCGTGCGGCGGTATCGACCAACATCAGAAACGCCGCGCCGATCCCTGCCGATGCAGGCAGCAATGCGGTATTGCTGCTTCCACACTTCATCCGGCAAAGATGCGGAACCAACAGTCCGATCCAGCCGACCTGCCCGCACATCGAAATGCAGGACGCTGTAATCATTGTGGCACAAAACTCCGCTGTCATGCGCAGCATCCGAAGATTTACCCCCGATGTGACCGCTTCGTCTTCCGAAAGCGGCAGAAGATTCATTTTCCAGCGCAGAAGCAAAAGAACAGCCGTGCAGACAAGAATCGGCGGCGCACCAAGCAGAAGTGTCGAATAACCCGCACTTTCCAGGCTGCCCATCAGCCAGTAGGTGATCGACGGAAGCTGTGATTCTGCATCAGCGGTGAATTTGACCAGCGACACCATCGAACTGAACAGCGAACCGATCATGATGCCCGCAAGGATCGGTGTGTGACGGGAATCGCCAAGCCCCGCTCCCGAAATCCATGTCAAACATACAGCAAGCAGCCCAAAGGCAAGTGCCGTCAACTGCACACCGATCAGTGAAAAGCCGAGCAGCAGTGCCAACGCCGCGCCAAAGCTTGCACCCGACGCCACACCTAATGTATCGGGTGTGGCAAGCGGATTGGAAAACAAACTTTGAAACGTACAGCCTGCCACCGAAAGCCCCATGCCGACCACCGCCGCCGTCAGCAGACGCGGCACTCGCATCGACCAGACAACGGCTTGCGTCTGCGCTGAGGCACCGCTGCCGACACCGATACGTTCCCCAAGTGCTTTCAGCACCTCAAACGGCGGCAGGGAAAGCCGCCCGAGACATAAACAGCCCAGAAAACATACCAACGGCAGCACAATCAGAAGTACTCTCTGTCCCCGATTCAGCCGCCCCGTGTAATCCTTTTTGTGCATACAAAAACCGCCGCATCCCAATTCGGGATACGGCGGCAATGCATAGACAGTGATCCTGCATATTTCAGCACCGTATCTTCCGCCTCAAAGAATTTTTCGGCGTCAGGGATGCAATCCTTTCAAAAACTATATTCTGACGGATGCGCTTGCACGGATCCGATCATCATGATATAATTTTATCACATCACGCACGCTTTGTCAAGCTTGATTTTGTTTGGCAGAATATGCTGCACAATTCCATCCGATTTGGAAACAATCCTGTTTGATTTCGATGATTTTCCGATGATTCGGTGTACCGTTTTCTGACAAATCATTCATTGACAAACATTTTGCGAGATGATATAATATAAAATGCTAACGCAGTTAGACAACGGAAGCGAGGTGAAGAATATGACCGAAGAACGAACTGCCGAACTGATCCAGCGCATGATCCAAAGCCGCCCGAAAGAATTTTTGCAGGAAGTGGATGCCACCAATGCCGGCATCGGATGTGTCCTGCGGTTTCTGAATGAATCGGGCAGGGCTGTCAGTGCCGGCGAGATCAGTGATGCGGTCAGGGTCAGCACGGCACGCATGGCGGTGATGCTTCGCAAAATGCACGAAAACGGGTGGATTCTCAAGCTCTGTGACCCATCTGATGCACGCAGATCCATGATCACCCTTTCTGCCGAAGGAAAACGCATCATTCTCGAAAAGCAGCGAAAAATGATGGCATACTTCGGTTACATCATCGAACAAATCGGGGAAGAACGCTTCGAGGAGTTCATCAAGATCTCGGAAGAAATCAAGGCGGCGATCGACGAAAAGAAAATTGCTGCCATACTTTCGGAGTGATTCCGCATTTGCAAACCCCGTTCTCTATCTACCATCTGAAAGGAGTTCTATCAGTTCATGATTTTTCGGAACCTCAAGAAAAAAGACTGGCTCTATATCTTCATTTGTGCGGCATTGGTCGTCACGCAGGTGTGGCTTGACCTCACCATGCCGGACTATACCAAAAAGCTGACGGAATCTGTATCCGCCGGCAGCATTCAAATGGCTGACGTCTGGAAAAACGGCGGCATGATGCTGCTGTGCGCCTTCGGCAGCATGACAGCCTCGATCGTCTGCGGCTTTTTTGCCGCCCAGGTTGCGGCAAACTTCGCCAAGACCCTGCGTGAACGGCTGTTCACCAAAATTATGCAGTTTGGCAATAATGAGATCAACCGTTTCTCCACGCCCAGCCTGATCACCCGAACCACAAACGACGTTGTGCAGACTCAGATGCTGATCGCTATGGGTTTGCAGATCATGATAAAAGCACCCGTCACGGCAATCTGGGCAATCTGCAAGATCTCATCCACAAGCATCGAATGGACAACTGCCGTGATGATCTGCGTTGCGATCATTCTCGTGACGATCGTGGCGATCATCACCGTGGTATATCCGAAATTCAAGCAGATTCAGCTTTTGACCGATAACCTCAACGACGCGGCACGCGAAAATCTCTCGGGTGTGCGTGTGGTGCGTGCGTTCAATGCCGAAGCGTATCAGCAGGCAAAATTTGAGCGCGTCAACGTCGGCATCACGAAAAATCACCTGTTCACCAGCCGCACAATGGGCTTGATGATGCCCGTGATGACCATGTGCATGAGCGGTCTGACCCTCGCCATCTACTGGATCGGTGCATATCTCATCAACGAGGCTGCCGTGCCCGAACGCGCCGCAGTCATCGGCAGCATGACCGCATTCACACAGTATGCGCTTCAGGTGGTCATGGCATTCATGATGCTGGTGGTCATTTTCATCATGCTTCCGCGTGTGATGGTCTCCATCCGAAGAATCGGAGAAGTGCTGAAAACAGAAAGTTCCATCCAATATGCCGAACAAAAAGCAGCACCCGTCGGAAAGGGCAGAATCGAATTCAAGGATGTCTCGTTCTCCTATCAGGACAGCGGAAAGCCCTGCCTCAAAAACATCAGCTTCACGATCGAACAGGGCGAGACTTTCGCGATCATCGGCGCAACAGGCACAGGCAAAACCACGCTCATCAACCTGATCCCGCGCTTCTACGACGTCACCGCAGGCGAAATTCTCATCGACGGCATCAACATCAAGGATTATCCTGAGGAACAGCTTGAAAAAATGGTATCCATCGCGCCCCAGAAAGCAACACTGTTCATGGGCGATGTCAAATCCAACATCACCTATGGATGCAAAGAGGAGATCTCTGACGATGATGAACGCATTTCACGCGCCATTCAGATTTCACAGTCAGACTTCGTGGAAATGCTCGAAAACGGAATCCACGCATCGGTTGCACAGGGCGGCACCAATTTCTCGGGCGGACAGAAACAGCGGCTTTCCATTGCCCGTGCAGTATTCAAGGACAGTGAGATCATGATTTTTGACGACACCTTCTCCGCACTTGACTATAAGACCGATATGCTGGTGCGCAAAGAGCTGAAAGCACAGCTTGACGATACCACGGTCATTATCGTGGCGCAGCGCATCGGCACCATCAAAAACGCCGACAAAATTCTCGTGCTGCACGACGGCGAAATCACAGGCATGGGCAAACATGAGGAACTCCTCAAAAACTGCCCCATCTACAAAGAGATCGCATTGTCACAGCTTTCAGAAGAAGAACTTGCAGGAAAGGAGATGAACTGATATGCCGCATATGGGCAGAATGATGCAAGCCGGACCGCCCGAAAAAGCGGATTTCGGTGCCATTCGCAAAATCGTCATCTACTGCAAACGGTATCTCCCTGCGATTCTCGTTGCCCTGATCTTTGCAGTCGGCGGCTCGATCGCCACCATCATCGGACCTGAAAAAATCAGCGACCTGATGAACAAGATCGTTGAGGGCATCATCACAGGTGTGGATATCGACGCCGTCAAGAAAATCTGCTTCACCCTGCTCTGCATTTATGCGGCAGGCGCAGTTCTCAGCTATGGACAGCAGTTCATCACCGCGACCGTCACCCAGTACACCTCACAGCGGCTGCGCAGAGACATCGACGAGAAAATCAACCGCCTCCCCCTGCGTTTCTTCGATTCCACCACAAAAGGCGATATTCTCTCCCGCATCACCAACGATGTTGACACCATCAGCCAGACGCTTTCCAGCAGCAGCGCAAACCTGATAAGTTCTCTTGCACTGTTTGTCGGCGTCATCATCAAAATGTTCCAGACAAACTGGCTCCTCTCGCTGGTGACGATCATCTCCTCCCTGCTCGGTTTCGTATTCATGGCACTGATCCTCGGCAAATCCCAGAAATACTTCAACCGCAAGCAGACAGACCTCGGCAAAATGAATGGTCACATTGAGGAAATTTACACGAACCATAACATCGTGCGTGCATTCGGCTCAAAAGAGCGTGAAACCGAGAAATTCTGCGAGATCAACGAACGTCTCTACGACAGCAACTGGAAATCACAGTTTCTCTCGGGCATGATGCACCCGATCATGACCTTTGTGGGCAATCTCGCTTATGCTCTGATCTTCATTATCGGTGTGGCGTTTATTGTCAACGGCAGCACGGCTGTCACACTCGGTACCATCACCGCATTCGTCATCTACGCAAAACAGTTTTCACAGCCGCTGACCACCTTTGCACAATCCATGACGCAGATTCAGCAGGCTTCCGCAGCCTCAAAACGTGTGTTTGAGATTCTGGAAGCTGAGGAAATGCCGGATGAATCAGCGAAAACCACTGTGCTGCAAAATGTGCGCGGCGATGTGGAATTCAGAAATGTCAGATTCGGCTATCTGCCTGAAAAAACCATCATCCACGATTTTTCCGCAAATCTCAAAGCCGGGCAGAAAGTCGCGATTGTCGGACCGACAGGTGCAGGCAAGACCACGATGGTCAACCTGCTGATGCGTTTCTATGACCTCGAAAGCGGCGATATCCTCATCGACGGCATTTCCACCAAAGATATGAAACGGGAAAGCGTCCATGACCTGTTTGACATGATTTTACAGGACACATGGCTGTTTGACGGCACGATCCGCGAAAACCTCGTTTACAACACGAAAGACCTCACGAATGAAGCACTCGACAAAGCTTGCAGTGCCGTGGGTCTCAAGCACTTCATTGAGACTCTGCCCGACGGCTACGACACCATGCTGAGTGATGCGCTCAATCTCTCAGAGGGGCAAAAACAGCAGTTCACGATTGCCCGCGCCATGCTCAAAGATTCTCCCCTGCTGATTCTCGACGAGGCAACCTCATCCGTCGATACACGCACGGAACTTGTGATTCAGCAGGCGATGGACGCCCTGACAAAGGGCAGAACCTCCTTCGTGATCGCACACCGCCTTTCCACCATCAAAAATGCCGACATCATTCTTGTGATGAAAGACGGCGACATCATCGAACAGGGCAACCACGAAGAACTCCTTGCGCAAAACGGATTCTACGCCGAACTCTACAACAGTCAGTTTGTCATTGCCTGAGAGCTGAACCCATATGAATCATCCTGCGGACGACCGATCGGAAGGTCGTCCGCTTTGCTTTATGTTTGCTTATCCGTTGTGTCAAAATCACAAATTCATATGCTGATTCGCACTTTTCTCTTGCAAAATGCAAATTGGTATGGTATAATAATATAGTATGACTGATAGAAAAGCTGTTCTGCACAGCCGATTCGGAAAGGAGCTGACAGATTGGATTTGCAAACACACGCCCCGCCGTATGCCATTCAAATCAAGGGGCTGAAAAAACAATACCGTCTCGGACAGATCGGCGGCGGCACGCTGCGCGGCGATCTCGCCTCGTGGTGGGCGAAAAAATGCGGCAAAGAAGATCCGAACTCCAAAATCGGCTCCGCTGCACGCATTTCAGGCGAGACCTTTCTCGCCCTGAACGGCATTGACCTCACCATTTCACAAGGAGAAACTGTCGGAATCATCGGCAAAAACGGTGCGGGAAAATCCACCCTGCTCAAAATTCTATCCCGCGTGACTGCCCCCACAGAGGGCGAAATCGACATCTACGGCAGAATTTCCTCCATGCTTGAAGTCGGAACAGGATTTCACAGGGAAATGACGGGCAGAGAAAATATCTATATGAACGGCGCGATCCTCGGCATGAGCAAAGCCGAGATCGACGCGAAAATGGATGACATCATCGCGTTTTCGGAGGTCAGCGAATTCATCGACACACCTGTGAAACGCTATTCTTCGGGAATGTATGTCAAGCTTGCATTTTCGGTCGCAGCACACCTCGAAAGCGAAATCATCATCATGGATGAAGTGCTGGCAGTCGGAGACATTGCATTTCAGAAAAAATGTCTCGACAAGATGAAGGATGCTGCCCGCATCGAGGGCCGCACTGTGCTGTATGTCTCACACAACATGGCAACGATCCGTCAGCTTTGTGAACGCTGCATCGTGCTGGATGAGGGAAAAATCATTTTTGACGGCGATGCGGAACAGGCAATCGAATGCTATATGGGCAGCGACAATGCGCTCCAAGCCCACCGCACCTTTGAAAACAAAGACTACCGCAGCAAAAAAAATGCGCTGTTTCGCATCATCAGCCTTGACCTTGACCGCATCGACTGCCAATACGACGCCGGAGAACCTGTCGGCATCACCATGAAAATTGTCTCTGCCAAAGATATGGAAGGGCTGCATTTTCGCTTTCAATGCGTCGCACGCGACGGCGTCTGCGTCGGCACATCCTTTACGGCATCGCCGTTTGCGGCAAAAGCCGACCGCGAAATGACACTGCATCTGAAGCTCCCGACCGATACGTTTTCCGTCGGGCAGTATCTTATGAAGATCATCGTGTTTCACAGCGGAACGCTTGGGGCATATCAATATATCAATACCATTGAGAACGGCTTTTCCTTTGAGATCAAGCCTGCCAACCGCAATCAGGCATTCATCGGATGGAATCCTTACTGGGGCTATGTTCATCTGCCCGACACGGAACTGGAGGTGATGCACGATGAAGCATGAATACCGCCACACACACATCACCGCAGAACACCATTGGTTTTCATGGGATCTCAAGGAACTCTGGCAATACCGTGACCTGATCCTCATGTTCGTGAAAAAGGATTTCGCGCTGATCTATAAGCAGACGATCCTCGGACCTGCGTGGATCCTGCTCAATCCGTTCATCACAACCGTGATCTACACCATAGTGTTCGGCAACATCGCAAACCTTGATACTGACGGCACGCCAAAACTCCTTTTCTATATGATCGGCAATGCGCTGTGGAGCTTCTTTGCGCAAAGTATCAACAAAACCGCCAACACGTTCCGCGATAACGCAAATGTATTCGGAAAAGTGTATTTCCCGCGGCTCACCAAACCGATCTCCGTGATTCTCTCATCCGCTTTCAGCTTTTGTATTCAGATGCTCATGGTGCTTCTGTTCTGGGGATATTACCTTGCAAAGGGTGCCATTCATCCCAACTGGGCTCTGATGCCTGCGCTCCCTGTTGTGCTGCTGATTATGGGCGGAATGGCACTCGGATGCGGCATCATCGTCAGCAGCCTCACCACCAAATACCGTGACCTCTCGATCGTTGTCACATTCGGTGTTTCCCTCTGGATGTATGCAACACCTGTCGTCTATCCCCTTTCCATGGCAAAAAACGGCTGGATGCGCACACTTCTCATGTGGAATCCCGTCACGCAGATGATGGAACTGTTCCGCATGATGATGCTGGGACAGGGACAGATCAGTACCGCGGGGCTGCTTTGGTCGGCGGCTTTCACTCTGTTGGTGCTCACGTTCGGTATTCTGCTGTTTCACAAGGTGGAAAAAACATTCATGGACACTGTGTAATCCCTTGCTTCAAATGGCTCAGGACATCCACGCTTCATGACAGAAGATCTATGCGGAAAATTCCGCAAAAAAGAAAGGATGTGTCAGTTTTTGATACGCAAGCATCTCCTCAAATATTGGCATTTCGCCCTGCTCGCTGCGGTTTTCATGGTGCTCGAGGTCTATGTGGATCTTGTGCAGCCGCGCATGATGGCTGAAATCGTCGATAACGGCATTCTCGGACTGAACAACAACAATCTCCCTGACATGGGCATCGTCACAGGCACGGGGCTCAAAATGATCCTCATTGTCATCGGCGGCGGCATCAGCGGTATTCTGAGTGCTGTGTTTGCCAATCTGTGCAGTCAGAATTTCGGCAATGAGATCCGCAAATCCGCATTTGAGCGCATCATGCACTTCTCGTTCTCGCAAACCGATGATTTCTCGGTCGGTTCGCTCATCACCCGTACCACAAACGATGTTACCCAGATGGAAACCATGGTCGCACAGATCATCCGAAGCTGTGTGCGATGCATCATGTTTTTCATTGCAGGCAGTATCGCGCTTGTGTCACTCGCCGCTGATTTCGGCATTGTCATCGCCATTGCACTGCCCCTGATCCTGCTGGAAATCGGATTTGTGCTGTGGAAAACCAATCCGCTGTTTCAGCTGCTGCAATCACGCATTGATGCCATGAATACCGTCATTCAGGAGAATATCGCAGGAGCGCGTGTTGTCAAGGCATTCGTGCAGGAAAACCGCGAAAATGCCCGTTTTGCAAAAAGCAATGATGATCTGGTCGATACGCAGTTCCGTGTGCTGATCCTCATGTCGTATATGCGTCCGGTCATGAACATTGTCCTGAACCTCGCCACGATCGCTGTCATTCTCATCGGTTCTCTGCGCGTGCAGGATGGTTCCGCTGCACCCGGTACGGTCATGGCAGCTGTCACCTATCTCTCGCAGATTCTCAACGGCATGATGATGCTCGCCATGATTTTCCAGAATGTCACACGCGGCATCACCTCCACGAAACGTCTGAAAGAAATCCTTGAAAGCGAAAGCCCCATCGCAGACGGCAATGGCGCAGCCGCCAGCGGAGAGTTCGGCACCGTGACCTTTGACGGCGTCAGTTTCGGATATCCCGAATCGGGCGTCAACATTCTGCACGATATTTCGCTGCATGTCGGCAAGGGCGAAACGCTCGCAGTCATCGGCGAAACAGGCTGCGGCAAAAGCTCGCTCATTCACCTGATCCCGCGTTTCTACGATGTCACGGCAGGAACGGTCACTGTGGACGGCGTCAATGTCAAGGACTACAAACTGAATGAACTGCGCGACAAAATCTCGATCGTGCTGCAAAAAAGCGAACTTTTCAGCACCACGATCCGCGAAAACATTCTGCTTGGCAAGAAAGACGCCACTGAGGATGAAGTGAAAGAAGCTGCCCGCGCCGCACAGGCGGATGATTTCATCATGCAGCAGCCGCAGCAGTATGATACACCCGTTGCAGAATCGGGCATGAGCCTTTCGGGCGGACAGCGGCAGCGTATCGCCATCAGCCGCGGACTGCTCAAAAAAGCCGAGATCCTTATTCTCGACGACTCGACCTCGGCTCTGGACTTCAAAACCGAAGCCGATCTCCAGAACGCTCTGCGCACACAATATCAGGACATGACCAAAATCATCATCGCGCAGAGAATCTCCTCGGTGCAGAATGCCGACCGCATCGCTGTGCTGGAAAACGGCACAGTCATCGCCTGCGACAAACACGATAATCTTCTGAAATCCTGCAAAGTCTATCAGGATATCTACGCATCACAGATGAAGAAAGAGGGTGAGCAGAATGGCTGATACACCCGCAAAAACACCAAGCTTCGGCAGAAACCGCGGCAATATGGGAAAACCCATCGAAAAAGCCGAAAACTTCGGGGCAACGCTCAAACGACTGCTCGCCTTTTTCAAATCGGAAATGCGGTTTGTGATCCTCATGGGCGCAGTGGTGCTGATCTGCGTCATTGCTTCGGTGATCGCACCAAGTTTCCAGAGTTCCGCCATTGACCAGATCGTGACAGGCAATTTCCGCAGACTCCCCCATTTTCTGATCCTTATGCTGGTGACCTATCTGATCCACGGTGCCGCAACACTCGTGCAGGGCTATCTGAGTGCTTCCCTCAGCCAGAGAATCGTCAGCAAACTGCGCAAAACCCTGTTCGACAAAATCGTTCATCTCCCGATCTCTTACCTCGACTCCCACTCACACGGCGATCTCATCAGCCGCATGACCAACGATGTCGAGAACATTTCAAGCATCATTTCCTCCTCGCTGAGTTCGCTGTTTTCCGGCGTTCTGACACTCATCGGCACCTTCATCATGATGCTCTATTACAGCATTCCGCTCGGTCTGCTTTCCTGCTCCACGATTTTCCTCACGGTGCTGTTTACAAGCTTCATCACCAAGCGTATGCGGAAATATTACGTCAAACAGCAGACACTCCTCGGTGAACTCAACGGCACGGTGGAAGAAATGGTCACAAATTACAAGACCATCGCCGCTTACAATCAGCAGGATGCCGTCATCAGCACCTTCACAAAAACAGCAGATAACCTCACATTCACGGGCATCATTGCAAAAAGCATCAGTAACTGCATGGGACCTGTCATGAATATGCTCAGCAACATTTCGTTTGTCATTGTATCCGTGTTTGGCGCATATTTTGCATTGAAAGGTTATATCACCGTCGGTGTCATTTCGGCTTTCATCATCTACTCCAAGCAGTTCTCACGCCCCATCAATGAGCTTTCTCAGCTCTACGGCGAAATTCAGACTGCCATTGCAGGTGCTGAGCGCGTGTTCTCCATCCTCGATGCGGAATCGGAAGATTTCAGCGGCAAAGCCATCGAAGTCGAAAAGGTGAAAGGCATCATCGAATTCAAAAACGTCAACTTCTCGTATGTGCCTGAAAAGCGCGTGATCTCTGACTTTTCGCTGAAGATCGAATCCGGAAAGAAAATCGCTTTGGTCGGTTCTACGGGCAGCGGCAAAACCACTATCATCAATCTGCTCATGCGCTTTTACAACATCGACAGCGGCGAAATTCTGCTTGACGGACAAAACATCTGCGACATCTCCCTCACCAGTCTGCGCGACAGCGTCGGCATCGTGCTGCAGGATACCAAACTGTTTTCCGACACTATCCGCGGCAACCTCGCCTACGCAGTCGGAAACCCCACACAGGAAGAACTTGACCGCGCTGCCGAATTCAGCTACTGCGACAAGGTCATCAAAAAACTGCCCGAACAGTATGACACCATGCTCTCGCAGACAAGCGTCAGCCTTTCACAGGGCGAACAGCAGCTCATCGCCATCGGCAGAGCATTCCTCTCCTATCCCCAGATCCTCATTCTTGATGAGGCAACCTCCAATGTCGATACCCGTACAGAGCTGAACATTCAGAACGCGATGAACAAGCTGATGAAAGACCGCACAAGCCTGATCATCGCACACCGTCTCTCCACAATTCAGGATGCCGACCAGATCATCGTCATGGATCAGGGAAGGATCGTGGAAAGCGGCAACCACACCGAACTGCTTGCCAAGAAAGGCAAGTACTATGATCTCTATATGACACAGTTTGCAGGTCAGGCGACCTGATATATCACAATCACCCATTTAATGAAAGGATGTGTTTTCTATGAAAGCTGACAAATATGCATTGACAGGTGAGAAAAAAATCGATATCCGCAAACTGCCGACAGATGCCGCAAAAGACAATGTGGTAAAAGAGGATATCATCGCAAAATACGAGAAGAACAAGGAAGAAATCGCGGCATTGCAGGAAAAATTCTATGCGGACGGCAGAGAGGGCATCGTGCTTGTCATTCAGGCTTTGGATGCCTCTGGAAAAGATTCGGCAATCAAAAACGTGTTCAGCGGCATCAATCCGCAGGGCGTGAAGGTCTATTCGTTCAAAGCCCCGAACGATGAGGAATTGTCGCATGACTATCTCTGGCGCATCCATCGGAATATCCCCAACCGCGGCGAAATCGCAGTGTTCAACCGCAGCCATTATGAAGATCTGGTCACCGTGCAGGTGGAGGGCATCAAGCCGCATTACCATATGTCAGAACGCATCATCGGAAAAAGCGACAAGAAATTCTTCGCGGAACGCTGCGAACAGGTCAACGCCTTTGAAAAATATCTGTGGCAAAACGGCTATCAGGTGGTGAAGATCTTCCTGCACATCACCAAAGAGGAACAGGCACAGCAGCTTCTCGAACGCATCGACATCCCCGAAAAGAACTGGAAGTTCCGTGCCGATGACCTCAAAGTGCGCGACAAATTCGATGCATATCTGAGCTGTTTCAACGATGTCATCAACCAGACCGCCACACCGCACAGCCCGTGGTATGTGCTGCCCGGAAATCAGCGGTGGTACACAAGATATCTCATTACGGAAATTCTGCTGAATGCCCTCAAAGCTGCAAAATCCGAATATCCCCCTATGCCCGCTGAGGACAAAGAACAGCTTGCGGCGTGCAGAGAGATCCTTGCCGCGGATGTGCCGGACGCTGCTGCGGTAAAGCCTGAAAAAACAAAATCGAAGAAAACCGCAAAGAAGAAATCCAAATAACAAAAAAACGCCTGCTGATGCAAAATTCAGCAGGCGTTTCAATTTGCAGATTAAGTTGCATCTGCGATGCATTGCCTCGTTACTCGGTGCTTTGCCCAAGCCGACTGTTCTTCTTCAGCCGTTTGCTTACATACATTTTCTTATCGGCGTTGTGAACGCAGTTCAGCAGTTCTGTGCCCTGCTGACAAAATTCATATCCGATGCTGACCGAAAGCTGATAGGGTTTCCCCGATGTTTCATTATAAGCGGCGATGGCGGCTTCAATCTTTGCGGAAACTTCCTCCGCTTCCGTTGCATTCTGTGTGGGAAACAGCATCGAATATTCATCACCGCCCACTCTGGCTGCCATGCCGTTTGTCGGCTTGACACTGTCAAGCAGCTTGGCTGCGGCACAGATTGCATTGTCGCCCTCCAGATGCCCGTAGGTATCGTTGATGAATTTCAAGCCGTCCATGTCAATACTCATGACACAGAATGTCTGCCCCGTGCGCACCAGACGCTCATACAGCTTGCGGATGAAATGCTCCATATATCGGCGGTTGGGGATCTGCGTCATGTCGTCGATATAAGTTTGCTCCCGCAGTTTTTTCACCGTCTGATTCTCTGAAAACACGCGAATACGGTCAAGTGCATTGCCGATGGAGAAGATCAGCGGTTTGACAAGCTGCTTGCAGCCGGAGATATCCGCATTTTGCAGCACAACATAGCCGTAGCAGTAATCCTTGCAGTGCAGCACAAACACATGATTCGGCACGATCGAATCGCGGTATTTTGCAGGGAGAAGTTCACTGCGCAAAAAGGTTTCGTCGATGATCTCCACACCTTTTTGCGATACCTTTGCCGCAAGCTTCATATGCTGCGTGAACTGCCCTGCCATCTCCACCAGATTGTCCTGCCGTTCACTTTCATCGCAGAAACAGAAATAAAGCGTACCGAAATCCTCAAAGCTGCCCCATGTCCGATTCGTTGTCACCTGATAAACGATGTAAAACAGTTCTGATACGGTATCGGCTGTTTCAAAATCAAGCCCGATATACGGGCAGAAATGCAATGCCGCCAAGCAAGCCTCTTTGGTGATCGACAAACTGCGGTAAGATTCAAAATCGATCGTTGACTGGCAACCGCAGCTGTTTCGGTATTCCATATTCAGCGGTATCATCGTATTCTTCGGACAGGGCTTTCCTTCCAGCAAGTCATTCAGCAGCGAAAGTGCAGCATCGCACACCGCATTTGCCGACGCACTGACACTGGAAATCGGCGGCATATAGCAGCGTGCTTCATCAATGCCGTCAAAGCCCGAAACACAGATGTCCTCAGGCACGCGCAGATGATGCTCGTGCAGCGCGTTGCAGACGGAGATTGCCATATAGTCGTTGGCACAAACGATTGCCTGTGGCGGTTCCAATCCGTTGTGGAAAAACCAGTAGACCGCTTCCTCGCCTTTTCGCCGCCAATAATCGCCCTCAAACACCATGCCGTCATTGACTTCCAGCCCGTGCTTTGCCATTGCCGCTTTGTATGCACCCAAACGCCGTCTGGCATCCTCAAGCTCCATACGCCCCGTCATAAAACAAATGCGCGTGAAATGATGCACGGTGATAAAATGCTCCACCATATCAAAAATGGCGCGGTCGTCCTCCAGCAGCACATTATAAAACCGATCATCCTTTGCTCGAATCGAAATAACAGGACACTTCGCATTTTCAGCGATGTAATCGCACAATTCCACCGTCATGCCGTCGATGCCGAATGTATCGGGACAGATTACAATGCCGTCATAATCCGAAACACATGGGATATCAATGATCTTGCGTTCAATTTCGCCGTGCATGGAATTGACCTCGTCGGTATCAAAGCCGATGCAGAACACGATCTCATGTCCATATTCAGCAGCCCGAATCGAGAAAGCCTGCATCAATTCCGATTGAAAATCAATGGTGATCTCGCCCATAAAACATAGTATGCGTGCCATGGTATCACCTCTTTGTTTCCCTTTGTCACGATATCAGATATCGTTTTTTTATAGTATAGCATATGATCGGACACAATGCAAGCATTTCGGAAAAGAATGCGGAAATCTTGAACATATCCTGCATATCCGAACAAACATCAGCACACAAAAAACAAAAAATCGGATCTCCCTGAGAACCGATTTTTCATCATATTCATCTTATCGGTGCGGGAAAATGCGTTCCAGCAAACCGCGATGTTCTTCCTCCGCAGGGGGTTCTTCTTCCTCACGCTCAGGCGCAGGAGCTTCCTCCTCTGCCGATTCATCCGCAAGGGTTTCCTCGGTGACTGCCTTCGTTTCTTCCGTGACAAGCGTCTCCTCCGATTCGGGCTCTGTCATTTCCGTTGTTTCGGTGACGACAGTCGTTTCGGTGGTTTCAGCCGTTTCAGGCGCATCCGTTTCCGAAGGGAGTGTGACGGTCGGAATCTCCTCCGCCGTTTCCTCAGCTTCAGCCGATGCATCCGCGATCTCCGCCTCGGTCTGCGATTCAGGCTCGTCCATCAGTTCAGAGAGGATCAGTTCTCCTTCATCTGCACCGAAATATGAAGCAAAGATTTTTTTCGTCAGGGCTTCGGCTTCGGCAAATTTTTCAGGATCTTTCTGATATGCGACCACATAATTCTTGAAGGTGGCATTGTTCATGATCTGCCCCTCAGATTTGATGATCTCGCCCACATCGTACATTGTGAGGGCTTCATCCAGATCCATATCAATGCGGTCAACCTGCAAATACGTAAGATCACTCTGACGTCCCTGCACGTAATCGCGTGCTTTTGCGGCATCATCGGCATCAATCTTGCCGTTCATGGTGACATCGCCCTGTGCTGCTGCCGTCCAGTAGCTGATGATGAACACCGCATCGGAGGTCGTCACTTCGCCGTCAAAATCCACATCGGCATAGACAAGCTGTTCTGCGTTCAGTTCGGCATTTTTGGATATATATTCCCCGATGAGTTTGGCATCGCGCCATGTCACTTCGCCGTCCAGATTGACATCACCCAGATTGTTGAGGGAATACATTGCGATCCCTGCACCGCGTTTCAGGCTGCTGTCCTCGCTCGCTGACCAGCTGTATTTATGGGATGCGTCGAACTCCTCATCAGAGCCCATGAAATGAAAATACGAGGGAGTCTCATCGTCAGCCGACGCATTGTTATCCCAGTAAACATCAATATGATAAAAATTGCCGTTGATTTTTGCAAGGTTCCATGCGTGAGAACCCACTGTCTGATTCTTTCCGATGAAAGCCTTATCGGTGCCGCTGACGTAATAGCACTCCACACCTGCTTTTTTCATCAGGATCGCATACGCACGGGAGAAACCGTCGCATACGCTGTAATATCCGCCCTCTGCATACTTGAGGAAAATCGAAGCATCCACATGATTGCGGCGGTCACTTTCCATTTCAGGTCCGAGAATCACGGCAGAATCTGCGCGGGCGATCACCCAATCATGCAGCTTCACGGCTCTCCGGAACTCATTGTCATCCGCATGGAGTTCTGTGGCGACAACGTAATCGGCATAGGCATTCACAAACTGTGCAATGAAACGGAAATCGACATACTCTTTGCCGAAATTGCGGCACACGGCATCGGAAAATTCCGCCGCGATCTGAGGTTCCGTCAAATTATCCTCTGCAGCCGAATAAAGCTTCGTGCCGTTGACCGTCGTGATATCCGTATGCAGGAACATACCGCGATAGTTTTCAAAAATGGTCTCAGCGTCATCATCCTCATCCGCTGTCACAAGCTGCGTCAAAGCATCGCAATCAGCAAATGCCGTTTCCGCAACAACAACAGAATCAGATGCACTGAAATCAACCTTTTTCAGGAATCCGGCATTGCGGAATGCACCTGCTGCAACCGAATCCACACTGCGGGATGCAGAAAACACCGCATCGGTTTTTCCGCAGGGATAAGCGATCAATTCGTTTCTGTCATAATTGTAGAGAATGCCTTTTTGTGCCCAAAAGAAAGCATTGTTCGGACTGACACTGAATCTTTCAATGCTCGGACAGTTCACGAACATATCATAGCTGAACTCTGACATTTCATCCGGGAACGCGACCTCTTTCAGTGCCAAACAGTTTTGGAATGCGCCATCCTCGATCAGCGACATTGAAACCGCACCCGTCATGTCGATGCCCGTGATGCCGCTGCCGGCAAATGCACCCTTGACGATGGATGACACATAGAACTTCATCCCGCCATACTGCACGGTATCGGCAATTCTTGCAGTGCCTTGTTTCAGACTGCATCCGATCACGCGTGCCTTATAGAGAAATCCTGCCCCTTTCGGTGTTTTGCCGAGTTCATAGACAATGCCGTTTACCGTTACAGTCGGCCCCTGTGCCGCGGCAGATGCAGAGATCGCTGCATCACCGAATATGCCGCCTGTTCCAGCCTGAAACGGCAGCACTGCTGACGCAAGCGTCAGCGTCATTGCCGAAACAATGACCAGCCCCTTTGCAAGTTTCATCGAATTCTCCTCCGCCAAATAAAAAAACAAGTGTGCCTGTGATGCAAATTCTTCGCATCAGCAAGCTTTTATGACATAATGCCTACGCATTCGTGCGTAATTTTTATCTTTTTTTCACAACGGCATCATGCAGAATTTATTATAGCATATGGCACGAATTTTGTCAAGATTTTCCTCGATTTTTCTTTGTTTTATTTCAATTTTGTCTGATTTTTGAAAATGTTATACGGATTCTTTCGCCGTTCAATTATTCTTTTGTATAAACCTATGCTTTTGTTCTGTTTTGGAACATTTTTTACCGGCAGCAAAAGATGTTCCATACTTTGAAGATGAGTTTTGTTTTCATAAAAGAAAATCCTCCAAAAAATAAAGAATAGAATGTTGTTTGTTTCGGAACATTGATATCATACCAGATTCTGCAAAATAATACTAACAGCGTCAGAATCAGTCACAAAATTTCATTTTGAAATATTCGGTCGTTTTCTCCGAAATTCTTAAGAATCCTTTCAATTCCATTATGTTGTCATTTGGGCATCAATTTATAGAAAACATATTGATTTTTACGTATCAGCGAAGAAAACATTTTGTTTTCGGCTTATCCCCATTTATTACGAATATCCGCCACAATTCATTATAAATATGGATGGATTCTGCAAAATGTCCTGTTTTTCTTATGATTTCTCATTGACTTTATTGACAAAGCTATGCTAAACTCAAATTATAAATATATTTTTAAGGGGGATCCTAAATGAAACAGAGAAAAACATTCGCCGGCATCACAGCCGCTATCATGCTGGGGCTCACGCTTTGCAGCCCCGCGGATATGCTGAATGCCTCCGCCAACAACCCGATCGTGCAGACAAGCTTTACGCCTGACCCTGCACCTGTCGTCTTTGGCGACGAACTTTGGGTTTACACAGGCCGCGACCGCGATGGAAGCAACGACTTCTATTACATGACCGGCTGGCAAGCTTTCTCCACCACGGATATGGTGAACTGGACCGATCACGGCTGCTTCCTCGAGGATGACGCCTTCTCATGGTGCAACGAAAACGACGCGTGGGCTTCCCAGTGCATCGAACGCAACGGCAAATACTACTTCTACTTCACCACCACGAACAAGTCAGGCGGCGGCAGAGCAATCGGCGTCGCTGTGGCTGATAACCCCGCAGGTCCGTTCAAGGATGTCCTCGGAAAACCGCTGTGCGGCCCGAACTGGGACTACATCGACCCGACGGTCATCATTGACGATGACGGTCAGGCTTGGCTGATGTTCGGCAACCCCTCCTGCTATTACGTCAAACTGAAAGAGGACATGGTCACGCTCGATGGTCAGATCCAGAAGTTTGACATGAATGCAAACGCATTCGGTCAAGGCAAAAACGGTTCCGCTTACGGCGAAGGTCCGTGGATCTATAAACACGGCGATCTGTATTACCTCGTCTATGCAGGTTTCTACGGCAACGACGGCGGTGAAAGTATGTGCTATTCCTATGGTCCGTCTGTCACAGGTCCGTGGAAATTCGGCGGACAGATCACCAGTGAAAGCAACTGCTTCACAATTCACGGCGGCATCATCGACTATAAAGACCACTCCTATATGTTCTATCATATGAACGGCATTCCCGGCGGCAGCACGTTCAACCGAAGCGCAGCAGTCGAGGAATTCACGTTCAATCCCGACGGCACCATCCCGAAAATCGAAATGGGTAAAACCGGCCCCGATCAGCTCGGTTCGTTCAACCCTTATGAGAGAGTCGAAGCAGAAACCATGTGCTGGTCCTCGGGCATCAAAACAGAGCCCATCACCGCAGGCACACAGGCAATCGGCTTCATCGAAAACGGCGACTACACGATGGTCAAGGGCGTTGACTTCGGCGATGCAGGCGCAAGCGAATTCTATGCATCCGTCGCATCCAACGGTACAGGCGGCAAGATCGAGCTGCACCTCGATAGCGCAACAGGCCCGATGGTCGGCACCGTTTCGGTTCCCGTCACCGGCGACTGGCAGGCATGGGAAACCGTCAGCACCACCGTCTCCGGCGCAACCGGCAAACACGACCTCTATCTCCGTTTCTCCGGCGGCGACAGCTACCTCTTTAACGTGGACTGGTGGCAGTTCAAGAGCGCAAATTCTGCACCGTTCCTCCTCGGCGATGTCAACGAGGACGGCTGCATCAACGGCAGCGATATGACCCTTGCAAAGCAGCTTCTCATCGGCAAATCCTCTGATTCCATGAAGATCAAAGCGGCTGACGTCAACCAGAGCGGCAAAGTCACCGCAGACGATATCAAGTGGTACACGGAATTCCTGACCGGCAAAACCAAGGATTATCCCGAAAAGGCGGCTCCCGAACAGGGCGGCTCCCCCGAAGGCGGCAACACGGAGGGCGGCGATTCCAATGATCCCAAGCAGCCCGCCGCAACCACCACAGACTTCAAGTACATCTCCAATATGCAGTTCAAGGAAGCACCCGGCAACTACCTCAACCCCTGCTCGCAGAGCGGCAAGATCATCACCGAGAATTACAGCGGCATCAACGGCAACAACACCCTCAAGGTGTATCTGCCCTACGGCTATGACGAAAACAAGCGTTACAACATCTTCTATCTGATGCACGGCGGCGGCGAAAACGAAAACACCATTTTCAGCGATGACGTCAAACTCAACTACATCCTCGACAACATGATCATGAATCATGAGCTCGACCCGCTCATCGTTGTCACCCCGACTTTCAATAAGTGCGAAGCCGCAACCTTCTATAAAGAATTCCGTGCAAGTGTGGTTCCGTTCGTGGAAGGCAAATACTCCACCTATGCAAAATCCACTTCTGAAGCGGATATCGCCGCTTCCAGAATGCACCGTGCATACGGCGGTTTCTCGATGGGCTCCTGCTCCACATGGGCTGTCTGCTGCTACTGCATGGACATCGTCGGCTACTTCATGCCGCTGTCGGGCGATAACTGGGAATCCAACTCCGCTTACGGCAAGGCAAAAACCGTCGCTGATGAAATCGACAAGCTCGGTCTTCAGAAAGATCAGTACTTCATCTTCTGCGCAACAGGTTCTGAGGATATCGCATATCCGAACATGAACCCGCAGATCGACGAAATGAAGAAAATGAATCAGTTCGTATATAACTCCGATCTCTCGCAGGGCAACTTCTATTACCTCGTGGCACAGGGCAAAACGCACTGGTGGGGCTATGTCCGCCATTATATCTACGACATCCTGCCCTCGTTCTTCCACGAAAATCAATAATCGCATCTCCGCAAGATCCGCATTCTCTTTCTGAGAGTGCGGATCTTTTTGCAGTTGTATCATATAATTGTATAAATATTCCCAAAATTAGTAAAATTCTATCCTGTTTCATTTTTCAACAGATTTTATTGGAAAATTCAGTCGAATTGAACGATGATTGATGTTTTTTTCAGCTTTTTCTTCACAAATCCATATACAGACGGTATATTTTCGGCAAAATATTACATTTTCGTCAATCAAAATCAGTTGTGATAATATCTTTCTAATAAAAGTGTACAAAACAAGTTGTCAAAACAGCCGAAAACGTCGGCAAAAACCGTGGAAACGCCTAAAAATGCCGTTTAATATTGACAGATTCTCAAACAAGTGCTATACTAATATCATAAAGACAGAAAGGAACACAAACGTCCATATTCACACTACGCAGGCGATATCCGTGCGAACAGCATGACTTGGAACCTGCAGTCTCAGTACACAATTTTTTACGGGATTCGATATGACGTTTTTATGTGATAACTTCAAAACGCTGCTGTTTGCAGCTATCTGATCCCACATGCCGCAGGGAATTTCGCGCCGCTCTCAATGCTGTGCATCCTCCGCATCTGCATAGTGGTGTTTTTTATTGTCAGTATATTGTTCAGCCGTTCGTTCCAATCGAGACTGACTGTATTTTTTACGGAGAAAGGAAAAGCCATGAAGAACATGAAAAAACTGCTTGCCTGTGCCGCAACGGTCATGATGATCGGTGCAATGAGTATCCCTGCGGTTGCTGCCTCTGATACCTATGATATCACCATCATTCCAAACTCAGAGGACAAAGCATCCCACACATATGAAGCTTACCAGATCTTTACAGGCGATTTGGCTGACGATACACTCTCCAATATCATCTGGGGCAGCGGCATCGACGACGAAGCAACCGTCGGCAGCAAAACCGTGCTGGATGCCCTCAAGGACATTGATGATGTGTTCGCTTCCTGCAAGGATGCCGCAAGCGTTGCTGATGCGATCGCCTCCCCTGAGCTGACCGCTGACGACATCCGCGATGTGGCAAAGGTGCTTGGTAAATATCTCACCGATACACACACCGATTCCGTCAAAACAGGCAGCGATATCGAGATCAGTGATCTGGCAGCAGGTTACTACCTCATCAAGGATTCCGATGACGCCCTCGACAACGGCCAGTCCGCTTATACAAATTATATTCTCAAAGTGGTCAAGGATGTCAATGTGACGGTGAAATCCGTGATTCCCTCACTCGATAAGGAAATCGACGACGGCAGCGGCGACCCGCAGAAATTCGGTACATTCAGCATCGGTGACAGCATCCCGTTCAAACTCACCTCCGCAGTTCCGAATATGGCAGGATACAACGAATACTATTTTATCATGCACGATAAGATGACCGATGGTATGTCATTCAATGAGAAAGATCTGAAAGTCTACTTTACAAATGATAAGGGCGAAGTGGTCAAGGAACTCATTGCGGATACCGATTATTTCGTCACGGTGGACGGACAGAACATCGAAATCGTGTTCCATGACTTCATTCAGTATAACACGGAGGATTACATCGGCTGCAACGTCATCGCAACCTACACCGCCCGCCTGAATGAAAACGCCACCGTCGGCGGAGAAGGCAGCAACATGAACTCCGCATCCCTCACCTTCTCGAACGACCCGAACTTCACCTACGGCGACAACGATAAGCCCACAGACCCGACCGATCCCACCAATCCCGGCGGTACAGGCACGGAACCCACGGGCAAAACCCCCGATTCCACCACATATGTCTATACCACGGGCATCAAGCTTGTCAAAGTGGACGCTGCAACGCAGAAACGTCTCAACGGTGCCGAATTCACCATCACCGGCGACGGCGTCAAGGATACCGTACAGATCACCTATTCGTATGAAAAGGATGAGACAGGTACTTTCTATAAACTGAAAGACGGTTCCTTCACAGAGGAAGTGCCAACTGCCGAAACCGAAAAGAAATACGACAGCATCACTGACCTCTACAAGCTGAAGCAAAATGTCACCGTCAAGGGTGAAGACGGATATGTTTCGGGTGTCGGCAAAGTCGGTGAGGACGGCGTGATCTCGTTTGAAGGTCTGAACAAAGGCAAATATACCATCACTGAAACCAAAACACCGTTCGGGTATAACACCATCGACCCGTTTGAAATCGAAATCGAAGCAGAAGCAAGCGAAACCGGCTGCACCTGGACAGCTTCGATCGAAGATCCCGAAACCGGTCTGAAATCTGATATTCCGCTGGATGATGATGAACTGTTCAACATCATCGTCAAAAACAGCAAGGGGACCATTCTCCCGTCCACGGGCGGCATCGGCACCAAACTGTTCTATATCATCGGCTCCATTCTTGTGATTGGTGCGGTTGTCCTGTTTATCACGCAAAAACGCGTCAACTCAAAAGAAAAGTAAGTAATCAAGCGCAAATGCCCTGCGGCGGAATCTCAGGATCCCGCGATTCCGCCGCTCGGATTGCGTACTGCATCAGGGAGAAATCAATCAATGAAAAAACATCTTTCATCTGTGATCCTTGCACTTGTATTTTTGATTGGTCTCTCCATGCTGCTGTACCCAACTGTCAGCGATTACATCAACAAGCAGCATTCATCCCGCGCAATCGCAAACTACGATGCCGCCATCTCCAAAACCTCCGAGGACAAGATCTCCGAGATTTTTGAAGATGCGGAAGCGTATAATCAGCGCATTGCAGCCACCCCCACCGCACTTTATGCTCCTTCCCAGATCGGCGGTTACAGCACAACGCTCAACCCGATCGGCTCGGGCATCATGGGATATCTGGACATCCCGAAAATTGGCGTGGAACTCCCGATTTATCACGGTGTGGACGAAGGTGTGCTGCAAATCGGCGTCGGACATATCGAGGGAACAAGCCTGCCGACAGGCGGCGAAAACACCCACTGTGTTCTTTCAGGACACCGCGGGCTCCCAAGTGCCAAACTGTTCACCGACCTGGATGCCATGCAGGAGGGCGATTTTTTCTCCCTCACCGTTCTCAACCGTGTGCTGACTTACCGCGTTGACCAGATCAAAGTGGTGCTGCCATCCGAAACGGATGACATGGAGATCGTTCGCGGTGAAGATCACTGCACGCTCGTCACCTGCACACCTTACGGTGTCAACACCCACCGGCTGCTGGTACGCGGCATCCGCGTGGTGAATGAAGAAGAAG
The DNA here is from genome assembly GCA_045617625.1 of Oscillospiraceae bacterium. GTDB lineage: Bacteria > Bacillota > Clostridia > Oscillospirales > Ruminococcaceae > Firm-04. Next base: position 21,398 of record JAZLJA010000040.1, on the reverse strand, counting down.
CTCCTGAGATTTACGTCACGAATGAAGCTTTGCGGATCAACCGCATTTTCATATCATCCATTGCAGCAGTTCCGCTGCTGCTCATGCTGCTGATTTTCGCGTTCAGCAAAGCAATACAGAAATACACCAAGCGAAACCAATCTGATGGAAAGGAGGAACGTCAGCATGAGACAGAATAAACTCGCGGTCGGTGCAGTCTCCGCATTGACAACAGCAGCTTTGCTCTCATCCGCTGCGGCTGCCGTGGATTCCTATATCTACGAGCCCGATCAGAAATGCTCTCTGCGCGTGACGCTCACCCTCCCTGAACAACAGGATGCCGTCATTGAAGGCGCGGAGATCACACTCTATCGCATTGCCGATGTGATCGTTTCTGATTCGTCGATCCATTATGAATACTGCGGCGATTTTGCCGATTTCGGCGATGCAAACGAACTCACCGAAGATAAAGCACTCCCGCAAAAGCTGTTTGAGTTTGCACAGGATGAAAAGCTTTCAGGCATCACCCTCGCAACCGACAGCAAGGGCATCGCAAAATTTGAAAACCTCGATGCAGGTGTTTATCTCGGCGGTGAAACCAGAAAAAACAACTGGGATGCACTGTTTCTCCCGTTTCTGGTCTGCCTGCCCACTTCATATGACGATAAATGGCTCTATGACATCGACGCAACACCGAAAATTGATGTCCTCCAGCTCACCGATATCAATGTGAAAAAAGTGTGGAATGATGACGGTACCAAACGTCCGCAGAGTGTGCAGATCGCACTCACGAAAAACAACACCGTCGTTGATACCGTAACACTTTCTGAAGCAAATGAATGGAAGTACACATGGAAGAATCTCCCCTACGGAGAGGATTGGAACGTCAAGGAAACTGTCATCCCCGCAGGTTACACCGCAACTTACTCGAAAGAAGGACTTTCTTTCACGGTGTATAACAGCGCAGCGCTCATTCAGACAGGTCAGCTTGACTGGCCGATCCCGCTGCTCGCAGGCGGCGGACTGCTGCTGATCATCCTCGGTTTTGCCCTGAACGTCAGCGGAAGGAAACAAAAACAATGAGCGGCAAACGCATTTTCGGCGCGATCCTCATTTTCATCGGTGCCGCGATGCTTTGCGGTTCGGGCTGCCTCCTTTGGTATAACGACAGAGAAGACCAGACCGCACTGCAATCCGTGAACGAAAAAATCCCGATCGTCCGCGCTGAAATTGAAAAACGCAAAACCGATTCCGCCTCCCTGAACCCCGAAGTCATCGACACCCGCATTCAGGAAATGATCACCGGTGAAACCGAAGAAGCATCTCCCACCGTGGAAATCGACGGCAATCGGTACATCGGCATTCTCTCACTTCCTGAAAAAGGCTACGAAACCCCGATCTTCAGCGACTGGGATATGCAGAAACTCAAGCTTTCCCCCTGCCGCTATGCAGGCTCCCCCGCCACACATGATTTCGTCGTGGCAGGACATAATTACAAAAGCAGCTTCGGAAAACTGCACAGCGTGAGCGTCGGAGAAAGCATCAGTTTCACGGATATGGACGGAAAAATCTACAATTATACGGTGGGTGAAATCGAAATACTGAATCCCACCGATGTTCCGCAAATGATCGAAAGCAACTGGGATCTTTCCCTTTATACCTGCACCTACGGCGGCAAACAGCGTCTCACCGTTCGATGCAGAGAAACTTGAACCATAGGAGACCCTCGCATGACCGATAAAGAGTTTAAGCGGCTCAACCGCAACGAACTTGTGGAAATCATCTATGAATATCAGAAACGTGAAGCTGCCATGCAGGCGGAGATCAATTCGCTGAAAGCACAGCTTTCCTTCAAGGAACAACAGCTTGCAGATACATCCTCCGTGGCAGATTCCACAGAGCAGCTTCAGAAAATCATTTCGGACGCATCATCCCTCATGGAGCGTTCTCAAAATCAAATCACCGCACAAAATGCGATGCTCCGTGTATTGGAAGGTATCATATGTCAGAATCTACGAAAGAACAAGTAACTGTCCCAAGCGTGAAACAAGTTGAAGGCGAAATGGAAAAAATCCGCCACAAAAAACTGTTTCGCAAAACGCTGCTCAGTACATTTGCCACCCTCGTGGTGGTCGCCGCGATCGCGGTTCTGATCTCCACTTTGCTCCTGCCTGTGATTCAGGTCTCCGGCAGCAGCATGGAACCAAACCTCAGAGACGGCGATATCCTCGTGCTGACCAAGTCACAGTCCGCTGATTACTCGGATCTGTGCTGCGTTTCCTGGCAGAACAAGCTGCTCCTCAAACGTATCATCGGAATGCCCGGTGACAGCATCACCATTGATGCGGACGGCAATGTTTATCGCAACAATGTCCGCATTGATGAACCCTATGTCATCGAAAAAAGCCTCGGCAACTGCGAACTGACTTTTCCGTTTGTGGTGCCTGACAACAAATATTTCATCCTCGGCGACAATCGTGCCACCTCTGTGGACAGCAGAAATGCAGCCATCGGCTGCGTGGGACAGGATCAGATCGTCGGACGGGTATTATTCAAAATCTGGCCGCTCGGAGACCGGAAATCTTAAAGAAAGGAAAATGGTGGATCAATGAAAAACTATCTGGATGGTTTTTATGAAGTGCTTCATAAAAACGATCTGCGACGGCGAAAAATGATTTCGCTGCTGTTGGTTCTTTCTTTATTTGTGACCTCCACGGTTGTCTGGTGCCTGCGCGGCACGGGCATCACGATGGTCAACCAAGCGTTTTGCGGCATCGAAGAACACGTTCACACAGATGAATGCTATCAAAACGTGCTGGTTTGCGGTCAGGAAGAAAATGAGCTCCACACCCACAGTGATGCCTGTTACGCAATGCAGGCAGTGTGCGGTATCACGGAACATCATCACGAGCCTGAATGCTATACCGACCATACGCTCGATGCTTACATCCAACCGCAGGAAGAACCGATAGAATTTGTCGAACTCGATGCCGCATCCTTCTCGGGCGGAAACGAAGAGACTGAAATCGAAGATGATTCGTCAGTTTCCGAAGAACCCACGGAGGAACAAGCAGATCTGACCGAACCCAAACCGATGCTGCTGGGTGCAGTCAAGCCCCCGCAGCCGGCACCGCCTACCGGTTACAATATGATTGATACCGTGGATAACAACGCGGACGGCATCAAGATCACGATGTTTAATTACGGCGGCCCTGCCGGTCTGGAAACAGGCGGTTCAACTTATGACAACCTTCTCAACGAAGGAATCAACTATTATCTTCACCCTACTGTAGGAGCTAATAAAGACAGAGATACTGAGCTTTATTTCATCTCTTATAGTACGCCTGACAGTGAAATTCATGATAATCCTCCGCACGCAGATCTGAACAACTATTCAGGTGACTATAATGAAAGTTCGTACATCACCGGCAACAGACCTGTTCAGGGCATTGTCAAAAAAACACTTTCTTCGGAGGGCTATCCTGTCATTGCAGCTTCAACCCGCGGAAGCGATTTGAAAATTCTGTTTGATGAAACAGAAATCGCAAATGGCTATAAAGAAGTATATACCGATGTCAGTTATCTTTTTACACTGGATGAAAATGGCTACTACACCTATGACAGTGACAAAAACTACGCATATCTAAATATAAATAATAACAACTTTGAGGTCTATGACCATACATTTTACGCAGAGGCTAACGGAAATCCTGAAGTGGATGATTTCGGCGAAAAAAGATCGGTTGGATTCTTCCCGTTTAATTATCCGTTTAAAGCGAATGGTGATCCTATCAACACTGATGTTCACTGGGGCAACAACCCATATTATGACCACCACTTCGGCATGAAGCTTGAGACACAGTTCTTCATCCCCCAGAATCACTTGGAAGGCACGGATGACATTATCTTTGAATACTCAGGCGACGATGACATGTGGGTTTTCATCGACGGAAAACTTGTTCTTGACGTTGGCGGCATTCACGAAAGAGCTGCAGGCAAGATCAACTTCACGGGTGGAGACAATATCATTGATGGTATCCCCACTCCTTACGTTCTGACAGAAGACGAACTTTTGGGAGATCCCGGACCGGAAGGGAAAAAGTGGATCAAGGAGCCTCTCGCCACCGTGCTTGGCGCTGATTGGAACAGCAACAACGGCGAACCACATGACATCAAAGTGTTCTATCTCGAACGCGGAAGTAACTTTTCAAACCTGTTTGTCAATTTCAATCTGCCTGCCGTGAAACCTGTCACGCTTTCCAAGGAAATCGGCACGGGCGTTTCCAAAACATCGAAAATCGCAGACAACGATTACTTCTTCCGCCTTTGGTACGAGGATCCCAACTCCCAAACAGGTTACAGCGAATATCAAGGTGTCTATTACGTCAACGACACAAAAACAAACACCAAAGATACCGACGGATTGCTCCAACTCAAAGCAGGGCAAACCATCACCGTGAACTTCCTCACACCCGATACCGAATACTACATCGAGGAAGTCGGTGTTGACCCTGAAGTGTTCGAGAGCATCACGATCAACGGCGCAGCCCCGATTGAAAATGAACCGGGAGGTCTTTCACGCGAACAGCTGCCGAAGTTTCTGCCTGAAACCGACGCCGATCTGAGCTGGGTCAACAACGTGCATGAGGAGCTCACAAAATTCTACGTCAAAAAGGTCTGGGAAGACACCAAAACCTCCCATGACGAAATTCGGTTCCGTATTGTTCGCACCGATCTGACCGACAATGACAAAAAGGCTTACGTTACGATCAATCACACACGTAACTTCTCGCTCAACAGCTCCAATAACTGGACGATGCTTTTCGAGAACATCGCGACGAAATACTATGGTCACGAGTACGAATACAGCGTCGAAGAATACGGTGTGCCTGACGGATACGTCGCAAGTTATCCTGACCCCACCACAGATGCAAACGGCAACACGGTTTACTCGATCGTCAACACGCCCGCCGATGAAGCCGGCATTCATGTCGAAAAAGTCTGGCTCGATGAATACGGCAACGAGATGACGGATCCGCCAAATGAAGATGTTACTATTCAGCTGTGGAGAAAATACACCGAATATGACACAACTGATACCACCACGCTGAAAGTCACTGTAAAGGATTCCGGCGGCAACGTCATTGACCAATGGGAGACCGACAAGGTGCATCTCGGCGGCACAATGGAGTTTTCTGTGGACGGTCAGAATAATCTGGCAGCAACGTCGATCACCGCAACAAACTGCTCCTGCTCCGAAACCGACGGCTTCTTCGATGTGACCGGTATCAAACAGAATGCAGAAGTGGTGATCACGTATCCCGCAATTCCCTCTAATTCCATTCTTGCACACTCTACGTTCACCGATTCAAATAACAACCCCACACGCGAGAAAGAGTGGTCAGGAAGAAGCGGAAGTGCAACCCTGGGTTACGGTTACAACACAGTCTATGCATCTGGGCACTCGCTGAAAGTCACAAACAGAACTGCAAACTGGGACGGTGTTTCCTATGCAATAGATACCACCAAGTACATTCCCGGCGAAACCTACTCATTCCTCACCTATGCAAGGTGTGAGTCCACCGCTATGCCGCTCCAGCTTTCAATGCAATACAACGATGCAAGCGGTACTACACAGTATGACAGAATTTCTCCTCCTGAGAGTACAACCGCACCGACAACAACAAACGGATGGTCAATCCTTTCCAATCCCGAATTCAAAATCCCGCTTGGCGCATCAAATATCAGCGTCTATGTGGAAACAGGATCAGGAACAGGCAATTTCTTCGTTGACGAATTTGTGATTGCCAAGAAAGGGACAAACATGAAGGTTGACCCCACATCAGGTCAAATTGTCCCCGACTATCACATTTACGCAGATATCAAAGATGCAAGTATGCCAAAAGACGCCGGAACTCCCAAGGACGTGAAGTTTGATGAAGTCAAACTGACCGCTTCTGACGACTGGACATATTTTTGGGATACGGAAGATCTGAATCAGACACCCGGTATCGAATATACCTACTACGTGAAAGAAATCACACAACTTGACGGCTTCGTCACAACGATCAAAGGCAACAACGTTTCCACCAACACGGAAGACAACCCCATCACCGTTCAAAACAAATACAATGCCTATGCGCTCCCCCACACGGGCGGCAGCGGCACAGCTCGTATTTATCTCGCAGGAGTGTTCCTGCTTCTCGCAAGCCTGTTGAGCGGCGCGCTCATCAGCAAACGGGAAAGGAGGTCCAACATCACATAACCTCGTTTCCCAACGATGTACACCGACCCATACAATCATATAACCGGAGGATATCACTATGAAAAAATTCAAACGTATATTGTCCGTAATGCTCTCGGGCGTTATGGCAGCAACCATCGGCGTTGCAGGCGCGATCTCCGCGTATGCCGCTGATCCGACTTATTCGATCACCATCAACCCCACGGAAGACGGCATTGACCACACCTATGAGGCATACCAGATCTTCAAGGGCGATTATCTCGCAGGCGCAAGTGCAACCGATGTCGGCAAACTTTCCAACATCAAATGGGGCGATGATGTCGATTCCACTCCGCTGCTGACTGCAATCAAAGCCAGCGACGATTTTAACGTCACAGACGCCGCAGGCACCACCAAGAATTTGTTTGCATCGGCCTCAACCGCTGAAGACGTTGCACTCGTCATGAAAGAATCCACGTTCACGGACGAGATGATGGTGAAGTTTGCAGCAATCGTCGCTGACAATCTCACTGACACCGGCAAGTCGGGCGAGAAAGATACCGAGGGCAACTACATCATCGACGAACTCAACCCCGGCTATTACCTCGTAAAAGACACCACATCTGCTTCTGATCTCGCGTCCGCAAGCCGTTCGCGTTATATCGTGCAGGTGCTCGGCGATGTCACCGTTGACCCGAAGGTGGTTCTCCCCGGCATTGACAAATACATCGCTAACGGCACAACGAATGGTACCAAGACCAACACCGCTTGCATCGGCGACGTGATTCCCTTCGTTATTACATCCGAAGTTCCTGATATGACAGGCTACACATCTTACACCTTTGAAATCACGGATATCCTGAGCAAAGGTCTGACCTACAACGAAAACATGGTGATTAGCATCGGCGACACCACTCTCGAAGCAGGCAATACAAAAGACTATGTGGTTTCGTCCACAACAACAACTGATGGAACCGAACTCGTCATCACATTCAACAATTTCATTGAAAAGCAGTCCAAGGCAGGTGAATCCATTGTGATCAAATATGCAGCAACCGTCAACGCGGAAGCTGATTTGACCATGAATGGCAACACGAACACTGCAACCCTTACATATTCCAATGACCCCACCAATACCTCCAGTAAGGGCAATACCCCTCCTGATACCACCACAACTTATGTAGCAGAAATCGTAATCAAAAAGGTTGACAGCGAAGACAACACCAAAGTGCTGGAAGGCGCATCGTTCCTGCTCAACGGCAGCAACATCTCAGTAATTCAGGGCACTGACGACAACTACTACGAACCAGTTGATTCTGTCGCAACCGGTGTAACTGCATACTATCAGCTGAAAACAGGCGAATTCACTTCCACTGCTCCCACCACCTCGACCTTGAGTCTGTATGTCAGCGAACAAAAGTATATTCAGCATCCAAGCACGGAGGCTCTCGATGCTGTCAAAACGTTCCAAGTTTCGGGCACTGACGGTCTTGTAACCTATACAGGTCTCAGCGCAGGCACATACACCATCAGCGAGGTAAAAGCACCTGAAGGATACAACCTGCTGAAGAACGACATCTCCGTTGAACTTGCGTGTGATGGCACCAAATGGACCGCAACCGTAACAGAAGGCACCGCAACCATCACTCCGAGCATTGAGGACGGCACCGGCATAATCACCTTTGAAGTCGCCAACAGCGAAGGAACCGTTCTCCCCGTAACGGGCGGCAACGGCACCAAGCTTCTCTACATCCTCGGCACTCTGCTCGTCACCGGTTCTGCAGTGCTGTTCGTCACCAAAAAGAGAATGGCTCTCGCAAAATAATCCGTTTTGAACTTCATGCAGTGGGAGAATCCGTTTCTCCCACTGCATCCATTTTTCCGATAAGGAGCCGCCCATGAAACGATATCTTCTCAATTTCATGCTTGTTGCCGCATTTTTGATTGGCGTGGGGCTGCTGCTTTATCCCACCATCAGCGAATACGTCAACTCCAAAACACAAACGCACATCATCGAATCCTATAACGAAACCGTCAACAATCTTTCAACCCTGCAAAACGAGGAATATCTCCGTGCGGCGAGACAATATAACGACAGACTCGCAAAAACAGAAAGTGCTTTTTATCACCCCAAACGTATCGAAGGATATATGGATGCACTCAACACCACGATTTCCGGCGTCATGGGCTATATCTCCATCGACAAGATCAAGGTTGAACTCCCGATTTATCACACCGTTGACGAAACTGTGCTGCAAGTCGGCGCAGGACATCTGGAAGGCTCCAGCCTGCCTGTCGGCGGGATCAACACCCACTGTGTCATTTCGGGACACCGCGGATTGCCAAGTGCCAAGCTTTTTTCGGATCTGGACAAACTTGAAATCGGTGACATTTTCTACATCACGGTCCTGAACGAAATTTATACCTATCAGGTTGACCAAATCAAAACCGTTTTGCCCAATGAAGTCGATGATTTGCAGCTCTGCCCCGGCAAAGACTACTGCACGCTCTTCACCTGCACACCATACGGCATCAACACACACCGTCTGCTGGTGCGCGGCACACGCATCGAAACCCCCGAAGAACGCACCATCTACATTTCCAACGAGGCATTCTCCGTTTCGACGCTGCTTGTCGCACTTGTGGTGGCGATCCCCATGCTGCTGCTTCTGCTCCTGATGCTCATCATCAGCAGCATTCGCGCAGATCTGAGAGCACGCAAAAAATCCAACTGAATCTCAAAAACGCCTCACACTGTATTCGGCAGTCTCCCCTCCTCGTCCGATACCTTCATGGAATGCCTGAAAGAAAAGGTCATCGCAAACACCAAAGGCACTTTCCGTGACACAGGATTGCTTCTCGGCCGCGTGGTCAAGATTCTCGGCTCGGAATATCCGACTTCATACGATTCCAAGGTCGTATTCTACTACTTCAAGGTTCCGACGGGCGAAGAATACTACATCTGCGATTTCTGTGCCTATGACGAAGACTCCTCATCCACTTATTCGCCCTATTCAAACTATACGAAATAGAAATCGCCGCAGCACTTTTTACGGTGCTGCTGCGATTTGATTATTTCTTTGCAATGATTTTGTATTTCCGCGTGTCAAGGTCATATTTCAGAACATTCCGCTCAAACAAAATGCGCATACATTTGGTCGCCTGCCGCTCGGTGATATTGAATGTTTTCATCGCGTCAGGTACGTTCATTTCCACTGCGTGTGTCGTCATATATTCCTGCACATAGTTTGCGAGCGCCTCATCCTGCTGCTCCTGATTCTGCGCAGGTGCCGCCGCCTGATTGTTCTGCGGCATGACAGGTGCTGTGAGGCGGTCAAGCTTTTGCATCAGGGCATCCACAGGATTCTCAGGCTTTTGCGGCGCAGATGCTGCAGGCTTGGGCGTCGGTGCTTTGCTTTGCTCCGTCCACTGCTGATAGGTCATGTCAGGCAGCGAAGCATAATCGGTGAGCGCATACGGCGGATAGACCCTTGTGATGCAGCGGCGCGAAAGCAGAAGAATCTGCACATCGGTGTTTTCTGCGGTTTTGATCGGGATCTGGAACACCCGCAGCAAACCGCCGTCCCAGATGCGTTTGCTGACAAGCGGCTGAAAACGGCTTCTGGCAAGGTCATATTCGCAGCGTTCATCCCATTTTCCGTCATAAACGACGATGCAGCGGCAGATTTCGCTGTTTGTGTCGTTGAAGCCGTGCGTGACGGCAAACTGAAACAGATAATCCTCATTTGGGAGCAGTTCCGGTTTGCACACAATTTGTGCGGTATCGCAAGCGGTTCCGTCGAGTTCAAACAGCTCCGTGGTTTTCCCAAGCTGTGTGACGATGAGACGGGTCGCCTCGTTCTGCGGGATGCTGTCATCCGCCTGAAATTTTCTTGCATCAAATGAAATGATATTCGGCATTGCTGCCCCCTCCTTTTGAATGAAAATCTTCGGATTTTCCGTGATTATACAGATGCCTGTGATATGCAGGCAAGTTCAGTATAGCATATTTGTGTAGATTTGTCAATCATGCGGGCATTGCGCAATAAACGATAAGTCACCAGATGAATTCGCAATATATTGCTTGCATTTGCATCGAAAATATGATAAATTTGTGCAAGAATATATTAAATATATATTCTAGAGTGGATGGTCAACATAATTGGAAAATGATTCAAGGAGGGTATTTATGAAACACAAGCTCTGGAGCATCCTCAGTGCGGCTGCGATCACCGCCGCGTCGCTCCCCGTGTCACTGCTGACTGCAACTGCAAGTGACTTCTCGGAAAAATTCACAACCGCGGACGGAAAATTCGACGCCACCATCTGGTATCAGAATACCGCGGGTGATTTTTCGTATGAAGAACAAAAGAACGGCGATTTCACCTGTGAATGGAAAGACATTCCGGAATTCTGGGTGCTTCTCGCGCTTACGCTCAAGAGCGAGCATACCTACAAAGAATACGCGGCTTGTGACTGGGAATATGCCATGGATCTCGAACCGACAAAAGGTGACGGTTATTACGGTCTGAACGGCTGGCTTGAAAACTGCACAGGTGATTATAAGACCGCTGAGTTTTATATTATCGATGGCTGGTGGGGCGAACCCCCTGTCGCTGACGCGGAAACTGCCGAACCGATCGGCACGATTGAGATCGACGGTGTGAAATATGACGTCTCAAAGGAGATCTGCGAAGAACAGCCATCGATTCATGGGTATGAGACCTTTGTGAGATACTGGAGCGTGCGTTCGTCCAATCTTGGCAACGAAAGCGGTGCCTCGTCAGTATCCAATCACATCTCTGCCTCGGCGCATTTTGACGAATGGCAAACACTTGGGCTCGATTTCAGCGGCAGGTTGTACGACATCGGATTCTGCGTTGCAGGATATGATACGGACGGCACGTTGAATCTGACAGACTGTGATTGCCTTGACGGGAAACTTCAGAAAACAGATACCCCCGTTGAAACAACAACTACAGAAGTGACCACCTCTGAAACGACTGCGGAAGAAACCACCACGGAAATCACTGCCGCAGAAACGACCACGGAAGAAACGACCACCGAAATAACCACAGCTTTTGAATCAACAACTGTGGAAACCACGACCGTCGTGACAACGAACACCGGCAAAAAAGCCTATGGCATGAAAGATGCCTTTGCAGATTCCTTTGAATGCGGACAGCAGATCAGCGATGCCAAAGATGCGGATCTGACCAACTATAACCGCGTGGTCTGCAATGGGGTGCTGTATCCGGATATGCTGCTGGATCAGGAAGCGTGCAAAGACGGCGGCAGCAACACCGAGGTCGCTGTGTCTCTGAATGCCGCTGCTCCCCTGCTGAAGTTCTGTGAGGAAAATGAAATCCCTGTCACGGGCGGAGCATTCATCAGTTTCTATAATACCCCCATCTGGTTCTTCCGCGAAAACTTCGATGAGTCCGGCAAGACTGTCTCGCAGGAAGTGATGAATCAGCGCATGGAGAGCCTGATCAAAAACACCTTCGCTGCAATCAGCAAGCAGTTCCCGAAGCTGAAACTCGATTCTTACATCGTCTGCTCAGGCGTGTTTGATTTTCATGCATCAGACATTACCGATTGGGAGAAGATCTATCAGGATGAAACCGTGATGATCACGAACGCTTTCACCTATGCGAGAAAATATGCACCGAAAGGATGCAAGCTGTATCTGGAAGATTCTGACATCATGGACATCTTCGACTTGCAGACAGCACTCATCGAAACGTCCAAGACGCTGAAAGCGCAAAATCTGATCGACGGCATTGCGGTCGAAGCTTATTACCATGAAAATATCCTTTCCAATCTGAACGCATTTGAAGAAACACTCGCCCCGATCCTCCGCACAGGGCTTGATATTCAAATCACGCATCTTTACATTCAGTCGAGTTCTGAAACCGCGTCGAGTGTCGATAAGTCGATGAAACAGATGCTCGCATTGTTCCAAAAATACTCCGATTCCATCAGCTGTGTCACTGTGGGCAATGAAATCTTCCAAGACAACAAGTGGCATTATGCGGCAGCGTCCTATGCGGCACCGTCCAAGTCGGGCGACATCAATGAGGACGGCAAGCTGACTGTTTCCGATGCGATCCTGCTCGCCCGCGTGACCGCAAACGACACCACCGTGCCCGTGTCGCAGAAAGGGATGGATCAGTGCGACATGGACGGCGACGGCAAACTTTCCGCTTCGGATATTACTCTCATGCTTCGTAGAATTGCACACATTAATACATAAAGATGATCGCCGCAGCACCGTGAAAAGTGCTGCGGCGATCCAGTATGTCATAGAAATGTATCCGCGATGCATCGGGCATGCCGCTTTTTCCGCCATCCGTCAGATGCAGTTGTTTTCCGCATGCCCATTGACTTTCCGCTGTATCTATGCTATCATTCAAAGAGAAGTATCCGCATCCCGCATACAGATGCAAGACCGCACAGACAGGAGGAACATCTCATGAAGCATATCAGCATGGAGGCAGGGTTTGTGTTCAGTCCGCAGCCGATGTATATGATCGGCACCAAGCGCACCGCCGAAAACATTCTGCGTGAGGGCAGATTCTCCGCCAATATGGTCACAGAAGATCACCAATCGGGAAACAGCCGCGCATTCACCCTTTGACGAGATATAACAGCATTGTGAATACGGCAGGAGGTTGCAAGCATGGCATACAGCGAACTGGTCAAGAATTTCAATAAGATCAGAGATTATCTGCGTGAATTCTATGTCTACGGATTCCAGAGCCGCGAGGAATATACGAAAAAAAGTGCAAGATCATATGACGACGAACGTCGGCGCATGGAAAGCTGGCTCGGCGACTATATGCGTTTTCGGCAGTCTGCCGACGGGAAAAATGTGTTTTTGTCCATCGACAGCCGCATCACCCGCCACAATCCGCTTTATAAAGCGTGGAAAACCAAAAGCTTCACCGACGGCGACATCACGCTGCACTTCATCCTGTTCGATATCCTGCACGATGCAGACACTGCCCTCTCCCTGAACGACATCACCACGGCAATGGACGATTATCTCTGTGCATTCCGTTCACCGAAAGTCTTTGATGCATCCACGGTGCGCAAAAAACTGAACGAATATATATCCGAGGGAATCCTGCTTTCCGAAAAACAGGGGAAAACCATACGATACCGCCGCGTTCCGCATACCGAATCTCTCAGCACCCCCATTCTCGACTTTTTCTCCGAAACCACCCCCTGCGGCGTGGTCGGTTCCTATCTGCTTGACAAAACCAATGCCCCTGCCGATTTCTTCGCGTTCAAACACCACTATATCACGAGCGCAATGGACAGCGAGATCCTCTGTGCGCTGTTTTCGGCAATGCAGGAAAAACGCGAGGTGCTGCTGAAAATTGCACATCGCAACCGAAACGAGATCTCCGAAAGCCGCGTGATCCCGCTGCGTGTGATGATCAGTGTGCAGAACGGCAGACAATACCTGATGGCATATATGCCGCAGTTTCGGCGCATCACCCCCATTCGTGCAGATCATATTGTATCGCTGAAAATCGGAGAACCCAGCATCCGTTTTGATGCCCTGCGAAAGCAACTGACCGAAATGCAGCCGCATATCTGGGGTGTCAGCACACAGAACCACGCTGGCAGCATCACTGAACAAGTGACATTTACGGTGCAGTATGCAGAGCATGAGACATTCATTCATCAGCGGCTGGAGCGCGAAAAACGCTGCGGCACTGTGGAAAAGCTCGATGCGTTCACAAGCCGTTTTTCTGCCGATGTCTACGATGCAGCCGAACTGATCCCGTGGATGCGCACCTTTCTCTGCCGCATCACGACATTCCGCTTTTCAAATCCGAAGCTTCAGGAACAGTTCGCCAAAGACATACAGGAAATGTACCGTCTTTACGGCATCACAGAGGAGGCGTGCGAATGATTTTCAGCGAATTATACAGTACCTATTACAACACTGTGGCGCGTATTCTGTCAGCAGCCATTGCAAAGCCGCTTTCCAAACAAGATCTGCGCCGCATCATTGAAGAAACCGCATTCAGCGAAAGTATTCTGAACATCGAACCTGCCCTTTGCGGCGAACGCTGGCAGCTGCTGCGTCAAGACGGTACCACTGTACTTCACCACACCCCCACCATGCCGCTGACGACCTTGCAGAAACGCTGGCTCAAAGCCGTTTCGCTGGATGCAAGGATTCGTCTGTTCACCGATGACGTCCCCGCCTTTGACGATGTTTCGCCGCTGTTCACCGCCGATGATTTCTGCATCTTCGACAAATACGCCGACGGCGATCCGTTTGACGACGAGACATATATCCGTCATTTCAGGCTGATTCTCGATGCAGTGCAAAACCGCTATCCTCTCGCCGTGGACGCCGAAACCCGAAACGGCGATATCAAGCACTATGTGCTGCTGCCCGATTCTCTTGAATATTCAGAGAAAGACGACAAATTTCGGCTGATCGCTTCAGGCAGCAAATTCATCCATACCATCAACCTCGGGCGAATCGCATCCTGTCAGCGATACACAGAAGCATTTTCAGTCAGCAAAGAACAAAGCCGCCGCACAGCTCTCGATACACTGGAGCTTGAACTGACGGATGAACGCAACGCACTGGAACGTGTCCTGCTGCACTTTGCGCATTTTCAAAAGGAAGTGGAACGGCTTGACGATAAACACTATCTGCTGCGCATCCAATATGATAAGAACGACGAAACGGAACTGGTCATCCGCATTCTCTCGTTCGGCCCGATGGTGCATGTCAAATCGCCGCAAAGCTTCGTAGATCTGATTCGGGAACGGCTGATGCAGCAGAAAGCTTTTGCACTGCCGCCCGTTGTATCTGCGATGCATTGATTATAGGCTCTTTTTTTGTAACCAAACCGTTTGTTTGTCGTTATATGATATAGAGGCACATGCCCCCAAAAGCATTTCCCTATATCATACTTTTTTATATTGGAGGTCAAATATGAAAACACATCATCTACTCGCCTGTATCCTTGCACTCAGCACAATCTCACCAATTGCCGCCGCTGATGTACCCTGCACTGTATATGCGGCAGAAGCAATCCAATCAGGCAAATGCGGTGCAGACGCTGACTATCAGATTTCCAAAAATCGTCTGACCATTTCAGGCAAAGGCGCGATCGACAGCGGCGCATTTCAGGATTACACTACGATCATCGAACTGGTCATCGGCGAAGGAATCACAGAAATCGGTGAAAAGGCGTTCAAGAACTGCTCAAGTCTGCAATCCGTGAAGCTGGAAAACGATGAAGTCATCATTGCACCTGACAGCTTTGAGGGCTGCAGTGCTCTGCTCTGCGAAACCTTGGAAAGTTCGACCGTAGGCTCAACCACTGTGACGTTTCTCCCCTCCTTCAAAACAACGTATTACCTCGGAGAACCGTTTGACGTCACGGGTGCGGTTGAAAACGGCGCAGGAAATGAGCTGGTGCGCGAGCAATGGCTTTCTGATGACGGCGATGTACTGTTCGTTTCGCCCGCGAAAGAACTTGCAATGAATTGGGACGCATTCGATCAGCCGCTTCAGGAATCCGAATACGACGCATCGGAATTTGACAGCAGCAAAATCGGCGAATATACCATTTACTTCACAGAAAAATCGTTTCAGGACGAAAATGTCTACGACGAAGAAACCGGTGAACTGCTGCTGCCCGCCGGCTATGTGGATACGAAAAAGCCCGTGAAGGTCACGGTCTGTGCCAAGCCAAACGCAAAACCCTGCGGCGAAAATGCTTACTACACCCTCGAAAATGGTGTGCTGGATATTCAAGGCTGCGGCACGATCAACGAAAATGCGTTTGAGGGGAATGACGAGATCGTGCGCGTGACTGCTGCAAAGACAATCAGCGGCATTGGCAGCAAAGCATTCGCAAGCTGCCCGAAGCTCGAAACGGTCACACTGCTGAATCCACGCATCGACATCGCCAAAGATGCTTTTGCAGACTGCAAAAATCTCCTCAAAACGGAAACCAACATCTACGACGGACAATGCGTGATCCGCATCACGCCGGAAGCCAAATTAACCTATACCACGCTGGAAGCACTCTCCATGCAGGATGCTCCGTTTGACACCACAGGCTTCAATCCGTATGGCTTCGGCGGCATGGGGAAGATTCGTGTCGCGTTTGATACCGATGGAAAGATCATTTACTGCGAGACTACCTCTTTTGAGCTTCAAGGAAACTGGGATTCGTTCGGCACGATTCCTGCCTCGCCCTCAAATTGTGATACCTCGGAGGTGGACTGGACCAAACCCGGTACATATCCGATCTACTTCAAAACCCGACAAGCCCTCAACCCTGTGGATTCGTGGCAAAAAATCGAGATCACCGTCACCGAAAGCCCTGAGATCTATAACCCCTGTGCAGGATGCCCCAATACGCTCAGTGAAGACGGAGAACTGCATCTCTACGGCAGCGGTACTGTCCTTTCCTCGGCATTCCGCAACAACAAGGACATCAAAACGGTCGTTGTGGAACCGACTGTAAAGGGAATCAATCAAAAAGCTTTCAGCGGCTGCACCGCTCTCACTTCGGTGAAACTTCTGAGTGACACCACAAGAATCGCTCAAAATGCTTTTCAGGGCTGCACGGCACTCCCGCAGGAAATCAGAAAAGTAAAATTGGGTGCCACCCATCCGGATACCACAAAGATGAAAAAGACGTACTTCCTCGGTGAACCGTTCAAGAACAGCGAGATCACAATGCAGATCGACAGTCTGGCAGGCGCACCCCTCAGCATGGAATGCCCCTGCTATCTGGATGCAAACGGCAGAGTCATCTATAAAGACACGAAGAACGGTGAAAACATCACCACATGGGAACTCACCAATAATGAAAAGCAAGCCTATGTCAAGGATAAATCTGAATTCGATCCGTGGAAAGTCGGCACCTATACCGTTTATATCGAATGCATTGATCATACGACGCTAAACGGCACCGCGCTCGAACCCGTGGTTGTAGACGTGGTTGACCCGAGCCAGCCGCAGTTTTGCGGTTTTGCAACAACCTATACCCTCGATGAAAACGGAACTCTCACCGTTCACTCAGAATCAGAGGATTCCGGCTTCATCAGCAGCTATACGTTCGTACATGCTGACCAGATCAAAAACGCGGTCATCGAGGAAGGTGTCATCGACCTGGAGGAAGGCGCATTCCTGAGCTGCCTCAACATGAAATCCGTCACGCTGCCTGAAAGCATCGCCTCTGCCGCAGGTGCCTTTGAGGAATGTCGTAACCTTCACAGCTACACCATTGCAAACCCGAACTTCAATATGGACGGCATCACGCTTTCTGAACTGGATACCGTCACTGCCCCCGAAAATTCTACTGCACAGAAGGCGGCACTGGCAGCCGGTGCGACATTCATCGCCATGGAAACTTCGCCAAAAGCGCAGACAACCAACGCACTCGACATTAACAGTGACGGCAAAGTGACCGTCTCCGATGCAATTCTCACTGCGCGTGTATCCACAAATGACATCACGCTTTCGCTCACTGCTGATGAACTTCAGCGCACGGACTGCAATCACGACGGCATTGTCGATGCGCAGGATATCATTTTCATCCTCAAAGCTGTTGCAAAATGCAGCTGACAGATCATCCTCAAACAAACGCTTCCCCGTCAACGCGGAATGCGTAAATTCAAAAGCATGAAAAGAGCCGCTGCGGAAATTCCGCAGCGGCTCTCAGTCTGTCGAAAAAATATGGGGGAACCCCTTGGTAGGATTCCCCCATACCCCTCCTGAGCTGATGGAAGGAGATTTCGCGCACCGCTGATACAGCTTTTTCAGGTTCAGAGAAATTGACATCCGCCGAACATTATGCGGCTTCAATTCCGTTCATTCAAAAAAGTCGCTCGTGATGCTTTTTCCAGAGCGGTACAAAAGCAAGATGAAGCACGGTCTGCACGATATCAGAAACGATGACGGCATTCCGTACTGCGGGGCGAATCGTATCAGCAGGAACCGTAACGGAAATATTGTTTCGGCACCAGCCCTCCAGCACGGAAAATCCCATTACTGTAAAGCATATGTTCATCGCAATCAGCACAGCTGCAACAATCAGATAAAAAGGATACGGCTGAGGGGCATCGGTGATGCCTTTTTTGGAAAGCGTATTCTGTGTGAGAAAAACCGCGATCCCGGCCGCAAAAACATTTCCCAGCAGCGAACAGAGAACGATCGGCAAACACACATCGGTCCCCTCCAGATTGCTGCAAAGGACCGCACCGATCACGCGAAACAGAATGGTGAACAGGATCCCGAGTACCAGAACATCAATAATAAACTGCAAGATGAATTTCCCTTTGAAATTCGGCATATAAATCTCCTCCAATACAGCAAGCATTGCATGAAACAATTCATATATCGTCAGTATAACACGGTACGAAATGATTGTCAATAGTGTATCAAATATATCAATGCGCAATATTCGGCTTTTTCTGACACAGGAGGCTATTTATGAAAGGTTTTCCATAGGCAAAATCTCCCCGCCAAAGAAACATTATCCCTTTGAAATCCCATGAGAAAACGGAAGCGGCATCATCCCGATTTTGGGACGATGCCGCTTTTGCATTTTCAAATGTCGATCTGTTCAGCGGTGAGATTCAAAGTGACGTCCTCTGTGCTCACACGAGCCAGCAAAATGGCATCGGAGACCGTGATCTTGTCATCACTGTTCAAATCGGGGAACGAATGCGGTTTTTCAAGCTTCACATCGTCCACAGAATTGAAAATCTCATTGTCGTGTTTGATTTTTGAATCAGTCGAGTTTCCAGCTGTCCATCGAAATATTGTTGTTGAATACGAAATAGAGATCTGTCTTGCCGGAAAGACCGGAGACAGGTGCGAGAATCTCCTGCATCGAGCTGCCCGACGGAATCTCAATATATGCAACGGGTGTGCCGGATGCACTGCCTGTGCAGACCTTAATAATGCCGCCGTTCTGCGCGGATGCCTTAACGGTGATCGAAACTGCGGACTTGCAGTCAACGCCGCTCACTCTGAACCAGTCGCCTTTTTCTGCGGTAACGGTGGAATTGCCGCTGCCTGCGATCTGGAGACCGCCCTGATGCGAGAAGGTCGCTGCACGAACTGTCGTGAA
This sequence comes from Oscillospiraceae bacterium, assembly GCA_045617625.1. Classification (GTDB taxonomy): domain Bacteria; phylum Bacillota; class Clostridia; order Oscillospirales; family Ruminococcaceae; genus Firm-04. The sequence goes on along the minus strand of JAZLJA010000040.1, from coordinate 2,063 downwards.
CGGATCAAGTGCCTTGATCTGCGAAACGCCGGTCTTGGTGCCCTTGACCTGCTGCATGGTGCCGTCGGAATTCATGGTGATCTTGTCGATATGCGTGCTTCTGTAGCCCAGACCCTTCAGATCCATGACATCCTGAAGATACTGTGCATGATAGAAGAGATACCATTCACCCTTGAACTGCATAATGGTGTGGTGGTTGTTGCCGGTTGTGCCGAAGAAGTTGCCGATGTTCTTGAAGACCTCACCCTTATAGGAGAACGGCCCGAGCGGGCTGTCGCTGACCATGTAGTCGATCGCGGCAGTGGAAAGACCATACTGGTTGCCGCCGGTGCTCCAGTTGGTGCAGTAGCTGTAATAGTATTTGCCGTTATACTTGTGAATGCCGCTGTCCTCGAACATATACGGTGCGTCAATCGTCGCAGGGGTGCCGACGATCGAGGTCATGCTGTCGCTGAGCTGTACGCAGCGAGCGGACTTCGGGTGGTCGGAAGGCTTGTTTTCCGTACCGCCGCCGAAATAGAGATAACCCTTGCCGTCGTCATCGACGAGCACTGCCGGGTCAAATACCCACGGGACATCGGTGCAGCCTGCGGTCTTGCGGTCAATCATGGCTTTGCCGTTCGGATCCGTCCACGGACCGATCGGGCTGTCGGAAGTCAGCACACCGATGCCGTTTGCGTTGTTTGCAAAGTAGAGGAAGAACTTTTCCTTGCCGTTGATCTTCTTGTGGCAAGCGGTCGGTGCCCAGGAGTTGCCTGCCCATTTTGCGATGCCGTTCTGACCGGCTACATTGATTAAACCGTGGTCTGTCCAGTTGACGAGATCGTCAGAGGAAATGCAGCGCAGGCAGTTGATCGTGCTGTAAGTTTCGGTTGTGACCTGTCCGTTGCTGTAAAGCAGGTGGTCATCCGTCATATAGATGTAAACTCTGTCGTTATATTCCATAACGCCGGGGTCTGCGCCGAAGTACTGGGTGATGAGCGGATTGTGTTCATTATCGCCCTTATAGCACTTTGCGAGGTTGACGCTGCCGAATTTCTGTGCCATTGCACTGAAATCAACCTGCGGGATCGGCTTCTCGACAATCGGGAATTCCTTGATTTTCGTGAGGAGATAATCGCGGAGATATTCCATATCAGCCTTGTCAACGGTGCCGCTCTGATCGACGTCGGCTGCACGCTTCGAATAGGTGTCAGTCAGCTTGCCGTTGAAAACGCGCTTTGCAAGCGTAAGGTCAACTGCGGTGATATTGCCGTCAAAGTTGACATCGCCGGGCTTGATCTCGCCGGGGTTTGCAGGCAGATCGGCTGCCTTCGGACCGTCGATGACCTTGCCGTTCGGTGCACCGATGACCTCATCCACAAGGAAGTCGCAGGTCGTACCGGTATCGCCGTCCGTTTCAAAATAGAACGAAATGTTGCTTGCGCCGGACGGAATGGTATAGGAGGTATTTGCAAGCTGTACCCATTCGCCCTTCGGTGCAAGACCGCTTGCGATCTTGTCATACTGAGTTTCGCCCGATGCGTCCTTATACTCGATCGAGAAATGCATCGGCTCGGAATCGTTGGAATTCTGCTTGACGACTGCGCTGAAGCTGTAAGCTTCGCCGGCTTTGAAGCTGCTGCTCAGAGAATGTGTTGCGCCGTTCCATGTTGATTCACGTCCGGTGACGGAGAGCGACTTGCTGCCTTCATACTTGTCGGTCGAAACCGTGGAAGCAGAAGCACTGCCGCGGCCGCTGAAGCCGTCAGAGCTGTTCTCGAAGGTGTAGTGGAACAGATAGCCGTTCGGATCGGGTTCGGTTTTGCCCGAGATCACGAATGTGGTGACGGACTGACCGGGGAGCGATGCGGTAAAGCCGCTGCCGCTTGCGTTGATCGCACTTGCCTTGAGGTTCTGAGAACCGTTGGTGCAGTAGCTCTGGACATCGGAAATGGTTTCGCCGCTGCTGAGCGTGAAGCCCTGATTCACTGTGCCCGTGCCGGTGTTGATGGCAACGATCGCCACGCTGTCATCTTCATTCTTATATGCGGAGATCTGCAAGCCCGATGCAGGTGCTTCGG
>JAZLJA010000039.1:0-48987 GCA_045617625.1 Oscillospiraceae bacterium | reverse complement strand
ACAGCAGCACGCATTCGGCGGGCATACCGTCGCGCCCCGCACGCCCCGCCTCCTGATAGTATGCCTCCATGCTGCGCGGCATATTGTAATGCACCACAAACGAGACATTCGATTTGTCAATGCCCATGCCGAACGCATTGGTTGCCGTGATGATCGGTGTATCATCGCGCAGGAACGAATCCTGATTCGCCTTACGCTCCTCGGCGGAAAGCCCTGCATGATAGCGTGTGGCACGGTAGCCGTCAGCGCAGAGTTTCGCGCACACTTCTTCGGTCAGGCGGCGTGAGATGCAGTAAATGATACCGCTTTTGCCCTCGTTGCGCCGCAGAATTTCCAGCAGCTTCTCATATTTCTTCGAGGGGCGTGCCTGTTCGACTTCCCACCGCAGATTTGGTCTGTCAAAACCCGTGACCAGTTCGAGCGGCGCACGCAGGTTCAGCAGCCGTTTGATGTCCGCGCCGACTTCATCGGTTGCCGTTGCCGTGAATGCCGCCACGACGGGCCGCACGGGCAGCGCCTCCAGAAATTCCGCGATTTGCAGGTAACTCGGACGAAAATCCTGCCCCCACTGTGAGAGACAGTGTGCCTCATCCACCGCAACCATCGCAATGGCGACGGTTTCGGTGAGCGACAAAAATGCATCGGTCAGCAGACGTTCGGGCGCGGCATAGAGCAATCGGATCTCCCCTGCTCTGACAGCATCGAGTGCCGCAAAATATTCCGCCTGTGTCATGCCGCTGTGCAGGCAAGCCGCAGGAATGCCCGCATCCGTCAGCGCACGCACCTGATCCTGCATCAGCGAAATCAGCGGAGACACGACGATTGTCATGCCGCACAGCAGCATCGCGGGCACCTGATAACAAATCGACTTTCCCGCACCTGTCGGCATGATGCCAAGCACATCGCCGCCGCCCAAAATGCAGTCGATGAGCTGCTCCTGCCCCTTGCGAAACTGCGTATATCCGAAATATTCCTTCAACACCGAATACTTGTCCATGCCGTTCAATCCTTTGATTGCAAAAAATCGTCTGCGAGCCGCAACAGCCCGCAGACGATATTATACCATATTTCATTCTGATTTTCAAGCGAGGATTTGCTTCCAGACACTTTCTGCCGAAACGCCCTGCTGCGCAATGCTGTACTTCACATAGAAGCGGAGCAGCAGCGTGGCATCATCAGCGGTGATCTCCATATCGTTGTCCACATCGCAGGCGATGGTCTGCTGTTCATTCAGCGTCGAGGCACTGCCTGTAAGCGTTCTGACATAGCTCCGAAGCACTGCGGTTGCATCCGAGGAATCCACACAGCCGTCGCTGTTTGCATCGCCCAATTCATCCCACGAAACCGCGTTCACTGCGATATTGTAGAAATACACCCCAGAGGAATCCTCTGCCGTGACGACCGCATTGCCGTTTGCCAGCACGGTCAGGTTGCCCTGATCGTCCACACGCACGATATTTTCATCGCTGCTGTTCCAGCGATAGCTGCGGTTGAGGCTTGGCGCATCCACGGTATAACCTGTGCCCATGCGGTTGACATTCACACTGCCGACATAATAATGGATCTGCTCCGGCAGTTCAGAGAAATCATAGGAAAGGTCAAACTGCTGCTGATAATAATAGTCACAGGGCTGCACGACATGGGCGATATATCTGCCCTTGCCTTCCAGAAAACGGTTATTGAACCGTTCCCACGAGAAGGTCTGCACGCTGATCTCGCCGTGCCCGAGCGCATTGCCTTCCTGCACAGTGACACCGTCCTCATTATAGCCGAGAATGATCATCGAATGCCCGTCGCAGCTGTTATACAAACCGCTGACAGAGGGTGTGGTGCGCAGATAAGCACCGGGCATCACGCGGCACTCCAAAAACTGATGGAACGTCGCCTCAGGGCTTGCATTCAACACTGATGTGCAGTGCTGAAACACGCGGTTATCCTCGCTGCCGTGGAGCGGCAGTTCATCGAACAGATGTGCAAACACGCCCTGTGCATAGGCATAACACTGATAGCCCCACTGCACCTGACCGCCGCCCTGAAAATAATACTGTTGGGCGGCATCCACGATCGAAGTGCCCGAAAGAATGGCGGGCTCTGTGCATTCCGCATCGAGGAACAGATTCACATTGCCGTTGAAAGTCTCACAAACAAGTGCGGTAAGCAGCTCTGAATCCAGATAGCTGACACCGTCGATTCCCTTTGCTGCATTTGCCGCATTCACATGGATCGGCATGGCAGCAAACGTGCCCACAGCGCATACTGCTCCCATAATCGCAGAAAAAACGCGCTTTCCAAAGTTATACTTACCTGTCACTGTTTCTCATCCTTTCCCCAAATCGGGCTAAATTTTACACATTTGCCACTCCTGTTCTTTTGCACACACGGATGAAAGCTATCTCTTGTGCTGTGTTGTATTCCGAATCTATATCTTGTGTTTTCTCTCTGTGCCCGATATGAGGATTTTACACAATATACAAACAAGCCGTTATACGATTTTGTGAATCATTTTCGGGTGTTGGTGACATTTTAACACAGTATATCCATTTTGTCAACACTTTCTGTATTTGTTCACAAATGCAACCTATCAAAATATGCGAAACACCCTCAGATTTTCCCACTTTTTGCGGTGATCGCATCTGCGTTGTGTTTCTGTGCCAAATTGATAGAAACAGCGCGTTTGCGACGTTTTCGTATCTTTTTGTGATTCTCTCTATATATGACAATATTGCCCGCTCTATGATTATCTTGCAGGTGTCCAGAATTTTGCGCCCCGTTTCTCGACATATTGACATTGACAAACCGCCGCAGTGCATGATATAATATATTAAGCATCGTGAATACTCAGAAACGGAGGCGTTTTCATCTATGGAATGCGATTGCAAACAATGCAAAAGTGACCTCTCCCTGCTCGAACCCGTCCTGCAAACCTATGCGGACACGAAAGGGAGCCTCATCACGATTTTACAGCAGGCACAGGAAATTTACGGTTATCTTCCCACGGATGTGATGTACCATATTGCATCGCGCACAGGCAGCACCCCCGCAAAGGTGCTCGGCGTTGCGACGTTTTATACCCAGTTTCGCTTCACACCCGTCGGCAAATATCTCATTTTGCTTTGCGACGGCACCGCCTGCCATGTCAACGGCAGCGCACGCATCGCAGAGGCGATCTCGGAACATCTCAGCATTCAAAGCGGTGAAACATCAGCAGATGGGCTGTTTTCGCTGAACATCGTGGCTTGTCTCGGCTGCTGCTCGCTTTCGCCCGTGATGATGATCAACGAGGATACTTACGGTTCTCTCACCCCTGCAAAAGCGGTGGAGATTCTCAAAGAGATTCAGGCAAAGGAGGCGGCAAAAGCATGAGCTATCGCATTGCAGCGGGTCAGGGAAGCTGCGGCATCGCGGCAGGTGCAGGCAAGGTTTTCGACGCACTTGCGCCCCTTTTGCAGCAATCTGATGTTTCCCTGATGACAACGGGCTGCATCGGAATGTGCTGGCTGGAACCTATTGTCGATCTCTATGAAAATGATGCATTGAAGCTGCGGCTGGTCAAGGTGCAGGCATCGGATGCGGAAATCATCGCGCAGGCATGCAAAACGGGCGATTTTTCAGCCGTCAGCCGCCTTGCCATCACCGATGAGGACAGCGCATTTCTCGAACAGCAAACACGCATCGCGCTGCGAAACTGCGGCATCATCGACCCGAATTCGCTCGAAAGTGCCATCCGCGCAGGCGGTTATACTGCCATCACAAAAATTCTATCCCCCACGAGCGGCATGACGCCCGTGGAGGTCATCGAATGTATCAAAGTGTCAGGGCTTGCAGGGCGCGGCGGCGCGGGATTCCCCACATGGTTCAAGTGGAATGCGGCGCGGCAGTCGGCAGGCGATGAAAAATATCTGATCTGCAATGCCGATGAGGGCGACCCCGGCGCATTCATGGACAGAGCCGTCATCGAATCCGACCCGCACACCCTGATCGAAGGTATGCTCATCGGTGCATATGCCATCGGAGCAAAAGAAGCGATCGTTTACGTCCGTGCGGAATATCCGCTGGCGATCAAACGGCTTTCGGCGGCGATCGAGCAGGCAAAAGCCGCAGGCTACATCGGACAGAATATTCTCGGCAGCGGATTTTCCTGCGAATTTCGCATCAAGGCAGGCGCAGGCGCGTTTGTCTGCGGCGAGGAGACCGCACTCATCGAATCGCTGCAGGGACAGCGCGGAATGCCGCGTCTGAAACCGCCATTCCCTGCCGAAGCGGGATATTGGTACAAGCCTTCCAACATCAACAATGTCGAGACCTACGCCAATGTCGCGTGGATCATCAATCACGGCGGCGAAGCGTTTGCCGCAATGGGCACTCCCGATTCCAAGGGCACGAAAGTCTTTGCGCTGACAGGCAAGATCAAGCGCGGCGGATTGGTGGAGATCCCGATGGGCATGACGCTGCGGCAGGTCATTTTCGATATCGGCGGCGGCATTCGTGACAGCAAAGCGTTCAAAGCCGTGCAGATGGGCGGACCGTCGGGCGGCTGCATCCCCGCATCGCTGCTGGATACGGTCATCGACTATAAAAAACTGAGTGCCACGGGCGCGATCATGGGCTCTGGCGGCATGGTCGTCATGGACGAGACCACCTGTATGGTCGGCATGGCGAAATTCTTCCTCGATTTCACCGCAAAGGAATCCTGCGGCAAATGCGTGCACTGCCGTATCGGCACCAAGCGGATGCAGGAGATCCTCGGACGCATCGTGGACGGCAAGGGCAAATCGGGCGATATCGAGCTGCTGGAAGAACTTTGCACTGCCATCAAAGACGGTGCGCTGTGCGGACTCGGACAAACTGCCCCCAACCCCGTGCTGACTGCCATCCGCCATTTCCGCGATGAATTTGAGGCACATATCGAAGAAAAACGCTGTCCTGCGGGCGCGTGCGCCGCGTTGCTGACATACAGCATCGACACGGAAAAATGCAAGGGCTGTACGCTCTGCGCGAAAAAATGCCCTGTCGGCGCGATTGCAGGCAAGGTCAAATCGCCGCACAGCATTGACCCCGCAAAGTGCATTCGCTGCGGACAGTGCAAGGCAGCGTGCAAATTCGGCGCAGTGGGTGTAGAATAAGGTGCCTGCGGCGCATTAATAATGGGGGCTCCCATGTTTCGCAAACGTGCCACCCCCAAACCCCTGCCAAAAGGATACTATCCCTTTGGAATCCCATAATATAAACGGCGTCTATTATAAAAGTTTCGCTCAAGCCTTTTCAAAGGCTTGCAGAGTCCAGAGACAGAGCCTTTGGTCGCCGCTCGCAAGCGGCGAAATACCCATCCCCAAAGAACCGCTGAAAGGATAAAAACCATGAGCCAGATTCAGCTTACAATCAACGGCATTCCATGCAAATGCGACGAAGGTACGTCGATTTTGCAGGTTGCCAAACAAAACGGGATCGAGATTCCCAATCTCTGCAACGACGAATCCGTGCGCGTTTACGGCGCGTGCGGTCTGTGCGCGGTCGAGGTGCTGGACGACGGCAGGGGCAAGCCTGTGCCCAAGCTGCTGCGTGCCTGCTCGGCAAAGGCGATGAACGGCTATGTCGTATCGTTTGACACCGAGCGTGTCAACCAGTCACGAAAAATCGCGCTGGAGCTGTTGTTTTCCGATCACACGGGCGACTGTCAGGGTCCCTGCCGCCTGAACTGTCCCGCAGGCACAAACTGTCAGGGCTATGTCAAGAAAATTGCACAGGGCGATTATCACGGCGCGGTGAAGCTGATCAAAGAAAAGCTGCCCCTGCCTGCGTCGATCGGCAGAGTGTGCCCCCACCCCTGCGAGGATCACTGCCGCCGCGGATTGGTCGAGCAGCCGTTGTCCATCGCGTATCTAAAGGCTTTTGCAGCAGACAAAGATCTTGCTGCCGATACGTATCGTGCCGTTTGCGCCCCCGCCACCGACAAGAAGATCGCGGTGATCGGCGGCGGTCCCGCAGGTTTGACGGCTGCTTATTTTCTGCGTCTGAAAGGTCATGACGTTACCATTTTCGACGCATCCGCAAAAATGGGCGGTATGCTCCGCTACGGCATCCCCGCTTATCGTCTCCCGAAATCCGTACTTGACCGTGAAATCGACGAAATTGCGTCACTTGGCGTGCATATGCAAAACGGTGTGCGCATCGGCAAAGACATCACCCTTGATGCCCTGCGCGAGCAGTTTGACGCCGTCATCGTCGCGGTGGGTGCATGGGCATCCATGCCGATGCGCGTGGCGGGCGAAGATTTGCAGGGCGTGGTCGGCGGCATTCGGTTTTTGCACGATATTTCATCGGGCGAGGGCGAAATTCCCGATCTGAAGGGCAAAAACGTGGCTGTCTGCGGCGGCGGCAACACCGCGATGGACGCTTGCCGCACGGCGATTCGCTGCGGCGCGGACAATGTTTACGTCATCTATCGCCGCACGCGTGAAGAAATGCCCGCCGAAGATCTCGAGATCCGCGAGTCGATGGAGGAGGGCGTGACCTACAAATTCCTCACAAATCCTGCGGAAATTCTCGGCAAGGACGGGCATGTCACGGGCATTCGGCTTCAGGTCATGGAGCTTGGCGAGCCCGATGCATCCGGGCGGCGTGCGCCTGTGCCCGTCGAAGGCAAATTCGAGGAGCTGCCTGTCGATATGGTCATCATGGCGATTGGTCAAAAGCCTGAATTATCCGGATTTTCCGATATCAGCATGACGAAAAAAGGCAAGATCGACACCGACGAATCCACCTTCCTCACCAACCTCCCGAATGTCTACGCGATCGGCGATGCTGCAAGCCGCGGTGCGGCGATCGCGATTGCTGCCATCGGCGATGCAAACCGCTGTGCCGAAGTCGTGGACAGTGCGCTGCGCGGCGAGATCAAGCCTTATCGTGCGCCGTTTGTGTCGAAGCGCGAAAATGTCACCGCAGATGAATTTGCTGACCGTGAAAAGATCCCGCGCTGTGAAATGCCCACCCGCCCTGCCGAGATCCGCCGCCGCGATTTTGACGAAGTCAACCTTGGCTTGACCGACGAGGTCGCGCAAAATGAGGCAAAACGCTGTCTTGAATGCGGCTGCCACGATTACGATTCCTGCAAGCTGATTCGCTATGCCAATTTGCAGGAGATTCACCCCGAACGTCTTGCAGGCGTGAAAAACAGCCATGCTGCTGAGAAAAAGCTGGTCTGCATTGAGCGGAACAATGAGAAATGTATCCTCTGTTCGCTGTGTGTGCGCGTGTGCGATGAAGTTGCGGGCAAAGGGATTCTGGGGCTGGTCGGCAGAGGCTTCACGACGGTCGTGCGCCCTGAATTTCAGGATGCGGCAGTGATCGCAGGCTGCAAAGATTGCCGCAAATGCGTGGATGCCTGCCCGACAGGTGCGCTGAAACTATTATCTCCCACAGATTAAACCGCATTGCCTCATCCCCTGCATGAGATATCAAAAAATGGTCAGGCTTTTGATTAGCCTGACCATTTCATTTTCTTCTGCTTCGGGGAACAATACTTTATTCGTCTGCAAACAGCCACGAGCCAAACGACAGATACTCCTTATCGTTGAGGCTGAGCACCCCCACAGGCGTGTACTGGAAGATCGTGGTATAAAACGCATTGGGTGTGTATTCCGCAGTGCCGTCCGTCGTGCGGACAAAAAACGGCACCAGAACCGTCACATCGTTGTTTTGCGCAAGGCTGATGACGAAACTCGACTGTGCCGCCACGATGCTCTCATCAAAGCGGAACACATACGGTTTCAGACATTTGCTGTTGGATGCGGTCATGTCATAATGCGTCGCGTTGCAGAAAGAACCGTTCGGCGTGATGATGACCGTGTTGCCCTGTGTATCCTTTGTGAAAGCGATCGCGCCGTCAGGATTCGCTTGGGTCTGCGTATATTTGTATTCCAGCACGACCGCCGATTTACAGATGTACCCCGTAATGGCACTTGCCGTCGAAGACGCATGCGAATCCGAAAGCGAAACGCTCACCGAAACATTGCTGCTGAAATATCCGCGCACCGACAAACCTTCAAAATAATTGGTCGTGTTGCCCGTAAATTTGCACAGCGTATTCCCGTCTTTTTCAACCGTGATGACGCGCTGATTTGCCGACGAACCGTCCTCGACCGTAACCGTGTCGGCATAATCGGGAATCAGCTTGTCAGCAAGCCATTCGCAAAGTGTGTCCATATCCGAACAGATGCCGATAAATTCTTTTGTGACAGCCATTGATTCATTCCTCCTCAATCGGCGTGACGGTGCCGTTGCCGATCACCCATTCATCCACTTTTTCTCCGTTGAGCGATGCACATCCGCACACGCCGCCGCCTTTATTCTGCAAACCCGCCAGATATTCCAGCAGTTGATTGTAGACATCGGGAACAGGCGGCATATGCGGCGAATCACCGCAGGTGACAGACGGCACACAGAGAATCCTTGCGGGTGTGGTGGTGTGAATGTTCCCCGCATATACACCAACTGCCACTTCATGCACGCCGCGCAGCACGGGCACAGATACGGTGCAGCCCTCAAACAGCACATCGCTGTGCATCACCGTGCCCTCACGGCAATACACAAACCGCGCCGTTTTTGCCGTATAGCTGTCCCATTCGCTGTCAAAGCTGAAAGTCACGGTATAATCGCTGTTGCCGCAAATGATCTGCGGATCGCCCACAACCGCCGCGATCTTTTCCGCAACCGAAACCAGAATGTCCATAGGACGCCTCCTTTGTTGCAAGATTGCCCTCACATACAAGCAGACTGCCGCGTTTTCTTGCACAAGCAGATGCAAGTTTCGCGATCATTTTTTGATTTTCTGCGATTTCCACAATTTTTCGCCCAAATAATTATGCAGACAGTATATGTGGCGAAACGGTGAAATCTGCAAAATCGCTTGCATTTTTGCGGAAAATATGCTACAATAATAGTGAACGCCGAGTGGTCCCGTGATTTTTCCTCGGCGAATCTCTGAAAACGGAGGATTTTATCATGCCCGAACAAAACCAGCCGACGCAGCCGCATATCGAAAACCCTGTTTTGGTGGACGCAATGGCAATTTTTAAGACTGACCTCACCAATCATGTGAACGAGAGAGCATTTCTCGAAGCAGCAATCAGCGCAAAATATCTCGTGCCTGCAAAAGTCGAACCCAGTGACGAGCCTGCTCCCGAAGGCGAACAGCCCCGCGCACGCATCGCATTTCAGGTGATGACCAACCCGCAGAACCAGAAGTTCATGCCCGTGTTCACCGACGAGATCGAACTGCGCAAAAACCGCAAGCCCGGCGAATCCTTCCAGGTTGCCGTCATGGGCTTTCCGGATATCTACAATTTCGTCAAGAGTGCTGAGGAGATCAGCGGCGTTGTCATCAATCCGTTTGGCAGCAATCTCTGCCTTGTGCGCCCCCAGATCATTCTGATCGGCGACAACGGCGGCGATCTGGATGCCATTGCGGCAAAGGCAAAGCCCGTTTCACCTTCCAATCCGCTGGGTGCAGCCTCCAACAGCCGCGAGCAGCAGCAGGCAGCCATCCGTCAGGCAATGGCAGATATCGAAGCGCAGAAATCGAATGAAACCACCGATGCGCCCGATGACACTGTCGCCGTCACCGATGAACTGCTGGGTGCGCTGAAATCCTGCCTCAAAAAGCAGAAGGCAGTCAAAAAAGCCTATATCAAGCCCGAAACCGATGGTGACGAGCGCTTCCTGCTGATTGCATTGGAAGCCGACGACAGTGCCGACATCACCGAGATCGGCAACACCGTTTCCACCGATTGCGCAGATTACAGCGACCTTGCATTTGAATGTGTGGCAGCTTCCTCCATTCGTGCAAAGGAACTCATCGCAAACGAAAAACCGTTCTACGAGAAAAAACGGTTCGGTATCTTCTGATCCACGCTTTCATCGCAGCACAACAGATACCACCCAAACACGGTTCACACGTCTGCGGGACTGTACCGAGTTCCGCAGCGTTTGCAATGCTCCGCCGCAGCATAGCGGGGCGAAATGAAAAGGGGGTAATTACCATGAAAGCAAAGCGTTTGTTGTCGCTCGGAACAGCGGCAATGCTCGCTGTCGGTGCAACCAATGCGCTGACAACCAATCTGAACGTGCAGGATTTTCCCACCGTCGCTGCTGCCGATGACGGCAACGATGACTGGCTGCACGCGGAAGGCAGCCGTCTTTATGACAAAAACGGCAACGAAGTCTGGCTGACCGGTGCAAACTGGTTCGGCCTCAACTGCAACGAAGCGGTTCCGCACTACCTCTGGAGCGCGGATATGGACGATGTTCTCCAGCAGATCGCTGACCGAGGCATCAACATCCTCCGCTTCCCGATCTCCACAGAGCTGATCGTTTCGTGGATGAACGGCAAGCCGAATCCTGTCAACAGCTTCTCCGCAAACAACGACCCTGCCTTCACCATCAACCCTGACTGCGTGGAGGAGGACGGCAAGACCCTGAAGAATTCGATGGAGATCTTCGACATTCTCATGGGCAAGTGCAAGAAGTACGGCATCAAGGCATTCATCGACATTCACAGCCCGCACACCGATAACTCCGGCCACAACTACAACCTCTGGTACGGCAAAGCAGGCGTCACCACACAGGTCTGGATCGACGCTCTGGTCTGGCTGGCGGACAAGTATAAGAACGATGACACCCTGCTCGCCTATGACCTCAAGAATGAGCCGCACGGCAAAGGTCAGGAGGGCGATGCAGCCGCAAAATGGGACGGCTCCACCGACGAGAACAACTGGGCATATGCCGCAACACAGTGCGCAGATGCCATTCTCGACGTCAACCCGAATGCGCTGATCCTCATCGAAGGCGTTGAGCAGTCGATGAGCGGTGCGATGGAGGGCGACTACTGGGGTATGCCCGACCGCAGAGATAACTCCCCGTACATCGGTGCATGGTGGGGCGGCAACTTCCGCGGCGCAAGAGAATATCCCATCAAGCCCAAGCACGGCACAAGCCAGATCGTTTACTCGCCGCATGACTACGGCCCGTCGGTCTACGCACAGACTTGGTTTGAAAAGGACTTCACCGAAAAGACTCTGCTCGATGACTACTGGTACGACACATGGGCATACATCAATGCCGAGAACATCGCACCTGAGCTGATCGGCGAGTGGGGCGGTCATATGGACGGCAAGGAAAACCAGAAATGGATGACGCTCCTGCGCGACTATATGATCAAGAACCACATCAACCACACGTTCTGGTGCCTGAACACCAACTCCGGCGACACCGGCGGACTCTGGGATTCGCTCCAGTTCATGCAGGGCAGCGGCACCTCGATCCAGTGGAACGAGCCGAAATATGAGCTGTTTGAAAAAGCACTCTGGCAGACGTCTTCCAGCGGCAAATACATCGGACTTGACCATCAGGTTGCACTTGGCAAAAACGGCATCTCGCTCTCCGAGTTCTATTCCAGCTACGCATCCAGCGAGGGCAGCAACCTTGACGGCGGTACCAAGAGCAACGGCGGCACGGGCAATAAGCAGACCGAGCCGAGCACAAGCCCCACGACGACGACCACTACCACAACAACCACGACTACTACGACTACTACCACGACCACAAGTAAAACCACAACCACCACAACAACGACTACCACCACTACAACAAGCACCACTACCACCACATCTACAACAACAACATCCAACACAACACCCACCACGACAACACCCAAATCAACCACATCCTCGACCACAACAAACACCTCAACCACGCTGAGCACATCACAAAATTCCGTCGAAGATCCCACCAATTCGGATAGAGCCGGACTCATGGGCGATGTCAACTGCGACAGCAAAGTGACCGTTTCGGATGCGATCCTGCTTTCGAGATTGGTTTCAAACGACACCACCGTGGATGTCACCGCACAGGGCAAAATCAACGGCGATGTCAATTATGACAAATCGTACACTGCAAACGATGTCGTGCTGATTCTGAAATCAATCGCCGGACTGACCACCCTATAATCCATGTAAACAGGCAGCAAAAAATCCCCCGATGAAATATCATCGGGGGATTTTGTCTGTCCACATAAACTGTTGGAAGAAGGGCGGGTATTTCGGCATCTGCGGATGCAATGTTGTTCTCTCATCCCCAGAAAGTCTTGAAATAGTAATCCGAATGCTTTTGTAATTCCTGAATGAAGTAATCAGCACCAAGTTCTTCACACAATGTCGGTGTCTCAGAAAACAGATCCGTTCCCAAGCCCAATCGGTCGCCTTCAATCGTGACGCCAAGCGCAGAAAGTGTCGTTGGGAACATATCCATCGCTGTAAAAATGCGGTTTTGGAAACTGACAGGCTCCTTCTGGGCATTGATAAAACAGTTATAATTGGCTCGCACATAACTGTCAGGAATGGAATAAGATTCAGGGGGGATTTGGGCAGGTGTGAGATGATCGCCATTCATGATAATGACTGTATCAGCAAAGAAATCCTGTTCTGATAGCCATTGCACAAAATCCGAAGCCTGTTTGCTTGCACATCGAATCGCGGATAAATACTGATCTTCAATACTCTTATCACACAATTCGCATGGAAATCCGTATTCAAAGCCGTGCGTATCTACAGTTCTGATGGAAATAGCAAAAGGTTCATCCTCAGATGCCAATTCTAATATTTTTTCTTTGGCGATCTGATAAAGTGTAATATCCTGCAGCCCCCATTTTATGGTTTTCTTGTCTGATGAATATCCCTCGTCCTCTGCGGATGAAAATTCGTACAAAACGCTGTCATCGTATCTTTTTACATATTTTCCATATCCTGCAAAGATGGAATCTGAACCGATCATAAACATTTGATTATATCCGTTATCATGCAGAATATCTTCTAATGTGACAGCACCCGGAAGAAATGTTTTTGCGGTACTATCATTCTCTCCCATTGGGCTGACCAGCAGCACACCTGAAGTCTGCGCAACGGTAGAACCCATTGTATAGGATAGATTCGGGCAAAAGACACTTTGCCCGCCAAGTTTGTTGTTATGGGAAAATGAAACATTTTGGAACGCCAGTTCAGCGAGTTCCGGTATATAATCTGTGGGATTGCAGCCACCATTTTCAGTTGAGGAAAACGTACTTTCTATGGATTCCAGATACAAGTAAATCAGATTTTTCTTTTTTTCAGGAAATACAAGTGCATCATTTTCCGGACGGATATAGTAATCCTCATAGATTGTGGTGGGCGATGTGATGTTTTTCATGTATTCGCCAAATCCAAGGCTTTGCGAAAAGAAAACCGACACATAAGCCAAAAAAACGATTTGTAGCAGCAAAATCACTACCGTATGATCCGGACTGATGACGCCGATAAAAGAACGCTTTTTGTTAAGACTATATACAGTTTTTTCTTTATAACGCAGCAATCGAAACGTATAAACAAAGTATAAAACAAAGATGATCGCAGCTTCAATGATTTTCTTAACAATCATTGAAATCGTACCGGCAGGAGCACCCTCCCCTGCATATTTGATCGTAAATAGAATTGCCTCGAATTGCATAAAAGCAAACTTCGTGGTGAGAACTCTTGTAAACATAAAGAGTGCTAACGAACAGAAAAACAGAATACAAGAAATAATAAAAAGTGTCTTATGTAAGGCAGATGGTTTTCTTTTTGACTCAGGTACAACCCCGGCTATTATGCCATAGCATGTCAATGATTTGAAAAATCCGATGTATCGGGGATTCTTTGCAAAATCCTGATGAAGAATCCAAATCAGGTTGAACAGCAAAATGAAAACGAAAAAGACAGCAACTGTTGCTCCTATGGATTGATACATCGGTATTGTTGGGGGCTGAAAAAAAGATTGCAGCATCGGCAAAATAAAAAATTGTATTATACAAACCGCAATGAGATATAGAATCGCTTGGATTTCCCAGAATACTGTTTTCACGATGGAAGGATACATCCGAAAAAAGCAGTAAAACGAAACAGCAGCAAGAACACTGCTGAAAATAGAAAACGGGATTCCTGCTTCAGACTGGAGATACATCTCCGCATAAAAAATAATGCCGATGACAATGGAGAAAAACATAAGCATCACATGATGGGAACGAATTTTCTGCGGAGCAAACATCTTAAGTCTTGAGAACATATTGAAACATCTCCAGTATAAATAATCAAAAGCAACCACTGCTTTTCAAGTGCGGGATATGTAGTTTGGAATCAAAAAAAGATCAGTCAGCACGACGATCCGATAACAGAATAGTAATATTATAGCATGTGCATATAGATTTGTCAACAATGCTTCCATTACGCAACAGAAACGAATCTGCTGAGATACACACAACAAAAAATCCCCCGATGAAATATCATCGAGGGATTCCATGTTTCAAAGAAATCAACCGTCAACAGCGTCAGCTGCATCAGAGACTTTCTTATCTCTGTCAATTACATATTGCAGGGCAACTTCAGAATCCCAATCATCATCTTCGCTGAGATAGTCGTCAGCGTCAATGGAGATGGGAGAACTGCCGGGATACTTGCCATCAACAACGCCAACGGCAACACAAAAGCCGTCAGAGATCACATAAGCGACCTCATCAATTTTGTCTATGGAAGAAAATCCCTTGCAAATCTTGGAGTAAAGAATCTTACGGATAGCAGTCTCGTCAGCAGTATCAGCTGAGTAGCTGCTCGCCTGCGTACTCTCCTCATTTTTAATGGTGGCACCGCTCACGCCGGTCTTCACGCCATCCACCAGTTCAACCTTAAAGTCACGTTCCATGAGTTCAATCAAACCGGTGTTCAGCGAATCACGAATATGCTTCGCGTTTGAATTTTGAGACATAACCTTAGACTTGCTGATATACCCGAGCATTGCGGGAATCAGCATTGCGGCAAGCACGCCGATAATTGCAATAACTACAATGAGTTCAATCAATGTAAAACCTTTTTTCTTCATTTCCATTATCCTCTCAAAACAAGAAAACAAAGATAACCAAAATGCCCCCATTGCTGGGGGCATTTGATTAACATGTCACATCAACTAGGTCGTCGACTCAAGACAAGAGTCCCGTCTCAGCGTAATTAATCAGAGCTTCGAGCTGACCAGTGGTCAGAGCATCGAAAGCATCATAATCATCGACATCGAACTGGTGGTTGCCAGCGCAGCCGGGATAACCGGATCTGTCGATAACACCAACGTACTTGCAGCCGTCAGTATCAAAATCAGAAATCATAACATCCAGCTTCTTGATATCATTGAAGTAGGAGTAAATCTTGAACCAGAACACACCATCAGCGTCTGTGCCCTTAGTAGTAACCTCAGTGAAGCTAGAGGTGAAGGTAGAGATATCACCAGGACGGCAGCCGGAAATGTCAGCAGCATCCATATCGGTGATTGCAGAAGCAGCAGCAGTCAGAACAGACTTTGCAGCAGAGTTTGCAGAAGTGATCTTGGACTTCTTGATGTAACCCAGCATTGCAGGGATCAGGATTGCAGCCAGAACGCCGATGATTGCGATAACGACGATCAGCTCAATCAGAGTAAAACCTTTCTTTTTCATGATAAAAAACCTCCTCAAAAAGTTTTGTTTGGTTGACCAAACGAATTTTCTTTAGAGTATCAGGGAGATCGCCGACGTCTTAACGCTCTCCTGTTCTCCATGATTAGAGTATATCACACTTCAAGTGAAATGTCAATAGATTTCTAATTTTTTTCGAGATTATGAACAAACTTTTACGAAACCTGTTTTTTTGCCCCTTTTTTTGGATTGGTTTTCGCCGTTTTGCACAAAAAGTGTTACCGCTTTGTCATCATCGGGCGATGTGCGCCCCTGTTATATGATGCTCATTAAACAAAATAATTTGTGCAATTCTCTGTCAAAATCTCAATTTGATATTTCATATAGCAAGAATAACCAGAGCCTCCCCAATCGGAGAGGCTCTGAAAAAATCAACCGATGACGCCCTCACGCGAAATGACGGACTGTCCGCCCATTGCGGTGAGATAGCGGTAGAATTCGGTCTTATCCTGGCACTTTTCCAGCGCGTCGATTTCGTTGACCGTGTTGTTTTTGACCAGTCGAGCGAGCTCCTGGTCGAGGCACATCATGCCGTGTGCTTTACCTGCCTGAATGCTCGAAAGGATCAAGTGGATCTTGCCCTCACGGATCATTGCGGAAATAGCATCCGTGCAAGCGAGGATCTCCATTGCCGCGATACGGCCTGTGCCGTTCTTCAAAGGCAGCAGCGTCTGCGAAACAACGCCGACAAGAACGTTTGCAAGCTGAGTACGGATCTGCACCTGCTGATGCTCAGGATACACGTCGATGATACGGTTGATGGTATCAGGAGCAGAGGTGGTATGCAATGTCGAAAGCACCAAGTGACCAGTTTCGGCAGCGGTGATCGCAGCCTGAATCGTTTCAAAGTCACGCATTTCGCCGACGAGGATAACGTCAGGGTCTTCACGAAGTGCAGCTCTCAGAGCCATTGCGAAGCTCTCAACATCGGAGCCGACTTCACGCTGGTTGATCATGCAGCGCTTATGCTCGTGAACGTACTCGATCGGGTCCTCGATGGTGATGACGTGCGAAGACTTGTTGCAGTTGATGTAATCAATCATGCCTGCGAGCGTGGTGGATTTACCGGAACCGGTAGGACCGGTGATCAGCACAAGGCCACGGGGACGCATAGCAAATTCTGCCATGACAGGAGGCATATACAGATCGTCCAGTGTCGGGATATCGTTGCGCAGCAGACGAATTGCAATTGCTGCGTGGTCACGCTGGAAGAAGATATTGCAGCGGTGACGGAAACCTGCGCGGGTCACGTAAGAGAAGTCCGTGTCGATGTGCTGGGTGACGGTCTTACGCTGACGCTCGTTGGTCATCTGGTCGATGATCTCGCCGATCATCTCATCGGTCATTTCGGGATAGCTGGACATCTTACGCAGCTGACCGTGCAGACGGACAACAGGGTTGATGCCAACGGTAAAATGCAAGTCAGAGCATCCAAGAGAACGGACATCGTCCAGAATCTTGTTGATAACAATAGTAGGCATGGGGAGTTCCTCCATTCTTGATTTGGTTTCAGACTTCGATTAAACGGCGTAAGTAACACGAACAAGCTCGTCCATGGATGTCACGCCCTGCATGACAAGGTCAGAGACGTTATCACGCAGCAGCTTGGTACCGTTCTGTCTTGCAAGATTCTCGATTTCCTCTTTGCCTGCGCCGTTTGCGATGAGCGTGGAGATACCTGCGGAGCAGTGAATGATCTCGTGAATAGCGGTACGGCCGTGATAACCGGTGCCGCACTCAGGGCAGCCGACTGCATCGTAGATCGGCACGGAGTGATCGATGTGCATGAGTTTGTTTTCCTCGGGTGTGGACATTCTCTGCTTTCTGCACTTCGGGCAGAGAACCTTGACCAGACGCTGAGCCACAACGCCGATGAGGGAAGAAGCGACCATGTATGCAGGAATACCCATATCGACCAGACGGACGATGGTGGAAGCTGCATCGTTGGTATGCAATGTGGAAAGAACCAAGTGACCCGTGATAGCGGCACGGATACCAATTTCCGCGGTCTCGCCATCACGCATCTCACCGATCATGATGATGTCAGGGTCCTGACGCAAGATAGAACGCAGGGCAGCCGAGAAGGTCATGCCTGCTTTAACGTTGACCTGGCACTGGTTGATACCTTCCATCTGTTTTTCCACAGGGTCCTCAACCGTAACGACGTTTACGTCAGGTCTTGCGATTGCACCAAGGGCTGCATAAAGCGTTGTAGATTTACCGGAACCGGTAGGGCCGGTAACGAGGATAACGCCGTGCGGGCACTTGATCATACTATTAAAGAGTTCGTAGTTGTAATCGGACATACCCAGATCCTGCAAACGACGGGTCTTGATCGCGCCGGTGGAAAGGATACGGATAACGATCTTCTCGCCGTGAACCATCGGAAGTGCAGACACACGGACGTCAAGCGGAATGCCGTCAACGGTCTGAGAGAAACGACCATCCTGCGGGATACGCTTCTCGGCGATGTTCATGCCGGAGATGAGCTTCAGACGAGTGGAGAGCTGATTCTGTACGTTGGAAGAAACATTCATGAGCGGGACCAGGTCACCGTTGACACGGACACGAATCTGGGTGTACTTGTCAAACGGCTCGATGTGAATATCCGTTGCTTCCATACGGAATGCGTTTTCAACGATCTGCGTTGCAAGCTTAACGATAGGAGCGGATTCGACTCTGTCTTTCGACTCGTCATCTTCCTCGTTGAGCAGCGGACCGCCAACACCTTCGATATCGCCCAGATCAGACATCTGGTAAGCTTTACCGATTGCCTTTTTAATGGCATTTCTGGTTGCGAGAACCGGAATGGTGTCGTAACCGGTCTTTACCTTAATATCTTCGAGAATGTTGAAGTTAATCGGGTCATCCGTGGCGACAGTCAAACGGCGGCCTGTCATGTTGATTGCGATGACGCAGTGACGTTCCGCCAGATCCTGCGGTACCTTTCTCGCGATTTCGCCGTCAATTTCAACGCTGTTGAGATCGACATACGGGACCTTGAGTTTACCGGACAATGCCTGTGCGAACTTCACATCGGTCATGAAGCCCAGTTCCACCACAACGTCACCAAAACGGCGAGGTTCGGCGGATTCATGCTGCTTATCCAGTACTTGTTTCAACTGGTCCGGAGTGATGTGACCCTCCTCCACGAGGTAGTCACCAATGCGGATGTTTCTCATACTCAACCTCCAAAAAAATAAACTTGCAAAATTTGCTTTTCTGTGTTAAAATAACAGTACAAACCATAAAGGAGGTACCGCTATGTACCAAAAATTTTCACTTGCTGCGATGATGCTCGCAGCGCCGCAAGGCTTTGACGACTGGAAATACATGGAATGGACATTTTTCCTTTACACACTGCCGATCGTCTTTGCATTCGGCATCGTCATCGGAAGTTTCCTCAATGTCGTCATCATTCGACTGCCGAGGGGCGAGTCACTCATCAAGCGTTCATCTCACTGCATGACCTGCGGCACGAAGATTCGTGTCATCGACCTGATCCCGATTTTCAGCTGGCTCTTTCTCAGAGGAAAATGTCACAGCTGCGGGGAAAAAATCTCGCCGCGATATCCGATCGTTGAAGCCCTCAACGGTATTTTATACCTTGCGGATTTCCTCGTGTTCGGATGGACTTGGAACACCGTGGTGATGTGCATTTTCACATCGGTGCTGATCGTTGTGGGATTCATGGATTGGGACACGCTTGAAATGGATATGCGGGTTCTGGCAATGATTCTGGTTCTGGTCATTCCGAGCTGGTTCGTCACGGAACTGACCCTGAAAGAACGACTCATCGGTGCAGTGTGCATCGGGCTTCCGTTCTTCCTGATCGGAGAGATCTCCAGACCTTACGCCAAAAAGAAAACCGGTGAAGATGTCCGCGGTGTGGAACTTGGCGACACCCTGCTGATGACCTTTGCAGGTCTGCTGCTTGGGTGGAAAGCGATGGTTCCTTCCGCATTCATCGGCATTCTTCTTGCCGCACTGTTCGGCATGATTCTCAAAAAGAAGTCGGGCGAATCGAAATTCGCGTTGGGACCGTATCTTTGCATGGGGCTTTTCATCGGGGCAATGTTCGGAGAAATGCTCACTGATTGGTATCTCTCCACGCTGCTGCCGCAGCCTGAAATCGAGGAATTCTACACGAATATCCTGACCCTGCGATAACGCAAAAAAGATTCAAGAGATAGGCAGCCGGGCAACACCGGCTGCCTTTCTCTTTGCTGGAAACAATTTCAATTCAGATCTTCTCAGGTAGAACTTTCGTCCAGCCCGGGAATACCGCCTTCTTCCTCCTTAATTGCTTTCTCGTAGTAAGGACCGGAAGAGTGTGTTGTATCAGGGGTTGTATAGATGAAATAGAACATATCGCTTGAAGCGGAAGGATTGCTCTCGCTTGCAAAGCGGAGAACCCTGGATGCGGAAAAATCTTCCGGTTTTGCGGCTGCTTCATCTGTGCCTTTTGACAGATAAGTAACGTTGTCATATCCAATCTTGCCATGTTCATCCAGAACATTCTTCATCGAGAAGGTTGCACTGCTCACATTGCTCGATTTCACTGCTTCAAAGGCATCGAGTTCCTTGTTGAACACAATTTCATCCGCAAAAATATTGATTATGAAGTTGCTGGGCGAAATATCAGTTGCATCAGGCACAGAGGATTCCGCGGAGGACTCGCCTTCACCGGATTCCGCAGGGGGAGGTACAGAACCTGTATCCTCACCCAAGGAATAATAGAAATCAAAGTTGCCGTAAAGCTTGGGGTTGACATACCAGTTCTGCACGTTGGCATTATCCACTGAAGCTACGACATCAGGCTCATTGGGACCGTTGTACTGATCAAATTTGAATTCCATCAAAGTGATCATACCACGGTTCTTCTCACCATCATTGTATTCATGCAGTGTCTCGATGGTCTGATAATTCTTGTGGTCGTTGTTATCAAACACAAGCACATAAATGACGCCTTCCGTATCAGTAACGGCACGTTTGTGTGAAACATCCATGATGTCCTTGGTCGTCATAAAATCCGTGTAGAAGTTCCTGACGTGTGTGAGCACCTGTGCGCTCGGTTCATCGGGTTTGGAAGCGTCATACGCTTCAAAGCCGGAATACGCACGCACACGGTTTGCATACTTGAGGTTGCCTTCAATCGCACGTCGGATGTTATCGACGCAAGCAGTGGTGTTTTCAAAGTTTGCGCTTCGCACAAAATACTTGGAAACAGGGTCAAGCAGCTGCGCAACACTGAACATGATGAGTGAGAACAGAGCAAGCACGACGACCATTTCGACGAGCGTGAAGCCTTTCAAAATTTTCTTTTTCATACACGCCCTCCTCACTTATCAAGTTTATACGGACTACCGCTGATTGCACTACTGTTCACGTCATAGGTTGCGATGATCGGACGATTATGACCGTCCACATCGGTCGTAGCGATATCCAGATTGCAGATTGCTGTCTCATAGAACGAGATCAGCCACTGCGAACTGCTCTCACCGACCTTGTGGGACATGACCTCAACATCACCGTCGATGAACTCAACTTCATTCACACCGGTTTTGCCTTCTTTACCATCACTCTTCATGCCGAAAATTGCGCCCTGATATTTTGTGGCCAATTCGCCGTAAATGGTGATATGGACTTTCTTAGTTTGCTTATCCTTGCTGCCGGGGTCAGTGGAATCAAAACCTCTTTTGAGCAAGATGCCGTCACTCGCTTCATCATCAACTTTCAGAAGCGATGCTTTTCCGCCTGTCTCCAGATTCAGCTTTGATGCCGGGAAAGTTTTCATGTTTGGCGTGCCTTCATCGGGATTTGCCAAGTCTGTAGAAGTAATGACAACCTTTGTCACGTTCTCCACAACACCGCCGGAAACTTTATTCACATTTACAGATGTCAGAGGAGTGATCACCTGCAGCGAAAGACGAAGTGCTTCATTATTATTTGCACCATTGCTGGATGCGCTGTTGATGCTCAAAAACTTGTAATGCACATCGTTGTTGTTGCGGAAGTCTTCATCTTCATCCTGATAAGCATACTCGTACAGGGAAGCGTGAGACATAATACCTCTCTGCATCGCTGTTCCGTCCGACTTGCTGAATGTGACGGATGCTCTGGTAGAGCCGTCAATGGAGGCAGGCACATCGCACACGATACTTGAGAGCGCGTCCTCGTCAGCGGTGACAGCCATGTCCATACCGATTGCGCCGCCAATCCCGTTATCAGCATAATAAGATTCCGCCGTGAGTCGCTTGTTCAGAGAATTTGTGTTGCGAATGGTTGCGTTGACCGTCATCATGATTTGACTCAACAGGAGTGCAATCACGGCATAAATTGCCATAGAAACGATGATTTCAATTAACGTCATACCTTTTGCACGTTTCATAAAATCGCCTCCGTTTCTTTAGTTTGCGCCTTGGTGGTCAACACCAAAGTTACCCTGCTTCGGGTCAAGCAGTTTCTGAGAGGAATCTACAGCGTCGCCGAGGTGGTAGTAATATGTTTCATCCTTATTTTCGTCATCTTCCTCTTCAGAGTAAGTCGTCGGTCTATGGCCATCGCCAAGGTAGATATACATCGGCTTGTTTTGACCGAGCAGATCATTCACAAGCAGAGTACCAATGCCCATGACAGCAGAAGTCTGCGAACAAGTAAAGGTTATGTTTTCCTGTTCCTGACGATAAGATGCATGAACATTCTGATACTTGTTTGCACTGATTTTGAGGTTGGACTGCGGCATTCTGACATCCGCATTCAGGACAAGACCGCCCGCAAAATATGTTGTGCTTGCGTTGCCGTAGATTGCAACATTCGGAACAAGTTCAAACTTATACTCGTCGCCTGCAGTTGCTTTACCTGCACCCGGATAAATCGGGTTGCTGATTGCATCGATCTTCTCTTTCACAGTCTGATAATAACCGCCTGTGGTCAGAATCTGAAGCGTAATACCATCAGCAGAAAGATCTCTCTGTGTATTATCTTTTCCTTCAAGCCAGATGATCACTTCATCCTTGCCTGCATGCAAACCTTCTTTTGCATACGCGATAGGATTCGTATAGTCATCGTTCAGATAAGATGCGGTATTATTGATGATGATATCGAATCCGCTGGGGTTTGTGCCCTTCAGATAAATAACAATCGGGTTTGTGCCGGTTGCTTTTGACGCATCAATGAACAATGTTTCTCTTTGCAATCCATTTGCCTTTGAGCCATCAGGAAGCTCAATATCTCCGCTGAGTTTTCCAAGATCAATTGTGCAGCTCTCTTTCACAACACGCGCTGTGATTGTCTGAGGCTGTTCACCTCCGTCTGCATCATGCGAGATAAATTTCACGGTTTTCGCTTCATTGATGTGATATTTGCCATCATCACCCTTATAGTACAATGGCGAATTATCACTGAAGGCACCATACAGTGAAGTGAATGCTGTCTCACTTGTCGGATAAGAAACACCTGCCGTGGTTACAATCTGCGGAAGCGGAATGAACGAGTTGGGAGACTGAACACCTTTTTGACTTTTGTCAGTATCAACAGGTTCTGTCGAGGGGAACCACTTTTTGCCGTCATCGCTTTCGAGTTCAAGCAAAACCCAAGTGTGACCTGCCGCTTCACTTTCCAAGATCATGTCGTCTTTCCAACCGGTCGCATCTTTATCTGACTGCGGCAGATCCCAACGAACATAGGTCTCAAAAATCTCGTCGAGACGGCAGGAGAACGGCATTGCAGAAATCTGGTAATTAGCAGGAGCTTTCTGTGCATAATCCTCGGGATAACCCTGCGAATACTCTGCAACCGACTTGGTGCCGCCTTTCGCATTGACTGTTCCATTTACTGTGCCTGCGCATACAAATGTTCCATTTACGGTCACATCGCCTTTAATCGTACCGTTCGGATTTGTAAAGATGAAGTCGCCTTCAATGGTCGTTGCTCCCGTAAATGTGATGGAATTGTTATTGCAAATCAGGTTGCCGGAATGCTTACCTGCAGCAACATTATCCTTATTGACTTGGTCATAGACAAATGCCTGAAGTGAAGACGATGTTTGGCAGAACTTAGAATCCTTAGCCGGATCATACATATAGATGTCAGCATATTTAAGGTCAAAACCGTTCTGATCTCTTTCCCATGCTCCGCAATAAATGTTGACTCTCTGCTCACCTGCATAATCATTCACGTTGTGTGCATCCTTGAGGTTAATCTTGAAAACATTTTGCGGGCGGAATGTGCCGTCAATATAGACATAGCCATTCTTACGGTACTCAGACGGTTCCGAAGACATCTGAGAGGTAAACGTCAGGTTATTGCTGTTGGTGTAGTCGCCATATACAACAAAGCCTTCACCCGGATTTTGGAAAATAAACGTGTCAGCTGTTTCCGAGTTTCTGCTTCCAACAAATGTGGTGCTGCCGACGGAAAACAGATCATTCTGCACACCAGCTGCCTCACTATATTTCTTTCTTCCCACCGGGAAATGATTCAGACCACTGGACTGAGGACCAAGCGCTCTCATGTTATCAGCACCAGCGCCAACCACAGGCGAGAATGTGTACACAGCATGCTTCTCAAACGGATACGGATCAGCAATCGTGCCATAATCCGTCTTTTTCTTTGTGCCTGTTGTTTTTTCTTCATATTCGAAATTGCCTGCACCAAGCATTCTGAATGCCGCCGTGTTTTCGGCATCTTCGCCCATGGTGTCAATTCGGTTGTTATAGATGTAGTTGCAAATGGTATAGTCAGATCTGTTGTTGCCGGTACCAACTGTTGCCGTTGCGGTGACTTTCCAGCCTTCCTTTGCGGCGATCTCCTTGTTGATATCATCCCAGAATACTGACTTTTCATCCAGTTTTTCAAACACACAGGAGACAGCAGTGCCGTCCATACCCATGATGGGCTGATTGCCCTTGCCATTGAACTGGATCGTGATTGTACGTGCTGCTTCGTCGCTATTGTTGTCGAGATCTTTCATCCACTCATAGAACGACTTGCCATCCGGCAGCACAGAACTAGATCCCTCATCTGTTCCTGTTCCTGCTTCACCATAACTATACAGAAGTGAACTAACGGTATCGAGCGCAGACTGTGCAGCATACTGCGCCTGTTTTTGGAAATAAGTGTAGTATGTGCGTCGTTGTGCAGATGTCGTCAGGATGAGTGTAGACATCAAGAATAAGACCATTACCATCATCACGGTGAGGACGGTAAACAGAACAGTACCCTTGACCTTTCCTTTCATTTTTTTCATTTGGCATCCACCTTTCGCATGGTGCAAAACCTTTCACCAATTTCTTGGGAAAGGTTTTGCCGTTTCAAATTCTTACTCTGCCTTTTCTGAGTTCGCTGCATTCGGGGATGAATAGGATTTCCACTCTTTGCCATCCCACAGAGAACTGTCATACTCCGGACCGATGACGCTTGTTACAGGCGTCGGTTCCTGCATGTAGTAGACCTGATAGTTGAACGCAACTTCGGTATAACCGGGTTTATCTGCCTTTTTGTCATCGTTCTTCGGCTGTGCAGCTGCATCCTCGCCTTCTGCTGCCTTGTCTTCAGGTGTACCATTGAAATCATATTCCGCAATTGTAACGGATGTGATTGCCATTGCGTCGTCATTCTTCTCCGCATACTCGCGAACTTTGTCGATCAGCTTATCGGTGTACTCTTTATTGATCTTCAATGTGAAGGACGAAGTACCAACGCCGACCGTTTCGTTACTGCGTGCGCTCAGCGCATCCGCTTCTTTGTTCAGTTCTTTGACTGCTTTTTTCAAAGAGCCGTCGAAATCTGCACGCTCATAAAGCGGATAAGTAACAACGCTGGGTTTGTAGTAGTAGTAGCTCATGGTTGTGGTTCCCGCGTCCTTGACGTCAAAACCATTCATCAGTTCGATGTCAGCATCCTTAAATTCTTCGCTGTTCAGGAAGTTCTTCTGAATGAACTGATCGAGTTCGGTAGCATCCATGGAATCAGCGAAATGCTTGGAGATCTTCTCAGCATTATCGCGATTTTTCTGGATCTTTTCTCTCAGAGAATTGATTCTGCCAAACTCTAAAAGTGTGTCTGACCACTTTTTCTGCTCATCTTCCAGCGTTTTCTTATTTGTATTCAAAGCTTCCCACTGGGGTTTGATGAACACAAACACGCCAAGCAGCAGAATTGCCACAACCAATACGATAAGTAGAATAATACGATCACGATATGATAATTTCATTTACTTCTCCTCGCTTTCTGCATTTTCCTCAAGCGAAATGCCGTCGCCCTTCATCACAAGACGGATATCCATATCAACGCGCTGGGTCTTTTCCTTCTCGTCCTTGTTGTTTGCGACAATTTCGTTGCCTTCTTCATCGTACTGCGGTGCAGCATTCTGTTTCTTGGCATCATCTGCTTCGTACTCTACCAGATTATAGCCGCTGTAATTTGCATCGTAGATCTGATCCATAGCACGGAATTCCTGAATCAGCTTTGCAGGGGCTTCCTGAAGTTTCACATCTTCCTGCGCCTTGAAGTTCAGACTCATATCATAAACGCCGCTGGAGTAATCGAGTTTTTCGATTGTGTAGAAGTCATCCTTGTTTTCTTCATTGACTTCTTCGCCAAGAGTTTCGGCCAAAACCTTCTGGATGGTTTCTTCAATATCGCTATAATCCTCGCTGAGGATGTAATCGCGGCTCTTATAAGCCTCGTTTGCAGAGTAGACACCGTCATAGTAGCTCTTGACGTTTTTGTCAAGTGTCTCCAAATCACTGAGCTGTTTTTTCAAATCGGCGCACAGCGCGGAATCTTTCTTCTCCTGGATCTCCTCAATCTGACCCTCGACAACCTCATTGCGGATCTTGAAGAACAGCCAGCCTGCGAAGCAAATGCCGATTGCAGCCAGAATGGAAATGAGAAGAACCATAAAGTAGCTGGAATCCGACTTGATCTTGTTGTTGTTGTAGGTATCAGTTTCCAGCAGGTTGATGCGCTCAGTCTCCTTATTACGCTTGAACATTGCGCCGATGGCGTTTGCGTAAACGGAGAACTCAAGGTTTTCGTAGCCGTGGATCTGCGGGGGAACATTGATGATGCTGGTACGAATACCCATCTTTTCCAGTTCATTGGTCAGACGGACATATTCGCGGGTATCACCATAGAAGATGACGTTTTCGATGTTCTCGCTCTCGGACTTGGATTTCTGGAACTGGAGCATACGGAAGATGTTCTCGTTGACAGCTTCAAAAACATAGTCAGAAGAACCTGCGTAGTCCTCAGCAGAAATGGAAGCGAAACGGGAGAAGGAGAGCTGATTCTTTTCATAGAGGTTCAGGGAGATGAAGTTGTTGTCAATCTGGACAGCCAGCAAAGGCATCTTGGATTTGACCTTCGTATCTGCGAGCAGAACCTTGGTGATGCAGTTGCATCCGATCATGACGCTGCGGAGCGTAATCTGGAGCATGCTGAACACGCGCTTGTAGGAATCAACGACCTCATACGGGCAGGCAGTTGCGAGAACCTTGACTGCGCCTTCGGTCTGGTCGGAATCTCCGACAATGATGTAGGACACGGAATAGGAATCGTCGATACCCAGAGCCGCGGACATTTCAGCACGAACCATTTTCATGAAGTCCTGCTCTTTTGCAGCCTTCTGGATATGGAGTTCCTTGAAGATGGTCATGTTGGAGGAGATACTGATGATGGCTTCCTTATCACCCATCTTATTGGTGTGAAGCACCTGGTTGATCTGTGTTGCCAGTCTGGGAACATCACAAACGTGACCGTTTTCGATGATATTCTCTTCGAGGTCAAGGGTTGCGCCCGAGTTGATACGAATTTTACCGTTACTCTCGGTTCCTCTGATGATTCGTATATTTCGGTCGGTAATGTCAAATGAAAGCATTTACGATTTCCACCTCTCTAATTTATTCAGAAAAATCACATTCCCTGCGGCGGCATGGCAGCCGCCGCGCAGGAAAATTTTTTATGTGTGCCGTAGGAGTTTCGGGGGAGATTAGCTGATGTTGCCGATAGAACCATACAGTGCCGGGAAGAATGCGCCGCAGACGAGACCGATGACGATACCGAGAACGATCAGCATGACAGGTTCGAGCAGCGAGCAGAGACGCTTGACTGCGGAGTCAGCTTCTTCATCGTAGTAATCAGCGGTTTTCTGGAGAATGTCGTCCAAAGCACCGGCTTCTTCACCGACGAAGATGATGGAGCAGAACATTGAGTCGAAGATGTCAGCACGCTGAATCGAAGAACTCAGTGTTTCACCGGATTTCACCTCATCGATAATCTCACGGAACTTGAAAGAGATGTAGGAGTTACCCAGCGTATCGGATGAACGCTTCAGACATTCGACCATCGGCAGACCGGAAGAATAAAGGGAAGCCATGGTCTGCGCGAAACGAGCGGTATAAATTTTGACGACCAGCTTTCCAAAGCCGGGTCCCTTGATAATGAAGCGGTCCCATTTCATTCTGACATCGGGCAGCTTCAAAGCATAGATTGCAACGAAGATCAGGGCGGCGGTCACGCCAAGCAGGATGTACCAATACTTCACCATGAATTCACCGATGCCGACCATTGCTCGTGTCAGACCGGGCATCTGGCTTTCATCGTCATAGAGTTCGGTGAACGTCGGCATGATAAACACGAAGACACCGATGACAACCGCGATCGTCAGGACAACCAGGATGATCGGGTAAACCATTGCACTCTTGATGGTGTTGGAAATCTTGTTCTGGTTTGCATAGTAGTCGCTGAGTCGCTGCATGATGATATCCAGAGAACCTGATGCTTCACCTGCACCGACCATTGCCGAGAACAGCGTTGGGAACACACTGCCGTGAACTTCCAATGCATCAGAGAAGGATTCACCCTTTTGCACGTTTTCGTAGACATCACGCCATACGTTTCGAGCAGCTTCGCTCTCCTGCTCTCTGCAAAGAATGTCCAGTGCCTTAACAAGGGTCAGACCAGAGGTCAACATTGCTGCAAGCTGTCTTGTGCAGAACGCCAAGTCCTTGGTTTTGAACTTCTTGACGGTCTTTACAGTTGAGTTGCGCTCCTTGTAGTTACTGACGTACATTCCCTTTTCTCTGATTTTTGCCAGAAATTCCTGCTCATCTTCCGCCTGCATGACACCTTGACGTACATTACCGACGGCATCTTTCGCTGTGTAAGCAAAACTCGGCATAAAACCACCTCCTGCGAGCCATTATTTTAGATTCCGCAGCGGTGAGCGAACCGCGCGGTTTTATTTTTCGCTGTGCTGCACCTTGGGTTTTGGCGCCGACCATCATCCGCAATCTTAAAATGGGTATAAAATGCCCGATAATGGTCACACTACGAACCATACATATTATAGCATAACTTCATCGGATTTGCAACAGTTTTTTAGCCAAAAATTGCTCCCGATTTTTAGTTGTTTCGCCAGTCTTTTTCAGTAATAATGTCTTTTCACCGATTTGGCGCATCCGTCATGGACTGTTTGATGATGATGCGGCCCGGAATGACGTGGCGTGCTGCGGGTTTCTGCGGATTTTCCAGCCGCTGCATCAGCAGTGCGACTGCCGTGTGCGCCATTTCCGTCAGGTCCACTTCCACCGTAGTGATGGCAGGCTGGCACATATCCGAAACGGTATAATTATCGTATCCCGTGACGGAGATATCCTCCGGCACACGGAACCCGAGCCTTTGCAGTTCCCCGATGACACGGAACGCAGTTTCGTCGCAGTTGCAGACAAATGCGGTCGGCATATCATCCATCGGGAAATCAAACTGATTGAACACGGTACGGTCGGGCAAACGGTCGTCGATCACCCACGAAGGCTTCTGTTCAAGATCGTTTTCCATCATGCACTTGACATAGCCCAGATAGCGGTCGTGGATACTGCTTGTGGCAGTGACCGTGCCGATGAATCCGATTTTCTTGTGCCCCAGCATCACAAGACGGTCCGTCATCAGGTAACTGTCATAGAAGTTATCAGAAATGACGGCGTCGATATCGCTGTGTTTATCGTAAAAATCGAGGAACAGCAGCGGAATGTGCGTAGCTGCAAGCTTATCGAGATAGGGACGGGCAAGCTGTCCGACGATGATCAGCCCACGCACCTGTCGTTCGCTGACGATGCGCGGCAGAATACATTCCTGTTCATCCGTGACAGAGACACTCTCGTAAACGGAATACAGATTACAGTGTGTCAGTTCTTTTGAGACGCCTGCGGTCAGGAACCAATAGAATGTTCCGCGGACTCCTGCAAATCGTTCGCTTGTGAGAATCCCGATGCTGCCGCTTTCGAGCATCTCACTGCTGACAGGCTTGCGCGGTGTGCGAGGCGCAGACGGACGATAGCCGAGCTGCGATGCACGTTCGCGGATTTTTCGGCGCATTTCTTCGCTGACACCGCCGCGGTCATTCAGTGCATTGGATACCGTTACAACGCTGACATTCAGTTCCTTTGCAATGTCGGACATCCGAATGCCGTTTTTCATGGAGAAAGCCTCCTTTCCATCTGTTGCGCTTTGCATTTGACATGAACGATACTATTATAATAGTATGCTAGAGAAATCTATGCAAAACATGGTCTGATATATAGACATCATTATATCACAAATTCACCGATTTGTAAATACCCGGCAAAAAAAAACTTTCCGTATAATTTTTCGTTTTTTATCTGAACCAACGCTATAATTCGGCTAAAAACACGAATTTAAGCTTTATTAAGGTTGCTGAAAATATGACGATTTGTTGATTAACCTTTTGTTTTGGCAATGATGCACAAATTGCGTGCCCAAGATTCTACATATCGCACAAACGCTGTTTCAAAATCGACAGGAAACCCTTGGATGCCGTGGTTCATCTTTGTTTGCTTTGCCTATTGCCATTTGCCGCAAAACCGTGTATCATGGAAGGAAGAGACATCGGTGCGGCAAAACAGCTGTGCCGCAGAAAGAAGATGAATCATGAAAACAACGAAAATCCTTGCAATTTGCAGTGCCGCAATATTCCTTTTATCGCTTGCAGGCTGCAATCGCGAAAATTCCGAAAGTGAAACATCGCAAACCGCCCCCCTGCTGACCACCGCCCACACCGAAACCACCGAAGCCGCCGAGGTGAAGTTCACCAAGCCGAGTGACCTCGAAGAAGCCGTTACCGCAAAGGCAGGCGATGCGTTTCTCGCGGTTGCCGATGCGCAGTGGCTTGTGCAGTATTTCGGTTCTGCGAATGATCTGCTCGCCTACGACGCGAAAACCGTCAAAATTGCAGGCAACGGCAAATACACCGTTGGGGTCACGGCGGAATCGAAAGGCTGCCGATACGAGAGAACGGGCAATACGGCGGGCAACAGTCTCTGCGAGGGGCTGAGTTTTGCGGCGGTGCAGGTCGTGGAGGGAAAAAAGCGTTTTCCGAACCTGACCATCACCGTGGATGCGGTGCGCGTGAATGGCAAAAAAATCGAATTGACTGCGAAAAACTATACCTGCTCCGACGACGGCATTGAAATGCGGACGAATCTCTGCAATCCGAAAGCAAAGGGAATCCCCGAAGATGCGCACAGTGTTGAGGGAACAGTGTCGCCTGACAGTGCGGAATATGCGGCAGTGATCGTCAATCCCGAGGACTTTGCGGAGTGGTCGCGGATCGAAGTGGATTTCACGGTGACAGGCTGCAACACGGAAGCCGAAGTGACAACACAGCCATAAAGTTGAGCCGGCGGCGCATTTGAAATAGGGACTCCGTCCCCACCCCCTGCCAAAGGGACATTGTCCCTTTGGAATCCCATGATCAACGACATCTCTATCAACAAAAATGCGGGCGATCTCAGATCGTCCGCATTTTTCGTTTCTTTTGGTGTCACTTCGCCTCAATGTTCGTGAAGCCGTACTTCGTCAGATTCACATTGCTCATGAAACGATACACCTCGACGATCGGCTCAGCATTCAGCCGCAAACCGTTCCGCGATACGTAAATCCCCGTGCGGTCATGCGCAATCACACACGACGGCAGCAGATCCACATCCGCATGCGGTCCCGTCATGATCGAAAACATCTCCGCCCACAACGGATATTCCGACTTTTTCCCCTTGCGCAGATCCGCAAGATAATCACGTACCCGCATCGAATAACCATGTTCGTTCATCGCAAGCAGCGTCAGATACGCCGCCAGCGTTTTCTCCACCAGTCCGATGCGCTTCACAGGCTCATTCTGATATACCCCGCCCATCCGATGAAAAATATACAGCTCTGCGATGGCTGTCGGCAGGCGGTCAACGGTCTGATAGGTCATGTCAAGCTGAATCCCGCGCCCCGCGATGATCGTGAAAAAGCTGTCGAGATATCCGAGCAGCAATCCCTCCGCGATCACCATGTTTCCGAGATTTTCCTCCTCCACACGCTTGGAAAACGCCTCCTGGTCGAAATTTTCCAGCCGGTCGAGGATTCGCTTTGCCGATTTGCTCTTGATCTGAAGCTCCATGTGCGGATGCTCCTTTCGTGGAATGAAACAGCCTGTCCCCGCTTACAGAGGACAGGCTGTTTCTTTGTCGTCAATCCGTCAATCAGAAGTTGACTTTGCGTGCGACATAAGAAGTGTGCAGGATCTCGTGTGCCTTGTGACCGCCGATCTCGCCGAGGTACTCATCATAAAGTGCCTTGACTGCGGGGTTATCCTGCGACTTACGCAGTGTCATCGCTGCATCTTCATCGTAAAGTGCCTTTGCACGGAGTGCGCGGATATCGGTGAAGTTGCGGACAGATGCGGGCTGAATCGGCTGACCGCCGCCGTTGACACAGCCGCCGGGGCAAGCCATGACTTCGATGAAGGTGTAATCCGCTTCGCCGGCACGAACCTTGTCCATCAGCTTGCGGGCATTTGCCAGACCGCTGACAACTGCAACCTTCACAGTCAGACCGCCGACCGTGTAGCTTGCTTCCTTGATTGCCTCGGTGCCGCGGACTTCCTTGAAATCGAGCTTATCAGCAGGCAGAGTCTCGCCTGTGATCTTTTCGACTGCGAAACGAAGTGCTGCTTCCATAACGCCGCCGGTTGCGCCGAAGATCAGACCTGCGCCGGAGAAGATGCCGAGCGGATCGTCAAACTTCTCATCGGGCAGTGCATTGAAGTCGATGCCTGCGCGGTCGATCATTCTGCCGAGTTCACGGGTGGTCAGTGCGAAGTCGATGTCAGGAACACCTGCTGCGGACTGATCCTCTCTGCCCATTTCAAACTTCTTCGCGGTGCAGGGCATGATGGAAACGGAAACGATATCCTTGGGATCCCAGCCCATTTTCTCTGCGAAATAGGTCTTGACAACAGCACCGAACATCTGCTGCGGGCTCTTGCAGGTGGAGAGGTTCGGGATCAGATCGGGATAGTAGTGCTCGCAGAACTTGACCCAGCCGGGAGAGCAGGAAGTGATCATCGGGAGAACGCCCTTATTCTGGACGCGCTCAAGCAGCTCAGAGCCTTCCTCGAGGATGGTCAGGTCAGCGGTGAAGTTGGTATCGAAAACGAAGTCGAAGCCCAGACGCTTGAGTGCTGCGACCATTTTGCCCTCGACATTGGTGCCGATGGGATTGCCGAAGCATTCGCCCAGACCTGCACGAACGGAAGGTGCGGTCTGCACGACAACGTGCTTGCCGGGATCAGCGATCGCTGCCAGAACTTCATCGACGAAATCCTTTTCAGAGAGTGCGCCTGTCGGGCAGACATTGATGCACTGACCGCAGGAAACGCAGGAAGTTGCACCCAGACCCTTTTCAAATGCGGAGCCGATGTGGGTGGAGAAGCCTCTGTCGTTGGCACCGATGACGCCGATGCCCTGTGTGTGCTCGCAGACTGCGGAGCAGCGGCGGCACAGGATGCACTTGTTGTTATCGCGGAACATATGAGGAGCAGTCTCGTCGATGCTGTACGCATTCTTTTCGCCGTCGTAGAAGCCGTCATCCTCGATGCCCAGATCGTTTGCAAGCTTCTGGAGTTCGCAGTTCTTGCTTCTCACGCAGGAGAGGCACTTTCTCTCGTGGTTGGAGAGGATGAGCTGCATTGTCTTTCTTCTGGAGTCGAGAACCTTCGGAGAATTGGTGAGAACCTCCATGCCCTCGCTGACAGGATAGACGCAGGCTGCGACGATGCGGAAGCCTCTGCCCTCATTTGCCTCGACCACGCACATACGGCATGCGCCGATCTCGTTGATATCCTTGAGGTAGCAGAGTGTGGGGATGACCACACCTGCTGCACGGGCGGCTTCGAGAATTGTAGAACCCTTCGGAACTGCAACAGCCTGACCGTTAATCTTTACATTTACCATATCACTCATGCTGTGAAGCCTCCTTATTATTTCTTGCTGATTGCGCCAAACTTACACTTGCTCATGCAGGCACCGCACTTGACACACTTGGTGGTGTCGATCGCCATGGATGCGAGCTTGTGACCTTCAGCGGTATAATCGGTTCTGTCGATTGCGGAAGCAGGGCACTGCTTTGCGCACATTCCGCAGCCGATGCACTTGTCCTTGTCGATCTCAAAGTGCAGCAGCGACTTGCAGACGCCTGCGGGGCACTTCTTATCAACAATGTGTGCGATATACTCGTCGCGGAAATAACGGAGCGTGGACAGCACGGGGTTCGGAGCTGTCTGACCCAGACCGCACAGCGAATTTGCCTTGATATACTTGCAGAGTTCCTCGAGTTTGTCGAGGTCTTCCATCGTGCCGTTGCCGTTGGTGATCTTCTCGAGAATTTCGTACATTCTCTTGGTACCGATACGGCAAGGTGTGCACTTACCGCAGGATTCATCGACGGTGAACTGGAGGAAGAACTTTGCGATATCGACCATGCAGTTGTCCTCGTCGAGAACGATCAGACCGCCGGAGCCCATCATGGAGTCGATGGCGATAAGGTTATCGTAGTCGATCTGGACATCGAAGTGTCCAGCAGGGATGCAGCCGCCGGAAGGACCGCCTGTCTGAGCAGCCTTGAACTTCTTGCCGTTGGGGATGCCGCCGCCGATTTCTTCGACAACTTCGCGGAGCGTGGTGCCCATCGGCACTTCGACCAGACCGGTGTTGTTGATCTTGCCGCCGACAGCGAACACCTTGGTGCCCTTGGACTTCTCGGTGCCCATTGCGGTGAACCAGCCTGCACCGTTCAGGATGATCTGCGGGATGTTTGCATAGGTCTCAACGTTGTTGAGGATGGTCGGCTTGCGGAACAGACCTTTTTCAGCCGGGAAAGGCGGACGGGGACGGGGTTCGCCGCGGTTGCCCTCGATGGAGGTCATCAGAGCGGTTTCTTCGCCGCAGACGAATGCGCCTGCGCCCAGACGAAGGTCGATATCGAAGGAGAAGTCAGTGCCGAAGATGTGTTCGCCCAGCATACCTGCTTCTCTTGCCTGCTTGATTGCAATGCGCAGACGCTCAACAGCGATCGGATACTCTGCACGGACATAAATGAAGCCCTGCTTTGCGCCGATTGCATAGCCTGCGATGGTCATTGCTTCGAGGACAACGTGGGGGTCGCCCTCCAGAATGGAACGGTCCATGAATGCACCGGGGTCGCCCTCGTCGGCGTTGCAGCAGACATACTTCATGTCAGCATCGGGAACGAGGTTCTTTGCGAGCTTCCACTTCTGACCGGTCGGGAAGCCGCCGCCGCCTCTGCCGCGCAGACCGCTGTCGAGAATGGCCTGGATAACTTCATCCTGCGACATGGAGGTCAACGCCTTGCCAAGTGCCTCATAGCCCTGACGGCCGATGTATTCCTCGATGTTCTCGGGGTTGATGACACCGCAGTTGCGCAGTGCCAGACGGTTCTGCTTTTTATAGAATGCAGTTTCCTTCAGCGGCTTGATGCCATCTTCGGTGACTGTTTCCTGATAAAGGAACTCCTTGACAGGGTTGCCCTCCACGAAATGTTCCTTGACAATGCGCGGGATCTCATCCACGTTGACTTTGGAATAGAATGTGCCTTCCGGATAAACGATCATGATCGGGCCCAGTGCGCACAGACCGAAGCAACCTGTTTTGACAACCTGGATCTTATCGGTCAGGCCATTTGCAGCAAGCTCAGATTCGAGCTTTTCGATGACCTTCATGGAGCCGGAAGAAGTACAGCCCGTACCGCCGCAAACCAGAACCTGCTTGTCATACTTGGAAGCAGCATCATCGCCGGTGCGAAGTGCGACTTCCTTGCGCATTTTTTCTCTGATTTCAGCGAGGTCTTGCAATGTTTTCATAGATAAACCTCCTAATTTGGTATGTCCGAATCAATCGGCGTATTTTGCGAGAATTTCGTCAATTTCTTCTGCCTTGCCTGTCAGTCTGCCGTAAACATCATCATTGATCATGAACACGGGGGCCAGACCGCACGCGCCGACGCAGCGGCAGTCATCCAGAGAGAACTTGCCGTCAGGGGTGATCTCACCCACGCCGATGCCGAGCTTTTCCTCAAGCAGTTCCAGCACTCTGCCGGAGCCCTTGACATAGCAGGCAGTACCGAGACATACGGAGATGCGGTATTTGCCCTTGGGAGACAGCGTAAACTGCGCATAGAAGGTGGATACACCGAAAACCTTCTCCAGCGGGATGTTCAGCTGTTCAGCGATGATTGTCTGCACTTCGATCGGGAGATAGCCGTAAATGTCCTGTGCCTTCTGCATAATGGGCATCAGGCAGCCCTGCTGATCCTTGAGCGAAGCGATAACAGCGAGAAGCTCCTGCTCCTGCTGCGGGGTCCCTTGGAACGGGATTGTAGCAATTTTCTTGCTCATGTAAACCGTTTCCTCCTTACATAAGAATGTTTGGTTTTGGGTGTCCCTGAACAGCCGTCAAGAGAGGGCGGCGGCAGGGACTTCTCCGCATTGACGGAGAAAGGGAAAAGGGAGCTTTGAAATTTGTTTGACAAAAAAATAACAAAGCCATACTTTTATGATTGTACTACAAAACCAAAAAAAAATCAAGATGTAAAATGCACAACATTCCTTGTTTTTTTTGTGTGATTCCATATACCCTCCCGACAGAGCACCGCGAAACAGGCGTATCTTCGTGATTTTCTCGCTTTGCATCCGTCTGAAAACTGTCCGTCTCACAAGGACAGTTGTGTATTTTTGCCGAAAAATTCTTTTTTGGGAGATTTTCTGTCAGTTTTCGGCACTTCCGTATGACGCACCGAATATCCGTGAAGATACGTTTGTTTATGGGATTTTCCGCGGTGCGCTGTCGATTGCAGAGGGAATTTGCGATATTTTTTCTGTGCAATCAAGCATAAACAGCATCTTCCACCGCATACAGTATTAGGAGCAGAAATCATCTGCAAATCAAAAACACCTGAACAAAACGGATAGGAGGACAAAAAATGATCGATCCAAACTGCTATCTCCCCGAGGGAAGCCTGCTCGAGACCCCGCAAAACGCCCACGCACTGCGTTCCGAGGCGGCACTGCGCGAAGCCATGCTGACAGGACAGCGATTGGAGGCAAGGGTGAGTGTCTGTGACGGCAGCCACAACCTGCACGTTGACCTGCCCTGTATGCGCGGAATGATTCCGCGTGCAGAGGGTGCGCTGGGCATCAGCGAGGGCACCACCCGCGACATCGCCCTGATCTCGAGAGTCAACAAGCCCGTGTGCTTTTCCGTCATGCGCATTGACCGCGATGCACAGGGGCAGCCGATCGCCGTGCTGTCTCGCCGCCTGCAGCAGGAGCAATGCCGTGACGCTTACATCAGCCGACTGCACGCAGGCGATGTGATCCCTGCGCGTGTGACGCATCTTGCGCCGTTTGGCTGCTTTGTCGATATCGGCTGCGGTGTGCCGTCGCTGATTCCCATTGATGCGATCTCGGTCTCACGCATCTCGCACCCTGCCGACCGTTTCCGCATCGGGCAGGAGATCCGCGTGATGGTCAAAGGCTTTGAAAACGGGCGTGTCCTGCTCACGCACAAGGAACTGCTCGGCACATGGGAGGAAAATGCGGCTTGCTTTTCGGCAGGCGAAACGGTGGCGGGCATCATCCGCTCGGTGGAGGATTACGGCATTTTCGTGGAGCTTTCGCCGAACCTGGCAGGGCTCGCCGACCTGCGCGGCGGCATCAGAACGGGACAGCATGCGAGTGTATATATAAAAAGTATTGTGCCGGAGCGCATGAAGATCAAGCTTGCGATCGTGGATGTGTTCGATGAGACCTGTCCACCGCCGCCGATCCGCTATTTCTTCGAGGGCAGTCACATGGCGGAGTGGGTCTATACGCCGCCGCTTGCAAAGCGAAAGATCGTGACAAGCTTCTCATAAGGCAGAGCCTTTGCGCCGCCGCTACTATCATTATACCCATTTGCGGGGAAAAGTCTCCGATTTTTTTGTGATTATCGGAGAAATGCGCACAGCTTCTAAAAAGCACTTGACAAATCGCGCCAAAACGCATAAAATAAAAGCAGAGACCCGATCTGTACCCAAAGATCCGAGCAGAGAGGCAGATGCCGCAGGCTGAAAGCATCGCCGCGGATTTCACAGAATCGGCAACACTCGCCCGTGCTTTATTTTCCACGGGATTCCCCGAAAATGCCCCATAAAAGAGAACGCATCCGCATGGATTCGTTAATTCGGGTGGCACCGCGGGCTGTTTTTGCAACGCTCGTCCCGAAGCAGTCTTATGTTTTCGCATAGGCTTGCTTTGGGGCGTTTTTCTTTTTTCTGTATCCCAAAATTTTTCATCAGGAGGCAAACTTATGTATCGTACTGTCATGTGCAATGATCTGCGCAAAGAAAACATCGGTCAGACCGTTTCCCTCGCAGGCTGGGTTGACACCATCCGTGACCACGGCGGCGTCATTTTCCTTGATCTGCGCGACGAAACAGGCATCACACAGGTCGTGTTCCACGACGGCTCCATGCTCGACGGCATCGGCAGAGAAACTGTCATTTCCGTCACGGGCGAAGTCGTTGAGCGTGACGCGGAAACCGTCAACGCAAAAATCGCAACGGGCTTGGTCGAAGTCCATGTCGCGCAGATGGAAGTTCTGGGCGCGTGCAAATCCATGCTCCCGTTCATCCCTGCGGATTCTATGGAGACCCGTGAGGAAGTCCGTCTCAAGTACCGTTATCTTGACCTGCGCAATCCGTGGGTGCATGAGAACATCATTCTCCGTTCCCGCGTAATTACCTATCTGCGCAGAAAAATGGAAGACCTCGGCTTCCTCGATATCCAGACCCCGATCCTCACCGCTTCCTCCCCTGAGGGTGCGCGTGACTTCCTCGTACCGAGCCGCAAGCACAAGGGCAAGTTCTATGCTCTGCCGCAGGCTCCGCAGCAGTTCAAGCAGCTGCTGATGGTCTCGGGCTTCAACAAGTATTATCAGGTCGCACCCTGCTTCCGCGATGAGGATGCAAGACAGGACCGTTCCCCCGGAGAATTCTATCAGCTCGACTTTGAAATGGCTTTCGCAACACAGGACGATGTTCTGGCAGTGTGCGAACAGGTCATTTCCGATACCTTCAAGGAATTTGCACCCGACAAGAAGATCTCTGCCGCACCGTTTGAGCGCATCACTTACCGCGATTCCATGCTCAAATACGGCACAGACAAGCCCGATCTCCGCAACCCGCTCGAAATCATCGACCTGACCGATTTCTTCGCAAACGTGGAATTCAAGGCGTTCAAGGGACGTCCTGTCCGCGGCATCGTCGCCGACTGCTCCGAATGCTCGAAGAAATTCTTTGAAAACTCGCTGAAATTCGCAACTTCCATCGGCATGAAAGGTCTGGGCTATCTGACCGCAGCAGGCGATCTGTTCAAGGGCCCGATCGACAAGTTCCTCTCCGATGAGCAGCGTGCCGAGATCCGTCAGATCACAGGCATCAAGGACGGCGAGACCGTGTTCTTCATCTCCGATGCACCGCGCATTGTCGATATCTACGCAGGTCAGATCCGCACATGGCTGGGCGAAACGCTCGAGCTCATCGAAAAGGATGCATTTCGCTTCTGCTTTGTCGTCGATTTCCCGATGTACGAGATCAACGAAGAATCGCACAAACTTGACTTCACCCACAACCCGTTCTCCATGCCGCAGGGCGGGCTTGACGCGCTGAACAATCAGGATCCGCTTGAGATCCTCGCTTATCAGTATGACCTCGTGTGCAACGGCATCGAGCTGGCATCGGGCGCAGTGCGCAACCACGATGTCGAGATCATGAAGAAGGCATTTGCACTGGCAGGCTATACCGAGGAAGAACTGGCAGCACGTTTCTCCGCACTTTACACAGCATTCCAGTACGGCGCACCGCCTCACGCAGGCATGGCACCCGGCATCGACCGTATGATCATGCTGCTGGCGGATACAGA
Source organism: Oscillospiraceae bacterium (assembly GCA_045617625.1). Taxonomy (GTDB): domain Bacteria; phylum Bacillota; class Clostridia; order Oscillospirales; family Ruminococcaceae; genus Firm-04. Next base: position 9,103 of record JAZLJA010000039.1, on the reverse strand, counting down.
AACGATCCGTAACGTCATTGCATTCCCGCTCAACGGCAACGCGCAGGATCTGCTGCTTGGCGCACCGTCGCAGGTGACACAGCAGCAGCTTCGTGAAGCGAACATCGCAGTGCGCGAGGACGACTAATAGAAACATCAGGAGCCCCTATCAAAAATTTGATAGGGGCTCCAAAAATTTTCCTCATAATGGGATTTCAAAATTATCCATGCGCCGCAGGCACTCATCTCACACGCTTGCCGCGCTCACAAACATATCGTAAATGCGGCGGACAGCTTCCTCAAAATCGCCGTCCAGCAAGCCGATGATGATATTCAGTTCACTCGAACCCTGATCGATCATCTTGACATTGATGCGCGCGTGCGCCAGTGCAGCGAAAATTCTTGCCGCAGTGCCGCGTGTCCGACGCATTCCGCGTCCCACGACCGCCAGCAGCGAAATGCCGTGCTCGATCTCCAGATGGTCAGGCGACACAGCCTTGCGAATCGCCGAAAGAACCGTCTGTTCTCTGCCGTGAATCGCTTCCTCGTGCAGAATGATCGACATTGTGTCAATGCCCGAGGGCATATGTTCAAACGAGATATTCATTTCCTCGAGCACGCTCAGCACCTTGCGGCAAAAACCGATCTCGCCGTTCATCATTGCCTTTTGAATGTTGATGGCGCAGAAGCCCTTTCTGCCTGCAATGCCCGTAATGGTATAGCCCGTGAATGCATCGCTGTCAGCACTGTCGCCCGCAACGATCATGGTGCCTGCGGCATCGGGATCGTTGGTGTTGCGAATATTGATCGGAATGCCTGCCGCGCGCACGGGGAAGATCGCATCCTCATGCAGCACCGATGCGCCCATGTAGGAAAGCTCGCGCAGTTCCTCATAGGTGATGGTGTTGATGGGCACAGCATTTGCCACGATTCTCGGGTCAGCGACCAGCACGCCCGAAACGTCCGTCCAGTTCTCGTAGATGTCAACACGCGCTGCACGCGCCACCAGAGAACCCGTAATATCCGAGCCGCCGCGGGAAAATGTGATGACATTGCCCTGTGCATCCGCACCGTAAAAACCGGGGATGACAGCACATTCCATGCCCTCCAGACGCGCACGCATCAGCGACATGGTTTCATCCATCATCAGCGCACCTGCCGCATTGAAGCGTACCACCTCAGCGGCATCGACAAACGGGAAGCCCAGAAAATCACTCAGAAGCAGACCGTTCAGATACTCACCGCGGCTTGCGGCATAATCTTTCGTCGCGCCGTTTTTCAGGTTTTCAAAGACCTTATCGAGTTCCTCTGTCGGATCAAATTTCAGTGAAAGCTCAGCCGCGATCTCCATATATCTGCTGCGGATCTTACCGAATGTCTCGGTGATGTCGCCGCCCTCGGCAGCGATGCGCTGGCAGGTATAGAGCATATCGGTGATCTTGATATCGTTGCTGCACCGTTTGCCGGGTGCAGAGGGCACCACAAAGCGGCGTGCGGGGTCAGCGGTGATGATCGCCTTCACCTTGCGGAACTGGCTTGCATCGGCGAGCGAACTGCCGCCGAATTTGACTGTTTTCAGTTTTGCCTGAGACATAACGAAAAGCATCCTTTCCATGATGTAAATTTTACGCATTTTCCGTATATATACAGTATATTCCATTTCGGGCGAAAAATCAATAGTCTGCTTTCACAAAGTTTCGGCGGCTGCACATGTCGATTTTGTGAATACAGTTGTACGTCTGTGACGGACAGATTTTGCAGGCGTCTTTCTAAGCGGATACCTTGACTTTTTCCCGCAGATTTTGTATAATAATAGCAGGAATTTGGAAAACTACAGATCAGAAAGGATTTCTCATCATGAAATATACCTCCACACGCAGCAGACGTCAGAAAAGCCCGCTTGTCCGAGCCCTCACCGCAATCACGATCGCCACTGCCGTGCTTTCCTTTGCGTGCGGCGCATGGTACACATATACGCAAAATCACTCAGCAACCGTCAATCTGGCAGAAGTGGATCTGATCCAGCTCGACGGGCCTCAGGACGGCGACCCCATCGCGCTGATGCACACCACGGCAGGTGACCTTACATTTCGCCTGTTTCCGAATGAATGTCCGAAGACAGTCGAAAATTTTGTGCAACTTGCCGAGAGCGGATATTACAACGGCACCTATGTCTTTCGCGTGGAGGATGGAATCTTTTTCGCGGCGGGTTCTCCAAACCACGATGGTTCGCTCGCGGATGATGTCACAAACGATGCCCCTGCGGAATCCGTGCCGCGTGAACTGAGCCCCGATCTATGGCCTTTGCAAGGTGCACTCTGTGCGCTTGAAACCAAGACGGACGGCGGTTTTTTCCGCACATTGTTCGGGAAGCAGGTCCATTATTGCGGTAGCCGCTTCATGGTGGCAAACAGCATCGAAATGACCGATGAGATCACGGAAAGCCTCACCAAAGAAAGTGAGACCAACCCCGTGGCAAAAGCATTCCTCGAACACGGCGGCATCCCGAATTACGCACAGCAGATCACGGTGTTCGGGCAGCTTTTCGATGGCGAAGATACCCTTGATACCATCACACACTGCGAAACGCACGGTGAAACGGGTGCCAAATGCCCCAAAAAGGACATTCTCATTGAAAGCATCGAAATCGGCGTATTTACGTCGGATTCGATTGATAAAGAATAAGTGTTCGGCGGCGTGTTCAAAAAAGATTTGAAAAAAGTTACAAAAAAGTTAAGAATCGCTTTACAAATCAGGAAAACCGTGGTATAATGATGTTATATTTGTATGTATTATCTTGATATCTCATTGCAGAGGAGATTTTTCCATGATGCAAAAGAGCTTTCTTCGCAGATTTGCCGCAGCAGCAGTCTGCGGTGCTTTATCCTTCGGCGTGCTGACTGCCTGCGAACAGAAGCAGGTCACACTCGACGGAGAAGAAGTCCTCAACTTTCAGGCACCTGCTGCCGATGAGGAGGTTGCGGTCATCACCATCAAGGATTACGGCGATGTCAAGATCCGTCTGTTCCCTGATGAGTGCCCCAAAGGCGTTGAAAACTTCAAAACGCTCATTCAAAACGGTTATTACGATGAACTGATCTTCCACCGCGTTGTGGATAATTTCGTCATTCAGGGCGGCGACCCGACGGGTTCCGGTTCGGGCGGCGACGACTGCTGGAAAAGCGGCGGTTTCGAGCAGACCATTTCCCCGAAGCTTCGCCATTTTGTCGGCGCGGTTGCTTATGCAGTCGCCGCACAGGACAAGCTCAACAACAGCCAGTTCTATATCGTCACAGGCGAACAGATCAACGAAGATTATATCAGAATCATGGAGCAGAATTACGGCAAGGCATTCACCCCTGCCGTGAAGAACCTCTACTATATTTATGGCGGACAGCCGTCCCTCGATGACGGCTATGAGGTGTTCGGTCAGGTCTTTGACGGTCTTGAATATTGCCTCGATGTCCAGAAAGTGCCCGTGAACGGCAGCAGCAAGCCCCTCTCCAGCGTTGTGATCGAAAAGGCGCAGATCGTCAAGTATGACGGCACCGTCGATTACCGCAACTGTCAGGGCGAACCCATCACACCGGCGCAATAATACGATAAGGATGATGAATCCCATTGGAAATAATCAGCGGAGCCCGTTCATCAAAGAAAAAAAGAACGGTTCGGCTCCGAATACAAATACAAGTGCAGAACAAGGAGATACAATCGTGAAATCATCTGAAAGATTTGTGATCCACGGCGGACGCAGACTTTGTGGTGAGGTGGAGATCAGCGGCGCGAAAAACGCAGTCGTTGCGATTCTGCCTGCCGTCATTTTGGCGGACGAGCCCTGCGTCATTCAGAATGTTCCCGATATCAGCGATGTGGAGATCAGCCTCCATATTCTTCAGGAACTCGGTGCCACTGTCGAGCGTCTCTCTGCAACTTCCTATCGAGTGGATGCGACAACCATCAACAGCTGCTGCGTGCCCTATGAAAGTGCCAAAAGAATGCGTGCATCCTATTATTTCATGGGTGCATTGCTGGGCAAATTCGGTCATGCACGCGTTTCGCTTCCGGGCGGCTGTCCGCTGGGCGCACGCCCCATCGACTTTCACCTGAAAGCCTTTGAAAAGCTCGGTGCTTCGACCAAAACCGAACAGGGCATGGTGGATATCACCTCCGATGCCCTCAAGGGCGACCGCATCTTCTTCGATATGGTCTCTGTCGGCGCAACGATGAACACGATTCTCGCTGCTGTCAGAACAGAAGGTCTCACGGTCATCGAAAATGCCGCGAAAGAACCCCATATCGTCGATCTGGCAAGCTTCCTCAACTCGATGGGCGCGGATGTCATGGGTGCAGGCACGGATACCATCAAGATCCGCGGCGTGAAATATCTCCACGGCACCGATTATTCCATCATCCCCGACCAGATTGAGGCAGGCACTTATATGGTTGCCGCTGCCGCCACACGCGGCGATGTCCTCATCAAAAATGTCATTCCAAAGCATCTGGAGTCGATCATCTCCGTCATGGAGAAAATCGGCGTGAATATCACACAGTATGACGACAGTGTGCGTGTTTCCGTAGACGGACAGCTTGTGCGCACGAACGTCAAAACGCGCCCGCATCCGGGCTTCCCCACCGATATGCAGCCCCAGATCTCCACACTGCTCTGCCTTGCCGAGGGCACTTCCATGATCAAGGAAAATGTCACCGATGCAAGATTCCAGTATGTCAATGAGCTGCGCAGAATGGGCGCGGATATTCAGGTGGACGGCACTGTGGCATTGATCGAAGGCACCGGCAAGCTGACAGGTGCGCCTGTCAAAGCGTGCGATCTGCGTGCAGGTGCTGCGCTGATGATCGCGGGTCTTGCCGCAAACGGCGTCACCTATATTGAGGATATCCACCATATTGAGCGCGGATACGCTGACATGGAGGGAAAACTCAACGCATTGGGTGCGTGCATTACAAAGGAAACCGTCTGTGAAAAAAAAGCCGACAACCGTCAGGCTGACGCAGGTTGAACATCATCGAAAGGGCGAAGTTGATTCGCCCTTTCTTCATAATCAGAGAACGATCTGAGTGCAAAAGGAGCAGTATATGGGCAAAGCAAAACGAATCTTTATCACCGCCGCAAGCGTGCTCGGAGCAGCGGCATTGGCAGCAGGCATCATTTTTTCACCCACATTCCGCCTCAAATCGAAAGGGATGTGCAGCATTCCGGGAGAACAGGTCACGGTGTTTTACGGCGAAAATGCCAAGGCTGCCAAGGATGTCTATGCCTATGCGGAAGCGCAGACTGCCGATATCCGCAGAAAGCTGAATACATCTCAAGAGGATCCCACCGTGATCTATGTTTACGACACGCAAAAGGAAATGCAGCAGCAGAAATACGGTCTGATCGCCCCACTGCTGCACCTCGATACATTTACGGGCTGCAATGTTCGCGACAAGGTCATTCTCACCTCCCCCGATGCTCCCGATGCCGCTCAGAATTACGATGCAATGAAATATTCCGTGCTGCGAAGGATCGCTGCCGCAAACATCTATCAGCGCAATCACGATGCGAACTTCTGGCTTGCGGAGGGTGTCGCGTGTTACCTCACCCTCACCGCCGCCGAACGATTCTCTGCGGATGATCTCAGATGGCACGAACCCCCGACGCTCGATAAAATCAACAAGATCAGCCGTGTTGCGTATGAAAAAGAGAAGCTGTCAAAATTTGCAGCGGTCTATGTGGAATTTCTGGAGGCGGAGTATGGCTGGGATACGGTACTCAGCCTGCTTGAAACGAACGATTATCCGAATTGCTGCGGCAAATCGCAGGCAGATGTGTATAGCGCTTGGATCTCCTTTATGGAACAGTATCCAAGATGATGCAGTGCGAAGAAAGGGATCGAAATGGCTCGTATCTACTCGCTTTTCAGTTCCAGCAAAGGGAATGCAACATTCATCGGGACACAACAGGGCGGCGTGCTGATTGATGTCGGTGTCAGCTATAAACGGCTTATCACCGCGATGGAACGCTGCGGACTGTCTATGGATGCCGTGCAGGGCGTGTTCATCACCCATGACCACTCCGACCATGTGCGCGGCTTGAAAGCCCTCTCCGACAAGCACCGCATCCCGATTTTCGGGCAGGGGCAGACTCTGCGAAATCTCATCGACGCAGAAGCAGTTGCGCCCGCCGCAATGCTTTCGGAGATCAACGGCAAAACAGAAGTGGCGGATATGTGCGTGACCGCATTTGACACCCCGCACGACACCGTGCAAAGCTGCGGCTATCGCATTCAGATGCCTGACGGACGCATCTGCGCGGTTTGCACGGATCTTGGATATGTCACCAAAACCGTGGACGATGCCCTCATGGGCTGCGACCTCGTGCTGCTCGAAGCAAATTACGATGAACAGCTGCTCAAAAGTGGACCCTATCCGCCCTATGTCAAGCAGCGGATTTTATCGGAAGTCGGTCATCTCTCCAACGAAATGTGTGCGGCACAGGCGAAAAAGCTCGTGGCGAACGGTACAACACGGCTGCTGCTCGGGCATCTGAGCCAGGAAAACAACCGCCCCGAACTTGCAGATTATGTCGTCTCGCAGGCACTTTCGGAATATGTGCGCGGCAAAGACTATCTGCTGGAAGTGGCAAGCGTCGAGACAACAGGAGGGATGATTGCGTTTTGATTCATCTGCGACTGATCACCGTCGGCAAACTCAAGGAGCAATGGCTCCGTGACGGCTACGACGAATATGCAAAACGCCTCCGGCGATACTGTCGGCTGGAGCTTGTGGAGCTTGCAGAGGCAAGGCTCTCGGAAAATCCCTCAGAGGCCGAGATCGCTGCGGCACTGGAACAGGAAAGCCGCGAGATCCTCAAACGATGCGAGGGCAAGGTGATCGCCATGTGCATTGAGGGCAAACAGCTTTCCAGTGAGCAGCTTTCCGCAAAAATCGACGCATTTGCGCAGGAAAGCGGCAGCATCAGCTTTGTCATCGGGAGCAGTTTCGGGCTGCATGACAGCGTCAAGCAGCGTGCCGATCTGCGGCTTTCCATGTCTCCGATGACCTTCACGCATCAGATCGCGCGTGTGCTGCTCGCGGAGCAGATCTACCGTGCATTTCAGATATCCACCGGCGGAAAATATCACAAATGAGAACCCCGCAAACTGCGGAGAATCGAGGAAAACAGCATGGCAAAACAGCAGCAGAAAACCAATGCGATGCGGATTCTGGAGCAGAAAAAACTGCCCCATGAAATCAAATTTTACGAGTGCGATGAATTTCACGATGCCTTGCAGATCGCGGAAAAGCTGGGGCAAAAGCCCGAGCAGACCTTCAAAACACTGATGTGTGCGGGCAAAAGCGGCGGTTATTACGCCTTTGTGCTGCCCGGCACCGCCACCCTCGATCTGAAAAAAGCCGCGGCAGCGGCAGGTGAAAAATCCGTGGCGATGCTGCCCGTCAAGGACATTCAGCAGGTCACGGGCTATATTCGCGGCGGCTGCACGGCAATCGGCATGAAAAAGGACTACCCCGTGTTTCTCGACGCGGCGGCAGGACAATACGACGAGATCTACGTCAGCGGCGGACGTCTGGGCGCGGAGATCATACTGTCGCCTGACACATTTTTGCAGGCAACAGGCGGAAAAATGCTGCCGCTGGTGCTGGAGGAATGAACGATGAAATGGTATCGTGAACGACTGGCGGCGATGAAAGACGCCGAGCCGATCATTTCGGTTTGCGGCGATGACTGCGCGGTGTGTCCCAGATATCTTGCGAAAACCGATGAGGAATTGCACGAAACTGCGATATTTTGGCATCAGGTTGGTTGGCGTGACCATGTCGTGACGAGTGAAGAGATTCGCTGCACGGGCTGCGGCTGCCGACCGTCATGCAGCTTTGCGCTGCTGCCCTGCATCGAGGCGCATGGTGTGAAGCAGTGCCGCGACTGTCCGCAATTTGAATGCGCAAAAATCGCGGAGATGCTGGAAAATTCAGATATCAAAAAAGCCGTCTGCGAATCGGCATGCGAAACCCCCGAAGAATTTGCAGGCTTTTGCCGAGCGTTTTACGAGAAAGAAACGAATCTGCGTGAAAAAGAAAGGACGGATTTCCATGAAAGTAACTGAATTCAGTGAAGCAACCAAGCGTGACCACATCCCCGCCCCGTGGGAATCGGAGCTTGCGGAGAGCGATTTTGTCAGCTATATGCCCTCTTACCGCGGCGGTGTATATCTCGACTTTTTCAAGGAAATGCGTACAAATCATGCAAAAGTCGGAGAGATGACCTCCTATCTGTTTGACCCCGTTACGCAGGGTGCGGCAGCAGATGAAACCTATCCGCTGCTTGTATTTCTGCACGGTGCAACCAACGCATTAGCCGGGAAAATCTGCGTAATGCACAGCGGCGCGGAGCTTTTCGCGTCGCCCAAGTACCAGTCGGCAATGGGAGGTGCATTTGTGCTTGTGCCGCTTGCCAACGAAAAGCGCGATGAAAACGGCGAACTCATCGACAGCTGGTCAGAGGATTACCTCGCGCCGTTGCAGGAGATCATCATGAAAATCAAGCAGGAGCATCGAATTTCAAAGGTGATTGTGCTGGGCGGCTCGTCGGGCGGATATATGAGCTGGGCAGTCACCGAAACATTCCCCGATCTGATTCAGGGCTGTGTCCCGATTTCGTCCGGCTATGTGCCGAGTGCAGAAACGCTGCAAATGCTTGATAAAAAGGGTATTGCCATGATGCCGTGCCACGGGCGTCACGATGAACTTTGCCCGTTTGATGAATCGGTTGCGCCGATGGAAACCGTGCTGCAATCGCTCACACACTGCCACTGTTATTTTCCTGCATGGGTGCGCAACGGCGATGGCGGTGTCGCGTCGCTGAATTTCGGGTTTGAGATGGGGCAGCATTGTCTCATCAACCAGATTCAGGCAAACCTGATGTTTGACGATGGCACACCTTATGACCCTGCGCTGCCCGATGGTGTCACCGGCTGGATCCGCAGCATTCTCTATGGCAGTTGAGCCTGCGGCGCATTTGAAATGGGGGCTCCGCCCCCAAACCCTGCCAAAGGGTCACTGACCCTTTGGAATCCTATTATATATGGCGTCTATATCGAAAGTTTTG
>JAZLJA010000038.1:0-12780 GCA_045617625.1 Oscillospiraceae bacterium | reverse complement strand
GACTTGTATGTCGAATCTTTAATGCTACCACAGTAATTTTTAAGCCAATAGGCATTCCATTCCGAAACAGTAGTGACTTCTGGAATGGATACGATGTTTTGCGATAGGGAGTGCATATAGTTTAGCACATCCAGTTCTTTTTCTCTTTGTGGTACAATTCGTTTCGTCATTGTGATTTCTCCTTGATTAAAGATATTTGGCTTGCGCCTGAAAAAATTATACCACAAAAACAAAAAAAACACGCCCCCCAGAGCTTGCTGATTAAGCAATGCTCTGGGGGGCGTGTTTTTCCATAATCCAATGCAGAAATTTCCGAAAAAAGGTTGACAAAATTCATAGTCTGTGATATAATACTACTATGAATTGAATACAAGGCACTGACTACGTTCGGAGGGATGAATGTTCAAATCCTTCCACCCCAACCAACGAGAATCGGTTAGGACATTTTGTCCTGACCGATTTTTTTTATAGGAGAAAAATGATGGAACTGCTGCCATATGAAAAGAAAAATGAACCACAGTTGATAACATTTTTGGCGGCGTGTCTGCCCGAATCGGGGAGAAGTTCGGATTGGGACGGGCGGCATCAGTATTATCGGGACATTGAAAATCATTTTATCGGCTTCTGGTGTTTGTGGGATGAGGATAGCATCATCGGAACGGATCTGCTGCACAGCAGTACCACGCAACAGTCGCACCAAGTTTATACTGTTTGAATTTGAATTTCATATAACATTCTCCTTTTCTGCCCCGCATACCGAAAAGTGCCGCCGAGGCGCAGACGGTATTTGAGGGATATTTGCAGGAATACGGAATGGTGATTGCTTATCCTCTATCATAAGAAACCATTCCTTGTCATTATTATACAGTATCTGCGAAAAAAGCAGCCCTTTTTGACATTGTTCGCTGCCGATCATCTGCTGTAATACGAATTCGGCTGCGTGCCTTGCTTGCCACAGAAATGAAAATAAGCGTATTTTCTTAGAACCTACGAGAAAAACGTTGATATTTGCATATAATAAACCGATTTTGAAAATGTAAGAAAACGGGAACAAACGGAAGAATACAGTATGTTTTATTGGAAAATCAGCCTACTCCGAAATTATCCCGTCTTGTCATGCGGCATTTTTTCTGCTATACTGTAATCATGGACGATACGTATCACGCCCCACAAACTGTAATATGGAAAAGAGGTTTTGTATATGCCACATTCATCGGGCGGCGGTTCACATGGCGGCGGACACCATGGCGGTTCTCACGGCAGAAGCAATGTTCCGCGTATCCGCAGAAGTCATTTTCCAGGTTCCAGACGTTATCATTACTATCGGAACGGTCAGGAACGATTTTTTTACACGGATAATCGTTTCAAGCAATGGTCGCCTCTCAGGCTGTTGTTCGGTCTTTTCTACATTCCGTTTATCTACGTTATTTTCCATGGGTTCTCCTGCACATTCCAGTTTTGGCGCAACACGCATTCAGAGTGCGAACTGGTGATCAAGGATGAAGCAGGGGTTCTGAGTTCAGATCGCGAGATGAGAGAATCGCTGACGGCATTCTACAAAAAAACAGGCATCACGCCTGCAATCGTTACCGTGTTCGACTCTACATGGGAAAATAGATATGATTCCTTGGAGAAATACGCATATAAGCGTTATCTGAATGAATTTTCTGACGAAAAGCACTGGCTGATCGTTTATTCCGTTTCACCGGTTCATTCATACGAATGGGCGTTCGAGGGAATGCAGGGCAACGATACGGATGCGATTCTGACGGATACCGTAACGACCGGTTTCAATTCGGAGCTCTCGTTTAATCTGGGAGTTCGCGAAAGAGGTGTCAGCAAGGGCATCGCAGAAGCGTTTGATTATGCAACATCAAGGACGAAAAAGCCAAATGTGCTGAACTGCAATTCCATTGAGCTGTTCTTGCTCGTATTTCTTTCCGTGCATGCATACATTATGCTCGGATTGAATGAGCTGAAGTACAGAAACGCAGAACCTTGTCCAGAGGATGATACAGATGCCGCTTCCGGTGCGGCGTCTTTCAGCGGCACAGGTTACGGCATCAATTATGACAATTCGCCGTCCATGCAAGCTTCGCCGATGCAATCGGAACCTGCCCGAATGCAGACGTTTTCCGCAGGCGGTGATTTCGAGTCACAGGTCATAGAATGCCGATACTGCGGCGGTGCGTATAAATGCAATCTGACACACTGCCCGCATTGCGGCGTGGAAACGGTCTATAACCGATAAATGAATCATCCCGCAACTCCTTTATGGAATTGCGGGTTTTTTTTGCTCTTTCATGTTTTGTGTATTTTTACCATTTTTTCGCTCAGACTGATGACAAATTCAAAAAGATGTGGTATAATAGAAAAGACAAGCGGTGTTTCAAATGAAAAGCACCGATATGACAGAAATGAGGAATGGTTCATGGATACAATGAAAAAGACACTGGCACAACTGCTTGCGTTCTTTGACATGAAAGACGAAAACGGTGTCTCCAATCTTGAAAAGGTACATAAGTATCAGAAGATCCTGCGTCGGGTTGAAACGACGGACAAAAATCAAAGCGTGGAAGCCGTTGAAAACGATGCCGCTGTCGGGGAGATCCCGAACGGTATCATTATGGAAAATGGAAAGATCATCGGGCTTGGCATTCACATATATAACGAAGATGTATATCCGCTGAAAAGCTTTGAGATCAACCTGCGAAACTGCGAACTTTTCGGTGCACTGGATCTTTCCGATTGCACCGATATGGTCTTTCTTGATCTGTATCATAACAAGATCACAGCGATCAATGCAAAGAATATGCCGTCCATACGAATCTTCGGCGTACAGGATAATCTGCTGGAAACCATTGATGTGACCGAAATGCCATCTTGTCAGGGAATCGACGCAGGCATGAACCGACTGAAGAAAATCGACGTTTCGCATAATCCGGAGTTGGTCGAGCTGTATATCAATGACAACGATTTTTCTGAGATTGACCTTTCCCGCAATGCCAAGCTCAAATATTTCTACTGTCACAACAATCACATCACCGCCCTCGATACCCGTGCCAATCCGCTTTTACGGCATCTGAACGCTGCGGGGAATCCGATGAAACGCATCCGTTCTCTCGCACCGCAGCAGGAAGCACAGCTGCCTCTGGAACTATATGCCGATGACGGCGGCTGCGTCGGGCTGAAATTCAACCCGATCTATAACGCGCAATGGAAAGAGACAGGGGAGTGGCAGCAGAGTTATTATGCCTATCCCGACGAGGGCTTTGTCTTCGGCGGATGGTACGAAAACGAAACGAAAGTCTCCGAAGAAGAAATCTGGAACGATGAGTACGGCACGAGCAGAATCCTGCACGCAAGGTTCAAAGCCATACGATAAATGAAAACATCATGATGAAAGTGAGTGAAACCGAATGATGAAAGACCGAAAGAGAAAAGCCGAAAGACTTCTCGCACTATGCCTAAGCTCTGTGATTTGCCTGTCAGCGATGCCCTGTACCGCGGGATATGCTGCGAATGTGGAAGAAACCGACGGAACTCAGCTTCAGACAATTCTTCTTGACAATGACGGCAAAAATCTCTGGACAACGGAAAGCTGGGGCGGTGCGAATATCCTGCCGAATACCAGCTGGACAACCTCCGATCTGTACGATTATTTCTATCACGGCACATTGTCCTTTGAAGTCAAAAGCAACGGGGAACCGAATCTTCCTTTTTATGTCGGTATCACTTCGCATTCTCATGCAACGGATGTGACGCTGTACTGGACGGATCTGGAAAAATATAAGGGGAAGATCACCGCGCCTGCCGATTGGACAACCTATACCTTTTCCCTGCGTGAGTTGATCGACGCATTCCCCGACAAAGGCTTTGATCGAAGCAATGTGTGGAAAGTCGCGGTGGGTGCTTTGAAATCAGGAAACACCGCATCATTCCGAAATGTGAAGATCTCCTCCTCAGATGAGGAACGGCAGTATCCGTTTATCAAGGTGAATCAGGTCGGATATCCATGCAAAGGAAAGAAAAATGCAAAAGTATCCTGCTTTGAGAAATTCGGTTCTCTGGACGGGAAAAAATATGAGATCGTGAAACAGGATACGGATTCCGTCGTTTATTCCGATACGCTCTCTGTGGCGGTGACAGATGAAGTGTCTTCCGGTGAAACGGTATATGAGATCAATTTCGATGCTGTGACAGAAGCGGGAACATACTATATCCGTATTCCGGATGCGAACCTGAATGCAGCAGCTCTTTCGCCAAGAGATGCGGAAGAAGGGCTGGAAACAGATACGCTTGTGTCATACAGCTTTCAGATCAGTGATACCGTTTACGATGATTTAATGACGGATATGACGAGATACTACTATTATCAGCGGCAGGGGCTTGACCTTGATCAGAAATACGCAGGTGAATTTGCAAGAAAAAATCTGCACCCCGATGATACAAAGGTGAAAAAGTGGTCTGACAGAGAGAATCCGAATGCGGAGACGTTTGACCTTTCTCAGGGGTGGTATGATGCAGGAGATTACGGGAAATACACCTCCGCTGCCGCAACTTCCGTGGAAAATCTGCTGTTAGCCTATGATCTGTACCCACAGGTCATGGAAAATGTTGATCCGCATATTCCTGAAACAGATCAATCGAGCAGCAGGTATCAGAATGCTCCCGCCATTTTGAGCGAGATCAAATGGGAGCTTGATATGCTGCTGAAACTGGAGCATCAAAGCAAAGACGGCTCTTTTTATGTTGCGGCAAACTATAAGGACAATGTCATCTACATTGAAGATACGCTTTACAGCACATCCGATTATACCAAAGGTGCCAAGGAAACGGATCTGCGGTCACATCTTGCAACATCCGATATGGCGGCGATGCTTGCGCACGCCTATATCGTTTACAAGGATATTCCGGCATATTCTGATTTTGCGGAGCAATGCCTTGATACTGCGGTACGCGCCTGGAAATGGATCAATGACGCATCGAATGAAATGCATATGTCGATCGGTGCGGCAAACCGCACATATACCTTCACACAGGAAGAACTTGACAGAAGTATGTACTGGGCGGCAGGTTCGTTATACAGAGCGATGAAAACAGCGGGCAAAGCCACAGATGCATATGAGAAATATCTGATCGACAACTGCGAAACGGAACATAATACATGGTGCTTTTCAAGTTCCTCTCTCGGCTACAGCCATAAGGGCAGATCGTTTTTAGGGTATTTCTATTATCTGTATCAGAATGATTCACCATCCGAGAAAATCAAAAATGTTTTTTCAAAGTATGAAACATGGAGAAACAGAATCCTGAAATATGAGTGCTACGGAACAGATTATCCTGACTGGGGATATTGGTGGGGTTCCAATCAGGTGCTTGCACAAAGTTCGATGACGCTTCTGTTGGGCAGTATGCTGTATGATGACGAAATATCCGATGCAGTGCTCGACTCCAATCAGAAAGCATTCAACTATTTCCTTGGTGTCAACCCCATCTCCTTCAGCTATGTATCCGGATATGGTGAAAACAGTGTCAAAAACATTTACAGTGCGATCTATTCAAAGGATGCTGCACTGGAACCGTATCAATGTCCGTCGGGATATGTGACAGAAGGCGCAAACTCAAACAATAATCCGCATCTTTCAAAGTATATCGGAAAGTGTTATATGGACAGTGATGCTGAATATACAACGAATGAGAATACGATCTACGGAAATGCGGCAATGATTTTGCTGACTGCATCCATGATCGCAAGAACTGAAAAATCAACTGTGAAGGGCGATGTGAATGCGGACGGCGTGTTAAACATCGCGGATGCTGTGTTGCTGCATAAATGGGTTTTGAAAATTCCTGATGTGAAACTTGCCGACTGGAAAGCCGGCGATGTTATGGAAGACGGCAAACTGAACGGATCGGATCTGACTGTGATGAAGCAAATGCTGATCGGTTTCTGAAAATGAATCATAATGTGAAAAGCCGCTGCTCAATTTGAGCAGCGGCTTTTTTTTTGCGTTCCGGACTTTTTCGGCGAAAGTCGTGAAAGTACGGGACGCACATTTTTTACAACAGTATCAGGCAAGCACATTCAGGATTCAGACCCCTGCATTTTTGCAGGGGTGTAGTTCAAAAAAGGAAAAGAAACTGACCAAAAAGCAGATTCAGACCCCTGCATTTTTGCAGGGGTGTAGTTCTATTCCCTGTGGATGTCTTTTGTCCGAGGTTTCAGACCCCTGCATTTTTGCAGGGGTGTAGTTCCCGTGATTGTGCCGTATATTGACGGCTTGCGTTTCAGACCCCTGCATTTTTGCAGGGGTGTAGTTCCTAAAAACGAGAAAGGAGAAGTAACATTGGGTTTCAGACCCCTGCATTTTTGCAGGGGTGTAGTTCCTCAAAGTGCACAAATCATGCACCTGAATTATGGATATTATAACATATGCGGCGAGCGTTGTCAAGCATTTTCTGTTTCATTGCGGTCAAACAGTTCCTTGATGGAGAGATTCTTGAACCGCGGAATGTTATAGCCAAACGGCACACAGTATGCTTTCGTCAGGTCTTTGCAGTATGTCCGATAGGTCAGCAGCGATTTGAAATACGGGTGTTCTGCCGCAGATGCAACATACCGCACGGCAGAATCACAGAGCAGCCGCTGCATGATGTAGTGATACAGCCCGTAGTAGGAATCCACTTCCCGAATGTCATCTATGTACTTGTGCGCCTGCCGCATCACAGAAAGATGCGCGACATTGTTTCGGAAATATTTGACGGCATCTGTTCTGTCATTGAATTTCAGATCCTTCGAGTTTTCCAGATCCTGCCGCACACATTCGCGCAGACGGCGGTTTCTGCGGAGATACAGACTTCTGGAATTTGGTTCGTTCAGCAGCGTTTCCGTGACCGCACGATAATCGAATGTGCAGTTGATGCGATAGAAAAACGCATCGCGCTCCATGCAGTGAAATCCGATCACATACCGCGCATTGACATTGATCAGATTCTTCATCAGCAGATACATGACCGTGAGATACAGGCTGATGATCGCCTGATACTGCTGTTTCTGCCGTTGGTTCTCGGGCGTGGATTTTTTGTCATTCTGCTTGACATCTTCAAAATCATCAAACCGCATATTGACGATCAGATCGCAAAGCTGTTTCACCATGACATCTCTTTGCGGCACACCGTTTGCTTTGTTCATGCAGCTTTGATAATACCGTGCGATCTGTTCATCGGGCAGGCGATTCAGCACAAACTGCACCACGGCACGATTATTTGCCATTGCACGCACCTTTTTCGGGTCGCTGTATCGCACAAGATACCGAAATCTGGAGGATTCGATCACATTGCTTGCGATGAAGTTGCGGAATCCCGTGTCTGCGCCTCTGATCTTCCGCCCTTGATCGTCCAGACACAAAATCGTGTTGAGCATCGCATCCAGTTCCGCATCGCTGATCTCCTGCTTCATGCCGAGAATGTCGATCGCATCCTTATACAGGGCTTTCTTTGCATTCGGCTGCGGTTTCTGCATTCTTGCAAGGTTGCAGACAACATTCAGTTCGTCCGCGACCGACGCGCTTTGTGCAAACAGGCTGTATGCGCTTGAAAATTGACACGGTACGCCGATGTCCTTTGCGACATTCAGGAACGATGCGATGTTATCAAACTTGTTGACGAGCGTGGTCAGCAAATCGTTGATTTCCTTGCCGTCAAGGAAAAACGTCAGCAGATACATCAGTTTGGAGAAGTCGGATACCTGCGCGGTACGGGTCACACCCTCCAGCGACACCTGTTTGCAGATCGCATCCTGTGCTTGGGCATCTTTGATCTCCTTGCCGTTCATTTTTTTACGGATCGCTTCAAACAACGGCTTGCATTCTGTCCACACGGCTTCCGCTTCGGCATTGTAGATTCGCTCTTTGTCCGCATCGGAGAGGGCGGCGCGAAGCTGTCCGACGATCTGTTCGGTGTGCTTCGGATGCTTTTGGAAATAATAGAACAGGCTGAAATCCAACAGCTTATACAGCTTACTGCGCACACTGTCATACTCCCGATCGCGGTAGATCTGTGCGTCTTCGCCGTCCAGCATTTTTTCGCGGAGCGTTTTGACGGAAAAACCCATGTTCTTATAGCTTTTCACCACGATGAAATCATAGTAAAGCCGCACGATCTCCTGAAAATCTGCCTGCGGCATCACATCTTTCAGCATGACCAGATTGACCGTATTCGTTTCCAGAAAATCCGCGTTGATTTTGGCGAGCATTTCTGAATACAGCTTATCCGTTGTATCACGAAATTCCTGCGGGATATGTGCGGTATCGTAGATGCGGCTCAGGAACACCTGATTGTTGCCGTGAGAGATATTCTGACGAATCTGTCCGATCAGGCAAAGCATATGGTAGATTTCCTTTTTATCGCGCAGCTGCTTTTCATTCACATAGAATGCATTGCCAAAGCAGCCGAGTCTGCCGCATTTCAGGAATTTTTCAAAATACCCCCGCGAGGCTTTGATGTTGCTTTTCGCACAATCGTCTAAGCGGCTGTTTTCGGGATGCAGGAATGTGTCATAGGGATTGCGTGCCGACAGATACCCGATAAAATCTTCGCCGTCGGGCAAATCTGCACCAAGCAGATTGTTGAGCGTATAGACTGCATTGCCGACATGGACTGCCAGCAGCTTTTCCAAATCAAGAATGCAGTGGATGATCTGAATGTGGCAATTGTCGTCATAAGTCTGCCCGAAATAGTGCTTTTCCAGTTCGGATTTCAGCGAAAGCATATCGGTGCGGGCAGACTTGGATATATCGCCCTTTGTATGGGTCGGATTGTCGGTTTTCAGCGCATCTTTCGGACGGATCACGCCGCGAAAATCTACCTTTGCATCGGTCACATCGTCGATTTGCAGCTTGGGCTTCTGCGCTTCTTTCAAAACGGAGGTCGCCTGATTGTCTGCTGAAATTTGAACTTCTGTATTGGCGGCATTGCCTTTTCCAAACGTGGTCAGATAGACAGTATCTCCGACCACAATGGCAGATTTCAATCCTGCCGCTTTGGTGAGAGACTTGCGTTCTGTTTTTGGCTGCGAGGGGATATCTGTGACAGGTGCATTCGGAACATTCGCTGCTGCCTGCGGTGCAGCCGTTTCTGCCTGTTTCTTTGCGGCATTGCTGTATTGTGCGCTCTTTGCGAGTTTCTGTTCTTTTCGCATTGCGGCGGTCATCTTTTGCTTTTTTACCATATAGGTTTGCTCACTTTCGTTTTTTCATATAGCAGAATCAAGTTTTATCATACCACATTTCTCATCAGATGTCAAGGACGACTGCACATTTACACGACGCACAGACCGATGATACGCCTGTGCATCAGGCTTTGCGGGAGGCACCGGCAAACTGTCTTGTTCACGCGGACGATTTCGGACAGCAGGGTGTGGTCATTGCTGACGGCAGTAACAAGAGCCATGTGTATCGGCTGAAATATTGATCGGGAGATTTCGCCGCCTGCGTTGTGTCATGTTTCGCTTTGCGAACCATGAGCGTCCCCATTATGAATACATCGCAGATACAACTTTCCCTATAAGCTGAAAGCGCACAGCCAACGGATTTCCGCGGGCTGTGCGCCTGTTTGTTTTTGTTCTCAGATCAGCTGCTGCTCATTGATCATCAGTTTGAATTGAAGTCCGAGTTTTTCTGCGGCTTTTCGACAAAGGATCATTCTGTCGAGGAAAATTTCAAAATAGTCCATAACAGAACCGAATTTTGTATCCACGAACAGTTTCAGTTTGATGAGTGTGTGCGCTTCGTTGATCTTCAGCTCCGATTTTTCAACAGAGTAATTCACTCTGTCATGAATATCAAAGCTTGCAATATCCCGATTGCGGACACGGCTGCGGCGTACATCGGATTTATCTGCCAGAATGAGTGCGGCGGCGACATCGTTGACAGGCTGTCCCGTTCCTTCATCATGATTTCCGATCGCTGTGGTGATCAGGGCAATTTCATCGGGGGGGAATCCAAGTTTATCCAGCAATCGAAATGCCATGACTGCTCCGCTCTGACTGTGTTCGATGCGGTTGACCAGATTCCCGATATCGTGAAGATACCCTGCGATTTTCGTGAGCTCGACGGTGCGGGCATCGTAGCCGAGTGTTTGCAGGATATATCCCGCTTTTTCCGCAACCTGTGTTACATGTGCAAAGCTGTGTTCTGTGAATCCGAGGGCAATCAGCGACTCGTCGGCTTTTTGAATATAGGTGTTGATCGCCGCATCCTGTTTGATCTGTTCATAAGTCATATCCTTGATTTTCCTCCTTATCATATGTGATTCTCAGATTGCAATTATGATACCATATTTCCGATAAAAAGTCAAGGCGCACAGCCCACGGATTTCCGTCAAACGTGCCGTTATATCGGACAACGGAATCCCAAAGCTTGAGATTGTTCGGATTCACAAGGCTGCCGTCATCTTGGAATAACTGTTCGTTCATCACGATGTTCTGTCATACAAGGAAAAGCACCGATAAAATCCATGCTGATGCTTTCCCTTGTGTTTTTTCTGCTTGTGATTATATTGACATTTACGCGGAATTATGGCATAATGAAAAGCAGATCACAATTCGGTTTTGCAACAGGGAGCATGACACTGAAAAACGGCACGCAGATCTCGCCGGATGATCTTGACACAAAGTTTTCTTTTGAGATCAAGCGGGAATATCTGCCGGATGAAGATGTGCCGCTTTTTCAGGCGTATCATGCAATTCAATATGCAATGGAACAAAAGCAATCGAAAGGAGAACGAAATGCGACGAATCATTCCGGTGCTGCTTTGCGGGCTGATGCTTGCACTGACGGCAGGCTGCGATACAAAAAGCAACGTACAGAACAGTGCAGAGATCAGCGAAAGTACGACGGTTTCAGCATCAGCGGAGAGTAAGCCGTCGGAAAACGGGAAAAACTCTGACCGTGTGTTTCCCTATCACCTTGCGGACAGGGCGGAAGCTCAAACACTGTATCTCTCCAATACCGCCTATTTCGAGCAGTCCTCTCCGTATGATTTGCAGTATAAATCCAAGCAGAAGGATGCAGACGTCGAAACACTGAAAGCATACGGTGCAAAACAGATGCGTGAGTTTTCAGATTCCGAACAGGAAGCCCTGCACGCTGCAATGGACGAGATCGAGGCGATCATCAAAGAAAAGGGCGTTCATTTGCCGCAGGTGGAGGAGATCACGTTTATCCGCTCCACACAGTTTGAGGAATGCGGCACAGCCTATACACACGGCACGCAGATCTATATGGACGGTTTCATTCCGATTTTGCTCAAAGCAGGGGAGGAGAATCACCGCAGGGGCATCAGTGTCATTCTGCACGAACTGTTTCACTGTCTGACACGCAACAACCCGACATTCCGCAGAGAGATGTATCAGCTGATCGGATTTCAGATCGCGGACGAGGAGTTTTCGATGCCCGCGGAGGTTGCGGAGATCTCCATTTCCAATCCCGATGTGGAGCGTCACGATGCGTATGCGGCATTTACGATCGGCGGCAAAAAGGTGGATTGCTTCCTTGTGCTGATCGCCACAAAGCCGTTTGAAAACACTTGGGATGAGGTCGGTGATGCGATGGACATTGCCCTTGTGCCCGTGGAGGGCGATGCCGATGGCAAAGCCTATTACAGCATGAATGATGCCGAAGATTTCTGGGAAGTCTTTGGGAAAAATACAGATTATGTCATTGACCCTGAGGAGTGCATGGCTGATAATTTCAGTTTTGCCCTGACCTACGGAATGGACGGCGGGAAAGAATACAGAACCCCTGAGATCATTGAGGGCGTGCTGAATCTGCTTTCATGACTTGACAAGTACGCCGAAATATGACATAATAGGAACAGAAATTATTATTGGAGGACGCAATGGAAAATCAAACGAAATATAAGATCCTGTGGGCTGTGAGCCTGCTTGTGCTTGCTGTATCGGGCATCACACTGGAGGTTTGCAATATCACGGGCTATGTGCTGCCGCCTGTGCTGGTGGTCGTGCTGTGGGTGCTTGCGGTCATCTCACTGGTGGGATTCCTTTACGCGACAAACAAAAAAGAGGACAGATGACCTCTGCCCCCACACTTGACAAATATCGCAGATTGTGCTATACTGAATCGAAATCAGACGAAAGAGGTGTCAGGATGAGAAAATAATCTGCTTTTGATTGCATGAAACTGTCAAACGATGAAATGACACAGGGAAAGTATGCCCTGTGAGTTTTGTCGTGCGGGTTTATGCTGCCAAAAGCAGGTTATGTTCTCATGACCTCTTTTGCCTGTTTTTTTGTGCACTGCGGGATTCTTTCTCCGCCGATGAGGACGAGAATATAACGGGACTGTTTGGCAGCAAACGGTCCCGTTTTTTATCGAAGGAGGAATGGCTTATGTCACAAATCAGCGTCAATCACCTGACGTTTTCTTATGAGGGCAGCATTGACAACGTATTTGAGGACGTGTCTTTTGCACTGGACACCGACTGGAAACTCGGATTCATCGGGCGAAACGGCAAGGGTAAAACGACGTTTTTACAGCTTTTGCTCGGCAGATATCCCTATCAGGGACGCATTGAAAAATCAGTGAATGCGGCGTATTTTCCCTATACGCTTTCAGCGGCGCAGACTGCACAAAGTGCTGCGGAATTTATCGGCGATCTCAAACCTGACTGCGAACTCTGGCGCGTGATCTGCGAACTGTCAGAGCTTGCAGAGGATGCGGAGATTCTCTATCGTCCGTTTTGCACCCTCAGCCTCGG
>JAZLJA010000037.1:0-98114 GCA_045617625.1 Oscillospiraceae bacterium | reverse complement strand
CGTGCCGGGCATCGGCGCGGTGACAGGGGTGCCGTCGGCAGCGGCAGCGGGGGCTGCTGCGGGAGCTGCGGGTGCAGGAGCTGCAGCGGGTGCGGGTGCAGCGGCAGGAGCGGGAGCTGCTGCAACAGGTGCAGCGCTGCCGTTCAGTTCTTCAACAGCAACATCGTACTGCTTATTATTTACGGTTACACGAAAACGCTTCATGGGAAAATCCTCCTAATTCGTTGTTTTATGTTATCGGTATGCAATCACGGTCAAAATCAGAACGGGATGTTGCTGTGCTTTTTGGGCAGCTTGGAAACGCGCTTGCCGTCCAGCATATCCAGAGCATCCACGATCGCCTGACGGGTATCGGCGGGGGAGATCACGGTGTCGATGACGCCAAGTTCCGCAGCTTTTGCCGCAGATGCCAGTGTCGAACCGTATTCAGCGGCAAGCAGCTTGCGCTTTGCGTTGACATCCTGTGCGCCCTTGAGCTTTTCGTGCCACAGAAATTCAACGGCTGCTTCGGGCTTGAGGGGAGCGATCACGGCGGTGTTCCATGCAAGCACAAGATCACTGCCTGCGCCTCTGCCCGCGATCGCGGAGTAAGCCGCGCCGCACGCAAGACCGGTGATCACTGCGATTTTCGCGGTGGTTGCTTCGGCATATGCACCGCAAAGCTGCGTCATGGCACGCAGAGAGCCTGCCTTGACGGCATCGGTGTCATCGGAGAAGCCGAGGGTGTCCATCAGCGTGATGACAGGAATCGAAAAAGCGTCGCAGGTGCGAACGAAACGTGCCATTTTGGCAGCGTCGTCAGCGGAAAGAGCAGCATCGGTTTTTGCGGTGGAAATCAGACCCACAGCAGTGCCGCGTACGGTTGCGAGGGCGGTTTCCACGCTGTTGCCGTAAGCTTCATAAAGCGGCAGCAGGCTGCCCATATCGGCAATACCGCTCAGGAGGTTTTCTTTGGTCACAGCATCCTCAGGAACATCGAATTCGCAAATCGGCGCACCTGCGAGGTTATTGGCAGGCAGCATTCGCAGCAGGGATTTGACCTGCATCATTGCATCCGCATCGTCCTCGCAAATGTTTGCAATCAGACCTGCTTTTGCAGCGGTTTCAGGTGTTGCGGCATCGGTGCCGTAAGCGGGGGTGAGAGAGAACTCGGCTTTTTTGGTTGCGATGACAAAATCAGCTTCGCAAGCCATCAAAGCCGCACTGCCCGCGCACACGCCTGCAATGACGGAAATCTGCGGGACAACACCCGAAAGATTTGCTGCTGCGGCAATCAGTTTGCCGTAAGCAGAGAGGGAATCAGCAGTGCCATCGACAAAAACGCCGTTGGAATCGTAAATTCCGACGATGGGCGTTCCTGTTTTCGCGGCAAGAGAAAAGAGTCTCTTGATTTTGCCTGCGGTGTTTTTGCCCATGATGCCGTTTTTGACATCGGAAGCCTGTGCGAAAGCACAAACTGCCTGACCTTCGACATAACCGTGCGCACAGACAACAGCCGCAGCAGCGTCCTTTTCGGTACGCAGTGCATCCAGCTCGGTGAATGTGCCGTTGTCAAAAAGCAGCGCGAGGCGTTCTTTTGCGATTGAAGCGGTAGTTTCCATTGGTTCGTTACGCATCCTTTCGTGGCAAGATTTGGAATCCATACATTTTTATTGTACCATATCTTGAAAAAAAAAGCAAGACTTTTTCTTGCTTTTTTCTGTATCGGGCATGCAAAAATTGCGATGTTGCCGCGGCATCAGTTTTTGCGGACATCGGGCGGTGCGGAAAGCGGGATCTCTATTGTTTCGTTTCTGCGGATGCGATTGAGGATCCAGAGGATGTCCGCTGCGTTCA
This sequence comes from Oscillospiraceae bacterium, assembly GCA_045617625.1. GTDB lineage: Bacteria > Bacillota > Clostridia > Oscillospirales > Ruminococcaceae > Firm-04. Next base: position 96,278 of record JAZLJA010000037.1, on the reverse strand, counting down.
AAATTCCATCGTTGGTGACATCGGCGGTTGCAGGGTTGATGCCGCTCACCGAAAACGACGTATCTTCGACGACAATGCGTGATACAGTGACGGCATCGGCAACGGTCAGAGTTCCGTCACCATTCACATCGCCCACGACAATGCCTGCCGCGCCGATGCAGAGTGCGTTTGTGAGGGTGAGCGCGGTCAGTGCGCCGCAAATCCATTTATGAAGCTTCATGAGAATCTCCTTTCGCATATTTGTTTATCAGCATTTCCGCGCATTTGATGCCGTCAACCGCCGCTGAAACGATACCGCCCGCATATCCTGCACCCTCGCCGCAGGGGTAAAGCCCTGCAACCGTCAGTGATTCGAGGGTTTCCATGCTGCGCAGCACGCGCACGGGCGAGGAACTCCGTGTTTCGGGTGCGGTCAAAACCGCGTCGCTGCGTAAAAATCCGTGAAGATGCGCGTCGAGCTTGGGCAGTGCTTCGCGGAGGGAATCGCAGACAAATGCTGGCAGGCAGCACTCGGGTTTTGCGAACACCGTGCCGAGGGGATAACTGGGGGCGACATCGCCAAACACACGCGGCTGCTGATTTTTCAGAAAATCGCCGAGCAGTGTGACGGGTGCTTTGCCGCTCTCCCCGCCTGCGTGATATGCCGCCTGTTCGATTTTGCGCTGCAATGCAACGCCTGCCAGCACATCGTCGCTGCCGAAATCGGCGGGCGAAATGCCCACAAGCAGCGCGGAATTGGCATTTTTCGTGTCACGGGCAAAGCAGCTCATGCCGTTTGTGACGACGGTTTCCGGTTCTGAGGCGGCAGCCTGCACCACGCCGCCGGGACACATACAAAACGTGTATATCCCCCTGCCGCTCGGCAAATGTGCCGCCAGTTTATAGCTTGCCGCGCCCAGTGCGGGATGCCCCGCCGCTTTGCCGTAGCACATTCTGTCGATATCAGCCTGCAAATGCTCGATGCGCACGCCAAGCGAAAACGGTTTCTGCTCCATTGCCATCGACATTTCACGAAACATCGCAAATACGTCTCTTGCACTGTGTCCGACCGCGAAAATCGCCGCATCGGTGCGCAGGGATTCACGCTTGCCGCCTTGTTCATATTCCACAGAAATCAGCTTGCCGTTTTGTGCAGTAAATCCAACACATTTTGCGCCGAATTTGACCGTTCCTCCGTTTGCCTCGATGCGCTGCCGCAGATTCGGAATGCAGACCGCGAGTTTGTCCGTGCCGATGTGGGGCTTTGCCTGCCACAGAATTTCCTCGGGGGCTGCGCATTCGGTGAATGTTTGCAGCACCTGACGGATGCGCGGGTCTTTGGTGCCCGTGTTGAGCTTTCCATCGGAAAACGTGCCCGCGCCGCCCTCACCGAACTGCACGTTGCAGTCGGGGTCAAGCACGCCTGTTTTCTGATATGCTGCGACCGATTTTTGCCGCTCTGCGACGGGCTTTCCGCGCTCCAGCAGAATCGGGCAAAGCCCTGCCTGTGCGAGGACATCGGCGGCAAAAAGCCCCGCAGGTCCGCAGCCGATGATCACGGGCGGATGCGCCATTTTGCATTTCGGATAGCTTGGCATCACAAACGGCGACACCTGCTGCAAATTCTTGTTTTTCGTGCATCTGCGCAGAATTTCCGCCTCGTTTTCCGCTTGGATATCCAGCGAGGCGATGAACTGCACTTCTTTTCGGGCATCGACGGAGCGTTTTGCCAGTTTCACCGACTGTATCACGTTCAACTTGACTTTCAGCGCATCTGCTGCGATTTTCGGCAAGTCAGCCGCCTGATATCCAAGCGGCAAGGCAACATTGTTCAGACGGAGCATGGGCAGAAATCCTCCTCACACGCAAAAAAGCAGGGCAGCCAAACGGTTGCCCTGCTCTTGAGCGAAAAATCAGTTGATGATGGTCTTTTCGGTTTCTTTGTCGAAGAGGTGAATCTTTTCTGCGTCAAAGACAACGTCGATTTCATCCTGTGCACGGGCAGTGGACTTCGGAGAAACGCGAGCGGTGAGCTTCACGCCTTCGCAGTCGAGGTAGAGATAAGTCTCTGCGCCCATCAGCTCGGTGATTTCCACGGTGCACTTTACGATACCCGTGGTAGCGTTTGCAAGGTACATCGGCTCATCGTGAACGTTTTCAGGACGGATGCCGAGGGTAACTTCCTTGTTGATATAGTGCTCGAGGTCAGGAGTGACTTTGCTCTGCGGCAGAACCACTTCATACTGAACTCCTCTGGAGGATTTGGTATCGGTGGATCCGAAGGTGACAACATACTGACCATCGCGGTAGTTCAGAGTTGCGTCGATGAAGTTCATCTGCGGAGAACCGAGGAAGCCTGCAACGAACTTGTTGCAAGGAGTCTCATACAGGTTCTGCGGAGTATCGATCTGCTGAATGAAGCCGCCCTTCATGACAACGATACGGTCGCCCATGGTCATAGCTTCTGTCTGGTCGTGGGTAACGTAGATGAAGGTGGTACCCAGACGCTTGTGGAGCAGGGAAATTTCGGTTCTCATCTGCGCACGGAGCTTTGCATCCAAGTTGGACAGCGGCTCGTCGAGGAGGAACACCTGCGGATTACGGACGATTGCACGGCCCAGAGCCACACGCTGACGCTGACCACCGGACATAGCCTTCGGCTTACGGTTAAGCAGAGGGGTCAGGTCGAGGATTCTGGCTGCTTCCTCAACTTTGCGTGCGATTTCTTCCTTCGGCACCTTGCGGAGCTTCAGACCGAATGCCATGTTATCGAACACGGTCATATGCGGATACAGAGCATAGTTCTGGAACACCATTGCGATATCGCGGTCTTTCGGAGCGATATCGTTGACCAGACGGTCGCCGATGTAGAGTTCGCCCTCGGAGATTTCCTCCAGACCTGCGATCATACGCAGGGTGGTGGACTTACCGCAACCGGAAGGTCCAACCAAAACGATAAATTCCTTGTCGCGGATTTCGAGGTTAACATCCGAAACTGCGACAACGCCGCCGGGGTATTTCTTATAGATGCCCCGCAGAGATAAGCTTGCCATTCTCTTTGTCCTCCTAAAAAATTCAATTTTTATCATGCCGCGATGCCGACACTGCACAGACGGACAATCCGTGCGGACGACTCACAGCAAGTATGCGCCTGACCGCATACAAAATGAAACATATTGATTGTGAGCGGCATACAAATCCGCTTTCTATCATCATACCAGATTTTTGTCAATCGGTCAAGTCGTTTTTTGCCCAAACTTATAGTGATTTGTTTATCCAATATGACGAATAATGCGTTGCGCAAATCGCGCAGACACTTGAAAATGTAGAATTTGTCAACATTTTCTCTGCTTCTTTGGCAGAAATGACGAGATAGCTCCCGACAGGCAAATCGGTGGGGAGCAGGAGATCTCCGATCTGGAACCGCAGCAGTTTCTCAACGTGATTGCCCGCTGCTGCAAACATCCGCTTGACCTGATGGTACTTGCCCTCGTGCAGCCCGACCACGGCAAGCCGCGGTTCAATTTCGGCGCACTGTGCAGGCAGGCACAGGGTTTCGCCGCTGCCCTCCCGAATGGAGATGCCCTGTTCAAACTTTGCGGGGACATCGGGGGAAAGCGGGTCGCGGAGCATTGCAAGGTAATATTTTGTGACATGGTGCTTGGGCGAGAGCATTCTGTGCGCAAGCTGCCCGTCATCGGTGATCAGCAGCAAGCCTGTGGTGTCGATATCGAGCCGCCCGCAGGGGGCAAGCTTCGGGAGACGGTCGTCAGGACGCAGCAAATCGAGAACAGTTTTCCGGGTGCTGTCCTCCGTCGCGGTGATGACGCCTTCGGGCTTGTGCATGAGAAAATAGTGATTCTGCTGAAAAACAATCGGCTTGCCGCAAAGTGTGATGTTTGCGGTCTCGGGGGTGATGTTTTCGTCGGATTTCTTGACAGTCACATCATCCACGCGCACCTGCCCTTTGCGAATGGCAGCCTGCGCCTCCTTGCGGGAGAGTGCCGTTTGTTCGGATAAAAAACGGTCAAGGCGCATGAAAATGCTCCTTTCGAGGAATCCTGCGGCGATTTCGTGCATAGGATGCATTGGATACCATAGAAATCGGCTTTGGGAGGAATTGCAATGCAGAGAAAATATTGTGCTGTCTGTGCGATTGTGACAGCCGCCGCACTGATTTGTCTTGCGGCACTGGGGAAGCAGCGGAAAGATCCCGTACATCATGGTGAAATTCATCTCACCGATGCGCAGATGCGCGAAACGTGGCTGAATCTCTATGGCTGGGAAGTTACACCGCTTTCACAGTCATCCACACGGATGCCGTGCGAATATCAAACGGAAATCGGACAGGCGTGGCTTGTGATGCAGGGAAAACAGGGACTCTCGCCGCTTGATTTTGGCGGAAAAGATGCCGTCCGATATGTGTATCGCGTGGAAAATATGCGGGAAGAAACCTTTTGCGCCGAACTGCTGCTTTGCGATGATATTCTCGCAGGTGCGATGGTTTACGATGCGCAGTCGGGGAAGATACAGCCCGTCAGATAATCATTTTGCCTGCATTTCGCTGATGACGCGGACGAAATCCTCCACATCCGAAAATGCCATATACACCGACGCAAACCGCACATAGGCGACAGGGTCGATCTTGCGCAGGCGTTCCATCACCATGGAGCCGATCTGGTCGGGCGAAACTGTGGTGATCATGCTGCCCGAAAGTTCGGTCTCGATCTCATCCACCATTGCGTTGACGTCCTCCATCTTGACAGGACGCTTTTTGATTGCGGAATAGATGCCTGCGATCAGTTTGTTTCGATTGAACGGTTCAAAGGTTCCGTCGCGCTTGGCGACCATGAGCAGGGGGCGTTCCACCGATTCAAAGGTGGTGAATCGTTTCCCGCACTTCAAACAGTGACGGCGGCGTTTTTTTCTGCCGTCAACGGAGCGGGAATCGACAACTTTGGTGTCGTCCTCGCCGCAAAATGGACAGTGCATATATGTGTCTCCCTTCAGTTCTTCTGTTCTATCTTATGTGTTTCACATATCTTTTTATATATTGCGGAGCATTTCGTCAAGCAGCAGATAGTCGCTGTGCAGCTCATCGGCTGTGGCAAATGCGTCCCGATAAATTTCGATGTTCACGGCACCGTCAAATCCTTTGGATTTCAGGTGCTTCAGAAATGCGGGGATGTCGAAATCCCCTTTGCCGATGCGCAGACAGTCGCCCGCTGCGCCGTGGTCGCTGAGGTGAACGTGCGCGATGTGACCGCCGATGGCATCCACCGTTTCTTTGAAATCCATGCCCGACCTGACCACCTGCTTGACATCGAGCGTCAGACGGGCGTCATCGCCGAGAATGCGGCAGAATTCGCGCAGAAACGGGAGATCCCCGCTCTCGAATTTGTTGACGTTTTCCTGCGTTACGGTCACGCCGAAGGTCTTTCCGAGTTCGGCGAGCTTTGCAAACCGTTCGCAGTAAAAACCGATATCGGAAGAAATGCCGTTTTTGGCACCGTGGAGAATGTAATGCTTTGCGCCGAGTGTGCTCATCATGCTGAAAACCGATTTTGCTTCTTCGAGAAAATCCTCGCATCTGCGTTTGTATCGTGAAAACAACATGAATCCCTCGATGGGTGCGGTATAGGGATGCACGGCAGGGATCTGCACATGAAACCGCTGCTGCATCTCCCGCAGGGATTTTGTGAATGCGGCAGACTGCTCTGACGGTGCGTTCACAAATACTTCAATGGTGTCGATGCCGATATTTGCGAGTTGAAAAAACGCTTCTTCGGTGGGAGCAGGAAACAGGCAACCGGTCGATACGGCGGCTTGCATGGAACGCTTCTCCCCTTTCGACATTATTTCACCATTCTATCATAACACAAAGCACCCTGCGAATGCAAGGTGCTTTGATGATTTTTAGAGAATTATACAACTCCCGCAGAAATGTGCAGGTGTTTTTTGCGGATATGCTTAATCCTTTGCGGTGTTCTTGCCGCGAAGCTTCCATGTTGTCCAGAGCATCGGAGCGATGCACAGGGAAGAATAGCAGCCGCAGATCATACCGACCATGAGCGGGATGGAGAAGCTGAGGATGGAATCCACACCCTTGACTGCCGCGAGGATCGTGACGATCAGCATGGTGGCAATGGTGGTGATGGAAGTACGGATGGTACGTTTCATGGTCTGGCTCAGAGAGGTGTTGACCAGTTCAGGCAGCGAGGTGGTTTTCGGCATGAGCTGCTGATTCTCACGGATACGGTCGTAGATAACGATGGTGTCGTTGACGGAGTAACCGAGGATGGTCAGGATGACAGCCATGAAGTTCGAGTCGATCTCGAAGCCGCAGATGACAAACGAGCCGTACACGGTGACGAGGTCGTGGAGCAGTGTGAGAACTGCGAACAGACCTGCGCTCCAACCGGAGATCTTCTTGAATCGCCATGCGATGTAAAGGATCAGCACGATCGCAGCGAAAACTGCAGCCACGATACATTTGCCGAAGAAGGTCTTACCCGCCGTAGGAGCAACGTCGTTGCACTGGAGGCATTCGATGTTGGAATCGGGATACTTTTCCATGAACTTGTCCACCATTTCCTGCTGAAGCTCAATGGTGAACGGGTCTTCCTTACTGAACGAAACGGTGAAGCTTGCCTGATTGTCGCCTGTGAAGGTTTCGCCAAGCTGCACGTTGACGTTGGTATCCACAACTTCTTTTGCGATGTTTGCAAGTTCATTCTCATCCACGGTGCCGGAGTAGGAATAATCCGCGATGGTGCCGCCCTTGAACTCAATGGCGATGCCCACACCGAAGATGAAGCTGGAGAGAATCGAAACTGCGATCAGAATGATCGAAATGGTGAAGAAGACCTTGCGGGTGCCGTAAAAATCGCGGACTTTGACATTTGCCGTATAGGCGTTGTTTGTGCTCTTGTTCTTGCTCATTTCTCAGCACCTCCGTAAAGCTTTCTGTTCTGGAAGCATTTGAACTTGGAAAGGGAGGTAAGCATCAAACGGGAAGCCAGAACGCCCATGATGAAGTTGAAGATAACACCGGTCAGCAGTGTGAAGCCGAAGGAATAGATCGTACCTTCTGTGGACACGCCGAACATGAAGAACAGCCAGTGGAGAATCTTGGAGAAGAAGCTGGACGACACACCGAATGCACCCATCAGGATGATGGCGACGATGATAATGGTCATGTTGCCGTCGAGGATGGAGGTGAAGGAACGGTGGTAAGCGGATTTGAGTGCCGCTTCCAGACTCTTGCCGGTGTTGAGTTCTTCCTTGATACGTTCGCCGGTGATGATGTTACAGTCAACGCCCATACCGATTGCAAGAATGATACCTGCGATGCCGGGGATGGTGAGCGTGTTGGAGTTATAGAATCCGAACCAGCCGGAAATGACTGCCAGCGTGCCGGCAACCTGACCGATCAGTGCGATGCTTGCCACAAAGCCGGGCAGGCGATAAAGCACGATCATGTAGATCATAATGAGGATCAGGGAGATGATGCCTGCGGTCACCATGATCTGCAGTGCTCCGGTACCCATAGACGGGGAGATGGTTTTGAAGGTCTCGGTTTTGAGGTTGAAGGGCAGTGCGCCGCCGTTGATCTTGTCGGCGAGAGCCTTTGCACCGTCATAATCGAAAGAGCCGGTGATCTGTGCGGAGCCGTCATCAATGGCGCCGTTGACCTGCGGATAGGAAATGCAGTTGTTGTCCATCCAGATGGAGATCACGTAACGAGAGCCGGAACCCTTGGTGTCGAGGTAAGCGGAATCCTGACCGTAAGCGGCGGTGGTTGCTTCAAAGAATCTGTCTTTGCCGCTGTTGTCGCCGTCATCCTTCAGCACAAGGTTGACGCAGTATTCATTGGTGTTGATCTGTCCGTTGGAATCGAAGGTGTAGTAAGCGTAAGCATCTTCCACATCGGTGCCTTCGAGGATGACATCGCCCTTGGGGATGATGGTCACGGTGCCGTCATCCGCCACTTCTTCGTCGTAGTCATAGCCTTTGCGGAACTGAAGCTTTGCAGTTTCGCCAAGTTCAGCGACAGCCGCTTCGGGGTCGAAGTTTTCTTCGCCGCTCTGCCACGGGAAACGCACGATGACTTTGTCGTTGGATTCGTCGATGTAGGATTCGTAGTCGTTGATGCCCAGACTGATGAGTCGGGTCTTCATGACCTCCTGCACGGATTCAAGCTGATGCTGGTCAGCGTCGATGCTGTCATCCGCGGGCGCAAACGTGACGTCCACGCCGCCCTGAATATCAATGCCGAGACGAATGTCTTTCACGCCGTTGATATAGGTCGTGGTCAGGTCACCGTACTGATTCTTCACGCCGAATACGGTGGAAGCCGCAAACGCGATGATCAGAAAGAATACGATGAAAAATACGGGTTTCTTATTCTTCACAATGGAACCTCCCTGCTTTTATTCAGCGGGTGATCTTCTGCAAAAGGGCAGAAATATGCCATCCGCCGACACATACATTTTATTATAGAGCATTTCGCCGAAAATGTCAAGTGATTTCGCATAATTTTCATCATGGGGGATTTGAGGTCGGAAAAGTGTGCGGAATGCCGTTTGCGCTTTTCGCGTTCCATGACAAATGTTTCCCTCGCTCTTTCCTTTCTTGGCAGACGCGCTGCTCAGACGGTTAGTTCCACATCGTTTGCGAGATCGGCGTCTTTCAGCACGGGCGCGACGCATTCGCGGAGGAATTCTTCCACTTGCTCGATGCTTCTGCCGACATAATTTGCGGGGTCAAGCTTTGCGGAGAGTTCTTCTTCGGTCGTGCCGAAGATCGGGTCAGCAACGATGCGCTCGCAGAGGTCATTTTTCAAGCCTTTTTCCTTGACTTCTGCGCCTGCCGTCATCGAATGCCGACGGATATGCTCGTGAAGTTCCTGACGGTCGCCGCCGCGCTCCACTGCATCCATAATGACGTTTTCGGTTGCCATAAAGGGCAGCTCGTTCATCACGCGCTGACGGATCACGGCGGGATAAACCACCATGCCGCCCGTGACGTTCATCATGATGTTCAGGATCGCATCTGCGGCGAGGAAGCCCTCAGCCACGGCGATGCGCTTGTTTGCACTGTCATCGAGGGTACGCTCGAACCACTGTGTGCCTGCGGTGAATGCAGGGTTCAGGGTGTCGGTGATGAGATATCTTGCGAGGGCGCAGATGCGCTCGGAACGCATGGGATTGCGCTTATAAGCCATTGCTGAAGAACCGATCTGGTCTTTTTCAAACGGTTCCTCCATCTCTTTGAACGACTGGAGCAGGCGCAGGTCGTTGGCGAATTTCATCGCGGACTGTGCAATGCCCGACAAAGCGTTCAGTACCATTGCATCCACCTTGCGCGAGTAGGTCTGACCGGAAACAGGCACGACGGCATCGGGGGCGAAATCCATTTCCACTGCGATCTTGCGCTCCAGTTCGCGGACTTTTGCGCCGTCGCCGTGGAACAGTTCCATAAAGGATGCCTGTGTGCCGGTGGTACCCTTGGAACCGAGCAGCTGCAAGCGTTCGATGCGGGTGTCGATCTCCTGCAGATCCATGAGCAGTTCGTTCATCCACAGGGTCGCACGCTTGCCGACAGTCGTCAGCTGTGCGGGCTGGCAGTGGGTATAAGCAAGGCAGGGCAGTGATTTCCATTCCTCGGCGAATTTTGCGAGGTTGGCAATCACGCGCACCAGCTTGCCGCGAATCAGTTTCAGGGCATCGCGGGTGATGATGACATCGGTGTTGTCACCGACATAGCAGGATGTTGCGCCCAGATGGATGATGCCCTTTGCATTGGGGCAGGCAAGACCGTAGGCGTAGACATGCGACATGACATCGTGGCGGCGGCGGCGTTCTTCGGCTTCTGCTGCCGCATAGTCGATATCGGTGATATGTGCTTCCAGTTCCGCCACCTGCTCTGCGGTGACGTTCAGACCGAGTTCGTGTTCGGCGCGGGCAAGTGCGACCCACAGTCTGCGCCAAGTGGTGAACTTTTTGTCCGCAGAGAAAATATACTGCATTTCTTTGCTTGCATAGCGTGTGCAGAACGGACTTTCGTAGGAATTGAGATTATTCTGGCTCATGGAAAAGATTCCTTTCCGAAATTTGGATTTATGCGAAAACGCATATTTAAGTCATTATACCATAATATTGGAATATTGTCAATGCAAAATCGCATGGGAGATGAAAAAACGGGAAGGCAGTCTGATGCCTTCCCGTCCGTCATGAGGGATACATTATATTATGTATATTATATTTCCGCCGGAACTTCCGCGTTCTCTGCGGGTTCTGTATAACTCCAGATTTTCTTCCAGCGTGTTGAAATCTCACCGCGCTTTGCTTTGCGAATATAATAAAGACCGATTGCGATGAGCACTGCCCAGACAACGAAGGCGAACACGACTGCGATGTTAAGTTCCATCTCTTTCATGAGACCGTTTTGCTCAACGGCGGCTTCATCCATCAGTGCAAAGATGTCGTGAAGGGTGTGGTTGAGCAGGCAGAACAGGATATTGCCTGTGCGGGCGTAGACTGCGCCGAAGAAAACACCGATGGCGAAGGCATTCAGCACCTGCACGGTTGTGGCAATCGGCGGCGCACCTGCAAGGAGATTACTAAGATGAAAGAGCCCGAAAGCAGCGGAGGATATCAGAACAGCCACGGGGATTTTCTTCTCGTCGAATTTATAGGCACGCATCATGAAGGCGATTGGCAGAGCACGGAACGCGATTTCTTCCGTAATGCCCGCTTGTGCTGAAATTGCAATGGATTGCAGCGTCGGTGCGATGCTTGCGTTCAACAAACTCGAGAGGCTGTAGAGGATTCCGGGAATAATCAGCAGAGCAGCAAGTGCGATGTTTCCGGATGTGATAAAATTGTGCAGCCCGTCTTTCTTATATCTGGAATGGAAGCAATACAGCACGAGAAGTGCGCCGATTGCGATGGCAAAAGCACCATAGGTGGTTGCGAAGGCGTCACTGTCGGCATCGTTCATGCCGACAGCGGCCGATATGATCCCGAGAAACAGAACGACGACGAGACCGAGCAGATTGGAGAGGACATAACCAAGGATTGTCCAGACAATGCCGCCGAGAAGCGGGTGTTTGAATCGCTTGGACGCTTTTGGGACGGATTCCTGTGCGGATGTGGATACGTGCATTTTTTTTACCTTCCTTATCAATCAATGATTTTATGATTTGACCAAGCAGTTTGGTTTGTATCATATCACCCATTATAACGCAAATACGATGAATTGTCAACTGTTTTATCATCGCTTTTTGGAGGCAATCGGAAACAATGGATACAAAGTAGCCATAACAGGATTTTGCAGGAATGAAAAATATACTATATTGCACAAATCGCATGGCTGCGGCTTGACTTTTTGCGTTATTTCCTGTATAATAGGTGCTTGCAGGGCATTCTGTATCTTCGACAGTGTGATGCCCCGAATTTCTGTAATTTTGCTGTTCTGCAAGCGCAGTCAGCTCGATACAAAAGAAAAGGAGTGACTTTGCAATGAAGAGAACGTACCAGCCCAAGAAGCTGCACCGTAAGAAGGAGCATGGCTTTATGAAGCGTATGGCAACCGCCAATGGCCGTAAGGTTCTGGCTCGCCGCCGTGCAAAGGGCAGAGCAAGACTGACCTATTGATTCATGCAGGATAAGGGCAGCAAAAAATCATTGCTGCCCTTTTCTAATAGCATGAAAGGAGTGAATCTGTGTGGTTTTTACATTGAGGCTCAACCAGAATAAGGACTTCTTGCGCCTTTATCAGCGCGGAGCGTTCTGTTCGCTGGGTTCTGCACTGCTCTATGCAATGCCAAACGGACTCTCCTACAACCGTCTCGGCATCACAGCAGGCAAAAAGGTCGGCTGTGCCGTGAAACGAAACCGCGCAAAACGAATCATCCGTGCCGCTTATTCCGCCTGCGAATGCGATATGCCGATCGGTTTGGATATCGTGTTTGTTGCGCGGCATACCCTGCCTGATGAATCCTCTTTGGTTTTGACGGAAATGCTCGTAAAACGGGGTATCAAGCACCTCGTGGGCGTCAGCAGCGGCTCTATTCCGTGTGAGTCGCAGAACCGCCCGCCGCACAGCAGATCCGCAGGCAAACCGAACAAACCCAAAAAATCATGCGATACATCATCATCGGGCTGATTCGATGCTATCAGCGGTTTATATCGCCGCTGTTTCCGCCTGTGTGCCGCTATCGTCCGTCCTGCTCGCATTATGCGCTGGAGGCGGTCAAACGATTCGGCAGCATTCGCGGCATCTGGCTCGGGACACTTCGTATTCTGCGCTGCAATCCGTTTTCTGACGGCGGCTGGGATCCCGTGCCCGAGAAGTTTGATTTGCTCGGACGACATCGCGGCGGCTGCCCGCCTGACCCTTATGATCAGGGTGCGGAGGGCTTGGCACGCAAACTCGGATTTCGTCTTTCCCCCCGTATCTGCTGGCATTTGGGTTATCCGACATCAATTCATAGGAAACATGACAATACCCGCATCTGAACGGAGGAACCCGCATTGTTCAATTTGATTGCAATTCCGCTTGGCTGGATTATGCGCCTGATCTACAATGTCGTCAACAGCTACGGCATGGCGATTTTGATTTTCACGCTGCTGGTCAAAGCCTGCACCATCCCCAGCACCTATAAACAGCAGGTCAATTCCGCACGCCGCGGATTACTGAGTCCCAAGCTTGCAAAGATCCGCAAGTCCTATGCGAACAATCCTCAGAAAATGCAGGAGGAACAGAACAAACTGTTTCAGGAGGAAGGCATCAATATCAGCCAGGGATGCTTGAGCGGCTTTATCACCATGTTCATTCTCATGGGTGTGTATCAGGTGGTTGTTTGCCCGCTGACGTATATCCTCAAACTGAAAGAGGATGTCGCACCCGCGACCGAGGCACTGAAAGCGTGGCTCGAAACCAGCGGCATCACCGAAAAGTACATCAATGCCCGTCCTGAACTGCTGATCCTCAAGTATGCGAAATCCAATCCGGAGATCTTCTCGAAGATCGGCAACGGCTTCGTCGAGAAGGTCAATGCATTCCGCTATACCTTCCTCGGCTTTGATCTGGGCGGACAACCCACCATGAAACCCGAAGGCGGCTGGACACTGAATGCCGTTCTGCTTGCATCGCTGCCGATCATTTCGTTCGTTCTTCAGATTGCATTTACCGTGATCCAGCAGCGACACCTCAAAAAACAAGATCCCGAATCTGCACAAAGCATGGGCAGCATGAACATCATGCTCTATCTGATGCCGCTCATGACACTCTGGATCGGTTTCAAAGCCCCCGCAGGTCTGAACTTCTACTGGCTCATCAACTCCCTGTCCTCGATTCTGCTGACGCTCGGGCTTTATGCGTATCTGAATCCTGCGCGCGTCAAGGTCATCAACGAAAAGGAAAAGGAAAAGCAGCTTGCAAAGGGCCCGACATGGATGCAGCGCATGATGGATATGTCGCAGCAGATGGCTTACGAACAGACACAGACAAACGGCAACCGCACACAGTATGCGGACGGCGACGACGGAATGTCCCGCAAGGAACGCGCCGAATATGACCGCAAGCTGATCGAAGCCGCAAGACGCAGAGCAGCCCTCAAATACGGCGAGGAATATGCCGCGGATGAAACCTATGAACCTGACGAACTCGATTGATCTTACCGTAAAACTTATGTATTTACTTTGAAAATCTGCTTGAAAGGAGAAAGAATGATCCGTCCGTAATCGGGACGGCATTCGTAGATTAGGATTATGACACAGGAATTTTCTGCCGCAACCCTCGAAGCGGCTAAGCAGATGGCTGCCGATGCGTTCGGTGCGCCGATTTCCGAAATTGCATTTACCGTGCTGGAGGAGCCGAAATCGGGCTTCTTCGGATTGTTTGGAAAGAAAAATGACGAATTTAAGGTTCGTGCCGAATATACCCCGAAGCAGGATACTTTTGCCGAGGCTGCCAAAGAAGCAGTCGAAGCAGTTGACGAAATTCTCGCAGATACTGATGTTGCAGAGATCGCAGAGGCTGTCACGGAGGATGCCCCCGCTGAATCCGTCTCTGAGATCGACCCTGCCGTTGGGCTCGAGAAAATGCAGCTCGGCGCGGAGTATCTCGAAAAAGTGCTTGCAAAGCTGTATCCCGATGTCAAGGTGGAAGCACAGATCGGCGAAAACGGCGTTGAAATGGAACTCGTGGGCGATGACGCCGGTGCTTTGATCGGCAGACGCGGCGAGACCCTTGATGCGCTGCAATATCTCACCTCGATGGTGGCAAACCGCGGCGATCGTGAATATTTCCGTATTTCGCTTGATACCTGTGGCTATCGTGAGAAGCGCAAGAAAGCTTTGCAGGAATTGGCACAGCGTATCTGCAAGAGCGTGCTTCGCACAGGCAGAAGCGTCGCGCTGGAGCCGATGAATCCTTATGAACGCCGCATCATTCATTCCACCGTCACTTCGATCGAGGGCGTCAGCTCTCATTCATCAGGCGAGGAGCCGAACAGAAAGGTCATCATCACAAATGATAATCCGCAGGCTGCAAAGGGCGGCGACCGCCGCGGCAAGGGCGGTTATCGTGACCGCAGCGGCGAGCGCGGAGAACACGGCGACCGCGGCAATCGCGGAAATCGCAGCGGCAACCGCGGTGAGCGTAAGTCGGGTGAGGGCCCGAGAAAGCTTGATCTTTCCACCAGCTTCGAGAAGGATTACAAGCGTCCGAAGCCGGAAGATTCGCTGAATGCAGGCGTTTACGGCAAGATCGAAATTGATTAATTTGATTTAGCACGAAGGGCGGCAGTTTTGTCGCCCTTTTTCGTGATTGGAGGCACATATGGAAACGGTTGCGGCAATTTCAACTCCCAATGCGTCGGGCGGCATCGGCATGATTCGCATTTCGGGCGAGGATTCCCTCCACATCGCAGAACAAATGTTCACATCTGCAAACGGACGAAAAGTGTCGGAAATGCGTGGATATACTTGTGCCTACGGGACGGTGCATGATGACAAAATACTGCTCGATGATGTGGTGCTGACGGTCTTTCGTGCCCCGCACAGCTACACGGGCGAGGATGTCGTTGAAATCACATGTCACGGCGGAGTGTTTCTTTGCCGTCGAATTTTGTCGCTTCTTTTTCGATTGGGTGCAAAACCGGCAGGCGCGGGCGAGTTCACAAAACGTGCGTATCTGAACGGGAAACTCTCACTTTCGCAGGCGGAGGCTGTGATGGACGTCATTGCCGCCGACAGTGAAATCGCGCTGAAACAAGCAAATTATGTCCGCAGCGGAAGGCTTTCCCAACGCATGAAAGCCTGTTCGGAGCAAATCACGGAGTTGTTGTCAGCGTTTGCATACTGGATGGATGATGCCGAAGAAGAACCACCCGAATTGCAAGAAGATACGCTTATTTCATCACTTTCAGAGATTTCCGCGTCTCTGACTGAACTTCTCCGAAGTTATCAAAACGGCAAAGTTTTCCGTGAGGGAATCCGCACCGTTTTGCTTGGATTGCCGAACGCAGGCAAATCATCGGTGATGAATTGGCTTGCGGGTTCACGCCGCAGCATTGTTACCGATATTGCAGGTACAACGCGCGATGTTGTCACTGAGCAGGTTCGCTTTGGCGAATATACGCTGTTGCTGGCAGATACCGCAGGCATCCGCGAATCGAATAATCCAATCGAATCCATCGGTATTGAGGCTGCTTTTTCCGAGGTTGAAGATGCTGACTTGCTCCTTTATGTCGTAGATGCGGCGGTCGGTTTGACCGATGAGGATAAGGCAATTCTTCAGCGCTATCGAGAGAAGAAGACGATTTTGCTCTGGAATAAGTGCGATTTATCGCCGACAGAACCGCCTGAAATTGGTGTACCCGTTGCGGTGTGCGCGGCGAAGTCGTGCGAGGGCGAGCAGCAGCTTTGCGATGCTTTGCGCGAAGTTTTTCCTGTTCCTGCCACAAATGCTGATCTATCCGTTGTCAATGAACGTCAGCATGCGCTGCTTCTTGAAGCACAGCAGGCGATTTCATCCGCGGTTTCGGATTTGTGCGCACAAGCTGAGCTTGATATGGTATATCATTTTCTCGAGATTGCTGCAAATGCGCTCTATTCGCTGGATGGAGAGAATGTCTCCGAGGATGTCGTAAACGGAGTTTTCTCCAAGTTTTGTGTTGGAAAATAAGGTTTGATTGTTCCACGTGGAACATTTCGCCTGCTGCATTTTGTTCCACGTGGAACATTTCTGAAAGGATGTGTTAGGTTGGGTACGCTCGATTGTTTTGATGTTGCAGTCATTGGCGCAGGTCACGCCGGAATTGAAGCGGCAGTTGCATCTGCGAAACGAGGATGCAAGACAGCGATGTTCACGATTTCACTCGACCAAATTGGCAATATGCCCTGTAATCCATCAATCGGCGGAAGCGCGAAGGGACATTTGGTGCGTGAAATCGACGCATTGGGCGGTGTGATGGGGCGTGCAGGCGATGCGTGCTGCATTCAGATGCGAATGCTGAATCTCAGCAAGGGCGCATCGGTTCACAGCCCACGCGCACAAGCGGATCGCAGACTCTATCATGCAAAAACCAAGCAGATATGTGAAAACACACCCAATCTGCGCATCATTCAGACGGAAGTTGCAGAAATTCTGTTGGATGACAACAACTGCGTGACAGGCGTAGTGAATGCGTTTGGTGCGGTATATCCTTGCAAGGCGGCAGTGATTTGTGCCGGCACTTTTCTGAATGGCCGTGTATATATTGGAAAGGCTTCGCTGGAAAGCGGGCCGGATGCTTGTTTACCGGCAAGATTTCTGTCTGAAAAGTTGTCTCAAGCGGGCATACAACTTCGGCGATTCAAAACGGGTACACCATGCCGTGTACATTGCCGCAGCATTGACTATTCTGTTCTTCAGAGACAAACAGGTGACGAGAATCCAAAGCCGTTTTCGTTTCATCGAGGCGAAACAGTCTATCGAAATGATATCCCCTGCTGGATTGCGAATACCAATGCATCTACGCACAAAATCATTAAGGACAATTTGTCTGAGTCTCCGCTGTATAGCGGCTTGATTCATGGCGTTGGACCGCGTTATTGTCCGTCTATCGAGGACAAGGTTGTGCGCTTTTCGGAGCGAGAACGTCATCAGATTTTTGTTGAACCCACAGGCATTGACTGCGAGGAGATGTATTTACAGGGGTTCAGCACTTCGCTTCCTGAGGACGTACAACTTCAGATGTATCGGTCGGTCAAGGGGTTTGAGCATATTGAAATCATGCGTTCTGCGTATGCGATCGAGTATGACTGTATCAACCCGACTTGCCTTTATGCAACCCTTGGTTTTCGCGATTTTCATGGTCTTTATGCGGCAGGACAGTTCAATGGCACTTCCGGATATGAGGAAGCTGCTGCACAGGGCTTGGTTGCGGGAATCAACGCATCAGCTTATGTTTTGGGCGAGGAAGAACTTGTTTTGGAGCGTTCAAGCTCGTATATCGGCACATTGATTGATGATCTTGTGACCAAAGGATGCCAGGACCCATATCGTATGATGACTGCGAGAAGTGAATTTCGACTTTCGCTGCGTCATTCAACCGCAGATGCTCGTTTAACACCGATTGGAAGAAAATATCGTTTGATTGACGATGCTGATTATAACGATTTTACGACGAAAATGGCACATATCCATGATGCTGTTGAGGCGATTCAGAATCAAACCGTTCATGTGGATGAAAACATCAATCAGTATCTTGAATCTGTCGGTACAACTCCGCTTACGGTCGGCTGTCGTATGGATGCGCTTTTGCGCCGCCCGCAAGTTGACTTTACAGGCTTATCGAAGACGCTCGGGCTTTCCTTTGATTTGACACCTGATGAGGCGGAGGAGGTCAACCTACAGATCAAGTATGAGCAGTATATTGATCGCCAAAACACGCAGAATCGTCATTTTTCCAATCTTGAACGAGTTCGGCTCCCGCGATCTGCGGATTATTCGACGGTACATGGCTTGTCATCTGAGGCGCGTGAAAAACTTACGAAGCAGCAGCCTGAGAATCTCGCGCAAGCGGGGAAAATCTCAGGCGTATCCCCTGCTGATATTTCGATTCTCATGACGTGGCTGAAAGCAGGTGGAGCGGATGCTTGAAATCTACAAAACAATGTTTTCTAAGTATCAGCTGGATTTGACGGATGAACAGTATGATCTCCTTTCGGCGTATGCAACACTTTTGCATGAAGAATCGGCGGTACAGAATGTGACTGCTGTCAGAGAGATCTCCGATATGTGGGTGCGTCATTTTCTCGATGCTGCTTATGTTTTACGATATTTCCCTGCCGATGCCCGCAGCGTAATAGATGTCGGCACGGGCGGCGGCATTCCCGGTATTCCGCTTGCGATTTTGTGCCCTAGCCTCGAGATCACCCTTTTGGATAGTGAACTTCGTAAAATCGAATTCTGTCAGGGCGCGATTTCTAAACTGAAACTGAAAGATCGTGTGCAGGCGATTTGCGGCAGAGCAGAAGAATTCGGCAGTGATTCGCAATATCGCGGCAGATTTGATCTGGCAGTTTCCCGTGCGATGGCGAATGGTTCGATGCTGACTGAATTATCCGTTCCTTTTTTGAAAGTTGGCGGCAGTTTGCTTGCGATGAAAGGAAGAAACTATGATCCGCAGTCTGAACGATTTGCGCCAGCTGCTGAAGCACTTTGCGCTGAAATGAAACCTCCGATTGATTATACCCTTGAGGGCGAACAGAAATATCTCATTCAAGTTTTGAAAACGCATGAGACGCCTGCACAATATCCGCGAAGATTCGCGAAAATCAAGCGCAGTCCGCTATAAAAAAGAATCCCGATGTTCCGCGTGGAACATCGGGATTCTGTGTTTTGAATTGTTCCACGTGGAACAATCAGGGCATATCGTATTCTTTTTTCTTGCAGCAGAGATACATGAAATAGGTCGATAGAAGAAGAATGGTGATCGTTGCGATACAATTTCCTGTAAACGAGTCGGAATCCACCACTGATTTGAAACCGAAAACAATCTCTGCGACAACGCCGCCCAGTAAATTGTTCGCAGCATGTGCGATAGACGACACATACACGGTGCCCGTGCGCTTTGTGAGCCATGTGTAGACTGCGTTGAGTGCCGTGGAATACACACACATCAGCCCGATTCCGAGATATGGGAAGAACGGATAATCCGTGCCGAAATTGTAGCCGTACTGGAACAACGGTGCGTGCCAGACTGCCCAGATAATGCCGCCGACGATGATCGAGGGAACTGTGCCGATCAGTTTTTCGAGCCGCGGCATCATGTAACCGCGCCAACCGAGTTCCTCGCCGAGCGTGTAGAGTGCAAACACAGGGAGAACGCTGACGTTTGACAGCAGGGCGGTGGTGATCTGAAATGCGGTGAATGATTCTTCCGGCGTGATGAGCTTATCCCGCAGCACAAACATACTGACCAACGTGCCGAGAGAAACGAGCAGCACATTCACAACGGGTGCTGACAGGTAATATTTCCATTTCTCGAATCGAAAGTGCAGGAATGTTTCGTGAAATCCTTCTTTTGTGATGAGACGTGTCAGCAGGTTGCCGAATGCGGGACCGAACCCGACAAACAGCATCACAAAAAACGGCAGCGGGGCGGTTTCCTTCGTGATATCTTTGTCAAATATCAGAACGGGGATCCACAGAAACGCATAGGATATCAGGGTGAATATGCCGAGCCGCAGCCATGCGAGCTTTTTATTTGTCATAGGTCAGAACCCCCTTTCGATACAACTTGCAGGAGAGCTTATATGACAACACGTAACCGATGACGGAAACAAACGGGAGTGCGGTGATGATGACCGTAAGTGCTTTGGGCTGCTTTTTTCCCGTTATTACGTCGAAAATGCTCTCGAATATTGCATCCATATCAACTCCTGAAAAGATGCTGAGATCGCCGAATAAGCCATAAAGGATCAGTGCGCCGAAGATGATGCCAAGCGGCAAAACGCGCATTTTATCGGCTTTTGACGTATTGAAGCGAACCACAAACGGAAATTCGATCGCGGCGAACAGCATTAAGAGGAAAAAGGATAATGCGGCAATCGAAATGGTGGGCGTTTCTATGCCCGAAATAAGATTTCCGAGTGAGATGCTGAATATAGAGGTGATGAGATAGAAGATCATGGCGAGCAGATTGAATTCGTACTTCGCACGCACCTGCATCTTGGCATTATCAGGGCATGAGAGCGCAAATCCCGCCCAGATATGTGTTTCGTCCGTCATGAATACGGAGCGCATAAGGAGTGCCTCCATCATCCCGAAATAACAAAAGAGTCCTGTAGCCTGCATGATAGTACAGACAATTGAGTTTGTTTCATCATCCATGAGGTTGTCTTGGTTCAGTACCGGAAGCATTGAAAAAAGCAGAATTAATCCGACTCCGACTGCGAAAGCAGCGATGAAATTCGGGATCTGGAGCCGAAGATCTTTATAAAGCAAACCTGTCATTTTTCGCATCGGATACCCCTCCTTTTCAACTGCCATACACTCATTGCAAATCCGCCTGCCAGAATCCCGATGATGATGATTGGCGACAAGCGAAGTGTTGTTTCAATGTATCCCTGTGCTTTTGTCATGATGTTGTCTTTCGTGATGCTCAAAATCTGCATGAGTTCTGCACCAGACGATGCCCCCTCAAACAAGTGGACTCTTAATTGCTTGAAGTCATCCCGGAACGGAATCAAAATGATTGGCGATGTCACCAGAACCATGCTGAAGCCGATCGAATTATACATCACTGTCCATGCTCTTGTTGTATGTGCGCTGTGATACAGAGTTGTGCTGATGACGCCGTACAGCAGTTCCCAGATTCCAATTAGCGTGATGACCCCAACGATCTGCGATGTGAACGGCCGCCCAACCATTTTGCAGTACATGAACGCGCTGAGTATCGCACATCCGAATCCTGCGAGGAATTTCAGTGCTTTGACGATGTATTTTGCAAGCGCAAATTTCCATGCAGGCACTGCCGTTGTGAATGAATACCGCATGAATCCGCATTCGTGATCGGATATATAGGAACGTTCCGTCATCACAGGCATCATCAGAATATAGCCGAACATATAAACGATGGATGCGTATAGCATGGGCTCAAGTGTGGCGTATTCTTCATTGCTGAGGAGTGTTTTGAGGTTTCCCACGCGGCAGGAAAGCTCCACAATGAATTCGATAAGCAGGATCAGGAGCATTTGCGGCAGGTGATATTTTCCTTTCGCGTAGACTTTCAGTTCACGATATATCAGTCCGAGCATAATGACCACTCCTTCTTTTCACGATGTACGTAGTACAGCATGATTTCTTCGAGTGTGGTGTTGTCCAGCACCAATCCTGAATATTTGCTTTTGCAGGTGGCTTTGTCGGCGATCATCACTTCCGCGCCGAAATCCGAAATTCTTGCGCTGATGATGTCCTCCGGCTCGATGTTCTTATAGTCGGCTTTTGAGCATTTCAGCACACCGTGATTTTCCAGCACCTCATCCTTATAGCCGCTGAGGAGGATTTTTCCGCGGTCGATGAATGTCACGCAGTCCGCGATCTTCTCCAGATCTGAGGTGATGTGCGACGACATGAGGATCGAGTTTTCCTCATCCTGCAAATATTCGAGGAACAGATCGAGGATTTCGTTTCGCACCACGGGGTCAAGACCTGTTGTAGCTTCATCCATGATAAGCAGTTTTGCATGATGTGAAAGTGCCGCTGCAATCTGTAGTTTCATCTTCATGCCCTTGGAAAACTGCCCGATCTTCTTCTTTTGCGGGAGCTGAAAACGGTCGAGCAGCCCGAAATAGGTATCCTTGTCCCACTGCTCAAACACATCCTGCAAGATGAATGAGATCTCTTTTGCGTTGAACATTTCGTGGAAGGGGAGCGCGTCGAATACTGCGGAGATGTCTTTTTTTGCTTCCGATTCCTCTTTGATGTGATCATGACCGAGAATGGTGATCTCGCCGCTGTCGATGGGCACAATGTTGAGGATCGAGTTGATGGTGGTGGTTTTGCCCGCGCCATTCTGCCCGATGAAGCCCATGACATTCCCCTTCGGCACCTGAAAATTGATGTTGTCGAGGGTGAATCCGTCATATTTCTTGGTGACGTTTTTCAGTTCAATTGCATTTTCAAAGGCTGCCATTGTAGTTTCTCCTTTCTTCCGTTCAGTCGTCTTTTGTCAGCAGCAGGTCGAGCATTTCGTGCAGTTCCTCGGCTGCAATGCCTGCGATCGCTGCTTTATCGACGGCTTGGGCGAGAGCGGCTTCGATCTGCCGCAGGTTTTCTTCCCGCAGAAGTTCTGCGTTTTGTGCCTTGATGAAGCTTCCCTTTCCCGTGACGGATTCGATCATGCCGTCGCGTTCGAGTTCTTCATAGGCACGTTTGGTGGTGATGACCGAGATGCGAAGCTGCTGAGCGAGGACGCGCATCGAGGGCAGGGCGTCTCCTGCTTTTAATTTGCCGTCGAGGATCAGCGCTTTGATCTGGTTGACGATCTGCTGATATATGGGCTCTCCTGATGCGTTGCTGATGACAATGTCCATTTTGACGATGCTCCTTTTTGAAATGTATATATACACTATATACATTATAACAGGGCGTCTTGGATTTGTCAAGCCCTTTGGAAAAAGTTTTTTCTTTTGTCGGGTCGTCAATGTCGGGATGCGCTTTTTTGCCGATTGATTCGCCGCCGCCCCCTCTCGCGGCACATTTCAGACAGGGGAGGGCTTTTTCATAGGCAGGGGAGTGGAAAAATCACGTATTTATGTTCGGCGGATTGCATCTTTTTGTGAGAACATACATTCTTGTGCTGCGAGCTGCAAGCGCATTGCGCAGATTTTACGATTGTGTTAAATAGAATATCATCAACGATGCGGAATTGATTTCTCGAAATGGGTATATACAATATTCACACTGATTCGCGGGTGGGGTGAATTTACAGAATATTCATTGACTTTTACTGCGAAAAATGCTATACTAAAACGCGTAGAAAGAAAAGGTGCCGAGCCGTGTTCGGCATACGGAAAGAGGAAAAACCATGAAAAAAATGCTCTCGCTGATAAGCGCAGGCGTGCTTGCTTTGTCAGCACTCACCGCTTGTGAGCCGAATGAGAAGCCCGCAGACGAACAGTCCAAAAGCGAAGATTTGCAGATCACTTTCCCTGACGATATTCTGTCAGGTGCAACGGCAGACATTCCTGATGTGACCGTAGACAAATATCAGGTGCCTGACAACGAGGCGCTGAATTTTGTCAGGAATCTGAAAATCGGCTGGAATCTGGGCAACACCTTTGACACCACCAATGTCAACTGCCAGACCGATCTGGAATACGAAAAAGCATGGTGCGGCACTTACACGACCATTGAGGACATCGCCGCGATCAAAGCCGCAGGATTCCGGACCATCCGCATTCCTGTTTCGTGGCACGATCACGTTGACGAGAATTTCAAGATCAATGCAGAGTGGATGAATCGTGTCAAAGAAGTGGTTGACTGGTGCCTTGCCTGCGATCTGTATGTCATCGTCAACACGCATCACGATAATGACGAGAAATTTTATTACCCCGATTCTGCGCATCTGGAAAGCTCGAAGAAGTATCTGACAGCGGTCTGGACGCAGATGGGCGAAGCGTTTGCAAAGTATGACGACCATGTGATTCTCGAATCGCTCAACGAACCCCGTCTCGTGAACACAAATTTTGAGTGGTGGATTGATCCGAACAACGCACAGTGCAAGGATGCGATATCCTGCATCAACACGCTGAATCAGTTGTTTGTCGATACGATTCGCGGATGCGGCGGCGGAAATGAAACACGTTATCTCATGTGCCCCGGATATGATGCCTCGGCAGATGGTGCGCTGAATGCCGGCTATGTTCTGCCGACCGATGCGCAAAACCGCGTGATCGTCTCCGTCCATGCTTACACGCCGTACAGTTTTGCACTCGATAAAAAAGGCACCGACAGTTTCGATATGAACAACGGCACCGACACAGGCGAGATCCTGAAATTCATGGACGGCTTGTACGGCAAATTCGTCATGAACGGTATTCCCGTGGTGATCGGCGAATTCGGCGCACTGAATAAGGACAATCTTGAGGAGCGCATTGCGTTCTCCGCATATTATATTGCTGCGGCACGCGGCAGAGGAATCTCGTGCTGTTGGTGGGATAATAATGCGTTCAGCGGTTCGGGCGAAAACTTTGGTCTGCTTTACCGCAAAAATGCAAAATTCATGTACCCTGATATTGTCAAAGCCCTGATGAAATATGCAGGATAAAACCGAATAGGAAATCCGCCCCTTTCCGAAACGGACGGGGGCGGTTTTTGTAAAGGAGCGATTCTTGATGAAACAAAATTCCATGCGGCGCAGACTGATGGTACTGCTTGGCTGTGTGCTGATGCTTACTGCCTGTGCCGATGAAAGTCTGATTGAGCCGATTCCCGATCTGACGTCAGACACCTCAGTTTCCGATGCTTTGGATTCGCAGGCAGCCTTGCCCGAAAGCGAAAGCACGGTCGGGCAGACCACCTCGCAGGATACCGCACAGCAAACAGGTGACGCATCGGATTCCGCGGCGACATCAACACAAGCGGACGGCAGCACGCAGCAGATCTCAGATTCGCAGATGGTGCAGTCGAATGCCGCAACGGAAAAATCGACCTCTGCGGCAGGCGGCACTTCGCAGACGACCAAACACAACAGTACATCTGCATCCGCAGTCACCACCGCAATGACGTTCCTGACGACTGCCGTCACAACCACAACCACGGCAAAAGTCAGCACCACGAGTGAGCCTGCTGCGCCTGCGGGCACCGATGCAGCCTTTCGGCAAAAAATCGCGGGGATGACACTGGAAGAAAAGGTCATGCAGATGCTTCTGGTCAGCGGAACCACTGCGAATGCCAAAGCAGCGGCGTCGGCGGGCGCAGGCGGACTT
Source organism: Oscillospiraceae bacterium (assembly GCA_045617625.1). Taxonomy (GTDB): domain Bacteria; phylum Bacillota; class Clostridia; order Oscillospirales; family Ruminococcaceae; genus Firm-04. Next base: position 71,307 of record JAZLJA010000037.1, on the reverse strand, counting down.
TGCCTGTTCGCGGATTCGTTCAACGGCAAAACGAAGGCACAGGTCATCCAGATGACTGCCGATATGCAGAGCCGAAACAAAATCCCGATGCTGATTTCGGTGGATGAGGAGGGCGGCACGGTCGTGCGCGTCAGCCTGAACACCAATCTGCGCAAATATCGTTTCTGGAGCCCGTCGAAGCTGTTTGCAGAGGGTGGCTGGGATCTGATCGAAAGCGACACCAAGGAAAAAGCAGATCTGCTGCTGAGTCTCGGGATTAACTGCAATCTTGCGCCCGTGTGCGATGTGCCGCTTTCCGCAAACGACTATATCTATAACCGCTGTTTCAGCATGAACGCAAACGAAACCGCTGAGTATATCCGCCGCGTGGTGACGGTGATGGGGCAGAATGGTCTGGGCAGCACCCTGAAGCATTTTCCGGGATATGGCGGCAGTGCCGATACGCATAAAGGCATGGGCTATGACAACCGCGATATCAGTGCTTTTGAGCAGTCGGATCTGCTGCCGTTTGAAGCAGGCATCGCGGCGGGGGCAAATTCGGTGATGGTGAGCCACAACATCGTCAACTGCATGGACAGCGAAAATCCTGCATCGCTTTCCAAAAATGTGCATGACCTGCTGCGCAGTCAGCTTGGATTTCAGGGGGTTATCATCACGGATGATCTGGGCATGGATGCGATCAAGATTTTCTGCGGCAGCACAAGTCCTGCGGTCAAAGCGGTGATGGCGGGCAACGACCTGCTTTGCGGCGCGGATTATCTGAATTATCGGAGTGCGATCGTGGCGGCAGTGCAAAACGGCAGCATTCCCGAATCGCAGATCGACGATTCCGTGCTGCGTATTTTCCGCTGGAAGCACGCACTTGGGCTGATGTAAAAAAACGCTCCGCATTGCAAATCTATGACATTCCCCTGCCCGTTGTGACAATCCGTTTACGCCGCAGATACATTTTTCCACACAGGATTGAAAAAGCGCGGAATTTGTGGTATCATGGAAAAAACGGAGGTGTGCAGGCATGAAAGAAATGAATCGTAAACAGATCATATCCCTGCTGATTCTCGGATTTGCAGGGGCAGCGATCGGCGGCTGGATTTATGAGGAGATATGTGTCTATGTCATGTATCACTACATTTATAATCGCGGCATGCTGCATCTTCCCCTCTGCCCGATTTACGGTTTTGGCGCATGGGGGCTTTACGCGCTGTTTCACAAAATTAAAAATCCGCTTGTTTATTGTCTCAGCTCCATTTGTGCGGCAAGTGTGTTTGAATATGCCTGTTCGGTCGTCATTGAAAAGGTGTTTCACACAAGCTTCTGGAGTTACCGCGACTGGGCATTTTCCATCAACGACCGCATTTCTCTCATCAGCAGTGCGATTTTTGGGCTGCTGGCAGTATTCTTTGCAAAGGTCATGATGCCGTGTCTAAGGAAATGCGTCAAAAAAGGAAATGCGAATGTATGGCTTGCGGTGAGTCTGGTCGTTTTGGCGGTCATTGCAGGGGATTTTGTTCTTGTCATGCGCGGATGAGCAGGATGAGCAGGGCGGACTTCGCAAATTTTGCAGAAATGATGAAAATTTCAAAAAGGGCTTGCAAAATGATTTCTTTTCCGTTATAATAGTATTGTATATACTGATTTACTTGCATAAAGGAGCATGACATTATGCCAACTACACCGAATAACAAACATCTGCGGCAGACCGAACAGGTTCACGGGACGAAGACGAAGAAACACCGCCGCGGCCCGCTGCTGCGTTTTCAGTTCAGCAAAGTGGTGCTGATTTGGGTGCTGTGTCTCGTCGGCTTTTTCGCTGCATATATGATCAGCCGAAATCTCCATCCGGAGCTTGTCGATAAAGACCTCGAAAAATCATCTTCTTCTGCGGATTTGTCCTCCGTTGCCGACAGCATTGATGATAATGAGGATGATGATTCCGAGCCGGATGATCCTGAGATTCCCGAGGAAACCACACCGCCGCAAACTGAGCCTGCCGAAACCACAACGGCTGCGCAGGTGGTCATTCAGTCGAAGATCAACCCTGTGCCCGAGAGTGCGCCTGCTGCCGCAGACTATATCAATACCTGTGCTTTTGTCGGCGAGGCGAATATCTACTACATGGGGCAAAACGGTTTGCTCCAGCCCGAGAGCGTTTATTCCGATACGGAGCTGTCGCTGGAAAACTATGTTACGCATTATTTCGATTTTCGCGGCACGCAAATCAAAATGCTGAGTGTGATTCGCGCCGCTGACTGCCCGATCTATCTGATGTTCGGCACAGAGGAGCTTGAGAAAAACAAGCCGGAATCCGTTTCTGAGGATTTCCGTGATATGCTCAACAGCGTGAAGGCTGCTGCACCGGAAGCGCAGGTCTATGTGCTGGCAATTCCGCCGGTGACGGCTGCGGCAGAAAAGAACAAAAAACTGCAGAACAGCACGATCGACGCATATAATTCGTTGCTGCTGAAGGTTGCGAATGAAGAAGATGTGTATTTTATCGACACGAACACCGCGCTGAAGAACAACGATAGCCGTCTGGATGCAGCGAATGCACAGGAGGATGGAATCCATCTGAATGAAATTGGCGGACAGAAGCTGATAGATTATATTCTTTGTCACATTCCCGCATAGAAGATCAAGACCCGCGAAGCGTAAGAAAAGCTTCGCGGGTCACATTATTATATCATGGGATTCCAAATGGAAAATGATCTCAAGCAAACAAAATGCGCATCGTAGGGTGTAGACGATGCGCATTTTGTTTTTTGGGGTTGTGGAATGTGTATCATGAAGCAAGGGGTGGAGTGCTTCATAATCGAATTGAATGATTGGTTGACTGGTTGTACAGCAGGGGGAAGGGCTCCGTACAGCTCCGCATCCACTGATGTGAAGCATATCCCCACGCCCTGTGTACAAGTATATCTTACCCCACCCTTGTGTCAGTCCTGTGAAATCAGGCTGAAAAGCCGCTGAAAGCCTGATGTCGAAAATTTCGTAAATATGAAGATTTTCTTATGATTCTTTCAAATTACGTCACATCGGTGTCCAGATATCGCCTGCAAAGCTTTTTCAGAGTGACGCAGATCTGCGTGCGCACGTTTTCCGGTGCGATCACTTCCACATAGTCGCCATACTGGAGTGCCCAGTGGTGCATTGCAGTCGGATGCGCCTGCACGGTCACTTTCAGTCTGCCGTCCTGTTCCGTCGGCTCGATGTTTGCATCCAGCCCGAACCAGTCGATGATGTCGTTCAGAATCACCGCATCTGCGAGGAAAACGCATTGCACCGATTCCCCGCTGTAAAGATACAGATGTTCGGCGAGGTGCTTGGGCAGGTCGATTTTCCCGTCGTGTATCCCCTCCACCGTTTCGAGCGGCGTGCGGGGCAGCTCGGGCACCAAATGCAGATCCATAATGCGGTCGATGCGGTAGCTTGCCAGAATGTGATAGGGCGATTTGCAGCACAGCAGATAGTATCTCCCGTGCGAAACCAGAATTTCATAGGGGCTTGCGATATAGCTGCGCTCAGTGCCATCGGAGAGCGTGCGGGGCAGCATTTTCGGGCGGTTGCCTGCATCCAGCCGATAGCTGCCGTAAGAAAATTCCACCATGCAGTTGCGTTCCATCGCCTCCGTCAGAAGTTCCACGGAATACATCAGCTGCGGTGCGGCGGGATAATGTGCCCCCAATGCCTGAATATGCGACGCTTTTTTTCGTGCTTCCACGGGGGAAAGTGCCGCAAGTTTATTCAGAAGATGTTCCCGCTGACTTTCGGGGAGCGTTGGCAGACCGGAGAGCAGATCAATCAAAAGCTGGAGTTCGCTGGCCTCGAAATCGGGTTCCATATACCAATCGGTGAGCAGTTGTTCGGTGCTGCCGTCGGGATTGATACGGGTCGCTTCGGCATAATTCAGTGCATAGCCTGCATCCAGCAAGTCGGAGAGATGAGATTTCAGCGTGCGGCGATTGAGTTTGATCCCGAATCGTTCGTAAAGCCGTTCCATCAGTTCACGCTGAGAGAGACGGTGGACGCAGTCGGTTTCGGTGCGGAGAATTTGCAGCAGATATAAGGCTGCAAGGCGTTTTTTTGTCTTATCAAGCTGTTCGTCACTCATGATGATGATACCTCAAAAAAATACATGGGCAGCGTTACGGAGACTGAATGGTTTCCTGAAACGCTCTGAGATTTGCGTCGAAATCCACAGCAAGCACGGCGGTGCCGTTGGATGTTTTCTGGCTGGTAAAGGTACCGTCTGCGGGCATCTGAAACTCCTGTGTGGAGTAGGATAGCAGCAGATACGGCAGTTTCAGCGACATCCAGTAAAGCTGAGCCGTGGAGAGACTGGTTTTCAGAAGCGGCAGGGCATTTTGCGTCAATGCCTTGATTTGTGCGGGCGTGATAAGCTTGGCTCGCGCTGTCACGCTGTTCAGCACAGTATTTTCGCGGTTGGGGTGTTCCTGCTGCGGCACGCCGAGTTCGGGCAGATTTGCAAAACAAAGAGCCTGTTTGCCGTTTAGCTTCACATTGTCGCCGCCGCCTGCGAGCAGGTCTGCGTCTGCGGCATCGCCCAGTGCGGCATTGATGCCGCCGCGCAGCATTTCGTTGATCGCCATTGCTTCGATATCCGAAACGGCTGTCTGTATGCCGCCCAGTGCGTCGATGATGGCAGCGAGGGCGGCAGAATCCGCCTCGATGTAATCGTTTGCGGCAATGCAGAAATTATTCTGCACGGTATCCGTCAGCAGAGCCGCGCCGCCCGCCTGATAAGCCGCAGTGAGTTTATCCGCGCCGTGATTGGGAATGTTCACGCAGGTGTCGTCGGCAATGGTCGTGAATGTGGCGGTGTGGTTATATTTACTCAGGGAAAGCAGGCACATTCCGTCGGCGGTGTTTTTGCCGTCGGAGGCGATGAGCAGAACGCTTTTCACGCCGTCATCGGTGTAGACTGCCGCAGAGGGTGCGACACGGGTCTGGTCGGGCTGTTTGTCCAGCTTGCCGATGACATAGAGCGAGCCTGCCGAATATGCACCGAATACAAGCAAAATCGCCAGAATCAGCGTTCTTCCGAGACAGCATCCGAAGCGGAATTTTTTTCGTTTTTTCCGTGTCGGGCGATGATTGCGATTGGTGTGATTTGTGTGATTTGTGTGATTTGGCAGGGGGCTGCGATTCTGATTTTCCGCACGCGCCGCACGATTGGCGGCTGTGGTTTTGCGGGGTGTATGTTCCGCTGACGGCATCCCCTGCTGTTCCTGCACTTCCTTGGGGATACGGAGCGGTTTGGTTTCTGACATTCCGCTGCTCATTGCAAAGACCTCTCTTTTGTAAGCGATTTTTCTCTATTATACATTATAGACTACGGTGCGGGGGGATGTCAATGCTCTGCACCAAACTGTTATCCTTTGCAATCCTTTTGTTACCGATTCATAAGGTTTTCTTTCGGTATTTCACAGCAACTGTTCATTGCAGTGGGATGCTGCATGGGAGACAGAAAGAGATCCCGCCCCGATGCACGGAGCGGGATCTGCATTTGTGAGAGATTATTCGTCGTCGGAAGCCTCTGTTTTGACGCTTGCCACGACTTCATCCAGCAGCATTGCCGGCAGCGGCTCATAGCGCAGGAACTCGAATGTGAATTCGCCCATGCCCTTTGCCACCTGACGCAGATACATTGCAAAATCGTGCATTTCGCGCATCGGCACTTCAGCCTGGATGACAGTCATGCCGGCTTCTTCCGCACTCGGCTCCATGCCCAGCACTCTGCCGCGGCGCTTGTTCAGATCGCCCATGACGTCGCCGTTTTTCGCATCGGGCACCAGAACAGTCAGCGAGCCGATCGGTTCCAGCATGATCGGGTTTGCCTTTTTCAGACCCTCTTTGAATGCCAGCGATGCAGCGATCTTGAACGCCATTTCGGAGGAGTCAACGGGGTGATACGAACCATCCACCAGTGTTGCCTTCAGACCAACAACAGGGCAGCCTGCCAGAACGCCTTTCTTGACGCAATCCTGCAAGCCTTTTTCGACTGCGGGGAAGAAGTTCTTCGGCACAGCGCCGCCGAACACCTTTTCCTCGAACACGAGGGTATCGCTGTCGCAGGGTTCAAACTCAATGACAACGTCACCAAACTGACCGTGACCGCCCGACTGCTTCTTATGTCTGCCGCGCTCGGAGACCTTGGAGCGAATCGTTTCGCGGTATGCGATCTGCGGTACTTCCAGCAGCACATCCACGCCGAATTTGCCCTTCAGCTTGGAGACGGTGACATCGAGGTGCTGATCGCCCAGACCGGAAAGCACCTGTTCTTTGGTGGTTTTGTCAAGTGTATAGGACAGGCTCTTGTCCTCCTCAAGGATTCTCTGCAAGCCTGTGGAGATCTTTGCTTCATCGCCCTGTGCCTTTGCCTTGACTGCCATGCCGTAGCAGGGAACGGGGTATTTGAGCTGCGGGAATGCAATGACGCGCTCGGGAGCGCAGAGGGTATCGCCGGTGTTTGCAGCGATTTTGGTTGCGACAACGATGTCGCCTGCGATAGCATTCGGCACTTCGATCTGCTTTTTGCCGATCATCGTGTAAAGTTTGCCGACGCGTTCAGCGTTGCCTGTGGCTGCGTTCGTCAGCTCCTTATCAGCGGACAAAACGCCCGAGATTACCTTGATGAAGCTCATCTTTCCGACGAACGGGTCAGCAACGGTACGGAACACGAAAGCGGAAAGCGGGTCTTTTGCGTCAACCTTGACAGTGACATCCTTGCCTTCCTTATTGGTTGCCTTGATTGCGCCTGCGCTGCTCGGGTCAGGCATATACTTCAGGAATTCGAGGAGCAGATCAATGCCCTCAAGGGTACCGCCGCAAACGGTAAAGACAGGCATTGCGCTGCCGTTACGCATTGCTTCGTGAATGCCGTGGCTGATTTCTTCCTGTGTGAAAGGCTCGCCCTCAAAGAACTTTTCCATCATCTCATCGCTGGTTTCTGCGACAGCTTCACTGAGCTGTTCGAGCATCTGCTCTGCGGTGATGTTTGCCTTGCCTGCGATATTGCCGGCGGGAACATCGCCTGCGGAGGCATTGCCCTTGGCGTCGTAGGTGTAAGCTTTCATTCTGCCCAGATGGATCAGTGACTTCATTTTGCCGTCCACGACTTCGGGCACGATGACGGGGCAGACTGCCGCGCCGAACGATTCTTTCAGGGAAGCGAGGGAGTTATAGAAATCCTGATTGGGGTCATCCATCTTGGTGATGACAAACATGATGTGCTTGCCGAGCTTTTTCGCCATCTGGAACACCTTTTTGGTGCCGACGTGAACGCCCGATTTTGCCGATACGCAAATGATGACGGTATCGCCGGCATAAAGGCCTTCGGTCATTGCAGCACCGAAATCGAACAAGCCGGGGGTATCGAGCAGATTGATCTTGAAATCGCCATATTCAAAGTTCGCAAGTGCCAGATTGATTGAAAACTGACGCTTGGTTTCTTCTGGGTCATAATCACATACGGTGTTGCCGTCCGCGGCTTTGCCGAGGCGGTCAGTTGCGCCAGCCTTGAAGAGCAGAGCTTCAGCGAGTGCGGATTTGCCGCAGCCGCTATGGCCAGCGAGTACGATGTTTTTGATTTTGCTGGTTTCCAGTTGTTTCATGGTTGTATCTCTCCTTACGGGCGGGTACGGTTTGATTGGTGGGATGAATCTCCGTATGATGCGGAGACATAAATTATCCTATCTGTCGAAATGGACAAGATTTTTACACCGCGTACACACTTAATGTAATCATATTATAGCACAAGTCAAAACATCTTGCAAGCGATAATCGCATTTTCTATGTTTTGTCGAGATTCAACATTATGTATTATACAGTTTGCACAACTGATTTGTGCAATTTTTCGTTATCGAAATTTCGGGACGAAAAGGGTGGTTGGGCTGTGCTGCCTTCGGGCTCCGCAAGCCTTTGAAAAGGCTTGACCGAAACTTTTGTGACGGGCGCCGCTTATAATGGGATTCCCAATACGCCGCAAAAGCATTCTGCCAATTTGATGCGCCCTTTCCACCCCTTTGTCTGTCCATTTCCACGAAAACACCTTTTTCCCTCTTTCCCCCCTTTACTTTTTCCCCCAACTGTGCTATAATAATAGAATTAAAAGGGGAGGTATTGTCTATGGCGAAAATCATTGCGTTTGCAAACCAAAAAGGCGGTGTCGGCAAATCCACCACCGTCGTCAGCCTCGCCGCTTACTTCGGTATGCGCGGCAAACGCGTTCTCTGTGTCGATACTGACGCGCAAGGCAACACCACCACAGGCCTCGGCATCCAGAAAAAATCCCTCACCTGCTCCTGCTACGAAGTCCTCGTCGGCAGAGCCCGTGCCGCCGAAGCCATCCAGAAAACCAAATTTGAAAATGTCAGCATCATCCCTGCTGTTTCCGCGCTCGCCGCTGCCGATATCGACCTCATCGAACTCGACAACCGCATGAGCCGCCTGAAAATGTCGCTCCTTTCCTGCAAGGATGATTATGATTTCATCTTTATCGACTGCCCCCCCTCCCTGAGCCTGATCACGCTCAACAGTCTTGTCGCGGCGGATACCGTTCTCATCCCCATGACGGCTGAATTTCTCTCGCTGGAGGGGCTTTCGCAGCTTTATGAGACCATCCGCATCGTGCGGACGAAATATAACCCCGCCCTGCGAATCGAGGGCATTCTGTTCACCATGTTTGACCCGCGCCTCAACCTTTCCAACGAGGTCGTCGCGGAAGTGAAAAATTACTTCCCCGATGAGGTGTTCGAGACCAAGATTCCCAGAAATGTCCGTCTCTCCGAGGCACCCAGCCACGGCGAACCCGTTTTCTATTACGAGCGCAGTTCCAAGGGCGCAGAGGCTTATGAACTCCTCGCCCACGAAATGCTCGGGGAACCGCTGGAACTCGACAATCGGCGCAAACACCTGCTGTTTGGCAAGAAATAAATTCCCCCGCACCCAAAAGAACACACAGAAAGGATGATGAGCCCTCTATGCCGAAAAAAAGCCACGGTCTTGGCGGCGGCTTGGACAGCCTGTTTCAGGATAACGCACAGGAAGTGCGTGCCACACAGACCCTCCGCATTACCGAAATTGAGCAGAACCGCTTGCAGCCCAGAAAAAAATTCGACGATGAGGCGATCACGGAATTGGCAGAGTCCATTCAGAATCACGGATTGCTTCAGCCCATTGTTGTCAGACCTATTGCAGACGGCAGATATCAGATTGTGGCGGGCGAACGCAGATGGCGTGCCGCAAAACGTGCAGGGCTCTCCGAAGTGCCTGTTGTCATTCGTGAACTGACAGACAAGGAAGTGTTCGAGCTTGCCCTCATTGAAAATCTCCAGAGAGAAAATCTCAACCCCATTGAGGAATCGAAAGGCTATCAGACCCTCATGGAAGAATATCAGATGACACAGGAGGAGGTCGCAAAAACCGTCGGACGTTCGCGTTCTGCGGTGGCAAACAGTCTCCGATTGCTGTCATTGCCCCTCATCGTGCAGAATTATCTCGAAAACGGCTCGATCACAGTCGGGCACGCGAAGGCACTTGCCGCGATCAAGGATGAAAATCTGATGATCGAATGTGCAGGCAGAGCCGCTGAGGGCAAAATCACCGTGCGCGAGATCGAACAGATTGCAAAACGGCAGTCTGAAACGAAGCAAACGGAAAAAACCAAATCCCCTGACGACATTTACTACGAGGAAATGGAGATCAGTCTGGGGAATCATCTTGGTCGTAAGGTGCAGGTGCAGTCAGGCAAAAAGAAAGGCACTCTGACCCTTGAGTTTTATAACCGCGAGGATTTAGCGGCTCTTTGTCAGATGCTGACCAAAGAGTAAGGTGGAAAAGGAGAAGTAGAAAAATGATTGAAAGCGCAAACAAATTCGCAAAGGAAGGCTTGACATTTGATGATGTGCTTCTGATTCCGGGTGAATCGGATGTCACACCCAACATGATCCAGCTCGGAACCCGTCTGGCTGGCGATGTGTATCTGAACACGCCGATCATGACCTCCGCGATGGACACTGTCACCGAATCGAAAATGGCGATCGCCATTGCGCGTGAGGGCGGCATCGGCATCATTCACAAGAACATGAGCATCGAAAAGCAGGTGGATGAGGTCGATAAGGTCAAGCGTTCGGAAAACGGCGTCATCGCCAATCCGTTCTCGCTCACGGAGGACAGATTCGTTTATGATGCGGATGAACTCATGGGCAAATATAAGATCTCGGGTGTGCCGATCGTTGACAAGAAAGGTCAGCTGGTCGGTATCATCACCAACCGTGATATGCGTTTTCTCACCGATTTCAATGTGCCGATCAGTCAGGTGATGACGAAGGAAAACCTCGTCACTGCGCCTGTGGGCACCAATCTTCTCGATGCACAGGAGATCCTGCGCGCACACAAAATTGAAAAGCTCCCCATCGTTGATGAAAACGGAATGCTCCGCGGTCTCATCACGATCAAGGATATCGAAAAATCCGTCAAGTATCCCAACTCCGCCCGTGATGCAAGCGGCAGACTTCTCTGCGGTGCGGCGATCGGTGTGACATCGGATGTGCTGGAACGTGCGGCACGTCTGGTTGATGCAAAGGTGGATGTGCTGGTGCTGGACAGCGCACATGGTCACAGTGCAAACATCATGAACGCGGTGCGCAAGGTCAAGGCGCAGTTCCCGAACACTCCGCTGATCGCAGGCAACATTGCAACCGCTGAAGCGGCTGAGGCTCTCATTGATGCGGGCGCAGATGCGATCAAGGTGGGTATCGGCCCCGGCTCTATCTGCACCACGCGTGTCGTGGCAGGCATCGGTGTGCCGCAGATCACGGCCGTTTACGATGCAGCTTGTGTCGCGGAAAAGCACAATATCCCCGTCATCGCGGACGGCGGTATCAAGTATTCGGGCGATATCGTCAAGGCACTGGCAGCAGGCGCAAATGTCGTCATGCTGGGCAGTCTGTTTGCAGGCTGTGAGGAAGCTCCCGGCGCAACTGAGATCTATCAGGGCAGACAGTTCAAGGTCTATCGCGGCATGGGCAGTCTGGGCGCGATGGAATGCGGCTCCAAAGACCGTTATTTCCAGGAGGGCGCGAAAAAGCTCGTTCCTGAGGGCGTTGAGGGCCGTGTGCCTTATAAGGGGCTGCTGGCTGATACTGTGTTCCAGCTTTGCGGCGGCATTCGTTCGGGCATGGGCTACTGCGGCTGTGTGGATATTCCTACGCTGCATGAAAAGGCAAAATTTGTCCGTATCACGGGTGCAGGTCTGAAGGAAAGCCACCCGCACGATATCTACATCACAAAGGAAGCTCCCAACTATTCCGCACAGATCTGATTATCACAATATGCATACAACAGCGTTTCCCGTATTTTCCGCGGGAAACGCTGTTTGTGATTTATGCCCAAATTTCAGGATGGAATATCTACAAAAACCACAAAATCGTCATTTGTTTGTTGACATAATTATGTGGGGATGGTATAATGAAATAAATATCGGTTTTTGCCGTCACAAAGGAGGCCGGAGATGAATCGCTTTGTCGATATTCACGCAAACATTCTGCCGAACCTGCATACCGTAGGGCAAAAAGCCCCCACGATGGAGCAAGCCGTCGAGCGGTTGATGCAGGCTGAGGCAAGCAGCATCAAAACCATGATCGCCACGCCGTTTTATGATCCCGACGAATTCTCATCCGTTGACGATTTTTTCGCATCGCGCAGTGAACAGATCGCTGCCCTCAATGCATTCGCGGTGGAGAAATATCATCCTGTGCGGATTCTGGGCGGTTCGGTTCTGCGATATACCCCCGACATTTTGCAGATGGGCGAATCTCTGCGCCGATTCGGGCTTGCGGATTCCCGCTATATGCTGTTGGATCTGCCCGACATGAATCTCACGGAAGAATTTTTCGATAATATGAAAAAATGCCAGCTCATTTCGGGGCTGACACCGATCCTCGCCGATTTTGACCGTTTCTATAACACGCTCACACTGGAGGATTTCTTTGCATTTCATGAGGCAGGGATGCTGGTGCAGATCTCGGCACAGGCAATCCTGAATCCTGAAACGCGCAGGCTTTCTCTGTATCTGCTTGGAAATCAGAATGTCCACTTTGTTGCGTCGGGCAGCCTTGCCCCCGATGTGGAGCTGAACCTTGCCGATGCCATGCGCACAACACAGCGCAATCTGCCTGCGGACATTTACCGCAGGATCAAGAACAACTCGGGAATGCTGCTTTCGGATGCGGCACCCTCGGAATTTCTCTGATATGTGAAAAGCATCTCCTGACACATGGCTGTCGGGGGATGATTTTTTCATATTTCATATTCCATATGGGTGCAGGCTGAACTTTCTCAAGTTAAGGAAATCTTAATCAAATCTGGTCTTGTATTTTAATCTGGTGTGTAATATAATAAGGATATACACAAATTTGCTCTGGAGGAAATCTGTTATGTTGGAAACCAAAAATCTCTGCAAAAAATATAAACCGAAAAAAGGAGTTCCCGTCACAGCAATCGACCATGTTTCTCTGCGCTTTCCCGAAAAGGGCATGGTATTTCTGCTTGGCAAATCGGGCAGCGGAAAATCGACGATGCTCAACCTTTTGGGCGGTCTTGATAAGTACGACGACGGCGAGATCATCATCAAGGGCATCTCATCGAAAGATTTCTCACAGCAGCGGTTTGACAGCTACCGCAACACCTATGTCGGCTTTATTTTTCAGGAATATAACGTGCTGGAGGAGTTCACCGTCGGCGCGAACATTGCCCTTGCGATCGAATTGCAGGGCAGAAAAGCCGATGACGAAACGCTGAACCGCATTCTCCATGATGTTGATCTGGACGGCTACGGCAGCCGCAAGCCGAATGAACTTTCGGGCGGTCAGAAACAGCGTGTTGCGATCGCGCGTGCGCTGGTCAAAAACCCCGAGATCATCATGGCGGATGAACCCACGGGCGCACTTGATTCGGCAACGGGCAGACAGGTGCTCGATACGCTCAAAAAGCTTTCTGCCGATAAGCTTGTCATCATCGTTTCACATGACCGCGAATATGCCGAACAATATGCCGACCGCATCATCGAACTTGCCGACGGCAAGGTGATTCGTGATGTGGAAGCGACGCACGAAACTGCCAAACCCGAAACCGAGGAGCATCTCGTATTCCGTGCCTCGACGATCGAAGTTCCAAGCGGATATCATCTCACCGAGGAAGACCGCGAACAGATCAACGCCTACATCGACAGCCTCAAATCGGGCGTGAGCATCACGATCCCCAATCAGATGCGCGGATTCCGTGACACCGATACCGAAAGCATTCCCGTGCAGGATGGCTCTGACTTCAAGCTGATCAAATCGAAACTGCCGCTGAAAAGCGCGGCGAAAATCGGTGCGAGCAGTCTGAAGCACAAGCGGTTCCGTCTGGTCATGACGATCTTGCTTTCCGTGGCAGCATTTTCGATGTTTGCAATGGTTGATACGTTCAGTGCCTATAATCACATTCGTTCCTGCACGGATTCCATTCTGGATACGGGTGTCAATTATCTTACTGTTCAGGAGTGCGTCAAAAAGGGCAAAGGGCTGGATGCTTACTGGACAACACAAGGTCTGCGCTTCACCGAGGAAGAACTCAAAAAAATCGGAGATGATATCGGCATTCCCATGAGGGGCGTTTATGTGCCTGAGAATGTCGGAAACAGTTGGGAGATGAGTGCTTTGAGCTTTGATACGCAGTATAGCCCGGAGTATGTATTCACCGAGACAGGATATCATGTGAATCTGAACGATTTCAGAAATGTCATCGAGGTGGATGACAAGCTGCTTTCCGAGATGCACTGCACGCTCAAAACAGGCAGACTGCCCGATGGTACAAAAGATGAAATTGCGATCAGCACGGTTGTTCTCGATTCGTTTGCAAAGGCAGGCTATACCGAGCTTGTGCTGAACAAGGACGGCATCATCGAATACGGCGATTTCAAGATCGTGACCGAGGACGGCGAAACAAGCCGCGTGCCGAATTATCAGAAAATCAGCAAGCCCGAGGAAATGATCGGAAAAACGCTGATGCTTTTTGACAAGCCGTGGACGATCACAGGCGTGGTGGACACAGGTTTTGATGCTTCCCGCTATGAATCGGTGACGAAAGAAAAGAAAAACGCCACGGGTGCGGATACCGTACTCAACATGGTGCTGTGCGAGGAATGGAACTATGCGGTGAATTACAGTCTTGCAGGCAGCATGATGGTGGGCAAGGGCAAGATCAATGAGCTCATCAACGCATCACCGAAAATCAAAAGCGCATCAAACGGCAATTTGTCGATCAGCGGCAGAAGCAAAAAAGAAGCGTATTTCGATGTCTGGGGAGATGGAATCGCAAAGCTCAAAGATATTCCCGCAGAGGATATCATCTGGCTGGACGGCAAGCAGCACGATACCCTTGCCGATAATGAGTTTGTCGTCTCCGCAGAACAGTTCACGATGTACGATACTGCGTGGGACGATGTGTTTGAGAGTGAAAACATCGAAAAAAACCTCAGAAAAAAGTTCAGTGAATATGATGAAATAACCGCATATTGCTATCTCTGGGATGAAGATTCCAATTCGGAAGAAATCGAAGATGCGAAGATCGTGGGTATCATCAAGGATACGAGTGCGTATCATCAAGCGATGGCAGTTTCGGAGAAGTATATGAATCTGTTGGTGGCGGACATGGACGGCATTTATCAGGATGCCATTGGTGCGATGCCTGAAAACCGCGCAGATGTGGAAAAAGTCGTGCGGTATTGCTATCGTGAGGGGAAGGACGTCACCAGTAGTTATGTAATAAACAATCCCGTGACATTTGAGCTGGATTCGGTCAATGATTTCCTGAAAGTATTCGCAAAGATCTTCCTGTATATCGGCATCGGTCTTGCCCTGTTCGCGTCGCTGCTGATGTCGAATTTCATCTCGCAGAGCATTATTTACAAGCGGCAGGAAATTGGTATTCTGCGTGCGATCGGTTCACGTTCCGCAGATGTGTTCCGTATTTTCTTCTCGGAAAGTTTCATCATTGCCATGATCAATTTTGTGATTTCATCGGTGATATGCGGCGTTGGTGTTGCGGTGCTGAACAGGGTGCTGCGGCATGAAACGGGTGTGCTGGTGACAGTGTTGCATTTCGGGCTGCGTCAGATCTTGCTGCTGTTTGTGATCTCTGTGGCGATTGCCGCAATCGCAAGCTTTATTCCTGTGCGAAAGATCGCAGCGAAAAAGCCGATCGACGCGATTCGCGGAAGATGAGAGAGCTGCCTGCGGCGCATTGATCATGGGAGCCCCCTTACGTCAATCGAATGATCGGAAACAAAAAATCGGACGACCTTTTATGTGGGTCGTCCGATTTGAGTTTTATATGTTTTTGTTTCGGAAAAGGTGTTTCGTCGTTTGCGTTATGTCTCACTTGCAAAGCATGTGAGCCGAATCAAAACCGCCGAAGGCACCTTATTTCTGATACAGCCGATTGCTCTGGAACACAGGGTCACAGGTCAGGTTGATGCCGAGTCTCCGCAGTGTGCGTTCATCCACCTGCGACAAAATCACCGTGGAATGCATCTCACATCCGCGCAGCTTTGCAAGCTGTGTCATCGCGTGCTCCGCAGTCGGGTTTGTCGCCGCCGATATCGACAGCGCCACCATCGTTTCATCGGTGTGCAGACGCGGGTTTTCATTGCCCAGATGATCGACTTTCAAATGCTGTATCGGCTCAATGACCGTGGGCGACAAAAGCAAAATGTTGTCGTTGATGCGTCCCAGTGCCTTCAAGGCGTTCAGCAGCATTGTGGATGCAGGCCCCATCAGGTCGGTTGTTCTGCCTGTCACGATTTTTCCGTTCGGCAAACAAAGTGCCGCAGCGGGCTCGCCTGTCAGCTCTGCGATTTCACGCGCCTTTGCCACAACAGGGCGTTCTTCCTCGGTGATGTTCACCTGCTGCATCAGCAGTTCCAGTTTATGCACCGCTTCTGCCTCAGCCATGCCCTGCCGCTGCTGACAGCGTGTGTTGAAAATTCTGCGGATGATCTCCTGCCGTGCCGCTTTGCGCACCAGTTCGTCATCCACGATGCAGAAACCTGCCATATTCACGCCCATATCCGTCGGCGACTGATACGGCGATTTCCCGTAGATCTGGTCGAACATTGCATTCAGCACGGGGAACACTTCCACATCGCGGTTATAGTTGACGGTTGTCACGCCATAGGCTTCGAGATGGAAGGGGTCGATCATGTTGATGTCATTGAGGTCAGCGGTGGCTGCCTCATAGGCGACATTGACAGGATGTTTCAGCGGGAGATTCCAGATGGGGAAAGTCTCGAATTTCGCATAGCCTGCCTTGTTGCCGCGCTGATGTTCCTGATAGATCTGCGAAAGACAGACTGCCATTTTGCCGCTGCCGGGACCGGGGGCGGTCACAACGACCAGTCTGCGGCTCACTTCGATATATTCGTTTCTGCCGAATCCGTCTTCGGAGAGGATCAGGCTGCGGTTGGAGGGGTAGCCGTCGATAGTGTAATGGCGATACACGCGGATGCCCAGTGCTTCCAGACGTTTCTGGAATTTCTCGGCGGAGGGTTCGCCCGTGAACTGCGTCATGACCACGCTGCCGACATACAGCCCTTTTTCGCGGAACAATCCGATCAGGCGCAGAACGTCGATGTCGTAGGTGATGCCCAGGTCGCCGCGGATGCGGTTTTGCTCGATATCCGCCGCATTGATGGCGATGACGATCTCGACATCTTTTTTCATTTGGAGCAGCATTCTCAGCTTGCTGTCGGGCTGGAATCCGGGCAGAACACGGGACGCATGGAAGTCGTCATAGAGCTTGCCGCCGAATTCGAGATAGAGTCTTCCGCCAAACTGTGCGATCCGTTCACGAATATGTTCGGACTGCGTTTTCAGATATTTGGCATTATCAAATCCAATCCTCTTTTTCACAAGAATGCCGTCCTTTCAAATCACAAATTTCACTTTCTATTATATCACAGCGGACGATGGATGTCAAGAATAGAATTGCTGTGCAGAAGGAACTGTTTACCGTACAGAGGCGCATACGGCTGCAATGGTGAGCCGCTCTTGCATTTCTCAGGAAAATATGTTAAACTAAAAATGGACAAAGGATTCCGTGTTTCGGGGCTGAGGAAAAATATGCGCTATGCTGTAAGATTTTCGCGAAAATTCTGTTCTTATCAGCAGAGGCATCGACATGAAGGGCGGTGACTGCCGTGCAGGATGTGCGTGACCATGACATTCTCCAACTATATGAACAGCGAAATGAAGCTGCCATCACCGAAACGATTTCCCGTTACGGTGTGCTTTGCCGTACCATAGCGAAGAATATTCTGGGCAGCAACGAGGATGCCGAAGAATGTCTCAACGATGCCCTTATGTCCGCATGGAATGCCATTCCGCCAGCAAAACCGCAGAATTTCTGTGCTTATCTGATGAAGCTGGTGCGCAATCAGGCGTGCAACCGCTGGAGTGCCCGTACTGCCGAAAAACGCGGCGGCGGTCAGATGACCGAAGCACTCGATGAACTTGCCGAATGCGTTGCAGGCGATGATAATGTGGAGCAAAGCATTGACCGAAAGCTGGTGCTCGAAGCGATCACCCGCTTTTTGGGGGAACTCCCCACAGAGCAGCGTCAGCTTTTTGTGCGCCGATACTGGCACGCATCCTCCATCGAGGATCTGGCATCGGATTTTGACATGACAGAAAATCATGTATATGTGTCGCTTTCCCGTATTCGGAAACGGCTGGAAAAGTATTTGCGGAAGGAGGGGTTGCTGTGAATGCACGCGATTTGTTCTCGCTGATAAACGATATTCCCGAGGAATACATCGTCGATGCTATGGGGCAGCACAAAAAGCCGCGTATCGCTGTGTGGAAAATTGCCGCACCGATCGCTGCGTGCATCGTGCTGTGTGTTTCTGCCGCATGGGTCTATCCGAAGCTGCGCGTGGAGCAGCCGCCGAATGACGGCGAGATCTCTGTCACCACCACCGCCCTGACCAACACGACGACCACCACTTCCGCCGCATCCTCCTCCGATCTGCCCCTTGTCGATTCGATGTCCGAAGCGACGTCCGCAAGCAGCGTGATGATTGACGCGACGGTGACATCGTCCACCCGATCGGATGTGACGACCGCTCCCGATGCACCACCGCAGGATCTGACCTCTGACGAATCCACCGAGGCTGTATCGACAGACCAAATCACCGCAGATACGTCTGTTCCGACAACTTCCGTGACGACATCTGCCACAAGCATCCAGACCACATCTGCCACGACCGTCACCACCTCGACACGTATCACCACAACAACCACGGAAGCACCAAACGGCGGCGGTTTGATCGGCGGCGGCGGCAGTAATCCGCAGGATGGCGGCTCTGCCGGAAATACGATGCGGTTTCGGCCGTATATCGAGAAAAAGCGTGTACCCGTGTCCGATGCATCGTTTGTGGAGCAATTCTGGGATGTAACGGTTTCGCAGGGCGTTGTCACCGTGACCATGTTGATTCCCTGCGAGGATATTCATTTGCGGATGGGGTTTGTGGAAGGCAACCGCATCACCCTTGAACTGCTGGGCTACTGCGTCGAGAATGATGCCACAGGGGGAGACACCGTCGAAATGCAGTTTTCGCTGCCCGATACGCTGCGGAATGTCTCCGAATCGGAAGTGCGGTTTGTTTTCATCGATCAAGAGGAGAAGTTTGCAGAGGCGGCAAACAGCACACCGTTTATTTATTACGATGCACGTTTCTGATATCCGAGATCCTCTTTTCTTTGCTGACTGTTTGCGGCATGAATATCCGTATGATGCAAAATCTCCAAAAAGCGGACGACTGTAATAGCCGCCCGCTTAGTTTATAGATAAAGTTGTATCTGCGATGCATTCATAATGGGACTCCCGTTATGTAAACGGCGACCATCAAATCGCGGGTTCTATGTTAATTCTCACCCTGATATTTTTTCTTCAGGCGGGTGAATCCGATAAAGTTGTATGTAAAGAACACAGCATAGAGTCCAAACAGAAAACCATAAGTGCCGCAAACAAAGCTTGAAAACGAAGTTTCGCCTGAAAATATTCTTGCCATCATCGGGCCCATGCCGCACGCAAACAGCAGCAGAATCGGCACCATTTTCCAGCGCAGAACCTTCGACATCATCTGGAGACGCGATTCGTTGTCGCTGAAGATCTCATTGGCTTCATCGTTTTCGTTGCTTGATTTCTTGCGGAAATACGTGAAATCATTGATCTCGCCCAGATACTCCCAGCCATAATCGCGGAACATCTGCAAATATTCCTCACGATCCTGATACTCTGCTGCAAAATCCAGACGATAGACATATTCTTCCGGCTCACAGCGTTCAAATGTATAGCAGCCGATCGAGGGGCTGACGAGTTTCCAACCCTGTTTATGCATATTCATGAGATAAGTTTCCTCTTTTTCATAATCGCAAAGAGTGAAAAACTTCCATTTTTTGATTTGTTCAGCCATTTTCTTTCCCTCCGATATTTCGATAGAGCCGTCTGATGCGGCTGCATTCCAGTTCGAGAATCTCTGCGCCCAGCGATGTGATCCGATAGAGTTTGCGTTTTTCTTCCTCGCGGACAAATGAGATCAGTCCGTCTTTTTCCATTTTGGAAAGTGTGCCGTACATCGTGCCTGCCGAAATGGTGACTTCGCCGTCTGTCATTTCCTTCACGCTTTGTCCGATGCTGTAACCGTGCATTTCATTTTGCAGGCAAAACAGAATGTAGAATCCTGTTTCCGTCATTGGCACGTAGACACGTTTGATTTTGTCGTCCATGAATTCGCCTCCTATTGTGTCTCGATGTATCGCGCTTCGATACATCGAGCTTATATGCATTATATCGCACCTCGATACATTTGTCAAGGGGTTTTGCAATCTTTGTTTGATTTGTGAGTTTCATGGTGAAATCGACGTGTTTGTTTGTGCATCTTTGCATCGAACCGCAGAATTTATCCGAATCTGACGACTGAATATGAAGAAAGGGTATCGTGTGAGCGTTCACATGATACCCTTTGTGTTAAGGATCAAGGATCAATGATGCCGTATTTTGTCTGGATACGGCAGAGTTTTTCGAGCATGGGTTCTGCAGCAGCCCAAAGGAAAAATGCAGTTGAAAAGGCGTGGATACAGTCCATCGGGAATCCTGCCAGATAATAGGTCAGAAGCAGTTGACGGCTGAGTTTTTCGGTGCTCCAGATCATCGCGGAGGCAGGATTCATGATTCCGCCGTATATGACGATTGCCGATACTGCGCCGAAAATCGCAAGTGAAAGGCGTGTTTTGCGCAAGAATCCCTTTTGGAAAAGGATACCTGCCAAAAAACCGACCATGCCCATTGCGAACATCTGCCACGGTGTCCACGGACCTTGCGAAAACAGGATATTGGATACAAGCATTGCAACTGCACCCACGAGAAATCCTGTTTCTCCGCCAAACGCAGCGCCTGCGATGATCGTCACCGCCATGACAGGCTTGAACTGCGGCAGCATGAAAAATGCTGCTCTGCCTGCGACTGCGATCGCGCAGAGTGTGGCGATGACTGCGATTTCCCGTGCGCTTGGGTGCTTTTTCTCAAACATTACAAAGAACGGCAGCATACATTCCGCGAGGATGAACAGCGAAATGATATTGTATTTGCGGCTTCCGAGATAGAATATCCCGATAAACAGAGTCAGCGGCACCGCAAGCAGGAGCATCGCGGCGGCGGCTTTGGTGCGCTTTGAAAGCTTTCTTTTCTCGTGGTCGATTTGCGTTGATGTCGGCATATCCGTGCGCTTGCCGATTGCGAGAAATGTCAGAAACAGCGATAAAATCAATGCACCGTATATCAGCAGTTGTTTTCCCGCAAGTGTTGTCGCGCCGTTGGGCGATATGATTTCCGTGAGGTCGGTGATGCTTGCGGTATAGAAGAATATCACGAGTGAGACTGCACCGAACACTGCCGCAGCAATTTTTCGCCAAGCGGGGAGACTTGCGTGATATGTGTGATCTATGTAAACGGCTGCATTTGTCGATCTCGGGACATCGGTTTTTTCATCGGAGATTTCGGGGAGGTTTTGTTCCCGTTTGGCGGTCGGAACATTCCCGCCGCAGGCTTTCACGACATCCTGCACGGTAACGGCGTTCGGGAGAATATGGCGTGACATTCGGCTTGCGGCGGTGGTATAGAAACTGTTGCCGCTGAAAAATGCGTGCGGCGCACCGACAGAAGTGATACTGCCGTCAAAAAACAGGGCGCAGCGGTCGGCATATTCGGCACAGAATTCGATGTCGTGGCTGACCATGCAAACAGATTTTCCCTCCGACAAAAGCCCAAGCAGAATATCAGCAAATTCCGCCTTGAACTGGGCATCCATGCCCTTTGTCGGTTCGTCGAGAAGCAGGATATCGGGGGAAGTCAGCAGGATTTTTGCAAGGGCTGCACGCTGCTGTTCGCCGCCTGAGAGGTCATACGGGTGAGCATCCAAAAGCTGTTCGATATGACAGATTTCCGCGATTTTCCGCACGTTTTCCGCCTGAACATCCTGCGGGATATGCGTGCATGAAAAAAGCTCAAGCAGATCCTCATGCACTGTTTTTTTCACAAACAAAGCCTGCGGATTTTGCGGCAGTATGCCGATTTTTCCGTTTTGCATAATGCTGCCGCGATATGGCTTTTCGATGCCTGCAAGCAGTTTCAGCGTGGTTGTTTTGCCGACACCGTTTCCGCCGAGCAGTGCGAAAAATTCGCCCTTGTGAAGCGATAAATCAAGCCCTTTTACAATGTCTGCACCATCTTTTTCGTAGCGGAACCACAACTTGTCAGCACGCAGCATGACATCTGAAAACTGTGTGGGTTTGTCGGTGATCGGCGTCGTGTCAAGGGGATTTGTCTCCGCAAATTGGCTGAGGAAACGGCTGCCTTCACTGACGGTCACGGGGCATTCCGCGTGATTCGGAATCGCCGCCCAGATTCGCATTGCCGTCGGCATGGAAGAAAAGTAATCCGATTGCCGCAGGTTTTCACCGATTTCTTTCGGTGTGCCGATGTGCAGGATCTTGCCGTTTTCCATATACGCGATTTTGTTTGCACAGGCGAAAGCTTCTTCCGGGCGATGTTCTGTCAGGAGAATCGTCACGCCCAGTTCACGGTTGATTTTCCCGAGAATCGCAAAAAAATCGGATGCGGCAATGGGATCGAGCTGACTTGTCGGTTCATCCAGAATCAAAACCGATGGCTGCATCGTCATCACCGCCGCAAGATTCACAAGTTGTTTCTGACCGCCTGAAAGCGACGCAGTATCATGATAAAACAAATCCTCCAAGCCGAAAAACGAGGACATCTCCGCAACTTTTCGGCGTATCGTCTGTGCGTCTTCTCCGAGGCTTTCCAGCCCGAATGCGAGTTCGTGCCAAACCTGATCGGTGACGATCTGATTTTCCGGCGACTGCTGCACAAATCCGATTGCAGATGCCTGACTGCGCAGATCCATTTCGTCAAGGCTTTTGCCGTCAAGCAGGATCTCCCCTGTTTTTGTGCCGTTCGGGGTGAGGACGGTTTTCATTTGCCGCAAAAGAGTCGTTTTTCCGCAGCCTGATTTTCCGCAGATCAACAGAAAATCTCCTTTTTCAACCGAAAGATCGAGACTGTCAAGTGCAGGGGAGCGTCTGTCCGGATATGTAAAGCTCAGATTGTCGATTCTGATTTTTTCCATTGTATTCCCTCACGAATGTTGATGATGACAGGGGTCAGGCACAGGAAAAGATAAACCGCCTGCACGAAAACCGTCAGCGGTGTCATATCAGTATCAGTATTCAGATTCGTAATCGTCGGAAGATATCGCCATTCTGTCAAGCCTGCAAGCTGTCCGCACAGAACGGTAAATCCGCAGAAAATCAGCCATGCCATTGCGATTTTGTCGCGTTCCTCCCATTGATAAGCGGTGAATGCGGTTCTGCCTTTCAGCCCGTAGCCGCGGGATTTCATGCTGTCCGCAGTTTCGATCGCATTTTCAAGCGACCATGTCATGGTGATAGAAAAAATCGTTGCCGCAGTTTTCAGCTTGTGCAGGAGACTTTCGTTTTCCGTATCTCCGCTGATGCTTTTTCGGACATTGCTGACCGTTTTGAACTGCGCTGTGAATCTCGGGATGAACCGCAGGATCATACTGAACAGCAGCGAGAGAGACGGCACGATCCTGCCGAAAAGGTACACGAATTTGTCAGAGGTTATCACCTTATTGACGCACAAAAACCATATCAGCAGAGTGCCGAGCATACAGCCTGACGAAAGCCCGTAAAGGATACTTTCCAATGTCAGCGGATTTCCGTTCGGCAGATAGGTCAAGATCGTGACCCCTGCGTGATTGAAAGCAGGGCTGATGATCGCCGTCAGCAAAAACATCGGCAAAGCGTATTTCATGCAGAAGAACGTGCCGCGGATGCCGCACAGATCAACCGCATAGGCGATGCTACAAATCAGCGACACCGCCTGACAGACAGGATGTGTCAGCATCATCGAAAAGCCCAGCACGAGCGCAAAATATGTAAAATTCACCGCAGGGTGAAAGCGTGAAAAACTGTCCTTATTCCGACATTCGGTCACAGCCGACATCCTTTCTCATTTCTTTTTTTCTGACAGCATGCAGCCACACACAGCACGCACATAGTATCAGCGGCAGTGCAAGTGTGGTATGCACCGCCAAGCAGTGACAGCAGAATTATCAGCCCGTATGGCGAAAAATCCGTATTGATCTGCATACTGTTTTCAACTCGGAATGTGACAATTATTACAGCTCTCATTGGGGAGATTCCTTTCCGAGATTTTACAGATTTATCATACCATAGTTTTCGGAGAATGTCAACAAATCGAACGCTGTATCGGGCATATAACAAAAGCACCGAAAGACGATCTTTCAGTGCCAAAACCTGTAGATATGATTGTATCTGCTGCATAGAGAAAACCTCGATAACAAAGTGTTACCGAGGTTCTGTAAGCTAGTAGTCGGACTCGAACCGACGACCTGCGCATTACGAATGCGCTGCTCTACCAACTGAGCCATACTAGCATATTTGAAATTTATTGTAAGGTTTCGTGCGTGTCGGGCTAATGTCGCTTTATGGACACCCGACGACCTGCACATTACGAATGCGCAAGCTCACCGCAGGTGAGCGACTCTACACAACTGAGCCATACTAGCATATTAGAAATTTACTGAGCCATACCAGCATAATTTGCATTTAGTACGCTATCTATTATATCACACTCTGAACAAAAAGTCAATAGGAATTTTTTGAATTTTTTTTCTGAAAAACGTGAAAAACAATTGTAATTTTCAAAAAAGTGTGCTATACTATATAAGGATATCTTTACATAGCGGCGGCTGCCGCAGAATTTTTCTCGGAAAGGAGTGCGGCTCTATTGCGTTGAGCCGACGATTCATATGGATAAATCGAAAAAAACGAAAAAGCAGGGAAGGGGCGCATCCTGTCTGGGTGCATTGCTCATCTTCTGCATGATTCTTCTTGCCGGATTAACCGTTTGTGCAAATCTTGTGGCACGCGGCGATAAAGCTATCAAACTTGGCGGCTACACCTGCTACTATTATACAGGCGATGAGATGACTTCCAAAATCTCCAAGAACAATTTCCTGTTCTTCACCGAGCCTGATATGGTCAAGCAGGGCAACATCGTGCTTTACAATTCGACCGCAGGCAACAAGAAAATCGGCAATGTCAGTCTGGTGCTGCTTTCCCCTGTGATGAGCAGTCAGAACGACGAACTGGTTTATCATCTCACCAACGAGAAAAGTCTTGAATCGGTGGCGGTGATGCACAATGACATCATCGGCATTTTGAAAGGTCAGAACAAGAAAATCGGCATTGCAATGGGTGTGATGTCCAGCAAATCCGGTATTCTGGTCGGGTTGATTCTCCCTTGTCTGGTGCTTTTGCTTTACATCCTGAACCTCATTTCCGAATCGAGAGATGCCGCGGATGAGGATGACGACGACGATACCGACCTTGCATTTGTCAAGTCGATTCAGCAGAAAAAATTGCAGCAGACCGCAGAGTTCGCAAAGGTCAATCCCGAGGCTGCTCAGCTCGCCGAAAAGGAAGCAGCCTCGCGCAAAAAGCTTTCCAAAGCAGATCTGGAGGCGTTGGAAGAAAAGGAAGCTGCTGAACGTGCAGAGCGCATCGCGGCGATCAGAACCAGAATGGAAAATCGCAAGCCCACCGAAATGCCCGACAATGTTCCTCTGTTCACCACCGAGTTCATCGCAAAAACACACACGATGCAGATCCCGAAGAATGCAACTGCATCGGCGGTGGCAAACTCAACTGCCAAGCAGGCTGAGGAACAAGCGAAAAAACGCGCAGAATCGCTGAAAAAGAAGGAAGATGAGCGCATTCTGGAATCGGTGATGAAACAGGCTGCTGCTGCCAAGGAAGCGGCGGAAGGAAAGGTGACTGAGCAGGCAGCGGAGACTGCCGCAGAGGTGAAAAAGCCCGCAGCACCGAAGAAAAAGAAATCCACCAAACCGAAGCAGACGGTTGCATCTGCAAGCTATGACGATTTGATGGCATTCCTCAACGCTGAGGAAAGCAAGCTTGATAAATAAGCAAAAACGAACATCCCGCTGATTTGATATCAGCGGGATGTTTTTTTCGGAAATGCTTGTGATGCACAGATCATTCGCCAAACGAAATGCCGATTTTTTTCGCTGTCTGGACAAGTGTGCCCTTGGGATCAACGAATTTGGTCAAGCCGGCGATGTCCTCCAGTTTGTTGGATGTGATCTTGCCGTCCACCATTGCAACCGTTCTGCCGTATTTCTCAGCGGCGATCAGCTTTGCCGCATGAACGCCGAACTGCGTCGCCAGCACACGGTCATATGCACTCGGAGAACCGCCGCGCAGCATATGTCCGGGCACACAAACGCGGGTGTCGATGCCCGTACCTGCCTGAATCTGCGCCGCGATGCGCGAGGTCGCCGTCAGAATCCCCGCCTCCTCACGCTTGCGGGCACGTTCTTTTTTCTTCAGCAGAGCTTCCTCTTTGTCGAATGCACCCTCAGCCACAGCAAGAATCGAGAACGCCTTGCCGTTTGCCGCACGGGACGTGACCGCTTCGCAAACCTTGTCGATATCATACGGGATCTCGGGGATGAGAATGATATCCGCGCCGCCTGCGATACCTGCATTGAGTGTCAGCCAACCGGCTTTGTTGCCCATGATCTCGCAAACCAGAATGCGGCTGTGAGATGCGGCGGTCGTGTGCAGGCGGTCGATGGCTTCGGTGGCGGTATCGACGGCAGTGTGGAAACCGAATGTGACGTCGGTGCCGTAGATGTCGTTGTCGATGGTTTTGGGCAGACCGATGACGTTCAGTCCCTCATCTGCAAGCAGCTTCGAGGTTTTATGTGTTCCGTTTCCGCCAAGTGTCAGCAGGCAATCGAGTTTTTGCTTCTGGTAGGTCTCTTTCATGCTTTTGACCTTGTCCACGTTGTCCTCGCCGATGACGGTCATCATTTTGAACGGCTGCCGTTTGGTGCCGAGAATCGTGCCGCCCTGAGTGAGGATGCCTGAAAAATCGGAGGGCTTCATTTCTTTGGTGAGGTTGTGGATCAGACCGTAATAGCCGTTGGAAATGCCCACAATTTCGACCTTATCCTCGCCCATGAGTTCAAAGCAGGCTTTCGCAACGCCGCGAATTGTGGCGTTCAAGCCGGGGCAGTCGCCGCCCGATGTCAGGATACCGATGCGCTTTTTCATATGTATGTACTCCTTTTGTGAGATTTGATTTGCACGGATTACATTCATTATAGCACAGATGATCGAAAATTTCAATCCATTTGCACAAATTTCTCGGAATTATTTTTTGTTTTGCAGTAAAGTGACCAAATCTGTCATGGCTTTGCGATAGCCCTCAAGTCCAAGCCCCTTGACTGTCGCCGCGCATGCGGCACGGATGTAGGAGATGCGGCGAAAATCTTCGCGGGTGTCGGGGTCGGTGATGTGGACTTCGATGGTCGGAATCTGCACCGCCTTGACCGCATCGAGAATGGCAACGCTCGTGTGCGTGTAAGCGGCGGGGTTGATGACGATGCCGTCGAAATTGCCGTAAGCCGCCTGAATTTTGTCCACGATATCGCCCTCGTGGTTGCTCTGGTAGCATTCAAGCGAAACGCCGAGTTCAGCCGCTGTTTGCTCGCACAAAGCCACCAGATCCGCGTAGGTGCGTGTGCCGTAGTGTTCAGGTTCGCGCAGACCCAGCAGGTTCAGGTTCGGTCCATTGATGACGAGAATACGCACAAAAATCACTCCAAATCTGTTGTGCCGCCTCCTCAGGGGCGGTATCATTTTTTATCGTAACATCTGAAAATTTCGCATATAGCGGTGCACGTTTTTGATGCATTTCGTGCAAATCCGCAGACTGCGAAAGGGGTCTGCCTTGCCGTGAAAGCAGGTCGATGCTGCGGGAAATCTCGTAAATGCGTCCATTGCTGCGCAGGGGCGACTCGTTTGCCGCAGTTGTGACCGCGCCGCCGCCTGTCACGAGAATCATGCCGCGCTTTTGGCTTTGTTCCGCGATGACCGTGTGCTCCATCTGCCGAAATGCCGCCTCGCCATCGTCAGCGAAAATCTGCGGGATGTTTTTGCCGTATTTGCGAACAATTTCGTCGTCGGTGTCGATGAGCGTGCGTTGGGTCAGGTCGGCAAGCAGCCGCCCGATGGTGCTTTTGCCGCTGCCGGGCATTCCAATCAGCACGATATTCTCGCAGGTGCGTTGTAATTCGGCGCCCACACGCGTCATTTCCGCCGCGCCGATTTCTGTGCGGAAGAACAGTTCTTCCGCCTGCTTTGCCTGTGCCACGAGCATCGGAAAACCGCCTGCGCAAGGGATTTTCAGCGCGGATGCTTGCTGCATCAGCGCAGTGCGGCAGGGATTGTAGATCACCTCCGCAACGCCCTGAAGCTGTGGAAAATCACGCAGATCCACGAGATTTTCACCTGCGTTCGGATACATTCCAACAGGCGTTGCGTTGACGATCAGCGTGGCATCGGCGCATTGCGACAGGTTCGTGTAGTTGAGAGCACCGCGGCGCGAAGCAACCGAAACCGACGCAGCACCGTCGATTTTCGCAATCGCCTGAATCGTTTGCGACACCCCGCCGTTGCCCAGTACAAGCACACGCTGCCCCGCAAAGGAAAGTCCGCCGAGCCGCATCATGTGCCGCAGTCCGTAGGCATCGGTATTGTAACCGGTCCACGAACCGTCATTTTCACGTATCAGCGTGTTTACACTGCCAATCGCGGCAGCAAGCGGGCTTAATCGCGCACAAAACGGAATGACCGTCTGTTTATATGGAATCGTGACGTTTAATCCACGCAAATGCGACGATTTCAGAAAATCAGGGAGGGCTTGCTCCTCGATTTCAAACAAACCGTAATCAGGGTTGCCGAATGCCGCGTGGATCTCAGGCGACGCGCTGTGCCCGAGCTTGGCTCCAAGCAGCCCGAAATGGTGACTCGATGATGCAAAATCCATGCAGATACGCTCCTTTTCTGTTACTGTGCAATCTCGGAATAACAGCCGAGAAATCGGAACGTCTCACAGCTTCGCTCAAGTTCTGAGAGCAGCCCGACGATGCCCTCCTGATGCAGTGAGGCATCCAAATCAACGTAAAATCGGTAAGAAAAATTCGTACCTGCAATCGGGACGCTTTCCAGTTTGCATAGGTTGATATCCATTGCCGAGATTTTTGCAATCTCCTGAAACAACGCACCTGCATGATTTTGACAGGTCATCATGAGGCTTATGCGGTTTGCGCCTGCAAAGCATCGCGCACCCTTGGTGATGCACAGAAACCGCGTCCCGTTGTTCTGGGCGTTCTGAATGTCGTCAGCAAGAATCGTCAAATGATATAATTTTGCGCAAGATTCGGAT
Source organism: Oscillospiraceae bacterium (assembly GCA_045617625.1). Lineage (GTDB taxonomy): Bacteria > Bacillota > Clostridia > Oscillospirales > Ruminococcaceae > Firm-04. The sequence goes on along the minus strand of JAZLJA010000037.1, from coordinate 42,306 downwards.
GCAATCGCCGCAACGGTCGGATCATTCGCTTCAGCGGCACGTTTTGCGGCGTGGGCGGTGCTTCTGCATGGAATCACGTCGATTCCGTTCAGCGATGCGAGGAATCGGCTGCACTGTGCGGCGGCTTGCTCATGCGTATAAATTGTGCGTATCTGCGTGATATCTGCATCGGGCTGAGTGAGCAGAACATGGCGAATCAGCACGCGAATGCTGCGCACGATCGAGATGTCGCGCGCCGTGCGGAGCAGGTCATAAACCGCCCGTACCGAGCCGTTCGTGCTGTTTTCAATGGGCAGGACGCCGAATTGACACATCCCCGCCTGAACCGCCTGTACGACCGCAGAAAAGCTGTCAAGATAGAGCAGATCGCCTCGCGGAAAAAGCGTATCTGCTGCGTTTTGCGCGTTGCTGCCTTCGATGCCGAAACATGCGATCCTGCCGCTATGCGGAAAAATCGGTTCCTCATGGCTGAGCATTTCCGCAATCTGCGCTGCAACTGTCGTGGATGGGATTAGCTGCGCCGCTTGTCGTGCGCGGGAGAGCTCAAGAATCGTTTGAAACAGCCGATGTGCAGATGTGGAGTAGGTTTCGCCAGCAGAATCGTGGATTTTCGCAAGAATTTCCCGCTCACGTTTGGGATCGAAAAGCGGCTGATGCGAATCTTTTTTCACTTCCGCAACCATGTCCACGAGTTCCATCCGCTGCAGGAAAAGGTCGAGCAGCTTGCTGTCGATTTCATCAAGTTTTGGTCGTATTTGCGAGAGTTCCATCATATCACTCCTTACCGAAAGTACCGTTTTCAAGCAGAAAATCGAGCAGCACGCAGGCGACGGCAGCCTCGACGACAGGTACCGCGCGCTGTGCGATGCATGGGTCATGCCGTCCGCCGATTTCGATGGTGGTCTCGGATTTGTCACGCATCGAAACGGTCTGCTGCGGCGCTCCGATGGACGGCGTCGGTTTGATTGCGACGCGCAGGCGCAGGGGCATTCCGTTTGTGATGCCGCCCTGAATGCCGCCACTGTGATTCGATTTTGTCGCAATTTCGCCGTTTTCGCCGATGCAGAATGGGTCGTTTGCCTGTGAGCCGCGCATCGACGAAAGCGCAAATCCGTCGCCGAATTCAACGCCTTTGACTGCAGGAATCCCAAACAAAACCTGCGCCAGACGGTTCTCAATGCCGTCAAACATCGGATCACCAAGCCCCGCAGGCAGCCCGATCGCCGCACATTCAATCGTTCCGCCGATGGAGTCGTTATCTGCTTTTGCTGCGAGAATCTCCGCTTGCATCACTGTCCCTTTCTCGTCGGAGATGACCGGAAACGGCTTGGATGCAATGACGGAAAACAACGTTGAATCTGGAAGAACCGGGAAAAGATCATCGCTTGCGCTGCCGATGCTTGCCAGATGCGCACCGACATAAATCCCTTTTGATGCCAAAATCTGAAGCGCGATGCCACCTGCAGCACAAAGCGGGGCGGTCAGCCGACCGGAAAAATGTCCGCCGCCGCGCATATCTGCGTGACCGTGCCACTTGCAGTGCGCAGTAAAATCTGCGTGCGAAGGACGAGGGGTATCCGCAATTTTTGAGTAGTCCGCAGAATGGGCTGCCTGATTGCGAATCATCATGCAAAGTGGCGTACCTGTGGTTTTTTCGTGATACAATCCGGACAAAACCTCAGGAATATCGGATTCAGCACGCGGAGTCGAAAATGCGTTCTGACCGCCGCGGCGGCGCTGCATGAAAGATTGCAGGATGTCCATCGAAATGCACGCACCTGCTGGCAAACCGTCGATTGTGACGCCGATTGCCGCTCCGTGCGACTCGCCGAAGATGGACACGCGCAAATGATTACCGAACATGGATGCCATCGCAAACGCCTCCCAATTTTTGATAGTCAGAAAAGAAACGTGGATACGACTTTTTTACAGCTTCTGCGCCGATGATTGTCACGGGATTTTCGCATTTCAAAGCCGCGATTGCAGCCGCCATAGCCAGTCGATGGTCGTTTTGTGCGTCGATTGTACCGCCTTTCAGCTTGCCGCCGTACACCGTCAGACTGTCGTGATGTTCTTCGGCATTTCCGCCAATTGCCCGAATCATGGATGCGACGGAAGTCAAGCGGTCAGACTCCTTGTATCTCAGCCTTTTGGCATTCAAAAATTGCGTTTCACAATCGAACGTGGACGAAACAACCGCAAGAATTGGCAATAAATCAGGAATATCATGTATATCAATTTTCATGACTGAATTTTCACTCTGAAATTGACGTAAAATCGAAAGAATCGCTTTGTCACCCTGCGGTGAATCCTCGGAGAGCCCTGTCAGATCAATCTCACTGCCAAGCGTATTTGCTGCGCACCAGAAAGCAGCATTTGACCAGTCACCGTCAACGAAAATCTCAGTTGGTGCGATGAATTTCTGATTTCTGCGAATCTTGAAAACGGGAAAATAATCTTCATATGTTTCTTCTATGGAAATTCCAAATTCTTTCAGCACGCTGAGGGTCATATCAATATATGGTCGAGACTGCAATTCCGTATTTACGTGAATTTCACTATCTGTCTCGCATTGCGGCAGGGCAAAAAACAAACCGGTCAAAAATTGCGAACTGATATTCCCTGCAATTTCGTATTTGCCGCCCTTCAATATGCCGGATGTTGAAAACGGAAGTGTTTGTGAAGAAAACGAGACTCCATGCACGGTCATTTCATCTGTCAGAGCGGAAATGGGACGCGTGGGAAGCCGACCTGAACCGCTGAAATCGGCAGAATTACAGAAGGCTGCAGCGACGGGCAGCAGAAATCGAAATGTGGAGCCACTTTCGTTGCAGTCGATAACAGCGTGTTTGCGAGGATGTTGACGATCTAGCGGCGTGATTGCAACGCCAGTGTCGCGCCATGTAAATGTGGCACCGAGACTCTCTAAGCATTGCATTGTTGCGAGAATGTCATCGCAGACATCACGCGAAATGTGCATAAATGAGTGATTTTCGGATAAAGCGGCACAGATGAGTTTTCGATGCGCATCGGATTTGGAGGGGATAACTTCCATTGTGCCGCGAAGTGTTGAGGGGAAACAGGTCACGTTCATGCGTGAACCTCCAATCCGTCAGCGAATAGGGATTCCAATCCGCTCAGCTCGATTTTCTCCATGCGGCACTGTCCGATTTTTTCGGGAAGAATCACCGTAATTGACGTGTTTTCTGATTTTTTATCTGTTTGTGAAATTTCAGCGAGAACATTCGCAGAAAATGGGCAGTCGATCGGCAAATTATTGCGGCGCAGCACATCAAGAATTCGTTTGGAATCGCAAGAACTGATAAGTCCTCGTTTCGATGCTGCACGGGTCATCATCGCTGTGCCGATTGCAACTGCATGACCGTGAGAAATCTCGAATTTGCTTGCAATTTCAATCGCATGACCTGCGGTGTGCCCAAGATTCAGCAGCTTGCGGACGCCCTTTTCCGTCGGGTCGGCTGCCACAATTCGTGCTTTGACCGCAACGGCTTTTTGAATGACAGCATCGAGATTCTTGAGGGGATCGTCATTTTCGTATATGTCGAAAAGTGACGCATCTCCGATGATTCCGGACTTGATTGCCTCCGCAGCACCATCCGCGATGCAAATGGGCGAGAGCGTTTTCATCGTGTCCGGATCGCAGAGAACGGCGCTGGGCTGATGAAACAGACCTGCCAGATTTTTGCCCTGCACAAGGTTGACTGCCGTTTTGCCGCCCACCGATGCGTCCACCGCCGACAACAGCGTTGTCGGGACTTGCACGAATCGGATGCCGCGCAGATAGCAGCCTGCGGCGAAGCCTGTCAGGTCGCCCATGATGCCGCCGCCAAGGGATACCGCCAAATCTGTCCGTGTGAGGCGGGCAGATGCCATCGCTTCGAGCAGCGTGCCAAGCGTTTGGATCGACTTGCTCTGTTCGCCTGCGGGAAAAATGATGTGTGTTACGGTATATCCTGCGGATTTTAGCGATTCTTCTGCGGTTTTCAGATACAGCGGTGCGACGTTTTCATCTGTCACCAACATGATTTTGCATGGCTCTGTCAAGCTCGACAGGACATCACCGAGATGATGCAGCAAGCCGCGCTCCATGCATATCGGGTATGACTGTCCGTCAGGGAGAGACAAATTCAATCGTTCCATATTGCGTTCCTTTCCGCTTAGTTGCCGCCTGCCTGCGATTTTGCGATTCTTCCCGCACGAAGGACTTCCCGCAATGCGTCTGCATCCTTGGCTTCGATCGCGTCGAGGCATTCCTGCAAATTGGCGATCAGCGTGCGAAGTTCATCTGTCAAAAAGTCAGCATTATCGAGCATCAGCTCTGTCCACATATCCTCATCGAGCCTTGCAACTCGTGTCATATCGCGGAAACTGCCTGCCGAAAATCCGCGGCGCTCCTGTGCTGTTTTTGAGCGAACATACGCGCCGGAAACCACATGGGCAAGCTGCGAGGTGTAAGCGATGATGCGGTCGTGGTTCTCGGGATTGGTGAACGTCAGGTTGGCAAAGCCGATGTCGAGAAAGTAATTTTTCAGCATTTCCAGCGTTCGCATATCAACTGTTTCGTCGGGCGTCAGAATCATGGATGCGCCGTCGTAAAGGCTGTCGCTTGCATTGACGAATCCGCCGACCTCTTTGCCTGCCATCGGGTGTCCGCCGATGTAGCGGAAACCATTTTCTTTCGCAATTTTCGAGAGTGTCTCGCAAACGCCGCGCTTGACGCCGCAAATGTCGATCACCAGACAGTTTCCGCTGCCAAGCTGGGTTTTATGCGCCTCGACCCAATTTTCTGCCGCTTTTGGACGCAGTGCGACGAGAACAAGGTCACATTCAGGGAGATTTTCGTCGGTGAGGGGTGCATCCATCGCGCCCGAAAGCCGTGCGAGAAGCTGCACTTCCTTGTCGAGATCGTAGGCATAGACCTCATGAGAAGTACGTGATTTCGTTGCTTTTGCGTAGGAACCGCCGATGAGTCCCAAGCCGATGATACCAATTTTCATGCTCGTTTCCTCCTGCCGTTTCAGCCGATGCTCGGCGCGGGATTTGCCTGCATGAATGCGTGTAAAGCGTGCAGATGCTTGGAAAGCGCGTCGAATGTCTCGGGCTTGATGGATTGCGGACCGTCGCAGACCGCATGGGCGGGGTCGTTATGGACTTCGATAATCAGACCGTCGGCACCGGCGGCGATGGCGGCGGGTGCGGTTTGCGGCACCAGCCATGACTTGCCTGCTGCGTGGCTCGGGTCGATGATGATGGGCAGATGTGTCAGCTTGCGCAGAACGGGCACTGCACCGATATCGAGGGTGTTGCGGGTGTATGTTTCAAACGTGCGGATGCCGCGCTCGCACAAAATGACATTATGGTTGCCGCCCGCCATGACGTATTCTGCGCTCATCAGCCATTCTTCGTAGGTTGCGGAAAGTCCGCGCTTTAAGAGGATCGGCTTTTCCTGTTTGCCCAGACGCTTCAGAAGGTCGAAATTCTGCATATTGCGTGCGCCGACCTGAATGATGTCCACATCGGCAAAATGCGGGAGCTGTTCTGCGTCCATGATCTCGGTGACGATGGGCAAGCCTGTTTCCTGCCGTGCGATCTTCAGCAGTTCAAGCCCCTGTGTGCCCATGCCCTGAAACGAATATGGCGAGGTGCGCGGCTTGAATGCGCCGCCGCGCAGAACAGTCGCGCCGCTTGCTTTGACCTGCTTTGCGATTCCGACGATCTGTTCTTCACTTTCGACAGAGCAGGGACCTGCCATCAGCGTGAGGGTGCCGCCGCCGATTTTCGTGCCGCAGACGTCGATCACGGTGTCATCGGGATGAAATTTACGGTTTGCGTGCTTATAGGGTTCCTGCACGCGCTTGACGTCCTCGACGATATCCAGTGCCGAGATCAGATCCGTGTCGATCGCGGCGGTGTCGCCCACCAAACCGAGAATCGTGCGCGAGGTGCCGATACTCTTGTGAACGTCGATATTCTTTTCGGCAAGCCATTCCATCAGGCCTGCGAGCTGTGCTTCATTTGGGTTTTGTTTCAATACAACAATCATGGGGAAACCATCCTTTTCATTTTTTCTGAGATACGAAAAAACGCTCACAGTCGGTTTGACTGCGAGCGTGTCGGTATCATGCAAACATTGTGCGCTGCGGAAAAATCAGCGGGCAGACTGTTTGGAAACGCCGTACTTTGTCTCAGGCAAACCGAAATAGACCTCGTTCTGATAATAGAAGAAGCCGTAATACGAATATTCGGTTGCATAAAACGAGGCAGCAGCGAAACGCATCGGTCAGACCGTCCTTTCTCCGTGATTATATCTATCATATCACAGCCGCATGGAAAAATCAAGTGGTAAATGCTCCAATCTTTCCGGAAATGCGGCAGAGGAGCCTTGTATATCTTTGACAAAGTGACGGGCAACACCATTTTCATGAAAAAACGAAAAATTTTTCGTTTGCCTAGTGACAAAATCATTTTTTTGTGATATAATAGATTGCAGAACGTCTTGTGCGGCGTTTCGCATGAGCCAAATGAAAGGATGAATCATATGAGCAAAGCAAAGGAACAGAAATCTTCTTCGCTTTCGTTTCCCATGGTGCTGCTTTTCCTGATCGCGATCGCAGGGCTGGCATTCGGCGTCTTTATGCTGGTGAAGCAGGGCGGAGAAACGAATCAGAACACCGTTTCCATTGAGATGAGAGTCGGCGATACCAAAACACTGGAGACGATTCTGGGAACTGATTACACCTGCACCATCACCGATGAGGATGTGGTCTCCATCGACAAAGACCATGTGCTGACCGCTTTGTGCGCAGGCAGTGCGACCATCTCGGCAGAAACTGCTGACGGAAAACGTCAGATGTTTCAGGTGACAGTGACGGGTTCGGGCACGGTGACAGCTTATGTCGAGACTACCACGACCGAAACCACCACGACAACTACTACGATGGAAACCACGACCACGCTTCCTGACGGCTCCGTGACGGGCATCAAGCTGACATTCTATTCTGTTACTTTGAAAGTAGGCGAAAAGAGAATGCCAATCGTGACCATGCTCCCCACCGATGCCATTGACAAATCAGAGAAGTGGACTTCTTCCGATGAAAAAGTCGCAAAGGTTGACTGGCTCGGCAACATCACCGCAGTGGGCGGCGGCACCTGCACGATTCGTGTGGAATCCGTCAACAACCCCAATGTGTTTGCTGAGGTTGAGGTTAAGGTGCCTGAAGAAACCACCACGACCACCGAAACCACCACGACCATGACAACCACGGAGACATCCTCCACCGTTTCCGGAGATGCTTCTTCCTCAACAACTCTCACATCTACAGTAGCAGCTGGCGGCCCCACCGCCAGCCGCTCTGATATTGTGGAGAAAAACGGGCTCACTTATGTGCAGGGCATCCTGATTGCAAACAAAACTTATGCGCTTCCGTCCACCTATAACCCCGGTCTGGATGCCGCCACCAAGGCTGCATTCGACAAAATGTCTGCTGCCGCAAAAAAGGAAAAAGACTATAAGCTGACGATTGCTTCGGGATTTCGCAGCTATGACAACCAGAATAACACCTACACCCGTTTTGTCAACCGCGACGGCAAAGCTGCCGCTGACCGTTATTCCGCACGCCCCGGTCATTCCGAGCATCAGACAGGGCTTGCCATTGACGTCAACTATGCGGGCGATGAATTCAACGATAGCCCCGAGGCAAAATGGCTTGCCGAAAACTGCTGGAAATATGGCTTCATCATCCGTTATCCGCAGGGAAAAGAGAACATCACAGGCTATAAATATGAATCGTGGCACGTTCGCTATCTGGGCGAAGATCTGGCAAAGAAAGTCACAGACAGCGGCAAGACCCTTGAGGAATATCTGAACATCACTTCCGCTTATCAGAATTGATATCGTCCCGACGGCAGCGGCTGTCGGGATTTTTTTGCGCCTGCCCCCTTGCCAAATCCCCGAAAAAGTAGTATAATGAACAGGATAGTATGACGAGAAAGAGGAAACCCGCATCCCCACACGAAGGAGAATGAAAATGTGCGGATTTACAGGCTTTACCAATCACATTGAGGACGCAGAAAGCGTGCTTTTGCAGATGATGGAACGCATCAGACACCGCGGCCCCGATGCAGACGGAAAATATGTGGATGATGATATTGCGCTTGGGCATCGGCGTCTTTCGATCATTGATGTCAGTGCGCAGGGCGATCAGCCCATTTTCAACGAAGATGCGTCGCTGGTGCTGGTTTTCAACGGCGAGATCTATAATTACCGCGAGCTGCGTGCGTCGCTGATCGCGGCAGGACACCGATTCCGAACACAAACCGATTCCGAGGTGCTGCTGCACGGCTATGAGGAATACGGTGCGGATCTGCTGCCAAAGCTGCGCGGAATGTTTGCGTTTGTCATCTGGGACAAGCAGAAGAAATCGCTGTTTGGTGCAAGAGACTTTTTCGGCATCAAACCGCTTTATTATGCGGAGATGGGCGGCAGTTTGCTGTTCGGCAGTGAGATCAAAAGTTTTCTGCCGCATCCGCAGTTTACCAAATCGCTGAACACCGCGGTGTTGGAACAGTATCTCACATTCCAGTATTCCCCGACGGAGGACACCTTTTTTGAGGGCGTGAAAAAGCTCCCTGCTGCGCATTATTTCATCTATGAGCAGGGAAAACTCACCGTCAAACGCTACTGGGAAATCAAGTTTGAAGCGGAGGAAACCCCGACGCTCGATGACTGGGTCAGCCGCATTTCTGATGTGTTTCACGATTCGGTGGCGGCACACAAAATCGCGGATGTGGAAGTGGGCAGTTTCCTTTCATCGGGGGTCGATTCCAGCTATGCAGCTGCCGCCTCGGATGTGGACAAGACCTTTACCGTCGGTTTCGGTGAGGATGAACGGTATAACGAGATCGGGTGGGCGAAACGGTTTTCGCAGGCGATCGGCAAGGAGAATTTCAGCCATGTCATCACGCAGGCGGAATTCTGGGAAATGCTGCCGCATATTCAGTATCACATGGATGAACCGCTTGCAGACCCCGCTGCTGTCGCGCTGTTTTTTGTGTGCAGGCTTGCCGCAGAGCAGGTGAAGGTCGTGCTTTCGGGCGAGGGTGCTGATGAGATCTTCGGCGGCTATAATGTTTACAGCGAGCCGGATTCGACATGGTATGACCGTTTGCCGATGGGGTTACGGCGTGCGATCGGCAGGGCGGCGGAAAAACTGCCTGCCAAGCGCGGACGCAATTTCTTCGTGCGCAAGGGCAAGACACTTGAAGAACGCTTTATCGGAAATGCGTATATTTTCACACCCGCAGAGCGCAAATCACTGCTGCGCACGCAAACCGATGCACCGGATCCGACTGTCATCACCAAGCCGTTTTATGACAAGGTGCAGGGCGCGGATGCCGTCACAAAAATGCAGTATCTCGATTTGCATTTGTGGATGACAGGGGATATTTTGCTGAAGGCTGACAAAATGAGCATGGCAAATTCGTTGGAATTGCGCGTGCCGTTTCTCGATAAGGAAGTCATGGGCGTGGCGGCGAAGATACCGCCCCGCTATCGTGTGACCAGAACTGCCAGAACCGACGAAAATACACCCTATATCACGAAATATGCGATGCGTCAGGCGGCGAAAAAGGATACCCCGCCCCAGACTGCGGATACCGCCGTGAAGAAAAAACTCGGTTTTCCTGTGCCGATTCGCGTGTGGCTGAAGCAGGATGACTGCTACAAAATCGTGAAAGATGCATTCACATCGGAAACGGCAGAGAAATTTTTTCATGTCGAACAGCTGACACGGCTGTTGGATGCGCACAAATCAGGGCAGACAGATTACAGCCGAAAAATCTGGACGGTGTATATGTTCCTCGTCTGGTACGGCGTGTACTTTGATGAAAAATCCGCAGAAGCGTGAATTTGAAAGGATGTTTGCAGTATGGAAATGAAGTATCCGCATTTTATCGACCTCAACGATTATCCCGTGGAGTGGTGGAACAAGCTGATCAAGCTTGGCGCGGAGATCTACGCGCATCCGCAGAGATATGTGCAGGCATGCGCGGGCAAAATCATGGCGACGCTGTTCTATGAACCGTCCACGCGCACACAAATGAGCTTTCAGTCGGCGATGATTCGTCTGGGAGGCAGCATCATCGGCTTTGACAATCCCATGAGTTCGTCTGTCTCAAAGGGCGAAAACCTCAAAGATACGACAAAAGTTGTCAGTTCATATTCGGATATCCTGATTATTCGTCACCCGATGGCGGGCGCGGCAAAGGCGGCGGCACTTTCTGCCGACTGCCCCGTGGTCAATGCGGGCGACGGCGGACATCTTCACCCGACGCAGACCCTCACCGACCTGATGACCCTGCGTATGGAAAAGGGACATCTCGACAACCTGACCATCGGGCTGTGCGGCGATCTGCTCTATGGCAGAACGGTGCATTCGCTGTGCAAGGCGTTGTCGTGCTATCCGAACAACCGCTTTGTGCTGATCTCCACCCCTGAGCTGCGCATCCCTGATTATATCATCAAAATTCTGGAGGAGCATGGCTGCACATATCGGCTGGAGGATTCGCTGGAAAATGCGATTTCCGAACTCGATGTGCTGTATATGACACGTATTCAGCGTGAGCGGTTCCCCTCGGAGGCGGAATATCTCGCGCAGAAGGACATTTATCGTCTGACACCCGAAAAAATGGCGTTGGCAAAATCTGATCTTGCGGTGCTGCATCCGCTGCCGCGTGTCGATGAGATCGAGGTTGCCGTTGACAATGACCCCCGTGCGCTGTACTTCAAGCAGGCACAGTACGGAATGTATATTCGTATGGCATTGATTCTGACGATGCTCGAAATGCGCGAAACACCGCAGCTTTTGCATGGTGAAGCATGCAGCAATCTGCGATGTGTCAACCCGAAGTGCGTGGCGACGCATGAGCATTATCTGCCGCCGCAGTTTTTGGAGGAATGCGGGCATATGGTATGCGAATACTGCGAGGAGCGAGCGTTTGAGGGGAATGCGGCGATTTGAACGTCTTCCGTAATTTGCACAAAAGAGCAGAATCTGCGATGATGATATCATTACGCAGGTTCTGCTCAGCTTGCAGATACAACAGGTCAGGAAAAAGGATGGGGGAACCCTCCCAAGAGGTTCCCCCCATCCTTTTTTGGGTTACTGATAGTTTTCGATGTACTCGACGATATCACCGACGGTTTTGATCGAATCCACAGCGTCATCGGGCACCGCCATTTCAAACTCCTCGGAGATTGTTTTCATCAGCAAGACAACGTCCAGAGAGTCAGCGTCCAAATCCTCCAGAATGTCTGCGTCTAAGGTGATGTCTTCCTCATCCACATCCAACTGCTCCAGAATGATTTCCTTCAGCTTCTCAAAAATCATATGTTCCACTCCTTTCGGCAGGCGATTGCGCGCGTGAAACGTTTGTCGCGCTTCGATAATAGTATAACTTGTAATGTCCAAAACGTCAAGGGGGTTTTTCTTTTGTTTGCAGAAAACTATCCGCTTTGCGCTTCTTGATTTTTGGTCACTCTGTCCAAATGGTCTGTGCGTGTGTCGGATCGCGGCGCGGGTGTTCGGCGTACAGCGTGGAAATCTTGGAATTTTGCTTGACAAATTGCTTCGGTTGTGATATAATATCTGTATTCGCCGGCGTGATGGAATTGGCAGACGTGCTGGACTCAAAATCCAGTGGTAGCGATACCGTGCGGGTTCGACCCCCGCCGCCGGCACTCAATGAATGGGGATTCCCCCACAGAAACGTCCCCGCTCAACGCTTTTGCCGAGAGTGGGTTTTTCCTTATTTTACGTAGGAAACGGAGGTTTTCGTATATGAAATCCACCCCGAGCGGACACCGCGTTGTCGTTGCGAATTCGGGTGAGAACCGTCAGCAGCAGCGCAGCCGTAAAAAAAAGGCGGCGAATCAGAAGAAATCACAGAAAAGCTTGCTTGCACGTATCATTGTGCTTGCAATGGTCGCGGTGATGTTCTTCGGTTACATCTTCGTTGCTTTGCGCTATTGATTCGATGGATAAAATCAGATGCCGACATTCAAAAATCAGGTGAATGTCGGCTTTTTCTCTATGCAGAATCTGTGAAAAGGAGCTTTTGCGATGGCAAAGACGAAAGTCGTGTATGAATGCAATGCCTGCGGGGCGCAGTATCCGAAATGGAACGGCAGATGCACAAACTGCGGCGCGTGGAATTCCATTGAGGAGGCATTGCCCGCGCCTGTTGCTGCGGTATCGGGCGGCAGTGCTGCGGGGCAGGGGGCTGACCTCTCTGCGCAGATTCGTGAACTTGCCGAGATCGGCACCGATGACGATATCCGCTACGATACGGGAATGCGTGAGCTGAACCGCGTGCTGGGCGGCGGACTCGTCAAGGGCTCGGTGGTGCTGCTGGGCGGCGAACCCGGCATCGGAAAAAGTACGCTTTTGCTGCAAATCTGTCAGTTTCTCGGTGAGAAGCATTCGGTGCTTTATGTGTCAGGAGAAGAATCGGCACGGCAAATCAAGCTGCGGGCGCAGAGACTTCAGGTCAATACGGAAAGCCTCTATCTGCTCACCGTCACCGATGCCGAATCCATTTGCGAAACCATTCAATCCACGGAGCCTGATATCGTCATCATCGACTCCATCCAGACCATGAATCTGGCAACGCTTTCGTCGGGGTCAGGCTCGGTGCCGCAGGTGCGTGAATGTACGAATCTCTTTCTGCACACGGCAAAGGCAAAGGAGATCCCGATGCTGCTGGTGGGCCATGTGACGAAAGAGGGCTCCATCGCGGGCCCGAAGGTCATGGAGCATATCGTGGATGCAGTGCTGATTTTCGAGGGCGACCGCTATCAGAGCTGCCGTATTCTGCGTGCGGTGAAAAATCGTTTTGGCTCGACCAATGAGATCGGTGTGTTTGAGATGAAGGATACAGGGCTTTCGGAGGTGGAGAATCCCTCGGCGATGCTGCTGGAGGGCAGACCGATCGGGGTTTCGGGCACCTGCGTTTGCTGCATGATGGAGGGCAGCCGCCCCATTCTCGCTGAGATTCAGGCACTTGTATCGAAAAGTACACTTTCATCGCCCCGACGCACGGCAACAGGGTTTGATTATAATAGAGTGTATATTCTTCTGGCGGTGCTGGAAAAGCGCATGGGGCTGTTTTTCGGTGCGCTGGATGTTTATCTGAACATTGTGGGCGGCTTTCGGATCGACGAACCCGCAGGCGATCTGGCAGTTGCGCTGGCACTGTATTCGTCGCTGATGGATAAGCCCATCGGGGAGACAGTGCTTGCATTCGGTGAAGTCGGGCTTGGCGGAGAGATCCGTGGGGTTTCCAATGCGGCACTGCGCATTCAGGAGGCGGAACGGCTCGGGTTTACGCTTTGTATTCTGCCGAAGCAAACGCTGCGCACGCTGCAAACCGATCGTTTTCAGATACGGCTTGCGGGTGTGTCCAACCTCAAAGAGGCGTTTGCCGTGCTGGAAAAGGAATCGAAAGCAAAACAGGCGTGAGAAACAAGGCTTATCGTGTCTGTCAGGCACTCATCACAAAAGCTTCAACACCCCCCTCTCCTTGAGGAGAGACTATGCAGCTTTCATTTTTGAAAATAATTTTTTCGTATTACAGTTTAATAAATCGTCAGTAGATGTAGTGGATATAATACCAATAACAAAAAGCCAAGTTTTTTGTCAATGAAAAAGTGTGGCAAAAGCATTCTAAATCAAACAGGCAACTACCTCAATTGAAGTAGTTGCCTGTTCATTTTCATAGCCTGCTGTAAAGATCTTGCGTATAGTCGTTGTAATAAAACTTCTATATGAGCGCAATCTTTTTGGGGTCGTCCGCTTTTTTGATTATATCAGGCAGAAGTATGAGGATAGAACTACCTTATCTCAGATTGCTTTGCCGAGGAATGCTGCACCGATGATACCTGCATCGTTGCCGAGCTTTGCAATCACGATCTCAGCGTTTTTCTTAGAGTTGCGTGTGTAAACCTCTTTTGCGACCAGTTCCTTGACGGGCAGCAGAAGCGCATCGCCCTCATTGCACACGCCGCCGCCGATGCACAGGATATCAGGCTGGAAAATGTTGATGGTGTTGGTGATGCCTGCCGCCAGGCAGCGGATATACAGATCGACAACCTCTTTTGCAGCCGCATCGCCCTTGCGCATACAGTCAAATGCCGTGCGTGCAGAGACTCTGCCCTGTTCCGCAGCCATCTGGTGCATGATGCTTTCGGGATGTTCTGCCATTGCTTCATTCGTCATGCGGACAAGTCCTGTTGCGGAGGAATAGACCTCAAAACAGCCCTTTCTTCCGCAGGTGCACTGCGGTCCGTCGATGTTCATGACGGTGTGACCGAGCTCTGCGCCTGCAAAGTTCGAGCCGTCATAGATTTTGCCGTCGATGATGATGCCGCCGCCGACACCTGTGCCCAGTGTGATGCAAACCGCATTGGTCGCACCCTTTGCCGCACCTGCAACATATTCGCCGTAAGCGGCAGCATTTGCGTCGTTTTCAATGAATGCGGGGCGGCCTGTTTTCTCGGAGATCCATTTGACCATCGGGGTGTTGACAAATCCCAGATTGTTGGAATATTCGATGATACCTGTGGACGAATTGGCGATGCCGGGTGTGCCGATGCCGATCCATTCCACTTGTTCGGGGGTCAGGTTTGCCTGTGCGATTGCCTCCAGTGCCGCTGCCGCCATATCATCTGCGATTTCCTCGGCGGGGCGGGGGCAGTTGGTTTTGCGGGATGCCTTGGTCAGAATATTGTAATTTTCATCCACAACACCTGCAACGATATTGGTGCCTCCCAAGTCGATTCCGACATAAAACTTCATGTGATAAACTCCTTTATATGTGTGATATATGTATGCAGAAAACGGGGAAAGATCATCCGCGTTTTGGCATGGTGCGGGTTGCAAGCACGGTGCATTTCTGGCTGCGGATCGCATATGCGCCGAAGGTTGCGGGCAAAAAGACAGAATCGCCCTTTGTCAGCGGCATGAGAACACCGTCGTCGTAGATCAGCACGCCCTCGCCGTCGGTGACAAGCAGATGCGTATAGGACAGCCCGCCGTTGGGCGGAAATGCCGCTTCGCCCTCGATGCTGAGTTCGAGTGTGGAGAAATACTGGCAGTCTGCGATGATGGTGGCGGTGTAGCCGTTATACTGCATGGGCGGACGCTTCATACGGGGCGGAGCTGCCCATGTTTTCGTCACATCCAGTGCTTTTTTGATGTGCAGTTCGCGGGGATTGCCGTCGGCATCCACGCGCTCATAGTCGTAAACACGGTAAGTGATGTTGGAGGTCTCCTGAATTTCTGCGATGACAATGCCTGCACCGATGGCATGAATCGTACCTGCCTCGATGAAGAACACATCGCCTTTGTGAACAGGCACCAGACGAATATAATCGAGCAGAGTGCCGTCGTTGATATGTGATTCAAACTCCTCGCGGGTCAGCTCGCGGTTGAAGCCGTAAGCCAAAGCCGCACCTTCTTCGCAGTCCACGACATACCAGCACTCGACCTTGCCGTTTTCGCCCTTTTCGTTTGCGCGGGCATAGCGGTCATCGGGGTGAACCTGAATGCTCAGATCCTGACAGGCATCGATCAGTTTGATCAACACGGGAAATTTGGAATATCCCGATGCGCCTTCACCGACGAGTGTTTTCCAGTCCTGCTCCAGATATGCTTTGAGGGTCATGCCTTTATTCACGCCGTTGACGATTTCCGTCAGACCGTCGGGATGGCAGGAAAGCTCCCAGCTTTCCGCAATGCGGTCGAGCTTGCAGGGCTTGCCGTATTCCTCGCGCAGGCGTCTGCCGCCCCAGATGTAATCCTGAAAAGCCGCTTTCAGTTTCAATGGTTCCATAATCGTGCCCCCTTTTTTATGATAGATCATCAGGCAGTTCCGCAATCACGCTGTGGAGTTCTGCCGCTGTTTCGAGGTTAATGCCGGCGGTCTTTGCGAGTTCTTCGATGCTTGCCGCCTTGAGCTGTGTGCGTGTTTTATAGGTGAGGAGCAGCTTTTGTGCTTTCTTCTCGCCAACGCCCTTGACCTGCGTCAAGGTGAGGGTATAGGTGTTTTTCTTGTGCTTTGCCTTCATATAGGTGATGGCAAAGCGGTGGACTTCATCCTGAATGCGCGTGACCAGTGCGAAAGCCGCCTGTTTATCGCGCAGAGCGATCTCGCCGCCGTTGGTTGCGATGGCTCTGGTGCGGTGCTTCTGGTCTTTCACCATGCCGAACAATGGGACAGGCAGCGCAAATTCTTCAAGGATCGGGGCGATTGCCGCCACATGGCCCTTGCCGCCGTCGAGCAAAATCAGATCGGGCAGGACGGCAAACGCATTCAGGGCACGGGCAGTCTCATCGGATTCTTCCTGTGCCTTGCGGTATTCCGTCAGTCGGCGGCGAATGACTTCCTGCATCGAGGCATAGTCGTTCTGAATGTCGATTTCCTGTATCGAAAAGCGGCGGTATGCAGATTTCAGGGGTCTGCCGCTTTCAAACACCACCATGCCCGCCACCATCGAGGCGGAGGACAGGTTGGAGATATCATAAGCTTCAATGCGCATGGGTGGTTTGGGCAAGCCCAGAATGCGACCGAGTTCTTCCACGGCAAGCAGTTCTTTGCCTGTGCGCCCTGCCTGTATCGACAGCTTTTCGAGGGCATTTTGTTTCGCCATCATCACCAGACGGTGACGAAGCCCTTTTTGCGGCTGTTCGACGCTGACGCTGTGCCCTGCACGTTTCGCAAGCAGATCCGAGAGCAGTTCGTTTTCCTGCGGCATCTGCTCGACGAGAATCACTTTGGGCAGGTCGATGCCTGTGCGGGTCGCATAATACTGCGGGAGAAAGTCGTCCAGCGGATGCTCAGAGAGGGCATCGGCGGAAATCAGGAACGAAGACTGGTCGTAAAGTCTGCCGCCGCGGTAGATCAGCACGGAGATCGCCGTTGCTGTGCCTGTTTCTGCGATTCCGACGGCATCGGTATCGACGCGCACGGCATCCATGATATCCTGATGCTCGCCTGCCTTGCGAATTGCGGCAATGCGGTCGCGGAGACGGGCAGCCTCCTCAAACGCCAGACGTTCTGCGGCTTCCTGCATACGCTGTTCCAAAACCGGGATGGTCTTGTCGCCGCCGTTTTTGATGAAGCGTACCGCATCCGCGAGGGCTTCCTGATACACCCCTGCGGAGATTTTTCCTGTGCAGACGCCCATGCACTGTCCGATGTGGAAATTCAGGCAGGGACGCTGTTTGCCGAATTGTGCAGGAAATGCGCGGTTACAGGTGGGCAGCCGAAACATTCGGTTGACGGTGTTGACGGTTTGTTTGGTCGTGAATCCGCTCATATAGGGACCCAGATATTCGCCCTCCCCCTCGGTGTTGACCTCGGCGGTGATGCGCGGATATGTGCCCTTGGAGATGCGGATGTAGTGATAGCCCTTGTCATCCTTCAGCAGAATGTTATAGGGCGGCTGATGCTGCTTGATGAGCGAGCATTCGAGAATCAGTGCCTCATATTCCGAGGCAGTGACGATAAAATCATAGTCATAAACCTGCGAGACCATTTTCGCGGTTTTCACGGTGTGGTCGGGGTGGTCGCGGAAATAACTGGTGACGCGGTTTTTCAGGTTTTTTGCTTTGCCGATGTAGAGGATCTTCTCCGCCTTGTTTTTCATGATATACACACCGGGGGAAGATGTCAGCGCGGCGGTTTTCGCCTGTAAGTATGGAAGTCGGGGATTCATGCGTCGGTCTCATCCTCGTCATCATCTTCGTCATCGTCCACACCGAATTCGTATTCAAATTTCTCGTCTTTGTCGGTGAGAATGGTGTGTTCTTCCGAAGTGAATGTGTCGCGGATTTTTTCTGCCTTTTGCTTGAGGGTCTCCTTTTTCTTTTCGGGCTTTTCGACCATCAGCGGGGTATCGGTGAACATGGTGGAGGTGAACTTTGCCACTTTTGCCTGATCGCCGTAGCAGTCGATGGAGATTTCCTCCAGCCGCAGCTCATAGAGCACTGCGGTGGTGAAGAAAATGTAAGCAAATGCGTTGATCAGAATACTTGCATAGACACGGTATCCGGCAAGACCCAGGAACATTCCCGCCAGCATGATGGTGCAGGTGACGATGATGAATGCTTCCATCTTACGGCTTGCCGTATCCAGAGAAAGCATCGAAAACGCCACACCTGCTGAAAAAATCGAATGACATATCGTCAGCGGGAGAGAGAGCCCGTTATAGGCATTGGGGAAGATGAACTTGAACTCCAGAAGCATCAGCACCACTTCCGTCACGATGTAGACCAGCAGCAGCACTTTCATCACGCCGCGTGCCCGCACCAGACGGTCAAGCCAGATCACTGCCAGTGAGAAGAACACGAATCCGAATGTTTCCGTGCCGTAGGCGATCGTTTCAAATGCGATGTGCGCAACGCGGTTCTGCGGGTTGACGGAATAGTAGATCAGGCTGATGATGATGAACACCACAAACAAAATGTTGCCGATGCGTGCAAGTTTCATGCAGTCGGTGACGGTGTAAGGGCGTTTGACCTCGGGGCGGGGCGTTTGCGCCTTGGGGGCTTTTTCGAGTTCCTGCGTGGTTTTGTTTTTCTTGGACATACCGGAAGCCTCCACTCTTTTGTTGAAATTGTTTATTTCTTGGCAGCCAATGCACGCTTGCCGATATCGGAACGGCAGTGCATTTTTTCAAAACCGATGCCTTTCACGGCTGCATAGGCTTTGTCCAGTGCGGATTGCAGATCATCGGCAGATGCAGTGACACCCAGCACTCTGCCGCCTGCGGTCAGAAGCTTGCCTTCTTCCGAAAGCTTGGTGCCTGCGTGATAGACCGCTGCACCTGCGCACTGTCCCTTGGCATCCAGACCAAAGATCTCCTTGCCGGTTTCGTATTTCTCGGGGTATCCGCCGCTTGCGAGGATGACGCACGCGCACGCACCCGATTTCCATGCCATGGGCAGCTTGTCGAGACTCTGGTTTTCCGTTGCCTCCATGATGTCCATGAGGTCATTTTCCAGCATCGGCAGCACCACCTGTGTTTCGGGGTCGCCGAAGCGGCAGTTATATTCGATGACTTTCGGCCCCTTGGGGGTGAGCATCAAACCGAAGTAAAGGCAGCCGCGGAAGCTGCGGTTTTCGGTGTTCATGGCATTCATTGTGGGGAGGAAGATCTCCTCCATGCACTGTTTTGCGATGTCAGCGGTATAATAAGGGTTGGGGGAGACAGTACCCATGCCGCCCGTATTTTTGCCGTTGTCGCCGTCGAGGGCACGTTTGTGATCCATCGAGGAAATCATCGGGCAGACTGTTTTGCCGTCGGTGAATGCCAGCACGGAGACTTCAGGACCGGTCAGGAATTCTTCCACGACAAGCTGCGAACCGCTTTCGCCGAAAATCTTGTCCTCCATGATGGAGTGTACGGCATCGACGGCTTCCTGTTCATTCTGTGCGATGATGACGCCCTTTCCGAGTGCCAGACCATCCGCCTTGACAACTGTCGGATAGCTGTTCTGTGCTTTGATGTAGGCAACCGCTTTCTCCGCCTCGGTGAACACCTCGTAGGCGGCAGTGGGAATGCCGTATTTCTTCATCAGGTTCTTGGAAAACACCTTGCTTCCCTCGATGATGGCGGCTGCTTTTGAAGGTCCGAACACTTTGAATCCGTTTTCGCGCAGCATATCTGCCATGCCGAGTACCAGCGGGTCATCGGGTGCGACAAACACCCAGTCAACCGCGAGTTTGTTCGCAAGTGCGAGCATTCCGTCCAGATCGGTCGCCTTGACAGGGAAACATTCCGCATATTTTGCAATGCCGCCGTTTCCGGGGGCACAATAAAGCTTTGTGACGCGCTTGCTTTCTGCAAGCTTCATGATGATGGCGTGTTCTCTGCCGCCGCCGCCGACTACTAATACTTTCATGTTGTGGTTTTTCCTTTCGGTGATAAAATGGGGATGGATTTGCATTTGGAATCCCGCCATGTCAGACATGATGCCATTCCAAACGGAAACCGCGATTCCTCCCCCGAAACGGCGCAAAACCGTTTCGGGAAAAGAACGGGGATCAATCTTAGTGGTGGAACAGACGCAGACCGCAGAACGCCATTGCAATGTCATATTTGTTGCACTGTTCAATGACGATGTCATCGCGGATGGAGCCGCCCGGTTCGACAATATACTTGACGCCGCTCTTGTAAGCGCGGTCGATGTTGTCGGGGAACGGGAAAAATGCGTCAGAGCCGAGGCAGACGTCGGTGTTTTGGGCAATCCATGCCTGACGCTCCTCTTTCGTGAAGACAGGAGGCTTTTCAGTGAACACGCGCTCCCATTCGCCGTCTGCAAGGATGTCCATGTAATCCTCACCGATGTAGAGGTCGATGGCGTTGTCGCGGTCGGGGCGCTTGATATCGTCACGGAACGGGAGATTCAGCACCTGCGGTGCCTGACGCAGCCACCAGTTATCTGCCTTGGTGCCTGCCAGACGGGTGCAGTGAATTCTCGACTGCTGTCCTGCGCCGATGCCGATTGCCTGACCGTCCTTGACGTAGCAGACAGAGTTGGACTGGGTGTATTTCAGGGTGATGAGGGAGATGATGAGGTCGAATTTCTTGTCCTCAGGGATGTTCTTGTTCTCGGTGACGATGTTGGAAAGCATCGTTTCTTCGTTGATCGCGAGATCGTTTCTGCCCTGCTCGAAGGTGATGCCGAACACTTCCTTGTGCTCGATTTTTGCAGGCTCGTAGTTCGGGTCGATCTGCACGATGTTATAGTTGCCCTTGCGCTTGGTTTTCAGGATCTCGAGTGCCTCGTCGGTATAGCCGGGAGCGATGATACCGTCGGAGACTTCGCGGGCGATCAGCTTTGCGGTGATGGCGTCGCACTCATCGGAGAGGGAGATCCAGTCGCCGAAAGAGGACATTCTGTCAGCACCTCTTGCTCTTGCGTAAGCGCAGGCAAGGGGGGAGAGTTCGCCCAGATCATCGACAAAATAGATTTTCTTGAGCGTGTCGGAGAGCGGTCTGCCGATTGCAGCACCTGCGGGCGAAACGTGCTTGAACGAAGTCGCAGCGGGCATACCCGTTGCAGCTTTCAGTTCGCGGACAAGCTGCCAGCCGTTGAAGGCATCCAGCAGGTTGATATAACCGGGGTTGCCCGAAAGCACGGTGATCGGCAACGCACTGCCGTCGTTCATAAAGACGCGTGCAGGCTTCTGATTGGGGTTGCAGCCATATTTCAAAAGGCGTTCTGTTTCCATGATTAACAGTCCTTTCCGTGATGTGGATTAGTCCTTCTTGGGCGTATTGCCGTAGCGGTTGACGATCTTGCTGACGGCACTGCCGTCCTCGGGGTTGATATAGCGCACGAACAGGGAGATCTTGTTGTCGGGGTTGAGGTTGTTCCAGAGGAGCTGTGTGAATCCGTCGATATCATCGGGGATGGAGACAAGCTTGGGTTCGCCCTCAAAGCTGGGCAGCGGGTTGCCGTCGCCGACATAGGTGTGGATGAAGTGTCCCTGACCTGCCACAGGATTCTGATAGGTAAAGGTGAAACGCTGGCAGGAGGAGGGGTCGCCGTTCGCACTTTTCAGGATGGAGAGTGCGTAATTGAAGCTGCCGTTTTCGCAGCGGATGATGCCGGAAATACGAGGGGTATAGTTGGGGGCATCGGGTTCAAACTGCCGCGCACGAAGTCCCTGTTCAAAGGTGAACTGGTGGTTCATCGCGTCGTAGATGGTGTCGGTCTGGTCGCCGTTGGTGACGATGGTTTTGTTGCCCAGAACACGCACGGGCGAATAGATGATGAGAGAGGGGTCAGTGCATTTGCTCTCATCGTAAGCCTGTGTTTTGAGACCTGCGCCATCGGGCACAAAAATGCGGTTGCGCGAGTTTTCGCTTCTGCCCATGATGAAGTATGCAGCAACAGCGGATTTACCGTTTGCGCTTCTGCCGAGGATGATGCCTCTGCCGGGATAACTGTTGTTTTGCAGTTCTTGTGCAAGGGAAATCATTTTCATGCGTTTGACCTCCGTTTGTGGTTTGTGAAAATATGGGATCCCAAAGGGAAAATGTTTCTGTTATGGGGGAGTATGCGGATCATTCCTCAATATACACCTTGCCGTCGCGGACAGAAAGCTTATCCTCACAGAACAGCCGCACCGCTTCGGGCAGGATCTTCCATTCTGCCTGTTCCATTACGCGCCGCTGAAGTGTTTCGGGTGTGTCGTCCTGTTCGATCGCAACAGCCTGCTGAAGAATGATCGGGCCGCCGTCGCAGACCTCGTTGACGAAATGCACCGTTGCACCCGTGACCTTGACACCCTTTGCGAGTGCCGCCTCATGGACATGAAGCCCATAGAATCCCTTGCCGCAGAAGCTTGGGATGAGGGCGGGGTGAACGTTCATCATTTTGTTGGGGTAAGCGCGGCAGATGGTTTGATCGAGAATGGTCATGAAGCCCGCCTGCACGATCAGATCAGCATATTCCTCGTAGAACGCCTCCAGCATGGCGGCACTGTAAGCCTCCACGCTTGGGAACGCTTTGCGCTGAATCACGCGGGTGGGAATGCCGTTATCCTTGGCACGCACCAGCGCGTAGGCATCGGGGCGGGAACTGATGACGCAGGTGATACGGCCGCCGCCCAGTTCGCCGCGGTTTTGCGCGTCGATGAGTGCCTGCAAATTGGTGCCGCCGCCTGAAACCAGCACGACGATCTTTTTGCGCGGAAGATCCATGCCCTCACGGGGATCATGCCAATCTTCCTCCGCCATGCCGAGCGCATCGCCGGTCATCAGCGGATGTTCCTCCAGCTTGTTTTTTGCGGAAGCGGGAGCGTTTTGTGGCTCATTCTGTAACAGTTCGTCAGCCATATGCACACCTCTTTTTCTCGATTTTGCGGGGATTATTCGATGATGACGCCCTCAGTGCTTTCGACAAGCTCACCCAGCACGTAGGCGTTTTCGCCCGTTGCTTTCAGGCTTGCGATCGCAGCATCGGCATCTTCGGGAGCGACGCAGGCGATCATGCCCACGCCCATATTAAAGGTATTGAACATATCGCGCTCGGGGATGTTGCCCGTGCGTGCGATGAGGTCGAAAATCGGGAGAACCTGCACATCCTTGCGCTGGATGCGGGCAGAAAGACCCTGCGGCAGAGAACGCGGAATGTTCTCGTAGAAACCGCCGCCCGTGATGTGGGAGATCGACTTGACATTGACCTTTTGCAGCAATGACAGAATCGACTTGACATAGATGCGGGTGGGGGTCAGCAGGCATTCGCCGAGGGTCGAGCCGAGATCAGCGAAATGTCTTGCAAGGTTCTGTTCGTTGATGGTGAATACGTTGCGGACAAGTGAAAAACCGTTGGAATGAACACCCGTGGAGGGCAGTGCGATCAGAACATCGCCTGCCTTTTGCTTTGCGGTGTCAAGGATCTTTTTCTTATCCACAATGCCGACGGTGAAGCCTGCAAGGTCATATTCCTCATCAGGCATCATGCCGGGATGCTCGGCGGTTTCGCCGCCGATGAGTGCACATTCAGACTGCACACATCCCTCAGCCACGCCCTTGACGATCTCCGCGATCTTCTCGGGATAATTCTTGCCGCAGGCGATGTAATCGAGGAAGAAAAGCGGTTTTGCACCGCAGCAGATGACGTCGTTGACACACATGGCGACACAGTCGATACCGATGGTATCGTGCTTGTCCATGAGAAATGCGATCTTCAGCTTGGTGCCGACACCGTCAGTGCCCGAAACGAGGACAGGCTCCTCCATGCCCTTCAGATCAGGTGCAAACAGACCGCCAAAGCCGCCGATGCCGTCCAGCACACCGCTTGTGACCGTGCGGGCAACGTGCTGTTTCATCAGTTCCACAGAGCGGTAGCCTGCTGTGACATCAACGCCTGCTTTTTTGTAGCTTTCAGAAAAGCTGTTCTTGTTTTCCATGCAGTGTAGATCCTTTCGTCGATTGGGATTTATGGGAAACTCGTGAAGAAACCCGCTTCATAGGGGTTCCCAACATTCCCTTCCTGATGTTTTGTAAGGAAAAGAGTGTTTTGCGCTCTGCGATATGTCTCGCATAAGAGGCATACGCTTCGCGGATGAAGCAGTTTATTCCTTTCCTGTCCAGCAGTAGGTGCAGAGCATATCGGGGTCAATCCCGACAGCTTCTTTGACATCTGCGAGCAGGTGATATTTCAGCGAGGTGAAATTCAGCCGTTTGCGGATTTCCTCCACCATCGCCTGATATCGTTCCGAATTGTCCACGCAGTATTCTGCGAGGCGGTCATCATTGTCGTCAAAATCGCGGACGACCTGCCGTGCGATCAGATCCATTTCGGATTTCGACCGCGAGAAGTTCAGATATTTGCATCCGAACATACTGGGTGGTGATGCGGAACGGATATGGACTTCTTTTGCGCCGTTCTCATACAGGAACTGAACCGTTTCGCGCATTTGAGTGCCGCGCACGATGGAATCGTCGAGGAACAGCAGTTTTTTGCCCTGAATGAGCTGCTCCACAGGGATCAGTTTCATGCGGGCGATCAGATTGCGCATCGACTGGTGACGGGGCATGAAGCTGCGCGGCCATGTCGGCGTATATTTGATGAACGGTCTGGCAAAGCAGATGCCGCTTTCATTCGCATAGCCGATGGCGTGACCGTTGCCCGAATCGGGAATTCCTGCCACATAGTCCACGTCGATGCCTTTGTCGCGCTTGGCGAGCAGCGCACCGCAGCGGTTGCGCATGACTTCCACATTCACGCCCTCATAGCACGAGGTGGTGTAGCCGTAATAGATCCACAGAAATGCGCAGATCTTCATTTTGTTGTTGGGCTGCATGACCGTTTCGCAGTGTTCTGCATCGAAGAACACGATCTCTCCGGGACCCAGATCCCGCACATAGCGGTATTGCAGGTTCATATAGGAGAACGATTCAAAGCACGCGACGTATCCGGTTTCCTTGTGCCCGAGGATGATCGGGGTTCTGCCCATGAGGTCGCGGGCGGCATAAATGCCCTTGGGGGTCATGAGCAGCAGCGTCAGGGAGCCGTCGATTTTGCTTTGTGCGTAACGGATGCCTTCGGGGATGGAGTCGCACTGATTGATGAGTGCGGCAACAAGTTCCGTGTTGTTGATGATGCTGCCGCTTGCTTCTGTGAAGTGGCTTGCACCCGTGTGGAACACTTCCTCGACAAGTTCCTCGGTGTTGTTGATGCGCCCCACGGTGGTGAGGGCATAGCTGCCGAGATGCGAGCGGATCATGATGGGCTGCGGGTCGGTATCGCTGATGCAGCCGATGCCCATGCGCCCGTTCATTTCGTTCATGTCGCTCTCAAACTTAGTACGGAATGGTGTGTTTTCGATATTATGGATCGCACGCTGGAATCCGCATTCATCGCTGTAAACGGACATACCGCCTCTGCGTGCGCCGAGGTGGGTGTGATAATCCGTTCCGAAAAAGAGGTCTGCAACGCAGTCATCTTTGGATGCTACGCCGAATAAACCGCCCATAAGTTTCCTCCGTTCTGAAAATGGATTTGACGAACATTCAGAGAAAACGGTCGGATTATTTGCCCATCAGACGCTTCATGATTTCCTGATATGCTTCTTCAACGCCGCCCATGTCTCTGCGGAAACGGTCTTTGTCGAGTTTCTCGTGGGTGGTGCTGTCCCAGAAACGGCAGGTGTCGGGAGAGATCTCATCAGCCAGCAGAATCTGACCGTGGAATCTGCCGAATTCGATCTTGAAGTCGATGAGGTCGATGTTCAGACCCTTGAAGAACTTCACCATGAAAGCGTTGATCGCAAAGGCATACTTGGAGATGGTGTCGATTTCTTCCTGTGTGGCAAGACCCAGACCGAGTGCGTAGTAGCTGTTGATGAAGGGGTCGTGCAGGTCGTCGTTTTTGTAGCTGAATTCGAGGGTCGGCTGCTTGAGGGGTGTGCCCTCCTCGATGCCGAGCTTCTTCGAGAAGCTGCCTGCTGCGACGTTACGGACGATGACTTCCAGCGGCACGATGGATACTTTCTTGACGAGGGTTTCGCGTTCGCTGAGTTCCTCGACAAAGTGGGTGGGGATCCCTTCTTTTTCCAGCATCTGGAACATGAAGTTGGTCATCTGGTTGTTGATAACGCCCTTGCCCTTGATCGTACCTTTCTTTGCGCCGTCGCCTGCGGTCGCATCGTCCTTATAATCGACGATGACCAGATCGGGGTCGTTGGTCGCAAAGACCTTTTTTGCCTTGCCCTCGTAGAGCTGTTCGGCTTTTACAATGTTTTCCATGGGTACATCCTCCATATATAAAATTTGACGAAGTTTGTGCGGAGACAGTCATCTGTCTCTTATCTATCAAAGCAGCAAAGGGATTTGCTTACAGTGCTGCAATCTGTTCCTGAAGTGCTGCGTCTTTTTTGATGACGCCTTCAATCATTTCGGCTTTCTTTGCGCGAAGCTGCGATGCAAGGTTCTCATCGGAGAGCGCGAGCATCTGGACAGCAAGCAGTGCGGCATTTGCGGCGCCGTTGATGGCGACCGTTGCCACGGGGATGCCTGTGGGCATCTGGACGGTGGCAAGCAGAGCGTCCAAGCCGTCAAGCTGCGATGCGGAAATGGGCAGACCGATCACAGGAAGCGTGGTGTGTCCCGCAAGGACACCTGCCAGATGTGCTGCCTTGCCTGCGCAGGCGATAATGACGCCAAAACCGTTTTTCTCTGCATTTTCTGCAAATTCAGCGGCGAGGGCGGGTGTGCGGTGTGCGCTCATCACATGCGCTTCAAACGGCACACCAAAGCCTTTCAGCTCGGTGAGTGCGGCTTTGACAACGGGAAAATCGCTGTCGCTGCCCATGATAACTGCAACTTTTTTCATGTATCTGCATCCTTTCTGTGGATAAAAATTACTGAGAAACTGCTGCCGTCGGATGTTCGGCAGGGGAAACAAAGGCACTTTGGGGATCAAAAAACGAGGTGTAGCCGTAAGTGCCGTTGGCATTTGCGGTGACAGTCAGCTGCATGGATGTGGTAACGCGATCGGTGATACGGCTGCCGTCCATGCGGCGATATGAGACCTGCATTTGCAGGAGATATGTCGGGAATTCAGTGCCTTCGATGATCTTCACACGCGAAACACTTGCTGAATTGAGAAAGCATCCGCTATAAAGGTAAGAAACCGTCAGCGAAGAAGTATCGGCGGCGTTGAGCAGAGTTGCATCAGGGGTGTTTTGCGGGGTGACAAACAGATAGAGGAGATATTTCGCAGCCGTGTCGCCCAGATGCAGCAGAACATCGGGGGAGGGACAGCGTGCAAGCTGATTTTCGTCCAGATCCATTGTCAGCGTGTGCAGTCCGACCTGGTGTTCGGAATGCCAGCCGCACACGGAAAGAGAAGTATCTCCGAGCCTTGCAAAGCAAGTGTTTGTGCCGCTTTGCAGCGACAGTATTGCGCCTGCCGAGGCACATCCGTCCCATGCGGTATCAGACCAGAGTGTGCCGTCGCCGTGATAGAGGTGATAGACCGAATGATCTTTTTCGGTCAGTGTCGCAGTCCACAGATCATTGCCTGTGTAGTTGATTTCGTCGTAGACAAAGGGAACGATCACGGCGCCGCTGTAATCGACGATGCCGAATTTTCCGCCCTGTCGGGGGCTTTGCTTGGCGATCAGGGTATCCTCACCCATCATGCGCAGCAGATACCATTTCGGCTCCATGATGACGCGTCCGCTGCCTGTCCGCACGCCCCAGAATCCCTCTTTCACGTAGAGATATGTGGCAGTGGGCGGGATGATCTGTGTTTCCTTGTCTTTCTGTGATCTTTGAAAGGCTTCCTGTGCCAGACCATTCATTTCCGCCGTGAGGCAGAGCAGTGCCATGAGCAGAAGAAGAATCAGCGGCTTCATGCGGCGGTCCATAGGCAGCGGCATCCTTTCGTGAAAATAGCGTATCTGCGAAGATTATTTCTCGGTGCTGTTGGGGATCCCGATCAGCCTGCAAAGATGCGCAGACTTGGAGATTGTCCGAAGAAGGAGCAGCCCAAGCAGCGTCACGGCGAGCAATTCACCGGCAGCGACACCGAGGAATCCTGTCCAGAACGGAACATCGGCAAAGAATCGAAGCTCTGCGCCGATGACAAGCCCATTGATGACAGCAGGGATCAGTGAAGCGACAAACGTCTTTTTGATGCGATTCATCAGCAGCGCGGCGATCAGCGTGGCAGCCGTGCCGAACACAAAATCAACCGCCATGCCGCTGAACAGATTGGCGATCATGCATCCGATGGTGAGCGACGCACACCACTCTTTGCGATAGATGCACAGGAGCATGAGTGCCTCGGCAGCACGCACCTGCACGGCACCATAGGAAAGCGGTGCAAGACAGATGGTGAGCGCAGCGTAAACAGCGGCAACCACGGCAATGCGTGAAAGCTGCGGCACCGAAATACGGCGTGACATGGAAATAACCCCCTTGTTTTGCGCTGGTTATCAAGGAAACAGCGTATAAAAGCCGTCAGTGTTCGTCGGCTTCGGAATTGTCGTCGGTGATGTCGTCAGGATGCGCGAACCGGTCAGCGTTTTCGTTGGTTTCACGAATCAGGAAAATCGGGCGGTGCTTGACCTCCAGATAGGTCTTCGAGAGGTACATACCAAGAATGCCCGTGCCGAACAACTGCAATCCGCCGAGGAAAAACATCGAGCAGATGATGGTCGGATAGCCGCTGACGGCTTCACCGAATGCAAGCTTTTTGACGATCGTGACAACAATCATGATGACGGCAATCAGGCAGCTGATCAAGCCGAGAATGACCGAAAGCGTCAGGGGTGCGGTGGAAAATCCGATAATGCCCTCGATCGAATAGCGGAACAGCCCCCAGAAACTCCATGCAGTTGTGCCTGCGGCGCGTTCGACATTTTCATATTCGAGGTATTTGACGCGAAAGCCGACCCACGAGAAAATACCTTTGGAGAAACGGTTATATTCGGTCATGGAAAGCACAGCATCGACCATCTGACGCGTCATGAAACGGAAATCCTGTGCGCCGTCAACGATTTCTGTTTGGGAGATCTTGTTCATGATTTTATAGAACAGACGCGCAAACCACGAGCGTACTTTCGATTCGCCCTTGCGGCTGACGCGGCGTGTTGTGGCACAGTCATATTCGCCGTTTGCCACAGCCTCATACATCGTGGGGAGAAACGCGGGCGGGTGCTGCAAATCGGCATCCATCACCACGCAGTAATCGCCCTTTGCGTTGGTGAGTCCTGCATAAATGCCTGCCTCTTTGCCGAAATTACGAGAGAACGACAGATAGCGCACACGGCAGTCTTTTTTTGCCAATGCACGCAAATCTCTCAATGTATGGTCTTTTGAGCCGTCGTCGATGAACAGGTATTCAAAAGTCAGTTCGGGGTGCTTGTCCTGCATTTGCGCGGAAATCTTCGTGATTTCGGCGTAAAACATAGGAAGAACTTCCTCTTCGTTATAGCAGGGGACAATCACGGAAATCAGTTTTGTCGCAGCCAATGGAATGCCTCCAATATGCCGTTGATGCGCCAAATCGGCGTGACGGCAGAATTCACCTAATCATACACTATATATTATACCGCAACGCGCCAAAAATTGCAATAGCTTGTGTGGATTTTTTCTGACAGAATTTGTATTCCATTTCGGCGGATTTTTTGGTATTTGGGACGGAAAGTGACATCAGAAAATTTTGGCGAGAACATCGGGAGCGATGCAGATCCGGGGCGCAAATTCATCGGATGCGGCGTAGTCGAGGAGCGCATGGGCGAATCGGTTGACCGCAATATCCTCCAAATGCTGATGGATTTTTGATGTGCAGACGAGGAGCTTTCCGCCGCTGACATTCGCCTCGAATAAAATGCCGAGTCGGTGATTGCGTTCCACGTTGTCGATCATCTGCAAAATCGGGCGATAGTCGTCAGGAAAGTCATCAAGAATCGCACAGCACGCATTTGTGATGATTTCATACCATTGCGGTGTGGTGTAGTCATCGCTGAACATCGCCTTTGCAACAGGGTGCGATGCCTGAATGCACAGTCCCATCGTGCCGACAGGCGGCTCCTTACCCATGCTTTCGGAGATTGCACGGAACATGGGGTAGTTCCAGAAATCAGCGCAATAAAATCCAACAATGCCCCGTGTCACGGATTCGGGCAGCAGCAGAACACGCCTGCCGTTTTGCAGCATCGGCAGCGCGTCAGCGAGCGTGTGACACACGAAAACGCTTGGGTGTGCGTATAGATCAAGCGGCAGGGCAGGCGGCAGGATCGTCAGCGCATAGCGGTTTTCGGCATCTCCGCATTGCAGCACAAGTTCTGCATTTCCGACGTATGTACGCGGAATTTGCATCTTCGCACACCCGATGTGGACAAGCCCCCGCGCATCGGCTTCGACGTCGAACTGGACGCAGGTTTTGTAACTCCCTGCACACAGCGTCGCTTGGAACGGAACTCTCGTGATGGCTGTATTTGCACGGATGTAAAAATCAAGCTGCTGTGTGCTTTCTG
This sequence comes from Oscillospiraceae bacterium, assembly GCA_045617625.1. GTDB lineage: Bacteria > Bacillota > Clostridia > Oscillospirales > Ruminococcaceae > Firm-04. The sequence continues at coordinate 11,721 of JAZLJA010000037.1, read as the reverse complement.
CTTCCCAGACGTAGGAATCGAACCGCGCCAGAAGAACAAAATCACTGCAAAATCCACGCCACTGCGCAGGTGAGATGAATCCTTTGTTTTCGAGCAGGCTGTTGAGCATCCCGACGAGTGCGGTGCCCTGCCCTGTGAAATCCTGCAAGTCGAGAACCTGAAATCCTGCGAGATGCGGCGTGCGCATGGCGGCTTCCAGCTCGTTTTTGTAGCAGTCACGGGCAAGTTTTCCGGAGCAGGAGAAGAAATCGTCTGCCTGCAAAAGCATTCCGGCAGCCGCAAGACGATCTCTGAAAACCTCGAAATTACGTGCTTCCAGTACTCCTGTGTAATGCGGGATCTCACGGTAATCGGGATAAATGCCGTACTGACCGATCTCATGCGTGATGACAGGTTTGTCGGGGCAAAACGCCTTGGCTGCCGCTGTCCGAACCGTTTTCACGCCCGTGCCGTATTGTATCCGGATATCACCACCTGAATTGCACGCATCTGCGTCGATTTCATCCGGCAAAAGGTGCGCTTCATAATCCCAGTTTGTGGATGGTGCATGGGTCTGCAATCTGCCGACAGGTGCATCACAGGTCGCATAAGAACCGCGTATCAGCTTGTGTTTTGCTGTCCGCACACCAACCCAGAAATCCTCCTGCGGCATCGTTTGCGGCATATGCTGGAAATTGTTGCTGCCCTGCGTGTAAAGCGGGCGTGGGTCGGCGGTGCGGAGGGCAGTCAGCAAGTCGGAAAGCCGCGCAGGGCTGCCCCAGAGTTCGTTGCCGAGCGAGAGCATGCAAAACGATGGATGATTGCCGAAAACCGCGCAGATGCGTAATCCTTCGCGCAGCAGATAAGCCTGCTCGTCGAGATTGCAGGCGAGGTCGTTGAGGTCGTGGATCGTGCCCCAGAACGGCAGTTCGGGTTCAAGATAAATGCCGACGATATCTGCAGCAGTGAAACAAGCCTCGGGAGGGCAGCAAGTGTGAAAACGATAGTGATTGATGCCCCATGACTTCATCGTGCGGAATATCGAAATCCACGTATCTGCGTCGGTTGGAGCGGCACCGGTCAGCGGGAAAAGCAGACCGTCGTGCTTGCCGCGAAGCATGGTGGGCGTGTCGTTGATGGTGAACTGCATCCCCGCAGCGCGAAAATCGCGGAGCCCGAATGATACTTCTGATATCTCACCATTTGCGAGCATCAGCGTGATTTTCATGATGCTTGGTGACCATTCGCTCCACAGCGGTGCGTCGTCGGGCAGAGACAGGGAAAATTCAAATCTCTCCGAAGCATCGGCGGAAATTGTTTGATGATAGGTCGCAATCCGCGCATCTGCGTTGATTTCAATGCTCGCATCAACCGATGACGCACCATGCAGTCTGCCATCCAAGGTGATGCGGTGTTCTTTGGCGTCAGGAAATACGCGGACATCTGAAAAGTACACAGATTCGTGCATTTCAAGGCGGATATCGCCTGTCACGCCGATCCAGTTGGTCTGTGTGTCGGGAGAGGTCATGTGTCCGCCGCGGGTGGGGTATCCGACATTCGCAACACACAGCACGATATCCATGATTTTATCAGCAAATGCTGTCAAATCATACCGATGCGGCGTGCAAAGACTCTGCTCCGCGCCGACATATCGGCCGTTGACCCAGAGGCGGGTCATGCGTGTGCGCTCAAGATACAAAAACAACGGTTTTCCGATGTTTTCATCATTGATCTCGACACGGCGGTGCAGCCAGATCTGCCCCTCAAACGGGTATTTTTCGCTGAGGAAGCCCTCGGCGCGGGCGGCGTTGAAGCTGCCGATGCCCTGCTGTGCGGTCGTGCCGGGCAGCCGCATGGTCAGCGGGTAGGATTCGGGAGGAGAAGTGAGTTCCTGTGCGGTATCCAACCGAAGCTCCCAGTCTCCGAAAAGCGCGTATTTTCGTTGCTTCATGTGATTCTCCTTTGCGGTGTGAATCTTTCTCTCGTCGCAATTATATCACAAAAATGGCAAAATTGCAAGAAAATGACGCGAATGCACAACATCAGGACACAATGACATATACGCGTGCGGATCGGAGCATTTTGCGCCATGCATCGGCGGCGGGGATTTCTATGCGGCAACGGTAGGCGGATTCCTCCAGAAAACACGTATCTGCGCCGAATTTTGTAACGGCTTCATCGAAAAATGCAGTGACATCTTGTTGGGCGATTTGGGCAGCGGTATTGAAATTCTTCGTATCTGTGCGGATTTTTATGTTTACGGTCAAAGACATGCCTGAATCGGAAACGCCACAGGTGATTTTGTTGCGGCATGAACGTATCTGCGCGATTTCTCCAGTATTTCCTTGGGTTTTCGACAGCATAAACGCATCAAACTGCCCGCCAAGCAATGCTGCACCACGACAGGCATCCGCAGAGCAAATGCCGCAGATTCGGCTGCCGTCGTGGACGGCGAGGGTGAGCATGCCGTCGGCAAAATATGGCAAAATCGTCATAGCTGCGCGGCTTTTGATGTTTCCGAGCACATCGCCGACGGTGATGCGCGGCAGATGCCCGTTTTGAAAGGCAAGTTCGAGCCTTGCGGAAATGTTTGTATCAGCAAGCTTTTTCGCGTTGATGTCATCGGCGCAGAGCAGCACGGGACAAGTGGGGGCAAGCAATCCTGCCGCATACCATTCACGCAGCGGCGCGAGCGAATCACCCTGCAACATGACAAGCGCGAGATGTCCTGTGCCGATGTCTGCTCCCACGGCGCATTCGAGGGCGTCATGCAGTCCCACACACGATTCCGATACTGCTGAAAACCACGTATCTGCGTCGCTGCACCGCATCGCGACATGATAATCGGCACCTGACTGCACGATCATTACATCTGCGTATTTTCGTGTGCGAATGTCGGTGCAGGCAGTCAGCATTGCCATGCAAAACACACACAAAATCGTGAAAAATCGTTTCATGACGTCGCCTCCTTCGAGGGAAACCACTGCAAGACTACCAGCAAGGCTGAAATCATTCCGAAATGGATGCCGTAATTTCCCATTATAAATAGTATAGTCAGTGCCGTGAGCGACACCGCTCCTGCAAGCAATGTCTGCCGTGCGGGGCGCGGGGCATCGCCGCAGAATTGCCCCAGCAGAAACGCTCCGCCAAGAACTGCGCAGGCTGCAGCGAGCATCACCCAAAGCCCGTCCGTGCGGAGGGCGTCAGAGAGCGGCACACGCGCCAGCAAAAGTGCAAACGGGTTGCCTTGTACTGCGCCGAGACGTCCGCACTGCATCGCCCCATACAGAACCAACAGCGGCAACCCGATGGCACATACGGAAATCCAAGCAAATGCGGCTTTTTTTGATTCGTTCCGATGCGATGCATACAGTACGGGAATCAGCGCGAGCTCGGCACTGTCATTCCATCCTGTCCAGAAATCTGCGGGGTGTGCAACTGCGGCGGAGGATTCCAGACAAATCAGCCGTGCCGTGGAAAGCCCGCCGAGCGGCAATAGTGCAAATGCTAAAATCGACGCAGCAACGAGGAAAATCGAAGCGCGAAACACGGCGGCTTTCGGCAGACTGACTGCATAAGCGACGGCACAGAGGGAAAAAATCATGGTGATGACAGGGTGCGGCGCATCGGCAGCCAGCAGCAGATGGTATAGATCAGTGGCGAGGTCAGCGCACAAAATCAACGCAAATGCGCGGATAACAGATTTTGTGACATGAGGGATATGATAAGGTTTCCGCCGCAGGAAAATCGGCAGCAGCAGACACGCCTGCATAATTCCTGCGGCGACGATCCCTTTTGCGTATGTGATGCTGTACGGGACATCGCAGGCGAAAAATCGTGCAAAACGGCAGATAATCAGCATCGAGAACAACTCGGCGGCTGAAAAATCAGGCTTCGTCTGTATCATGGGACTGCCGCACCTCACTTACCAGAAAATTGCCCTGCGAAAGTTTCCGAAAGCCCTGCCGCATGAAAACATCGCGCAGACGGCGAAATCTGAGCGGTGCAAACGGTGCGGAGGTCGGATAGCCGAACACTTCAGCGGCGCAGAGATTGCACAGCACCATCGTGAAAATCACGGAAATGCCCGATAATCCGCAGACGGAACCTGCCAGAATAAACGTTGGACGCAGCAGCGCGAGGACGGTATGCAGTTCGGGAATGACAAATCCGGCCGTGACCGAAAGAGCCGTGACCGTCAGAACAGGCGTGCTGACCAGACCCGATTCGACCGCCGCATCGCCGATGATCAACCCGCCCACGATGCTGACCGCCCCGCCGACCGCATTCGGCAGGCGCAGCCCCGCCTCGCGCACAACCTCAAACATGAACAGCACACCAAGCATCTCCGCGCTGAGCGAGAATGGTGCTTTTTGTTCCGCATCTGCGAGGATTTCAAGCAGCGTGCGATTGAGTAGTTCCGGATGCCACACCGCCACTGCCAGATACACCGCGGGCAGCATCAGTGCAAGCAGAAACGCTGCGAATTTCAACAGCCGAATCGCAGTGGCATATATCGGGGATTCGTTGTAGTCGTCGAGTGTCTGAAAGAGTTCCCAGAACAACTGCGGCAGCACAAGCGCGAACGGTGTGCCGTCGATCAGCACCGCGACGCGCCCTTCCAGCATTTTGGCGCACAGAACATCAGGACGTTCCGTGGTGCCGACGCTGTGAAACAAATGCCCGCCGCGCTCCTCCAGAAACGGTCGGACATATCCGCCGGACAGCACCGTTTCGAGCGGCAGATTTTCGAGCTTTTCCTTGATTTTTGATACGAGTTCCTGCGATACGCGGTCTTGTAGCCAGCAGATGCAGAGATCGGTGCGTGAGATGGTTCCCGCCGTACACATCTGCATCGTCAGCAGCGGCGATTTCATGCGGCGGCGCAGCAGCGACAAGTTCGTGTGCAGATTTTCCGTGAATCCTTCTTTTGCGCCGTAGATGTTCTGTTCGCTGTCCGGCGCGGAAATGCCGCGGGAGGGATAACCCTGAATGCCGACGGCGAGTGCGGAATCTGTGCCCTCAGCAAACAGCAGCGCGAATCCCGAGCAGAGCATTTTGCAGAGATCCGCGAGAGAATCAGCGCATTTGCAGTCGGGCGAGAGAATGCAATTTTCGTGCAGATGCTTCAAAAATGCGTGCGCATCGGTGAATCTGCCGCCAAGCGTGTTGAGGGGTTCGAGCATCGCTTCGGTGAGCGTCTGCGAGGATACCATCCCCTCACAGCACAGCAGGGCGCAGGGAATCTCACAGAGAATGACACGGGTGATGAGCAGATCGGCAGAGTTTGCAAACAGGGCGGAGATGGTTTGCAAATTCTCATCGAGAGATGTGGAAATATGCGCGTTTTCGAGCTTTCTGAGATATTCGGATGAGTCCATGATGCCTCCTTTTCAGGACGTAGACAGAATATATATAATAGTATAACACCCGATTGCCCAAAAATGCAGAAACGCATCTGGAAAAGTTTAGCGGAATCGTGCGCGTGAAAAAGCCGAAAACCCATTGCATTTTCCTGCCGAACGTGTTATAATGACTATAATTGTGAAAATACGCATGAAACAGCATATTTGAGAACGAGAAAGGTTTTTGAAATGAACAATATCAAGAAGATACTGGCGGTCTTGCTCTCGGCAGTGACACTTTCGCTGCCTGCGGGATGCAGCCTGATTGAAGAAATTGACACCGAATCCGGCGCAGATGCGGGCTATTCGACACTGCCCACCACGACTGCTCCGCCTGAAACGACCGTTACCACCACCGAAACCACCGAAGAGATCCTGCCGAATCCCACCGTACATTTTGTGGCAGTGGGCGATAATCTTGTGCAGACTGCGGTCTATCGTGCAGCGCAGCAATGGTCGGCAGACGGCACTTCTTACGATTTCACCAAGACCTATGAAAACGTCGCGCCGATGATTCAGGCGGCAGATGTGGCGATCATCAATCAGGAAACACTGATCTGCGGCGAAGGATATGAGGTCAGCGGCTCGAATTTCAACTTCAATTCGCCCGTGGAACTCGGCGACGAATTGGTGAAGATCGGATTTGATGTGTTCACGCTTGCCAACAACCACTGCCGCGACAAGGGCATGGACGGTCTTTCTGCCACGATGGATTACTGGGACGGCATGATGGAAAAATATCCCATCACCGCACTGGGCATTTATCGCGACGCCGCCGACCAGAGCAAGATCCGTGTGACGGAAGTCAACGGCATGAAGATCGCATATCTCTCCTATACAGAGCATCTCAACGGCTATTCGCTTGCGGCGGATTCGCCCATCCGCATCGGACTGACCTCGGATGTGGAGCTGATCGAGCGTCAGATCAAAGAGGCGAAAGAACTTGCCGATGCTGTCATCGTGGCGGCACACTGGGGCAATGAGGATACGCACACCGTTGCCGACCGCGTCACCACCCTTGCCGACCAGATGGTGCAGTGGGGCGCAGATGTCGTACTGGGTACACATTCGCACACCGCACAGACCATGACCTATATCGACCGCCCTGACGGTTCCCGCGGATTCGTGTTCTATTCGCTGGGCAATTTTGTCTCCGCACAGACCGATAACTTCAATCTGGTTGGCGAAATGGGCGATTTCAGCCTCACCCTCGACCGCACCACCGGCGAACTGATCGTGGAAAATGTGCAGTGCATCCCGATCATCACGCACTATGACAACGGAAAGCTTGCGAATCTCCGCCTGTATCCGTATAATATGTATACCGCAGAACTGGCGAACAGTCATGGCGTGCCGTATTCGCCGATGGGCACTGCGAAGTCGTTTGGCATGGATGTCATCAACAAGATCGTCAACGCAAATATCCCCGCGGAATTCCAGAAGCTTGATTGAAAAACAGCACGAAAATATGTCAGATTGCTTGACAAATCAGGGCGCATGATGCCCGCGGATGTTGAAGATTGTTTGACGCAATGTCAGCTTATTTACGAGAAATATTACGAAAGTATGTATTGCTTTCAGGCATAAAACGAAATCCCAATTTGTGTTTGCATATATTGAACAATTATCACCATTCCAATTTATCAATGTTTACAAAAACGCTCTCAAAGTCTTGACTTTGAGAGCGTTGTTCATTATAATGGTAATAAGCCGTAGTATGCGGATTGGTGTACCCTTTTGCCCTTTTTTCAGGGTGAAAGCCGTTTTGGCGGACAGCTGAAATGATGCACAAATTTCGCATCCACGCGAAATTGTAACACATTTTTAAGGTTATTTAGGGATAGGGGTGTTACAATGAACTCGGCGGGAGCATGGGATGCTCCGCGTGACCCGATATATATGAAGGGCTGTGTATCAGCGCACTGCTCGGAATATATAAATAATCATGAAAAGAAGGAGGAAACGAATGAAGGCGCAGAAGGCAATCGCCTGCCTGCTTGCAGGAACACTCGCAGCAGCCTCAAAAGGCTTGTGTCTGTTCGGCGCGGGGGCAAATGCTGCCGACCTTGCCGCAATTTCAATCAGTACGGTGATTGCGGGGGAGGATGGCAGTTTCGTCACCACGGTGAACCTCGATACTTTGCCGGAAACAGGGCTGTGCGCTATGGACTTCGCAGTGGCATACGATTCGGCAGCCTTGGACATCAGCAAGATAGAATTGCTCTATGATACCGGCGCGGAAGATGCTGAAAAGCGTGTCAGCCCCGATTTTGAAGGAACCGTGTTCTCTTGTGAGGATATCGGAGGGGAAATTCGGGTGCGATGGGCAACAGCTTTGAAAAACGCCGACTACTGGCTTCGTGAGGAACGCCCGCTGCTGCAAATCAGTGGAACGATGCACACGGATACATCGCAAAACTGGTCGAGGCTTCGGCTGATTCCCGCGACACGCGAGACCTTTGAGGGCTCAGGCGTGCAGAACACCACGATCGTGGCAGGCTATGTGGATTCAAACGGCAAAACATACAACTGCAAAACCATGCTGACCGACGGCGTGGTCTGGCGTGTGCTTGAGGACGGCGTGACAATGCGCGGTGACCTCAATATGGACGCGAGACTCACCATTTCGGACGCAGTGATGGTTTATAAGCTGGTGAACGAACAGGAACTGACCTTAGGCGCCGCAGCATACGCAAACGCAGATTGTAAGCCCGACGGGCTGCTGACGATGGCTGATGTTGCGCTGATTCTTCAGAACTTGGAAAGAGAGCCTGAAGACGCAGCACTCGCGGCAGACTGAAAGCTTACCCACGGTGAATCCATACACAATATGGGATTGTGTATAAGTTCCGTGATATGCGGCTCTTTTGATTGGAGCGCGTATCTACTGCATCCATTCAAGAACCGGCAGCCGGCGGCGGAACCCGCTCATGGTGAATGCCGGCGGAACAGCCGTAACCCAACCCAAATATTACATTGTGTTTCAGAGAGTCTGAAACAGAAAGGAACAAGTTGTTATGAAGAAATTCATCTCTACACTCACATCCGTCGCGTTGACCGCGACCGCATTGAGCAGCGTTTTGGCGCTTAACACAAGCGCAGTGGATTCCACGATTTTTGATATCCGCTCTGATGGTAAGAACGCTGTGACGGTTTCTTCCGCTGATATCGCAAAGGGCGATGTGGAAGTTCCTGTTTCCGTTTTTCTCCCCCAGTGCCAGGGCGTGAACAACATCTCCCTGAAGTTTACTGTCAACGGTGATGCCACCCTCGGCAAGGACCCCGGCAACTTCGAGCATCTCCTGTATAACTACGTAGATGATGATGGGGACGGTCGTCCTGACGTTGCTAAGGTGCGTGAGACTCCGGGCGATGATACTTCCCCGATGGTAGATGCTTACATCAAATGGTATGATTACCTCTTCGGCAATTACGGCATCAAGATGGCTTCCATGGTCCCGGATGATATTGATGCTTTCGCCAACGACCCTGATGGTTTCGAGGCACATCTGTTTGACGGCATTCCTCAAAAGGCTTGCCTGCACGGCTTCAATGATTTCAGCAGTTCCAAAAAGGCATCTAACGCAGAAAACCAGGGCAACCTCACCAAGAACTGCAGCGTTACCCTGAACCGCGATTACTTCATCTGCGCACTCATCTGCAACTCTGCTGTTATGGGCGACAAGGATAACGGCGTTGATCCGTGGAACCTGCCGAACTACGGCGCATATAAGGCAACCGGCAAGGAAGATGTGACCACCTGGACAACTTCCGATTCCTTCGCTTATGACTTCCCGCTGTTTGAATTCAAGCTGATCCTGCCGAAGGGTCTGGCTGACGGCACTTATACTTTCGACCTCTACAATGACAGATATGTCAACGCAATCACCCTTGGTGAAAAGGATGAGAGCAAGTGGACATGGTCCAACGCTTCTGTCAGCGGCGCAACCGTTGATAAGTGCAAGATTGAATCCAAGCCTCTGGTGATCACTGTTGGCGAAGGCGGTTCTACCACCACCACTACCACCTCTGATGGCGGTTCCACCACCACTTCCACCACGACTTCTACCACCACCTCTTCTTCTGCTCCTGATGCTGACTCCATCGTCTACACCGGCGACAAGGTCACCGGCAAGCCCGGCGAAAAGGTTGAATTCGGTTTCGCAATCTCCAACGACAAGGGCACCGCTGGTGCACAGCTGTTCTTCGATTTCGGCGGCCTGAAGGACGTTGCAATGGTTGAAAGCGAAGATCCCGCTTACGATGCTGAACCCGTTTGGAATGAAAAATCCGGCTGCCTGACTTGGTCCGGCGACAAGAACGTCAAGGGCAAGAACGGCACATACGTTGTTATGTTTGAAGCTACGATTCCTGAAGATGCAGCTCCCGGCGCAGTCTATAAGGTTGCTCTGAACGAGAAGGAACTCAACTCTGTTGAAAACCGCAATACAGAGGCTCTCAAGTTCCAGTTGATCCCTGCTGAGATCACTGTTGAAGGTGAAGGCACCACCACTTCTGCTACCACCACTACTTCCACCACCACCACTACCACTACTACCAGCGGCACCACTTCTTCCACCACTTCTACTTCTACTACTTCCAGCACTTCCGGTTCTGTGAAGTACGGCGATGTCAACTGCGACGGTGTTGTGAAGATCAACGACGTTGTTCTGCTCAACCGCCACAATGCACTGGGTGAAACCGTTTCTGCTCAGGGTCTGAAGAACGCAGACTGCATCGACGACGGCAAGCTTGACTCCGCTGATGCTACTGCTATCAAGGGCTTCCTTGCAAAGTTCTATGACGAGAGCGCATTCCCGTTCAAGGATTTTGCTTCCTGCAAGAAAGCAATGGAATAAGATTTCTTCAAAAATCTGACTTTCAAAAGCCCAAAACAAGATTTCCATTTTGATGGAAAGCGATGAAACCAGTTTTTTATGTGCGCGGGTCTTTCCTTTCAGACCTGCGCACATATAAACAGAAAGGAAACATGATGAAGAGATTTATTTCTGCATTGTCTTCCTTGTGTCTCGCTGCAACATCTGTATTCACTTCTTTTCCCGCACTGACTGCCTTTGCTGCAGGTTCCGTCACCTATACCGGCGACACCATCACCGCGAAACCCGGTGAATCGGTTGAAGTCGGTTTCCAGGTCTCGGGCGACACCGGCACCGCAGGCGCACAACTGTTCTTCGATTTCGGTGGTCTTCAGAATGTGAAGATGGCCGAACCCGATGATCCGGCTTACGATATCGAAATGGTATGGAACCCGAACAATGGTTGTGTTACTTGGTCAGGTGACAAAAACGTCAAGGCTGATGACGGCACTTACGTCGTTGTGTTTGACGTTACTGTTCCTTCCAATGCAAGCAGTGAATATAAGATCCAGCTCAACACCAAGGAAACAAACTCCGTTGAAGACCGCAATACCGATAAGCTTGATTTTAAGCTTTCCCCGATTGTGATTACAGTTGAGGGCGGAAGCGGTTCAACACCTCCCGCATCTACTACCACTACTTCTACCACTGCTCCCGTTTCGGGCGCACTCACCTGGACAGGTGATAAGCTGACCGCAAAGCCCGGCGAGACCATCGAGGCAGGCTTTAAGGTCACGAACGACCCCGGCACCGCTGGTGCGCAGATGTTCTTCAACTTCAATGGATTCGAGAACGTCAAGGTTGTGGAAAGCGATAATCCCGCTTACGACAGCGAAGTTATCTGGAATCCTTCGAATGGTTGTGTCACTTGGTCCGGCGACAAGAATGTCAAGGCTAAGGACGGTACCTATGTTGTCACCTTCAGCCTGACGATTCCGAAGGATGCTGCAAACGGCACCTATTATGTCGACCGCAACACCGCGCAGCTCAACTCTGTTGAGGACCGCGATACCAAGTCGATCACCCTGAACTTTTATCCGATCGAAGTCACCGTAACAGGCGGCTCCACCGGTACGACCGCAACCACCACTTCCACTACTGCCCCGATTTCCGGCGCACTGACCTGGACCGGTGACAAGATCACCGCAAAGGCAGGCGAGAAGGTTGAAGTCGGCTTCCAGGTTTCCAACGACCCCGGCACCGCAGGTGCGCAGATGTTCTTCGACTTCGGTTCTCTGAAGAACGTCGAAATGGTGGAAAGCGATAATCCCGCTTACGACACCGAGCTCGTTTGGAACGCAAAGAACGGCTGCATCACATGGTCCGGCGACAAGAACGTCAAAGCCAAGGACGGCACCTATGTTGTCACGTTCTCCGTGACAGTTCCCGATGCGGACGGCACTTACTACATCACCCGCAACGATCAGGAACTCAACTCCGTCGAAGACCGCAATACCAAC
>JAZLJA010000036.1:0-78752 GCA_045617625.1 Oscillospiraceae bacterium | reverse complement strand
TTCCAATCAGCTCACGGGAAATTCCGAAATCAAGCCCGCGATGAACTGCAGAATGCAGCTCACATCCGATGCTGTCACACCGCGTTCCTCATTGCAGTCTGCCTGATATTTGCCCTGTGTGGAAACATCCACAGTCGTGTCATTTGCCACGATGCGTGCTGCCAAAACAGCGTCCGAGACCGTGATCTTTCCATCCTCGTTGACATCGCCGAACATGGTCTGTTTCTTGACGTGCGTGGTGGTCGTTGTGGTGGTCTCTGTGCCGCCGCCCGTTCCATACTGGTCGGTGATCTGCGGATGATTGACTGTCTTGAAATCGAACTGATAGAGGTTGAATTCGTTGGAATCTGCCACGAACTTGATCTCGCTCTCACCGGGAATCAGCGAGATGCGCTTGCCCTGTGTCTGCTGCCAGTTCTGCCAGCCGCCTGTTGCGTTCAGATTCATGGTATCCACAAGCTCATCGTTGACATATACTTTCAGCACGCCGTTGTTGCTCTCCGCAGCGTGGGTGACGTAAAGATCGTACTCGTTCGCAAAGCTCACATCCAGCTTATAGCTGACCCAGTCGCCTGCGTCGATATATGCGAGGTTGCTGCCACCCTTTTCGCAGGCTTCCAGTTCCATACCTGCATTTTTGTAATAGTTCTCCGCCTGAATGGTCGCATCAAACAAGCTCATCGGCTGCGGCTCATAATTGTTGTTGGTGATGACCTCAACCGGCTGTGTGACAGGTTCTGTCCATTGGGTCGTAGGTTCGGTCCACTGGGTCGTCGGCTCTGTCCACTGGGTCGTGGGTTCGGTCCACTGGGTCACGGTGGTTGTGGTTGTCGTTGTCGTAGTGGTCGTGGTCGTCGTGGTGGTCGTCTGCGGTGCATGACGCCACTCAGCGGTTTCAGCGTGTGCATTCAGCAGTTTCTTCAGATAAGTGCCTGCTTCGGTGAGCGACTGCCCATCGCCGCCGAAAATGCTCGAACCTTCCGCCTTGGTGCTGATTGCCCAGTTGCACCACGAAAGCTTATTGGAATCCATCCACGAGAGCCATTCCTCGGTGGAACTGTAATTCACGGAACCGTCGCCATCGGCGTTGACCGTGCCCCACTCGGAAACGAAGATCGGCGCACCGCTGTTGCGGGCAGTGTCGCCCTTGCCGCGAAGATCACCGTGATGTGTGCCTGCGTAAAAATGCAGTACATACGCGACATTTGGATCGTTGATCTGGTCATATCCTGCCGCATCGACATCCTGCGACCATGTGGGTGTGCCGACCAGCACAAGGTTATCGGAATACTGACGGATCGTGGAAATGACACCCTCTGCGTAGGATTTCACGGTGCCCCACGAGATCTGCGTCGGTTCGTTGTAGACCTCAAAGATCACGTTGTCATACTTGCCGTAATCTCTTGCCATGTCGCCGAAAAACTGCTTTGCCGCATTGGGATTATTATGTGCGCCGTGCGAATGCCAGTCCACAATGACGTAAACATCCTGCTGAATCGCCGCATCCACAACAGAGCGCAGCATATTGACATCGCCGCCGCTGTAAAGATTGCCGTCCTCATCGACGCCAAGCGAGCAGCGCAAAATCTCACACTTGAACTCATCGACCATGCGATTGACGGTGCCGCTGTTCCACATATTGCCGCCCCAGTTGCTCCAGAAAAAGCTCATGCCCTTTACCTGCGCGGGATTGCCTGTTTTCGAGCCGATGATCTGATTGCCCTTGGTTTTCAGTTCACCGTAGTAGCTGACGGGACCGCTTGCTGCTTTCACCACCGTGTTCTCACAGACGGGAAGCTGCACGAAGCTGCTCACCGAAAGTGCCGCGGCGCAAAGCATACTCAGAAATTTGCCTTTTTTCATTTGGTATTGTACCCCCTCGTTCATATCGCCTGCATATGTCTGATATGCAGTTCCTTCCATACAGAAAACTCTGCATTGCCTATTATAGCAATTAAAAACGTGAAATGCTACCAAAAATCTGCGAAAAATATCATCATTTTGATATCATGAAAATGCAGTTTGTCGATTTTCAGCACAAAACGCAGATTTCACGGAATGTTGCTGCAAGATAATACAAATCAGCCCGATCAATCCGGAAAATTTAGAGTATCTGATAGCAGGCGCGATATTGTTTCGGCGTCATGCCCGTTTGCGCTTTGAACACCGCAATAAAATGGCTGTGTGACGAAAAGCACAGATAATTCGCAATATCCAGTGATGGATACTCCGTGTATCTCAGCAGATTTTCCGCCTCCTGCACCCGTCTTGCAGTGATATAGCTGCCGACAGTCATGCCCACTTCCCGATGAAATGTGCGGGACAAATGGCTCTCGCTGATATGCAGATCTGACGCAATTTCGTGCAAACTGAGATGCTCATGCAGATTGCTGCAAATGTATTCCACACAACGGGCGATCAGCGGGGATACATCCTGTTTTGTGCCGTGCTTGTGCATCCGTGCCGCGTAGTCGCCCAGTGCAACACGGTGCAGCGCATTGACTTCATCCGCCGAAATGCACGCATCTGCGCATTTTATATAATAATCCCGCAGATTGTACGCTGTTTCCGATTCCATGCCGCCCTCCATGCAAAATCGTGCGGCGGTGTCGATGGAAATGGCAAACTGATACTGCACACTGCGGACAAAATCGCCTGAAAAACGTGTGGAATCCAAATCCTGCGGACAGCGTGCCAAGCGGTTGACATCGCCCTGCCGCACGCATTCATAGCATTCAAAAGCAAACGCATCTGCGTGATTTTTCTTGGTTTCCCGCTGTTCAAAGAGTGCGCGGGTCAAAGCTTCCTGAACACTTTCATCCATAAAAAAAATCCCCCCTGACATCATGATTATATCATGTCAGAGGGAATTTTGCAACAGATTTTTGATATGACTGTCAGATTTTTGCGGTATCTTTTTTTGCCTTGCGGATATTCACAATGGCAAACACGATCCAGCAAATTGCCGCCATGACAAGCCCGCGGATTGTCAGGTCGATCACAGCGTCCGTCAGCCCGTAAAGATAGCCTGTGACCGCAGCGAAAATCTGGTCAGATTTCACGGTGAAGCGATCAAACCAGTGGGTCGCCTGCACCCATGCACAGGGCACGAGCATCAGCAGAGAAGCGGCAAACAGTGCAGTACCGATCCAATAGATCACGCGGCGAAGTGCCTTGCGATTTGTCAGCATCAGCAGCAAAATCAGCACAATGTCCGCAGCGATGCAGGCAAACAGCAGCTTCGGGAGATAGGGCATCACCTTTTTCGCTTTTGCCATCAGCCCTGCATCTGCAAGCGACGCAAACCGAAAGACATCTGCCGTGGTTTTGACATTCTGCTCAGCATTGCTGATCGCTTTCGCAAGTGTCTCGTCGTAGACGGCATCCTTTTCATAGCCGTTTTCGTCCGCATACTGCGAGAAAAATGCGGTCAGATCAGATTCCAGCTTTGTGAAATCGGGGTTGGTGCCGACAGTATCGGTCTCGCCGTTCAGATAAGCAAACGCATTGTCGATCGACGCGCTGATCGCGCCTGCAAGGAAAGATTCATCCAGCACGCTCTCGTAACATTCTGACGGAATGCCCGTGGTGTTCTCCTGCTCCTTGAAAAATCCGCTGAGGTTGCCTGCGACTTTTTGCGGAAGTTCCTTTTTTTCCACAAGCGAATTGCAGAAATCGGGGGAAAGTGCCTTTTGGCGGCACAGCAGGGCTCCCGTTGTTCCGATGAGCGAAATAATCAGCAGCAGCGTCAAGATCACGCTGCAAATATAGTGTATCGGTTTCATCAAAGTCCTGCTCCTTTTAATCGTCTATCGCGGGTGCGCGATAAAATTCGCTGTCCGTCAGCTTGCAGACCGCGCCCACGCGGATATCGGAGTTTCCGAGCACCTGTGCCTCGCAGGTATAGAGCGTGAGGCGGTCGTCCTCGGTCGCGGAAACATAGGTCTGGTCTTTTTTGCTGAAGCGGATCAGTTCCGCTGCCTCATAGGTGAATTTGCCGTATTCGGTATAAAGCGTGACCTGATCGCCGACCTCCATCTTGTGCAGATCTGCGAAATAGGTGTTGACATGCGCATCAATGACCGTGTTACCCGAATTGCCGAGAATCGCGGAGTTGGATGACTGACACGCGCCCAATGCGAGCAGCTCCGA
Source organism: Oscillospiraceae bacterium (assembly GCA_045617625.1). Lineage (GTDB taxonomy): Bacteria > Bacillota > Clostridia > Oscillospirales > Ruminococcaceae > Firm-04. The sequence goes on along the minus strand of JAZLJA010000036.1, from coordinate 74,600 downwards.
GTTCGAGCCGAAATAAACGCCGACTTTCAGGTTGATGTCCTTGCATTCCAGCACCGCATACTGTTCGCCGAATTTCGGTGCGACCACCTCACCCACTTCATATACGATTTCAGGTGTTTTCTCTGTTTCGATCTCCTTGTTGACGATGTTCAGCCCCGATGTTGAAGACGTGGCTTTCAGATCATCCATGAACGCGATGTTGAGATATTTTTGCAGGGTATGCGTCGGTGCAAGGGTGAAGCCCAGCAGTCCGATGCCGCCGCACAGCAGCAGCATCAGCAGCGGTGTGAACAGCCACAGTGCCGTATTCCCGCCCGATTTTTTCGTTTGTTCAGCCATCAGCCTGCTCCTTTTTCTGACGATTTGCAGTGTGAATGGTCATCCACACAAGCCCCCCGACGGAAAGCAGAAGCGCAGAAACCGAGATCACAAACGGTGCGGTCATGTTCCAGCCCGTGTCATCGACAGAGCCGACAATGCTTGCAGAATCGATCAGTGTTCCGTTCTGGTCGTGCACCGAAACACCCAGATTGTCGATATCATCCACGGTCATGTTGAAGCCCATCTGCTTCATCACATCAATGAATCCCTGCGCGATATCCGCCTTGTCCGCTGCCGACATCTGCTTGATGATGCTGTTGCGCTCAGCGGTGGTAAGTCCGTTGAGAAAATCCGTGCGCTCCGATTCGGACATTGCCCCGACATATGCTTGTTTTTCCGCCATTGTCATGTTGATGAACGCCTTTTGCGTCGTGGTGGTCACGACAGTCGTGGTTGTGGCAGAGGTGGTGGAAACAGCAGCAGGATCTTGGTTTTGTGCGGTGGTGCCGACATTCGCCCGGGTCGTGGCTGTCGTAGTGGTCGCGGAAGTGGTGGTGGCGGGCTGAGTCACCGCCGTCGAGCCGCCGCCCGGAAACATGATGAACACCTTTTCCCGAATCATATCCTGACAGTCATAAACGACCGAAACCAGATCATCGTAGGCATAGTAGTTGCCGTTCTGGTCGTAGGTGCCGTTTGCGTCATGCTCGCAGGTATAATAATAGTTCATGCACTCCTGCACAGTCGCCTCGGGGATACCGATTTCACGGAGCGCATTGCAGACATCCTCAATGGTCGCCGCGGAAGTACTCAGAGAAAGCGCACAGCAGGCTGTCAGTGCAGATGCCGTCACGCCGAGAGTTTTCAAAAACTGTTTCATCAAAAAATCCTTTCTGGAAATCATTGCCGACTTGCGAAAAACAATCGTCATTTTCCGATTGTTCACGCAATTATAACACATCTGTGTGAAAATTGCAAGGGCAAATCCTTACAATTTTGTGACACACAGCCGCCCGATTTTTTCGCCGTGCAGGATTTATTCCCCTGTGCCTTGCACATTTTGATTGTGCAAAGCATCCAAAAGGGCATTTCTTTCATTGGGCAAACTGCCATCCATGACCTGTTCGAGCAGCGATTGCAGCGCCGCACCGATCGCTTTGCCCTGCGGGATCCCCATTGCCAGCAGATCATCGCCCGACAGCGCAAGCTTTTTGAGCGACAAGCACGCATCACTCTGCTCCAGACGGTCGAGAATCGCAAGCATTTCGTGAGATTCGGCAACACGCTGCGCACGGTCAAGTTCCGACTGTGCCGACACATCGCCCAGATGCAGCAAAATCAGCATCCGTGTCTCCTCAAATCCGATGCGGTTGACCCAGCGTTTGAGCTGACGTTCAAAGCAGTCAAACTGAAACACCACATCGTGATGCTCCACCAAACGGCAGACCGTGTCGAAGGTCTTGCGGTCAGATTTGAGCCTTGTCAGCACGGTTTTTGCGATCTCAGTGCTGATTTCGGCGTGCCCGTGAAAATGCCCGCCGCGCTCATCGGTGAAGAACGCCGCAGGCTTGCCGCTGTCGTGGAGCAGCGCGGCAAAGCGAAGCATCGGCGTGGGCGGCACGTTTTCCAGCACATGCAGCGTATGCTCGTACACATCATAACAGTGGTGGATGTTGTGCTGCTCAAAATGATGCATCGGCTGTAATTCGGGCATGATGACAAACAGCACATCCGCATATTCCCGCAGGATCCGCACGGCACCGCTGCCGCACAGAAGCTTGGAAAGCTCCGCAAAAATGCGCTCGGCGGAGATGCCTCTCAGCAGATCTTTCTGCGCATGAATGGCATCGGCGGTTTCAGGGGCGATGGAAAAATCCAGCACCGATGCAAACCGCAGCGCACGCAGGATCCGCAAGCCATCCTCATCAAACCGCGCCGCGGCATTGCCCACGCACGCGATGCGCTTTTCCTGCAAATCCGTCTGTCCGCCGAACAAATCGATCAGCCCCTCGTCGGGGTGATAAGCCATTGCATTGACCGTGAAATCGCGGCGCGAAAGGTCATCGCGGAGGTTTTTCGTGAACGTGACGGAATCGGGGCGGCGGTTGTCGGAATAATCGCCGTCGATGCGGTAAGTGGTGATCTCAATGGGCATATGATCAGCCACGACCGTGACCGTGCCGTGCTGCAAGCCTGTTTCAATCACAGGGTAATCCGCAAAACAGGCTTTGGTCTGCAAGGGCTCGGCAGAAGTGGTCATATCCCAGTCGTGGGGACTCTCGCCGCGCAGGGCATCACGCACGCAGCCGCCGACGATATACGCCGAAAAGCCTGCATCTGCGAGTTTTTGCATCACCTGCCGCACCTGCACGGGAATATCAATGCGGAGTTTCATTCAGATCACCGCGCTTGCATGACGCGTCACATGGCAGCCCACATTGACCGCGATCGGAAGCCCCGCAATATGCGTGGGTGCCTGCTCAATGTTGACGGCAAGGGCAGTCACAGTGCCGCCAAAGCCCTGCGGTCCGATGCCGAGCCGATTGACAGATCGGAGCATTTTCTCCTCCAGTGCCGCATACCGCGGTGCAGGGTTGCGCAGTGCCACATCGCGGCAGAGTGCTTTTTTCGCAAGATAGGCACAGAGTTCAAAATCACCGCCGATGCCAACGCCCACAACGATCGGCGGACAGGGGTTGCTGCCCGCTTTGCGGATCACATCGGTGACGTATTCCACCAGTGTATCTTCATTCGCCGCAGGGGTGAACATCCGCAGCGCACTCATATTTTCACTGCCGAACCCCTTGGGGCAAACGTCGAGTGCAATGCTGTCGCCCGCCACAATGTCGAGATGCAGCACGGCAGGGGTGTTGTTGCCCGTGTTGACACGCTCCAGCGGATCACCGACCACCGAGCAGCGCAGATAGCCGTCCAGATAGCCTGCCGCCACACCGCGGTTGACCGCCTCGCGCAAATCGCCTCCGACAATGTGAACATCCTGTCCCACGCGCATGAAGATCACTGCCATGCCCGTGTCCTGACAAATCGGGAGACCTGTTTCACGCGCCGCATCGAGGTTTGCACAGAGATCGTCAAAAACGCTCCTGCCCGCCTCGGATTGTTCCAGCGTTTTTCCGTTTCGGATGCAGGTTTCGAGAGATTTCGGCAGCACGGCATTTGCCTGCATACAAAGCTCGCGCACCTTTGCTGTGATCGTATCTACATGAATTTCGCGCATAGTTATCATCCTTTCGTTTCAAACAGGGTTGCCGTCGATCATGACCCATTCGGGCTCCGCATCGATCGAAAGCGGGTTGACATCGGTCGCGTAAAGCTGCAAATCGGCATCAAAGCCTGCCTCGATTTTTCCGACTCTATCCCCGATGCCTGCAATTTCCGCCGCCGATGCCGTCAGGGCAAGCAGTGCTTCCTCATGCGGCAGCCCGCCCTTGACCGCCACCGCCGCCGTTGCAGCCAGATACGCGATCGGGGTTTCGGGGTGATCGGTGCAAATGGCGAGTTTGACACCTGCTTTTCGCAGTTCTGCTGCATTTTCAGCAGATTGTTCCCGCAGTTCGGGTTTTGTGCGGGCACCGATCAGCGGTCCCACGATGGCAGGGATCTGTTTTGCGGCAAGCACATCCGCAATGCGATAGCCCTCCGTTGCGTGAATCAGCACCAGATCGAGGGAAAACTCATTTGCAATGCGCATTGCCGTTGCGATATCATCGGCGCGGTGACAATGGAAAAACGCCTTCTGTTCGCGCCGCAGCAACGGCAAAAGTGCCTCGCATTTCATGTCAAATTCGGGCGGTGTCAGATCGCTGTCGGCTTCTGCGGCGGCAATATCCTCCTGATAACGGATCGCTTTCCGCAGCCCCTCGCGCAGGATCGCCGCAGTTGCCATACGTGTCACGGGTGTTTCGTCGCGGTGGTCGTAAACGCTTTTGGGGTTCTCGCCCAGTGCAAATTTGATGCCGACTTCGGCAATCGCCATGTCATCCGCGATTCTGCCCGCAGTTTTCATCGCTGTGACAGCCCCGCCGCAGGGATTTGCACTCCCCGGGCATGAAAGCACCGTGGTGATGCCGTGCCTGCGTGCTTCGGCAAAGCAGCGGTCAAAGGGGTTGATGCCGTCTATCGCCCGCAGATGGGGCATGAAAGGATCAGTCGATTCGTTGCAGTCGTCGCCCTCAAAGTCGATGCCGTCCTCCACAATTCCAAGATGCGTGTGGGCATCGACAAAACCGGGCAGCAGCAAGCCGCCTTTGCCGTCGATGTCATCAGGGGCAGGGGCAATGTCACCCGGCTGCACTGCCGCGATTTTTCCGCCGATTATCGTCACAAACCCGTGAAATGGCGCAGAACCGTCCATTTTCATCACCGTGACGTTGTATATCCGCATATCACATATCTCCGTTTCTGCTGTGTGTATCTGTAAACGCACATATATCTTAATTATATCACAAAAAGCCGCGGAACGCAAGCGAATCCGATGAAAAATTCGTTTTGTCCCCGATAATCCCGCATCTTGTGCGTTTTTACAGTTTTTTATTTTTCCACTTGACATTTTGCAGAATCTTTGGTATAATGTTGATACTTGGCAGAGCATGATTTTTTCAATGCCTGCCGAAAATTCATATGAAATTCAGGAGGGTCATCCAGATGGGCATTTTTTCCAGATTGAGCGATATTCTCAAAGCAAACATTAACGAGCTTCTCGACAAGGCAGAAGACCCCGAAAAGCTTGTCAAACAGATTATTGTCGATATGCAGAAGGAACTGACAAAATCCACACAGGCACTCGGCAAGGCTGTTGCCAGCGAGCGCACGGTGGAAAAACAGTACCGCAATGCCTGCGCAGTCTCCGCAAACTGGGAGACCCGTGCAAAAGCTGCTCTGAAATCCGGCGACGCTGAGCTTGCGAAGAAAGCTCTCGCCAACAAGGTCAAGGCAGATGAGGACGTTGCAAACTACCGTGAAATGTTCGAGACCATTTCCAACCAGACCGAGGCGATCCGTTCTCAGGTCGAGGTGCTGAAATCCAAGCTGCAGGAAGCAAAGAGCCGCGAGGCTATGCTGATCGCACGCTCCCAGATGGCTGACACCACCAAGGAACTGGCAAAATCTCTGGGCGGCATTGATTCCAATGCAGGCTTCGACAAGCTCTCCAAGATGGAAGAAAAGATCGAGCGCAAGGAAGCAGAAGCTGCTGCATTTGCTGAGATCACCGGTTCCACCAAGCCCGAAGAAGTTGCTTCGTTTGAAGAACTCGAACGCAATGCAAAGGTTGATTCCGAGCTTGAGCGTCTGATGTCTGAAATGGGTATGTCCAATGCAGGCATCTCCGATGCAGATCTCGCCGCTTTTGCTGCACAGGCAGGTCTCTCCGAGCCCGAGGCTGCTCCCGCTGAAGGTTCCGAAACCGTATAATTCCGCGCATTCTACGTAAACGACACGGCACAGTCTCACGGATTTCACTTTCGGGAGGCTGTGCCTTTTTCGAGAATCCGAATACATACAGAAAAAACAAGCAGATAAATAGAAAACAATCATTCGTGTAAGACGTGTAAGAACAAAGAACGGAGGAAATTCCAATGGCATACCGCAACCGCAGAATCCGCTGGGACCGCGTCATCGGCGCATTTGTGTTCCTGATTTTCCTGATTTTCCTGATTGGCTGGGGCGTCAGTTCCTGCACCAAATCAGATGAAAACGAGGATACACCCAAAATCAACCCCATCAGCCCGCTGAGCAGCGAAACCGCCGAAAGTTCTGCCGATTATGTCATCGGCGGCGATAATACCTCATCGTCGTCTGCGGCTCACACCGAAACCACCGCACCGCCCGAAGATTCCGCATCCGATTTCGTCAATGCCGTGCAAATGGCAGGCGATGTCTACGGCGGAAACCTGGTGCTGGTCAACAAGGATAACCCAAGCCACCTCACCAAAGAGGATCTCGATCTGGTACTGGTCGCCAGAAACGGCGAATACGATCAGAAGTACGCAGGCATCTATAACGTCTCGTACCCCGCGTATGTACTTTACAATACCAATGCTCTCTCGTGGTTCAACAAAATGATTTCCGCCTACTACGCGCAGACAAGCAACACCGAGATCATGTTCAACTACGGCTATCTCGCCGTGGACGACAAAAAAGCAAATCCTGAGTCTGCCTGCGGTCTCGATATTCAGCTCCACCTGAAAACAAACCGCGGCTCTTACGCCCCTGTCACCAATGCCGAACCCTATTCATGGATCTTCAGCAATATGTTCAAGTACGGTTTTGTGCAGCGGTATCCTGAGGGCAAGGAGGACAAAACCGGCGTGAAGGGAACCTATGCAGCCCTGCGCTATGTCGGCATCCCCCATGCTGCGTATATGCACGAAAACAACCTCTGCCTCGAAGAATATCTCGATCTGCTCAAGGAAAAATACGCCTATGGTACAGGATTGCTGAACTACTCCTATAACGAGCAGGATTTCACCATTTATTACGTCCCTGCAAGCACAACAGGCGATACCGATGTGCCTGTGCCCGTCAGCGGCAATTACGAAATCTCGGGCAACAACATCGACGGCTATATCGTCACCGCGATTTCCTGACATCCCTTACATTCCCGAAAGGAGGCGATGAGAATGCCGCATACGACAAAGTTCCGTGCGTGGCTCTCTCGGCTTCGGGCGTGGATGCAAGGCAAACGCAAAAATCCAGAGCCGCTCGCCGAGGATAAAATTCTCTCGGTGGTGGTGCTGCCGCAGGAAGCCTCCTGCATGGGAGGCGCACTGAAAATCGCGCTGCCGCAAAGCTTTCGGGTGCTGAAAAATGACAGCTCCCAGACAACATTCGGCGACAACGCGCAGACCCTTGTGCTGACAGTCAGCCGTATGCCGTTTGAAGGCTCGCTGAAACTGGTGACGCAGGAAACACTCGAACAGGCATTTTTCCGTCAGCTTGGCACAATTCGCGTGGAGACATTTGAACGCGGTTATGTGCGCTATGCGCCCAAAGTGACCGTGCATTACAAAAACATCCGACGCACCCGCGAAGAAGATGCCGTCATCGTGCTGATCCAGAAGAAGAAATTCGTCTACGCTCTCCTGTTCACGGGCGAGGTCGAAAAATATAAACCCATCGTAGATACGATGATTTCGACAATCCAGCTTGCATGAGATTCCGAAGCTTCCAAGCTTTGGAATCTCTTTTTTGAAAAAATCGGATTTTGCACTTGACAAATGATGAGAAATCTGGTACAATAATCTATGCGGCGTGTCCGGTGTCCAATGTGACTGACAATCAGACCGCGCCATTCCTTGCTCGCCCGAATGAACGGACGAGCTGAAATCCAAAAGGAGGTGTATCAACATGGCAAAGTTGTCTGCAAAGTATGAGCTGATGCTCGTTCTGAGCGTTGCAAAGGGCGAGGAGGCAGTTCAGGCAACATGGGAGAAGTTCAAGGCTCTCATCGAGAAGAATGCAGAGCTTGGCGAAGTCGATGAATGGGGTAAGCGTAAGCTGGCTTATGAAATCGCGGATGAGACCGAGGGCTACTACATCGTGGCAAACTTCAATTCCGCTCCTGATTTCCCTGCAGAGCTGAATCGTATCCTGCAAATCACCGACGGCGTTCTCCGTTCCATGGTTACTGTGATCGAGTAATCAGAAAACCACGTATTTAGGAGGTTGTTCCTTATGATTAACAAGGTTATCCTGATGGGAAGACTGACCAGAGATCCTGAATTTCGGCAGACGACCTCCGGTATTCCCTGCTGTCGGTTTTCCGTTGCAGTGTCCCGCCAGTTTGCCAATAAGCAGACAGGTGAGCGTGAAGCCGATTTCATCGACTGCATTGCCTGGAGAACATCAGCAGAATTTGTGAGCCGTTATTTTCACAAAGGCAGCATGATCATCGTAGAGGGTGCCCTCCGCAATGACAACTACACGGATAATAACGGTGTCAAACACTATCGCATGAACGTTCAGGTTGACAATGTCAGCTTCGGCGAGAGCAAAAGTGCTTCGCAGGGCGGCGGCGATTATTCCGCACCGCAGGGCGGCTATCAGAATGGTGGCTACGGTGCCCCGCAGCAGAATTATTCCGCACCCCAGCAAAACTATGCAGCTCCCGCACAGCCCGCACCTCAGCAGGGCGGCGGCTTGAACATCGGCGATATCGGCGAATTTGAAGAAATTTTAAGTGACGGAGAAGTTCCGTTCTAACCAATTCCTGAAAAGGAGGGAATTTGACTATGCCTATGGATCATGAAAAGATGCAGCGCGGTGCCAAGAGACCCCGCAGAAAGGTTTGCATGTTCTGCGCCGACAAGGTGGAAGTCATTGACTACAAGGACATCAACCGCCTAAGAAAGTGCATGACGGAGCGTTCCAAGATTCTGCCCCGCCGTGTCACCGGCACCTGTGCTTACCATCAGCGTGCGCTGACCACTGCTATCAAGCGTGCAAGATACGTTGCACTGCTGCCCTACACTTCGGACTAATCCGAGTTTGATGGACAAAACAAAACCGAAGCTTCCATTTGGGAGCTTCGGTTTTTTGTTTGTCAGAATTCAAATCGGAGCAGTTCGCAGTTTTTCAAGCCGCTGCGTGCATATTCTTCATTGCTCATATCCTCGAAATAGGAGCGCACCATGCGGGCAATGCCGCCATGCGCCACCAGAAGATACGTTTTCGGGTCAGATTTGAGGCGGTCAAGCAGATTGTAAACGCGCTGCCCGACCTGCATCATGGATTCGCCGCCGCTGTATCGGTCAAGAAACCGCGCCTTTGCCTCCATGAAGCCCTGCCCGTCACGCGGTGTGCCCTCAAACCGTCCGAAATTCTGCTCGGTGAGGGCGATCTCCGCTTTTGCAGGAATGCCTGTGATCTCCGCGATGTGCTTTGCCGTGTCAGCCGCACGCATCAGCGGTGAATAGAGGATCTCATCCACCGCAATGCCCGAATCACGCAGATACTCGCCCAGTGCAATCGCCTGCTGATGTCCTCGCGGGGTGAGCGCAATGTCCGTCGCCCCGCAGATTTTGTTTTCCACATTCCAGATCGTCTCGCCGTGCCGTGTCAGATACAGATACCCCATCGTGTCCTGCGCTCCTTATTCCCGATAAGAAAATGTCGTGACGTCAAACACGCCTTTTGTCAGGATTTTCAGCGCAGGGATCACAGGCAGGCTGAGGAACGAAAGAGACATAAACGGGTCGATCTCCGCATTCACGCCCAGCGCATACGCCGCCGCTTTTGCAGCCTCCAATGCCGCATTGACCTGTTCCATCGGCTGCTCACTCATCAGCCCGCCGATTTCCAGCGGCAGCCCTGTCACTTGGTCACCGTCCACAACGAAAATACCGCCTTTTTCGGCAATCACACGATTGACCGCCGCACAGATATCCGCATCCGAGGCACCAACCGCTATGATGTTATGCGAATCATGCGCGATGCTTGTTGCCACCGCGCCCCTGCGCAAGCCGTAGCCTTTAAGATAACCGATGCCGATGTGTCCTGTGTTCCTGTGACGCTCCACCACCGCAACCTTGAGAATGTCGTTTGCAAAGTCGATGCCGTCAGCCATGCCGCAGTCAGTGGTGAGCAATTCGCCTGCCAGCAGCCCGATCACAGGCTTTTCACCGCACGCAAGCATCTCCGCAGAGATCTGATCGGTGTGCATGGTGTCATGCGCCTTGGCAAGCAAAGCCGCGTCGATTTGCGGCGCAGGCATCGGTGATGCAGTGCCCTTTTCAGCCCGCAGAACACCGCCGCACCACACGCGGTCGATGGCAAACGACTGCAAATCGTCGAGCAAAATCAGATCCGCATCATATCCGCCTGCAATCGCACCTTTCTGCCGCAGGGAAAAATACTGTGCAGCATTGAATGTGGCGGCTTTCAGCGCAAGAATCGGGTCAACGCCCGCAGCAAAGCATTCACGCAGCATATAGTCGATGTGCCCCTTTTCGAGCAAATCGTTTGGATGCTTGTCGTCGGTTGCAAACAGGCAGCGCGACGCATACTGCGGAGTCAGCAGAGGCATCAGTGCCGCAAGATTGCGTGCCGCAGTGCCCTCACGAATCATGATATACTGTCCCTTTTGCAGCTTTTCAAGCGCATTTTCGAGATTATCGCACTCATGGTCAGAATAGATCCCTGCCGCGATATAACCATCCAGCACCCTGCCTGTCAGCGCGGGTGCATGACCATCAACGATCTTGCCGTGTGCGTGCGCCGCCGTGATTTTTGCGATCGTTGCGTCACTGCTGTATGCGCCCACATAATCCATCATCTCAGCAAGTCCCAGAACACGCGGATTATCGTAAAATTCGTCGATATCCTCAGCCGAAAGTGCGCCTGCGTTTTCGTCGAGAGGCGTGGCAGGCACACAGGAGGGCAGCATCACGCGCACATCAAGGCCGAGATTTTCGGTTGCCTGCAAGATATAGCGGATGCCGTCGGTTCCGATGACGTTGGAGATCTCATGGGGGTCAGTCACGACAACGCCCGTGCCGTGTGCAAGAGCGATTCGGGCAAATTCACGCGGCGCGACGATCGCGCTTTCGAGATGAATGTGCGCATCGATCAGTGCAGGGACGACCCATTTTCCGCCAGCATCAATAATCTCTTTTCCGACATATTCACCGCCGATGCCTGCGATTTTCCCCTCAGCCACAGCGATGTCGCCATCGCACCAGGCGTTGGTGAACACGTTGAGATAGTGGGCATTTTTCAGCACCAGATCTGCAGGCGCATCGCCGCGTGCGACGGCGATCAGTCGTTTTCCGGATTCGATATTCAGTTTCATGGGTATCCCTCCGATTTTGAAGATTGAGCCGAAGCTTTCATGAAATATGATACCACAATCCGCAAAAAAAGTCAATGCGGGAAAGCAGTATCTTCGATGATTATGATTTGGCGATTTTGCGATTTTGCGGAACCATTCTATCAGCGGCAGCAAAAACAAAAGGTTCGCCGCATGAACATTTCGGAGTCATGCCGCGAACCTTTTATGATCAGATTATTTGTTCAGATATGCTTTCAGTGCATCGACTTTGTCGGTGCGCTCCCATGCAGGCATCAGATCTTCTCTGCCCATGTGCCCGTATGCTGCCAGCTTGCGATACTGCGGTTTGCGCAGATCAAGTGTACGGATGATTCCGGCAGGACGCAGATCAAAGCAAGCCGATACCGCCGCTGCAAGCGTTTCATCATCCGCAGTGCCCGTTCCGAATGTCTCCACAAACACCGAAACAGGCTTCGCCACACCGATTGCATAGGCAAGCTGCACCTCACAGCGCTTTGCCAGCCCTGCCGCCACGATGTTCTTCGCAATATACCGCGTCATATACGCAGCCGAGCGGTCAACCTTTGAGGGATCCTTGCCCGAAAAAGCACCGCCGCCATGCCGCGAATAGCCGCCATAGGTGTCCACAATGATTTTTCTGCCTGTCAGACCGCTGTCGCCCTGCGGACCGCCAATGACAAATCTTCCCGTCGGGTTGACGAAAATCTTCGTATCTGCGTCCATCAGATTGGCAGGAATGGTCGGACGGATCACAAGTTCCAGCAAATCTGCACGAATCTGCTCCATCGTGACCGATTCCGCGTGCTGTGTGGAAACGACCACGGTATCCACGCGCACAGGCACATCATTTTCATATTCAACAGTGACCTGCGTTTTTCCATCGGGGCGCAGATAATTGAGCGTGCCGTTTTTCCGCACGGCAGTCAGACGAAGTGCAAGCTTTTGGGCAAGCGAGATCGGCAGCGGCATCAGTTCGGGGGTTTCATCGCAGGCAAAACCGAACATCATGCCCTGATCGCCTGCACCCTGTGCATCCATTTCGTCCTCTGTGCGGTCGAACGCGCAGTCAACGCCCTGTGCAATGTCGCCCGACTGCTTGTCGATGGTGGTCAGCACCGCGCAAGTGTGACCGTCAAAGCCGTATTTCGCACGGTCATAGCCGATATCGAGAATGACCTCGCGTGCAATGCGCGGGATATCGACAGATGCCGTGGTGGAAATTTCGCCCATGCAAAGCACCATGCCCGTGGTACAGCAGGTTTCGCACGCAACACGCGCCGCAGGATCTTGTTCGAGAATGGCATCCAGAACCGCGTCAGAGATCTGGTCACAGATTTTGTCGGGATGTCCCTCCGTGACCGATTCGGATGTAAAGAATCTTTTCATGTTTCTGTCCTTTCAACGAAAAAAGCGGCACATTCGCAGGAAACGAATGCTGCCGCTTGCTGTTGCATTACGTTCCTCATCTTTCGGCAGATGCAACGCACCGCCGCAGGATTTGGCACCATTCATCGTGAGATGCGGTTGCCGTGGCTTCACAGGACCCGTCCCTCCACCACTCGTGATAAGGTTTTTGATATGGATGATGAAAAATCCCCACTCAAACGAGCAGGGATTTTGGTGCGCCGGAAGGGATTCGAACCCCCGACCTACTGGTTCGTAGCCAGTCACTCTATCCAACTGAGCTACCGGCGCATTGTTTCGGGCTTGTTCCCGTCAACGATAAATATTATAGCACAGTGGAACGCATTTGTCAAGCGGTATTTTTCGATTTTTCGTTTTGGATAGTTTGCTGAACATCCATATGTCTGATTTGTGCAATCTGTATGCAAAGTGCGCAGAATCTTACGCGGCAGACTGTACTTCGCGCTGATTTGCCCTGTGAACCGATTGACAAATCCTGCCAAACGCGGTATAATAAAAGCATCATCACAAAGGAAAGGAGCAGACGAATGCTGGAAGTCGTTTTGGGCGGCACAGGCGGCACCATGCCGCTGAAAAACCGTTGGCTTTGCTGCTGCTGGATTCGTCAACAGGGCAGCACCATGCTCATTGACTGCGGTGAGGGCACACAGATCGCGCTCAAATGCGCAGGCGTTTCCTTTCAAAGCATTGATCTGCTCTGCATCACGCATTTTCACGCTGACCACATCAGCGGATTGGTCGGACTGCTGCTTTCGATGGGCAACGAGGGGCGCACCGCGCCGCTGACCATTCTGGGACCGCGCGGGCTGCATCACACGATCGCAGGGCTGCGTGTCATCGCACCCGAACTGCCCTTTGAACTCGAACTCCGTGAACTGACCGAACCCGCCGAGACTTTCCCCTTTGGAGATGCAGTCCTGACCGCCTTTGCTGTTCGTCACACGCTCCCCTGCTACGGATTCAGTGTGCATTTGCCGCATGCGGGCAAATTCGATGTGGAACGTGCCAAGGCTGCGGGCATCCCGCAGCGATTGTGGGGCGTTTTGCAAAAGCAGGAGACGGCTGTCGCAGAGGACGGCACGGTGTATCATCAGTCGCAGGTGCTCGGCAAACCGCGCAAAGGGCTCAAACTGACCTACTGCACCGATTCACGCCCTGTCCCCGCGATCGCAAAATATGCGGACAGTGCCGATCTGTTCATTTGCGAGGGAATGTACGGCGAAGATGAAAAGCTCGACAAAGCCGTGGAAACGGCGCATATGCTGTTTTCGGAGGCTGCTGAGATCGCAAAGCTTGCAAATGTCAAATCACTGTGGCTCACGCATTACAGCCCCTCACTCCCCGATCCTGAAGCGTTTCTTGCAAACGCCGCAGATATTTTCCCGCAAACCGCCTGTGCCTATGACGGGATCCGCACAGAACTGCGGTTTTCCGATTAAATCATGAAAGGAGCGTCCCGATATGAATTTCACTGAGATCCAAGCAACGGCAGATGAGATCGCAAAGCTTGGAAAACCCCTGAAAATCTACTACATCAGCCACAAATCGAACCACCAGACAGGGGAACTGCGCAGCTTCAAGCTGGCGGTGATCGTCAGCGATGACACCCCGAACATCTCAGAACTGGAATGCTATCTCTACACCGCAGTTGACTGCGATTATCCCTATGACCTTGTAATTTACAAAGAAAGCGAATGGAATACGCTTTCCACTGACCCGCGCACATTTGCATGGTCGATTGCGGAGACAGGTGAGGTGCTTTATGGGTAGAGGATACCGCGACAACGACAGCAAACGCTATTTTGACTGGCTCTATTATGCAGCGATTGATCTGCGCTGTGCCCGCATTCTCGTGGAGGATAACCGCTGTCTGAATCAGGTGGCATTTCATTGTCATCAGTGTGTGGAAAAAAGCATCAAGGGATATCTGCTCTGGAAACGGCATCGGCTTTATGACGGACACAACCTGCCGTTTTTGTGCAAGCAGGCAATGCAGGATGATCCACATTTCAAAAAATGGCTGCCTGCCACAACGAATCTCAACCACTACTACATTGAAGCACGGTACCCTGCCGACTTCCTTTTGCAGCTTGACGAAAAGACCTCTGAGGAACTGTTGGACGTGACATCAGACATTCTGACGTTTGTGAACAGCCTCGTGAAGTTTGATTTTGCAAGCTATCGCCAGAAGAAACCGAAATAAGCATTGGAAATTCCCATTATATAAACGGCACGACAAGCAAAGCGGACGACCTGCAAAAGGTCGTCCGCTTTGTTTATCAAGATGAATCTCAGTCATTTCCCGAATAATTCATGCCCAGAATCCGATCATACGTCAGCAGGTCAAGCGTTTCATTGCGTTCTTCCGCATCCATGAAAATGGATGTGTAAACAGGATCCTTCTTCTGCTGTGCCAGCACCGTCGCATAGAACGAATCCAGCGGCAGCCCCGCCGCTTCACAGATCGCAGGCGTCATATAAAACACTGATACCGTCTCTGTGGGCAGATTGGAAGAATCAAGTCCGAAATTGCTCCACACCAGCGCAGGCTGCTCGTACAGCACCGCACAATTTTCACTGTCGATGCCCATTGCGTCATAAATGTTGCCCTCAGCACGCATGGAGGGGAAATGATCGCCCACAAACAACAGCACCGTCGGCTCGTTGAGCGCTTCGATACCATCCATCAGCGCACACAAGGCATCGCCCGTTGCACGCACACCCTCCAGATACACATTCAGTTCCGATTGATTCTCGATCCAGTCATAGGGCTGATGATTCTGCATGGTCGTGGCATGAACATACAGCGGCGCATCACTTTCCTGCATCAGCTGCAAGATCTGATTTGCCACGGTGCGGTCAGAAATATATCCGTTGCCGAAATATTCCACCGGAACGGTCAGATCTTCGTCAAACAGCATCCGATCGAAGCCATAGGTCGCATAGATCTCGTCTCTGCCGTAAAATGTCCCTGTGAACGGATGCACATAGACGGTCTGATAGCCGATATGATCCAGATACGATACCATAGAGGCAGGGGCTTCCACGGAAATTTCCTGCTGCGGGGTGATGGTGTCCATCAGCGAGCGCACAGGCAGACCAAACATCAGTTCAAATTCCGTGCGCACGGTATAGGATGCAAAGGTCGGCACAACAACGCTGCATTTTCTGCTTCGATCAGCGGCGCGGTCGAATGCGTCATAGGCGTCAGTGGCAAGCGGCGTTGACGACACCCTGCGAAAATCCGCAAACGATTCCGACATGATGACCACCACATTCGGCTTTTTCGCATTGCCCGATGCGGTGGGTTCTTCGGTAAGCAGGCTTTCCACCACCTCAGGGCTGTAACGATCAGGCTCAACAGGCAGATTGCCAAGACGTTCGGAAGTGGTCTCCGCAATAAAAGCGAGCATACTGTTATTCTCAAATTTTTCGTTGGTGGCAAACGCATTATGTGAGGCGGACGTATCCACATCGAAAAATCCGTAAACGGATTCAGAAACGGAAGGAATGCAGATCACGGCGGCATAAGCGGCGGTGCAGCAGAGTGCAGGTGCCAGTCGCTTGCGCCATGATGCCGAAAACTTCGGATTCTGCATATATATCAAGCCAAGCACCACGACAAGCAGTGTCAGATATATGATGAGTGCAGGCGTGATCTTGATGTACGCAAAGCTTGTGAGATTTTTGACATTGGAGGTCAGGGAAAGATCTGCAAGCTTGAAGTGGTTGCCGTTGGTGCTGTACTTGAACAGCTCCACAATGCTGACGATCATATAGCCGATGCCCTGGATCCACGATGCGATCCAGCCACGGTTGGTGAACAGCAAAAGGGCTGCAAACATCAGATATGCCATGAAGAAATCAAACAGCATGACTGACGGACGCTGAATGCAAAAACGCAGAAAATCCGTGACTTCGATGTGTTGGTTCACTTCTGCAAGACAAACGATAAATGCGGGAAACAAAATCATCAGGAATGCGTTGAACAGGCGGTCGTTTGTCTGATGCTCCATGCGCCTTTTTTGCAGGCGCACCCAAAACGACGGCTGTGAGCGGTTCACTTCATGGGAAACAGGGGTTGAATGCTGTGCTTTCATTTTTGATTTGCCTCGATTCGTAAACAGCAGCGATGTATAATATCTTATGTTTCTCTGAATCTGCGCGGCTTCGCTTCAGATCAGATTATCCATATTATACCGCGTTTTTTCTGAAAAAACAAGACTCAAAATGATTAAGAAACAATAAAGAAATGGTGAAAAAATTATGATAAAAAGAAAATATGCGCTCAGACTGCATCAACATCTGCGCCGATGAGCAGCGGCAGACGGGCAACCTCAACAGCACCGTAGGTATAGACCAGCGTGCCTGCGGGATCGCCTTTTCTGAGCGGTGCTGTCACAAACGGCGGCAGAAGAAGCGTTTCCGTCACCTGAGCGGCAACGCCGTGCCATGCGGTCAGCATCAGCGGTGTTTTTGCATAAACAGGCACCTCGCAAATGCTGCTCCCCTCGACAGGCAGCGTGCGCGTTTGCGGCAGAGGTACCGTCACATCGGCAGTTTCCGCAAAGCCGTAATCATAAAGGGCTTGATGGTCAGCCCAGTCGTTTGTGTCGTGCAAGGTGACGCAGATCAGCCGCCTGCCGTCACGCTCACACGCACTGACCAGACATCGACCTGCCGCATCGGTGAAACCCGTTTTCACCCCGATGACGGTATCATCCATCTTCAGCAGACGGTTTGTGTTTTGCAGCATCCGCGGATAAGGCGGATTTCCAAACGACACCGTCATGCTCGGCTGACTGCAAATCTCCGCAAAATCGGGATTCTGAAGTGCTTCCCGCGCAAGCAGTGCCATATCGTATGCAGAAGCCCCGTGTCCCTCTGCATCCAGCCCCGAGGGCGATGCAAAGCAGGTGTGTGTCATGCCGATTTCAGCAGCACGGGCGTTCATCAGCTGCAAAAAATGCGGCATATCGCCCCCGACTCTGACTGCCGCGGCATTTGCCGCATCATTGCCTGAGGGCAGCAGCATTCCGATGCAGAGCGCACGTTTTGTCACGATATCGCCCTCACGCAGTCCCATCGACGAGCCCTCCACATGAATCGCTTCACTGTCCACAGAAAACGGCGTGTCCAGATTGCCCGATTCAAGCGTCAGCAACACCGTCATGATTTTGGTGGTGCTTGCCATCGGACGTTTTTCGTCACTGTTTTTCCCATAGAGCAGCAGACCTGTCTGCGCATCCATCAGCACACAGGCTTTTGCGGAGATATCAGGTGCGGCATTTGCAGGCATACACATAGTTTGCAGCAGAACAAATGCAGTCATCCATGCTGTGAAAAGTGCTGATAATCGTTTCATGAGAAAAGCCTCCGTATCCTGTGAAATGACAGAGGAACGCGAATCTCACCGATGTCTCCCCCGCATTTCACTCTATGCGGCGGTGTCAAAAAAAATACCCGATATCCGAGGGGTGTGACGGATACCGGGGAAATCAGATAAGGTGGAAAAAATGGAGGAAAAATTCAGGCTTCCGCACCGCATACAAAATGCGGAAGCTCAAAGGAGAGTAATGTTATCAAAAAGAAGATGATAACCGAAAGAAAGGGATTACTCCGCAGGCTGTACCTGCGTCTGGACGGGTGCCTGTTTGCTGCTCACGATGTCATCGACATCCAGCAGCAGCGAGGATGAATCGCTGCCATTGACTTTGGGCAGCGCGCCGTCCCACTTTTCGAGCATTTTGTCCTGAAGCACGATTCCTGTCAGCGAATCGTTGACCAGCTTGTTTGCATCAGCCTGCGCCTTTGCCTTTGCGAGAATCGCAGCAGCTTCGGCATCAGCGGCGATCTTCTTCTGTTCAGCCTGCGCTTTGGAGATTTCAATCGCCTGTTCCTGCTCGGTACGGGTTTTGAGAAGGTTTTGCTCGGCAACCTGTTTCTGCTCGATCGCGGCGTTGAACTCCGCAGAGAAATCAAAGTTGACGATGTTGAATTTTTCAATCAGGATGCCGTATTCGGTGACTTTGGAGCTGAGGATCTCCTTGATCTGCTCGCCCACAGCGGCACGCTCGGTAATCAGTTCCTCGGCGGTATATTTCGCCGTGACAGACTTTACACTTTCCTGTACCGCAGGAGTGAGGACAACAGCCTCATAATCTCTGCCGATGTTCTGATAAATGTTTGCCGATTCCGCCTGCTGAATTCGATAGTTGACGGCAATCTGGCTGCTGACCGTTTGCAGGTCACGCGAAACAGCGGTCGCATCGACCTCGTAAACCTGAATCTGGTTGCTGACATTTTCGACTGTCTGCACAAACGGTGCTTTCAGATGGAAACCTTCACTCAAGGTGCTGCTGCTGACCTTTCCCAGCGTGACGACCACACCCGTATGACCTGCGGGAACCGTTGCGGTTGACGACGCAAACAGAATTACAGCGGCGATGGCACATACTGCCGCCCCAATCGCGGAACCAACTTTCTTTGTGCTGCTCATGGTAAAATAACATCCTTTCATGTGGGCGGCTCTTTGCTCACCCGATGATTATATATTACCAGAAATCCAAAAGAAAAGCAAAAACCGTAGGAACCAGTCACAAAACAGATTTTGAAAAAACGTGGAGTTTTCTCCTATTTTCTCCAGATATCTAATCTTTCCGTGAGATCGGGTATATCTGTACTTTTCCGCAAAGTCGATCTCCAAAGCATCGCATCAGCGATAAAATCGAATCAAAAAAAGTTTTTTGGGGCTTATGCCCATTTTTCACTGTCCTGCATAGGTCGTTTGCAGCAGGTGATGATTCGGCATGGTAATTTGTTGACATCTTCATTTTTGAAAGCCACAGAAAAAACGTGCTCCGCAAAGCATTCATCGCTTGACGGAGCACGTTTTCGTTATTATGAGATTCGATTATTTCTTCGCAACTGCTTCGCGGGTCACTTCTGCAATATGCTCTGCGCAAAGACCAAATTCTTTCAGCAGTGCCACAGCAGGGCCGGAATGACCGTAGGTGTCATTCACGCCGATGCGGGTGACAGGCACAGGGCAGGCACCGCAAACGCACTCTGCCACTGCCGAGCCCAGACCGCCGATGATGCTGTGTTCTTCACAGGTGACGATGCAGCCTGTTTCCTTCGCAGCCTTCAGAATCAGTTCCTCATCGAGCGGCTTGATGGTGTGAATGTTGATGACGCGTGCCGAAATGCCCTCTTTCGCGAGCGTTTCCGCAGCCTCCAGAGCCTCACAGACCATCAGACCCGTTGCTACGATCGTGACATCCTTGCCGTCGCGCAGCGTGATGCCCTTGCCGATCTCGAATTTATAATCAGGGTTGTTGTTGATGACAGGCACTGCCAGTCTGCCAAAGCGGCAGTAAACAGGGCCGTCCCAGTTGATGGCAGCTTCCACCGCAGCCTTTGCTTCCACATCATCCGCGGGGTTGAGAATGACCATACCCGGAATTGTGCGCATCAGTGCAATATCTTCGCAGCACTGGTGGGTCGCACCGTCCTCGCCGACAGAAATGCCTGCGTGGGTCGCACCGATCTTCACGTTCAGGTGCGGATAGCCGATGCTGTTGCGGACGATCTCAAATGCTCTGCCCGCTGCAAACATCGCAAACGAGGATGCGAACGGGATCATGCCGCTTGCCGCCAGACCTGCTGCCACGCCCATCATGTTTGCTTCTGCGATACCGCAGTCATAGTGACGGTCGGGATAAGCCTTTTTGAAGATGCCTGTTTTGGTTGCCGCAGCGAGGTCGGCATCCAAAACCACGAGATTCTCATATTTCTCCGCGAGTGCGGTCAATGCTTCGCCGTAGCTTTCGCGGGTTGCTTTCTTGATGACGTCGCTCATGCCAATGCCTCCAATCTTTTCAGCTCTGCCGAAAGCTCGGACATTGCCTGTTCATACTGCTCCTGATTCGGGGCGGTGCCGTGCCAGCCCACCTGATTTTCCATGAAGGATACACCCTTGCCCTTGACAGACTTCTGGATGATCGCCACAGGCTGTCCGGTGATGGAGGACGCCTCACGGAATGCGCGGTCGATGTCATCGAAATCGTGTGCATTCATGGTGATGACATGCCAGCCGAATGCCTCGAATTTATCGGTGATGGGCATGGGCGAGCAAACATCGGTGATCTTGCCGTCGATTTGCAGACCGTTATTGTCCACGATCGCGGTGAGGTTGTCAAGCCCGTAGTGAGCCGCGAACATTGCAGCTTCCCAGACCTGACCTTCTTCGAGTTCACCGTCGCCAAGAATCGTGTAAACGTGATAGTTATCAGCATTGTGCTTGCCTGCAAGTGCCATACCTGCGGCAGCCGAAATGCCCTGACCCAGTGAGCCGGAGCTCATATCCACACCGGGAATGTGGATGCAGGGATGTCCCTGCAGCAGTGCGCCGATATGACGCAGCGATTTGAGTTCCTCCTTGGGGAAAAAGCCTTTTTCAGCAAGGACAGAATAAAGAGCAGGTGCGGTGTGACCCTTGGAAAGCACGAGACGATCGCGTTCTTTCATATCAGGATTTTTGGGGTCAACATTCATCGAAACCGTGTAAAGATAAGTCAGCACATCGGCGATGGAGAGGGAGCCGCCGGGATGACCCGATTTTGCGTTATAGACACCTTCAATGATGCCCATGCGCACGCGGCAGGCAGTTTTCTGGAGCTGCAAACGAATGAGTTCGTCCATGTAGAACATCTTCCTTTCTGCTGCGGCAGATTCCAATGCCGCAGACGCTTTTTTTATTATACTATATCTTTTTCAAAATTGCAAGACCTTTTCCCATTTCGCGCAAGATTTGGAAAACCGCACTGCTTTTCCGCAAGGATTGAAAAAGCTCTCATCGGGAGGCAAAAAAGCAAGATGTGCGGGTTTGGACATCCTCATGCGATAAAAAAGCATTGTCTCGGCGGCGATTCTTTGCTATAATGTTTTCAGAAAGAAAGAGGTTACCAGAAAACAAAGGAGAACCCGAATGTATGAGAAACTTTTTCACAAGCTTGCGGCAGTCTGCACCGCTGCCGCCATGCTGACCGCTTCCGCCCCCGCATCCGTCATCGGCGCTGAGACTGACACCGCGCCGATCTCACTGATGTGTCTCGGGGATTCGATCACCGATGGCTTTTGGCTGTCAGGCGGCTATCGCAACACGCTCTGTGCAAGAATTGAGGAGTGCGGGCAAAAAGAGCTGGTGGATTTTGTCGGGCCCAACTGGGGCGGCACGGGCTATGACCCGCAGCACGCAGGATACAGCGGCTATTCCATCGCAAACATCGCACAGCAGGATTCCATTTCAGGGCAGCGCACGGGGCTTTCCGGCTTCATCGACTGGCTGCTCGAATCGCACCCTGCCGATGTGATCTTCCTGCAAATCGGCACCAACGATATCCTGAGTCTCTACGATCTGGAGCATTTCGGGGCAAGGCTTGAATCCCTCGTGGATGCCATCCTCAAAACCATCCCCGATGACGGAATGCTCTATCTTGCCACCCTCCCCTGCATGGATGCGACCAATACCCTTTACATCAGCGAATATCACTTCACAGTGGAATCTATGGACAAGGCGGTTGACGACTGTAATGCGCAGATCCGCGCCGTTGCGGAAAAAAAGCGTGCGCAGGGCAAGCCGATCCAACTTGCCGAGGTGAACAAAGTGCTGACCAAAGCCGATTTGTATGACGGCGTTCACCCATCGGAAGCAGGATATCAGAAGCTCGGCAATTTCTGGTTTGATGCACTGCAATGCTATTTCAAGGGCGAGGAACTCCCGCAGCAAACCACCGTCACCACCGCCGAAGCCACAGTCTATACGACGGAAACCACCGCATCTGCATCTGTTTCAGGCGATGTCAACGGTGACGGTGCCTTGAATGTCGCAGATGCCGTTGCCCTTGCCAAACATCTGACAGGCGAAACGCCGCTCGATGCCGCAGCCGCTAAGCAGGCAGATGTCAACAGCGATTTGCTTGTCAATGCGAAGGATATCACCCTGTTGAAGCGAAAACTCGTCAGCAATGCTTGACAAAATCCACAAAAACGCAGATTTCCTCTTGCAATTTTCAAACATTTCTGGTATAATATATGTGGGAAAATCCACCACCCATTTTTGATGATTCGGAGGAAACAGATATGACATTTGATGAAAACGGCGGTCTCAATTCTCCGCTGCTTGGCGATATTACCTATGAGGCACCAAAGCCCCGCGAAACACTCCCCGACGGCACAGACCCGCGCCTTGCAAACGCTGAACGTCCTGTGCTGGATGACTTCGATTCCCCGCAAAGCTATCAGCGTCCCACTCCGAATGCAGGCGGCATCGACCCGCGGCTTGCCCATGCAGTCGCACCTGTGCTGGATGACATGAGCAGCACCCCCGCACCTGCACCGAAACCCGTCAGCCAGTATCAGCCGCTCTCCGCAGACCAGATCGCAACCCTGCAGGGACAGCGTGCGGCACAGGGTCTCCCGCCCTATACCGATGAAGAAATCGCGGAACTGAATGCGGATTTCATTGAGCGTCAGCGGATGCAGGCACAGCAGGCAGCCGCAGCACAGCAGGCAGCTGCCGCAGCTGAGGCAAATATTGTGCTGGAGGAAACCACATATACTGCGCCGGAAAAGAAATCGGCGGCAGCGGCACTGCCGAAAGTGGATGCGTCAGCATTGCTCGAAGAACCTGCCCCCGAACCCGAACGCAAGCCCTCCTCCTTCAATCAGGAAGATCTGGAAGCGGCAAAGCGTGCGGCGATGAAACGTCAGGCGGAAAACCTGAGTGAAACCCCAAAATCCGACCCTGAAGAATCGCGCAGACAGCTGCAGGCATTGCGTCAGCAGCAGCAGGCAGACCTCTCGGCAAAGGGCTTTACGACCTCCATCATTCTCACCGTGATCGGTGTGCTGGCAGGTCTCGGAATGCTGTTATTCGGTATGGGCGGATACACCGATGGCGAAGCTCCCAACAGTGTGTTCAGCTTTGTGGACACGGTAAGCAAAATCGGCGGCGTGGTTCTGGTACTCCTCGCTGTGACGATCGTTTTGCGTGTGCAGCAGCTCAAAGGTCTGACGTCATTCATGTTTGGTGCATCCACGGCACTTCTGCTGATTTTCGGGCTGATCATGTCGCCGTATAAGCGCGGCACAAGTTCATTCGGCTTGACCGTAGCAGGATGTGTGATTTGTGTCATCGGCGCTGCGATCGTCACGTTTACCATGTCGACCAGCGACAAACTGACCGCATACTATAACCGCAGCGAAATCATATACGATTAACCATATCATAAAAAGCGGACGACTTTTTCGAGTCGTCCGCTTTTCTTTTTCATGTATTGTGCCTTGAATGTCCCCATGACAATGCGCCGCAGACATATCAGACACAATCGGCACATTCTCAATCCGCGATGATCTCCACTTTCTTCATGATCTGCGGCTGCAGCGGATGATCGTTGTAATTCGTCGCACACGCTGCGATCTCATCCACAGTATCCATGCCTTCCACAACTTCTCCGAATGCCGCATAGTTGCCGTCCAGATAAGGTGCATCGGCGTGCATGATGAAGAACTGGGAGCCCGCACTGTCAGGCATCGACGAACGTGCCATTGAAAGCACACCGCGCTTGTGCTGCAGCGGATTGTTGACTCCGTTTGCAGCAAATTCGCCCTTGATGTGGCAACCGGGACCCCCCATGCCTGTCCCCTCAGGGCAGCCGCCCTGAATCATAAAGCCGGCAATGACGCGGTGGAAGCACAGTCCATCATAAAATCCTTGTTTTACGAGCTTTTCAAAGTTCTCGCAGGAGATGGGTGCGCAATCGGGGCGAAGCTTCAGTTTGATTTGCTTGCCGTTTTCCATTGTGATCAGTACCATAGTCGTAATTCCTTTCGTATGTGAATATTAAGTATCTGCTTGCTTTTTAGATTTGAAATACCGCACGGCGCGGCGAATGTCGAGCGCAAGTGCCGCTGCCCCCAAAACTGCAAGCACGATTTTGCAGACGGTGTTCGGGGTATCTTTCAGCAGTGCCATCAACAGGCTGCCTGCGGTGATGATGAGCGCAAACAGAATCGCACCCACAAGATAATTTTTCGCTGAGCGCACGAAAAACCCCAGAACAGACGCTGCAAAAAACAGCATCAGGAACACCACGGGAATCAGCAGCCCATGGATACCGTGAAACAGCACCGCCAGCAGCACTGTAATGCCTATGCAGAACAGCAGCTTGCCGATAAACCATCCGATGCTGAATGATGTCACTTTTTTGTCACTCATATCAGTTCAACTCCACATCCTGTACGTCTTCGATCGTGAGGGTGTTGAGCGCGGCATTCGTGACCATGTCAAGCTTTGCCAGACGGTTTGCCTGATTGGTGATCGCACGCTCAAAGAAATTGCGGATATCACGCGCATTTGCAAATGTTTTGAGATTCAAGCCGCAGCGCACCACGAAAAAGTCGTAGACGCATTTTTCAGCCTCCTCAGTCATCTGCATCCCCGCTTTGGTACACATGGATTTGAAAATATCCAGCAGTTCATCGGGCATATAATCCTGAAACGTGATGATTTTATTGAAGCGCGAACGAAGTCCGGGGTTGCTGTCGAGAAATTCTTCCATCAGATCGGAATAACCCGCAACAATGACAATGAAATCATCGCGGTGATCTTCCATTTCTTTCAGCAGGGTGTTGACGGCTTCCTGTCCGAAATCGCCCTTGCCTGTGCCCGTGGTGAGCGCATACGCTTCGTCGATGAACAGCACGCCGCCCATTGCCGAATCAATGACTTCTTTGGTTTTGAGTGCCGTCTGCCCGACATATCCGGAGACAAGCCCCGAACGGTCAACTTCGACAAGCTGCCCTTTTTCCAGCACGCCCAGACATTTATAAATGCCCGCGAGAATACGTGCCACGGTGGTTTTGCCTGTGCCCGGATTGCCCAGAAATGCCATGTGCAGCGAAATTGCCGACTGCGGCATCCCGCGCTCCTCACGCATTTTGCGCACTTTGATCAGGTTGATGAGGCTGTTGAGGTCTTCCTTCACGGATTCAAGCCCCGTCAGCTCATTGAGTTTTTCGAGCTGCTGTTCCAGCGTGAGTTCTTCCTCGCTGCACTGCGATTTCGGCGGCTGCGGCGCATTCTGCATATTGGGCTTCTGGTTCCCGCCAAACGGCGAATTGCCGTTGCCGCCGTTATTCTGCGGATTGTTGTTATTGTTCGGGAAATTCGGGGGCCCGTTATTCGGTGCGGGCGGACCGCCCCACGGTGAATTTCCGCCGCCGTTCGGACGGTTCGGATTCGGATAGATCGGGCGGTTTGCCCATTCCTCACGGCGTTTCTGTTCTCTGACCATTGCCTCCCAGTTGGAGATATACTCCATGCGGAAGTTGCGAAGCGCAAGAATCAGCGCGGACAGATCACGCATCACGAGCGGGTCAGGTCTGCCGGATTCGACATTCATGAAGTCAAGCCCTGCCTGATTGAGAAATTCGATCAGTGCGAGGCTCATGCCGCCCATCGGTGAAGTCTCCAGATCCATCTTGAGAAACGGCATCATCAGCGTGATGACGCTGTCCTTGAGACTGTATTTGGTGATCTTGCTGCTCACATTGAAGCGGTCGATCTGCTCTGCGGACATCATATAGCCCAGAGCGTCGTTGATGTATGCGATCTCGCCGCTTGAAATATTGCCGTTGCTGCTGCCGAGATACACGAAGAATTTCAGCAGCATAAACCGCAGGTAATCCTGCATGGTCTTGTTCTGAATGGATACGGAATAGCCTTTGGCTTCACACGCCTCACAGTTTTTGTGGATCTGTGTGAGCTGTGCTGCGACATCCTGCTGCATGGCGCAAACTCCTTTCGGTTCTGTTTCTGTGATAATCAGCCGAGCATTGCCTTATGGAACACTTTCTTGCCTTTTCTGATGATGACTGCTTCCGCAAGGGAGATCATGGTTTTGGGATCCGTGATCTTTTCATCGTCGACAGTGACACCGCCCTGCTGCACCAGACGACGTGCTTCGCCGTTGGAGGGTGCAAGCCCTGTTTTGACCAGCAGTGTCAGAATACCGATGCCGCCGTCAGTCAGATCGTCAGCGGAAAGCATGGTGGTGGGCATATCATCGCTGTTGCCTGTGCCTGCAAAGATGGCTCTTGCGGCATCAAGCTGTTTTTGTGCTTCTTCCTCACCGTGAACAAGCTTGGTCAGTTCAAATGCAAGGAGTTCCTTTGCATCGTTGAACGCCTTGCCGCTGTCCATATGCTGCTCCATCTCCTCGATCTGCTCGATCGGGACAAAGGTCAGCATTTTCAGACATTTGATGACATCCGCATCCCCGACGTTTCTCCAGTACTGGAAGAAATCGTAGGGGGAAGTCTTTTCGGCATCCAGCCACACGGCACCCTTTTCGGTCTTGCCCATTTTCTTGCCCTCGGAGTTGAGCAGCAGCGTAATGGTCATCGCGTAAGCATCCTTGCCGAGCTTTTTGCGGATCAGTTCTGTGCCGCCGAGCATATTTGCCCACTGGTCATCGCCGCCGAACTGCATATTGCAGCCGTAATCGCAGTAAAGCTTATAGAAGTCATAGCTCTGCATAATCATATAGTTGAATTCAAGGAACGTGAGGCCGCGCTCCATGCGCTGCTTGTAGCATTCAAACGTCAGCATTTTGTTGACGGAGAAGCACGCGCCCACTTCACGCAAAACGTCGATGTAATTGAGGTTCAGCAGCCAGTCGCCGTTGTTGACCATCATTGCTCTGCCTTCGGAGAAGTCGATAAAACGGGACATCTGCTTTTTGAAGCATTCGCAGTTATGTTCGATGTCCTCTTTCGAGAGCATTTTGCGCATATCGGATTTGCCCGAAGGGTCACCGATCATGCCTGTGCCGCCGCCGACCAGTGCGATCGGCTTGTTGCCTGCCATCTGCATCCGCTTCATCAGGCAAAGAGCCATGAAATGACCGACGTGCAGGGAATCTGCGGTGGGGTCAAAACCGATATAAAATGTAGCTTTGCCGTTGTTGATGAGGTCAGCGATCTCGGCTTCATCAGTCGTCTGCGCGATCAGACCTCTGCGCTTGAGTTCTTCGTAAACTGTCATTTTCTATATACTCCTTATCAATGATAATCACTTGAAAGCGCGGCAGAGATACTTCCTTTGCCGCATACATTTTTATTTTACACGATTACGGGCAAAATGTCAATCCTTAAATCCTAGAGATCAAAACGAATGCGACCAAAGCGAGCACAATCCCGATGCGGGTGAGCCTTCCTGCCCATGCCGCTTTTTTGCAGGGTTCTGCGACCTGCGGGCGGTTGGCAATGTTCTCACGATACAGCTTCATGCCCTTGCGCGGGAAGAAAAAGCTCTTGATGAGCATTCCCTTCGTGACCTTTGCCTGACGGTTCATGACGATCTCCTGCGCATGACGAACCGCAACAGGGTTCAGCACGGTGTTGCAGTGCACGCAGACGCTCGCCCCGACCTGAATTTCCTCACCGCAGTTGCGGCAAAAGCGTTTGCCCACATTTGCCTGCCGCACCATACGCTGCCGTTCCTCTTTGGTGATGGCACGCCGCTTCTGAAATTCCTGCGTCGGCTGCTCATTTTCCGCAGCCATATCGGTTTGTGCCGCCGTATTGGTCTGTGCCGTCATTTTCGTCTGTGCAGCCGTATTGGTCTGTGCAGCCATATTGGTTTGCGGCTTTTGCGGCTGATACTGATATTCAAATTCGCTCATATCGGAAAGCCTCCGTTTCGCTGATATAGTATGGTAAATGTTTATGCGGGGATATAGTACCCGATGAGATCATCATGATGAAACACACTGCATGCCGCATCCAGCTGTTCCGTCTGATTCGGCACGGAAAGATCTTCATCGGTGATCGTGCCGCCGGAATACAGTGTGAGGAGGATCTCCCCTTTATCGTTGCACACAATGGCGTAGTCGCCTTGAGAAAATTCACCGTAATACTCCGTGATCTTTTCCCAAAGCGGATTATCCGCAGTGCTTTCGTTTTTGTGATGTACGATGGTTTCAAAGGTCAGCGGCTGTTTTTTCCGTGAAAGTGTATCGGCAGCGGCAATAACTGCATCATAGAAGGATTTTGCGCGGCTGTTCGCAGATTTCACGCGGGCATATCCTGTGCTTTGGTTGACAAACATGGTGCCACCTACAATCAGGGCGGCAATGAAAGCGATCAGCAGCACAGTGCCGACCAATCGCCACGGGGAATGCTTTTTGGGTGTTGCGGATGCTTCGGACATTTCGGTTACTCCTTTATATATGTGCAGTATGTAAGGATCATGTTTCGTCGATCGTATCGGGATAGCAGGCGATGGCTTTGTCGCGCCCGAACATGGTGAGAGCCAGTTCAAACTGTTTGTCACGATCGGGAAACGCAAGTTCGGATTCGTCGATCTCGCTGCGGGAGACCAGCACGTAGCTGAGTTCGCCGTTTTCATCGGCGATCACTGCAAAGTTGCATCTCTCCGCATCGTTGAAATAATAGAAGATACGGGAAAGCAGGGAGTTATCATCATCGGGCGCGGCATCACCCTTTGTCCAGATGAACGTATCAACTGTATAGGGCGCATTTTCGGCATCCTGATCATACTGCCACATCTTCACACTTTGATAAATACTCTTTGCAGCACTTTCCTGACTCCGATAAACATCTTGGGCTATAGTCCGAAATATTGCGAGAAAGAGATACGCTCCCATCGCACAGACAACCACGAAAACCGCAGCCATGATCGCCTTGCGGTTTGTCCGGTCGCATGATTTCGCAACGGTTTCCTGATAAACAGTCGGACTAAGATATCTATTATAGTATATGAACAGAAGAATAAACGGAATAACGACAAGCCAGACAATAAACGGGAGCAGCTTTTCCGCAAAATTGACGGCAAAGATGCAGATCAGCGGGATACCGGCCGCGAAAAGTGCAAACAAGCCGACGATGACGCCTGCCAGTATCCTGCGCTTTTTCGTCCATTTGGCATACTGTTCGGGCGGCAGGGACGGATAGGGTGCCAGCAGATCGGGCGATTCCCTGCGCACTTTGGCTCTGAAAATGTTGTTTCCGATGATTGTCGCCACACCAAGCACCGCGATAAAAGCAAGTGCTGCCAGCGCCACGCACACAGGCTTCTCCTCGGAATCGAATTCCATGAGTGTGAATGCCAGCGTAACGACCCCAGCAGCCGCCGCAAGTATAAGCAGCCGGAGGTTGACGCGGTTTTTCTGCCGCTGATATTCGGTAAGCTTTTCATACTGCGGCACAGAGATGTTCATTTCAGGGCGCAGAAAGGGAAAAACACCGAATTGCTTTGCCATTGCACGCTCTTTGCGCTGATAACGCAGGTGCAGCCATATGGAACAGAAACACAGTGCGGAAAAAGAAATCAGACCGGAAACACAAAAGCTGATCACAGTCGCAACATCCACTGTTTGGTGATCAATCAATGCCCACACTGAAAGGATGAGCATACAGACGCCGAACAGGATCAGGCAATATTTCGCGGCAGTATTTATTTTTTCCCGTTTTTCGCTTTTCAACACCTGAAGCTTTTCGCAAACAGCCTGATACTGCATTTGGAGGTCCTGCACACTTTGCTGTACTGCCATCGCCTCAACCTCCAAGACGCAGCATCTCATCCAGACAGTGCCGCGCCTTGCCTGCGATATCGTCAGGCAATGTCAGTGGCTTTGCAGTATCTGCGTCGATTTCACGCAGCACACGCTCGATATCGGAAATGGTGGTGATGCGCATATCGGGGCAGATGAGACGCGTGGAGATCGGATAAAAGCGTTTTTCGGGGCAGGCAAGCTGCAGCTGCATGACGATGCTCACTTCTGTGCCGATGATAAATTCCTCTGCATCCGATTTTTTCGCAAATGCGAGAATTCCTGATGTTGCACCGACATAATCCGCCATTGCGGAGATCGCAGGACTGCATTCAGGATGCACCAGCAGTTTTGCCGCAGGATGCAGGGCTTTTGCACGTTCTGCTTCTTCCGCGGTGATCGCACCGTGATAGGGGCAGCCGCCTTTCAGGAAGTGCAGCTTTTTTTCGGGGCACTGTGTCTGCACATAGCTGCCCAGATTGCAGTCGGGGATGAACAGCATTTCAGTCTGCGGCATATTGTGCACGATCTCGACTGCGGAGGAGGAGGTCACACACACATCGCTGACCGCCTTGATCGCCGCCGTCGTGTTGACATATGCCACAATGGCACAGTCCCCGATTTTTTCCCGTTCTGCGAGTATTTCCTTCGGCGAAAACTGTTCCGCCATCGGGCAGCCTGCCAGCGGATTTGCTTCATATACCTGTTTTTCGGGATTCAGCAGCTTGGCTGTCTCCGCCATGAAATGCACGCCGCAGACCAGCAGTTTCTGCGCATCGGTCTGCGATGCGGCGACGCTCAGCTTATAGCTGTCGCCTGTGATGTCGGCAATTTCGAGGATCTCAGGAGACTGATAGCTGTGTGCAAGGATGCAGACTCCTGTTTTTTCTTTCAGCATCCGCACGGATGCCTGAACTTCTGCGATCGTTTTCATTTTGATTCCTCACTGTTGGTCGTATCCGGAGATTTTTCCTCTGTGATATTTATCTGTGGAGTGCCGGGCTTGTCCGATTTGTCGATGTCCAAGAACTTGAAGCGTTCTTTCCATTTTGGGAACAGCCTGATTTTTTCCGTCGGTTTGCGGTCGTAGATCCTGCCGCCTTCCATATAATCCTCCACCTCATCGGGGAGTCCTTTTTCCTTGAGATTCTCCTTGACCTTTTCCACCACCGATGTGGAAAGTGCCGCCACAAACGGTACAAATGCCACCATGCCGACGAATCCGAACAAGCCGCCGCCGACAAAGATCGCAAACAAGATCCAGAACGTGGAAAGGCCCATTGTGCCGCCCAGGATCTTCGGGCCAAGAATGTTGCCGTCAAACTGCTGCAAAGCGAGAATAAAAATTGCAAACGGAATGACCTTTGAAGGCTCCGAGAGCAGGATCAGCACACCGCTTGGAATGGCACCGATGAACGGTCCGAAAAACGGAATGATGTTCGTGACGCCGACGATCAGCGAGATCAGTGCGACATATGGCATACGCAGAATGGTCATGCCGATGAAGCAGAGCATTCCGATGATGACGGAATCCAGTGTTTTGCCCGTGAGAAAATCCGAGAAGCGGCGGGTGAAATGCGAGCCGTAATGCAGCATACTGTGAACCGTATGCTCAGGGAGAAACGCAAACAGGAACATTTTTGAATGCGCCTGATATTCCTCTTTGTGATAGAGCAGATAAACTGCCACCATGATGCCCAGCAAAAAGTTCTTCATGGCGTTGACGACCGTCATGGCACCGCTTGTGATGGTACCGATCAGATCGGCACCCCCGGAGAGTGTTTCGAGCTTCGGGGTAAATTCACTTGCGAAATTGGAGAGATTGTTTTGCAGCGTGTTCCAGACATTGGTGAGCAGCCCGTGAATCTGCGGCTGCGTATCCTTCAAGCCTGCGATGCGGTTGCTGACCCATGCTGAAGCAGAGGTCATATAATCAGGAAAACTGGTCATCAGGCTTTTCAGGCTGGAGTAAAGTTCCGGCAGCAGCATGGCGACCATACCCACCAGTACCAGAAGCAGCACCAGAATACTGAACGCCACCGCCGAGGCACGCAGCAAAACCGGATGCTTTTTCTTTTTCTCAATGAATTTTGCGAAGACTTTCTCTGCCCATTTCATCAGCGGGTTGAGCAGATAGGCGATCACCAGACCCCAGATGATGGGGGCAAGCACGGAAATGATTTTTTTCAGAACCGCAGTGAGTGCCGAAAACCGCCAGATGCCGATGCCGATCAGCAGACAGATGGTAAACACCCAGATGATCATCACGCCGATCGAGCGTTGTTTCTCGTTCAGTTGAAGCTTCAAGATGAACCGCTCCTTTCCAAAGCAGCGTTCAGGGGTTGTATCGTACAAGCACAGCCCTTGTGTATTATATTATGTCAGTATCTGCATGAAACGATACCTTATTTTATTATACAGGAAAAATTGAAAAAAATAAAGCCTTTTTTTGAAAAATGTGCAAAATTCACCAGATATGCAAAAAGAATCCTGTCGGAAACAGGAATTTTGAAAAAAAGCATAAAAATTTTCAAACTGGGCTTTTCAAGCACGATTTTTTATGGTATAATGTAATATGTATCGCCGCAGGATGACGCATTGGTGCGAAGATGCCTGCGAAAATTCCAACATGATGAGGAAATGGAGCAGATTTCAGCTATGTTAAGCGTGAAACAAACCGCAATTCAAAAATATCTGACAGATTTGGGACTCAACCCGCCCCAACAGGATGCCGTCACCACTGTTCACGGTCCTGTCAGCGTGCTGGCAGGCGCAGGCAGCGGAAAAACAACGGCGATCGTCAACCGCATTGCATATATGATACGGTTCGGCGATGCATTTTACGGCAAAGGGGCGTCACTCACCAAAAAAGAGGAAGCCGAACTGAAATCCTACGCCGAGGGGAAATCCGAAATGGACGCTGCGCGTCTTGCGGAACTGACCGCTGTGGATCCGATCCCCGGATGGAATATTCTGGCAATCACATTCACCAACAAAGCGGCAGCAGAACTCAAAAGCCGTCTTGAAACCATGCTGGGCGAAGAAGCTGCCTCGGAGATCTGGGCTGCGACATTTCACAGCGCGTGCGTGCGGATCCTCCGTCAGCACATCGACCGTCTGGGCTATGACAAATCGTTCACCATTTATGATAAGGATGACAGCCAGCGTGTTATCAAGGCATGCCTCGATGACCCTGCCGTTTCCGATCCCATCAGCGGCGCAGGCATCACCGAAAAGGCATTTCCGCCCAAGGTGCTGGTCAACGAGATCAGCCGCGCAAAAGACAGAATGCTTTCGCCTGAAGAACTCCTTGCCGAAGCTGAAGGCGATTTCCGCCGCGGAAAGATCGCAAAGGTCTATGAGGTATATCAGAACCGCCTGAAATCATCCAATGCCGTCGATTTCGACGACATCATCGCGCTGACGGTCAAGCTGTTCCGTGAATGCCCCGATGTGCTGGATAAATATCAGAACCGCTGCAAATATCTGCTCGTGGACGAATATCAGGACACCAACAAGGCACAGTATGAGCTGATCCGCCTGCTTGCAGGAAAATACGGCAATCTGTGCGTCGTGGGTGATGATGACCAGAGCATCTATAAGTTCCGCGGCGCCACCATCGAAAATATCCTTTCGTTCGAGGAGCAGTTCCCGAACTGCAAAACCATTCGTCTGGAACAGAATTACCGCTCCACCAAAAATATCCTCGATGCGGCAAACTCCGTGATCGCCCACAACGAATCCAGAAAGGAAAAGACACTCTGGACTGCGGGCGAGGAAGGCGAAAAGCTTTACTGGTATAAAGCACAGGATCAGAACGATGAGGCAACTTTCATCGTGGAGACCGTGCAGGAAGGCGTCAAAAACGGCGGAAAGTATGCCGATTATGCCGTGCTTTACCGCACGCACGCGCTTTCCAACAGTCTGGAACGTCATCTGGCACAGGCAGGCATCCCTTACCGCATCTACGGCGGTCTGAAATTCTATGACCGCAAGGAAGTCAAGGACATCGTTTCCTATCTGTGCGTCATCAACAACAACAACGACCTGCTCCGCTTCTCGCGCATCATCAACGAACCGAAGCGCAGCATCGGACCGCAGACCCTTGCCGATATCATGGGCATTTCGGGCGATCTGCACATCTCCCCGATCGAAGTACTGCGCACCGCTGCCGATTATCCCGTTTTGCAGCGAAAAGCTGCGTCCATGCGCTCGATCGCAAAAATGTTCGATCAGCTTGCCGCAGCCGCTGAGGAAATGACACTTGATAAATTCTATGATGTGGTGCTGGAAAAAACAGGCTATCTCGAAATGCTCAAAACCCTCGGCGAGGAAGGCGAAGCACGCATCGAGAACGTCATGGAACTGAAAACCAGCATCATGAATTATCTCGAAACTGCTGAGGAACCAACACTTGACGGCTTCCTTGAGGAGATCTCCCTCTATACCGATCAGGACCGCGCCGATGAATCTACCGATGCCGTCACGCTGATGACCATTCACTCCGCAAAAGGTCTTGAATATGAAAGTGTGTTCCTGCTCGGCATGGAAGACGGCATTTTCCCCAACGCACGCTGCGCCGACAGTCAGGAAAGCCTCGAAGAAGAGCGCAGACTTGCCTATGTGGCGATCACCCGTGCGAAGAAAATGCTCTATGTCCTCAACACCAATCACAGAATGCTGCACGGACAGACTTCCCGCAATTATACGTCCCGCTTCTTAAAGGAAATTGACCCCGCGTTCATCGAAAAGCATGACAGCACCGTGGTCTCACGCTCCGAAATGCCCGACCAGCCCATGACAGCCGTGCATTCCATTACTCTCCAGCAGCAGCTTGCACAGGCAAAGCAGCAGAAGAAAGCTCCTGCCGCACCCGTCAATTTTGAGGCAGGCGACCGCGTCAGACATTCCGTGTTCGGCGAGGGTACTGTTTTGAGTGCCACTGCCATGAGCGGCGATACCCTGCTGGAAATCGCCTTTGACAAGGTGGGCACCAAAAAAGTGCTTGCAAATTATACGCGTATCCGCAAGGTCCAGTGATGGAGCCTGCGAAGGAATCCACGAAAGGGGATGCTTTTTTCAAAATGACTTCAACGCGAAATGCTGCAGCTGCTTCACCCGCTGTCGGCAATGGCAGCTTCCTTGAAAAGCTGCGGGAGGCGATCAACTCCCAAAAGGGCAAAAAGATCATGTTCCTGGTGCGGTTTCTGCTCTCGCTGCTCTCCATTCTCTATCTGGTGGGCATCGTGAAGCTTGCCTATTACAGCGTGTTCTACGATCTTCAGATCCCTGAGGCATCACAAACCGCATTCTGCTGGCGGATGTCTTTCATCTGCTTCTGCTACACGGCACTGCTCCTTTATACGAGGGGGCAGTTCATCACAAAGCTGTGCATCATGCTTTCGATGCCGTTCCACTTATTCATTTTCCTTGCCAATTATGAATATCTGGTGCTAATCATCCCAATGGGCATCATGATCGTGCTGACGTACTTTTTCAGCGGCGTCAAGGAGGGCCCCAAGACCCTGTTCGGCGCGGTTTTTGTCATGATCTACATTATCGGCACATTCCTGTTTCTGGCGGCAGGCTCGCTGCTCACCACAACTTCCATTGACGATGTGGTGGACAAGGGCACTTCCCCGCTCGGCGGTTACCGCTATGAGATCGTGCAGGTGACGGATAAGGCGGACGGCAGCACCTATGTTGCCATCGAACCCAACGATTACGACATCCGTCACAATGAATGCATGCTCTACGCAAAAGGCTACCGCAAAAAGATCTATATCAAACGCCCGATGTGCAAGTTTGTCGCAAACTGGGGCGTGGAAAAACGTGAGGATATCACAGCACAGCTGCTCCGCATCAACAAGGAGACGACGTTCACCCTCAATGCGGAACAGATGGAACTCATCGGTCTGGATAAGGGCTACACGAAGGATTACGAAGTCGGCGACCTGAGCAGGAAACAGCGCAGAAACCTGGACATTTGCCTCGAAAAAGACCTGATCGGCGAACAGACTGCGGAATCGCAGGGCTTGACGCTGAAAAAATCCACCGATGTCATTACACTGACATTTGAACAGATGCGCGATCTGGGGCTGACCATTGCCTATGAGGCAAGACTTGCTGATCTGACCGATGCCGATCTGGCAGCACTGGGTGTGCCCGAAGAAAACGATGTGCTGGCGATCAACGGCAAGATCGTGTTCCGTCAGTATGTGGCGATCCTCGAGCGTACCTATGATCCCTCCTCCCGCGACATCGACAGCTTCTTAGATTCATAATTCATGACAGCAGAGGGAATCCGATATCGTGATTCCCTCCGCTTTGCAGAATATGCATTATAATATGTGTATTCTGCAAAGCGCGTATGTGTATGCGCCCATCATAGTTCTCGGATTCTTGGGGGGAAAAATAACAAGGAGGTACAGAAACTATGAATTATTACATTGGCGTGGACATCGGCACCAGCGGCACAAAAACCGTTTTGTTCGATGTCAAGGGTGCAGTCATTGCATCCGCAACGGAGGAGTACCCGCTCTATCAGCCGCAAAACGGCTACGCAGAGCAGATGCCGCAGGACTGGGCAAATGCTGCCCTGCACACGATGGCTTCTGTGATGCAGAAAAGCGGCGTGGACAAAAATGACGTCAAGGGCATCGGTCTTTCCGGTCAGATGCACGGACTTGTCATGCTTGACAAAAATGGCGAGGTCATTCGTCCCTCCATCATCTGGTGCGACCAGCGCACCACCAAAGAGTGTGAAGAAATCACCGAGCGTGTGGGTGCCCAGCGGCTCATCGAGATCACCGCAAACCCCGCACTGACCGGTTTTACCGCATCCAAGATCCTCTGGGTGCGCAACAATGAACCCGAAAATTACGCGAAATGTGCGCATATTCTGCTGCCGAAAGACTATATCCGCTATATCCTGACCGGCGAATTTGCCACCGAAGTTTCTGATGCTTCCGGTATGCAGCTTCTCGACATCCCGAACCGCTGCTGGTCGGATGAAGTGTTGGAAAAACTGGATAT
The DNA here is from genome assembly GCA_045617625.1 of Oscillospiraceae bacterium. Lineage (GTDB taxonomy): Bacteria > Bacillota > Clostridia > Oscillospirales > Ruminococcaceae > Firm-04. The sequence continues at coordinate 37,370 of JAZLJA010000036.1, read as the reverse complement.
CGACAAGAATCTGCTGGGCAAGGTCTACGAATCGCCCGAGATCACAGGCACCCTCACCGCACAGGCTGCTGCACAGACCGGTCTCTGCGAGGGCACACCGGTTGTCGGCGGCGCAGGTGATAACGCAGCAGCTGCCATCGGCACGGGCGTTGCTGAGGACGGCAAAGCGTTCACGACCATCGGCACCAGCGGCGTTGTGTTCGCACACAGCTCCAAGATCTCCATTGATCCCAAGGGCAGAGTTCACACCTTCTGCTGCGCCGTGCCGAACTGCTGGCACGTTATGGGCGTGACACAGGGTGCAGGTCTTTCGCTCAAATGGTTCCGCGATAACTTCTGCGCAGCCGAAAAGCTCACCGCAAAGGGCATGGGCGTCGATGAATACTATCTCATGGACAAGGAAGCCGAAAAATCTCCGATCGGCGCAAACCGTCTGCTGTATCTGCCGTATCTGATGGGTGAGCGCACCCCGCACCTCGATGCCAATGCAAGAGGCGTGTTCTTCGGTCTTTCGGCAATGCACGAAAAACGCGATCTGCTCCGTGCAGTCATGGAGGGCGTCACCTATTCGCTCCGCGACTGCCTTGAGGTGTTCAAGGAAATGAACATCACGGTCAATGACATGATGGCTTGCGGCGGCGGCGGTTCTTCTCCGCTGTGGCGTCAGATGCTCGCAGACCTCTATCACTGCCCCATCCAGACACTTGCCTCGAAGGAAGGTCCCGCACTCGGCGTTGCGATCCTCGCAATGGTCGGCACGGGCGCATACGCTTCGGTGCCTGAGGCTTGCAGAGCCATCATCTCCACGGACAAGACCTGCCAGCCCAACGCGGAGGCAATGCCTGTCTACGAGAACTACTATCAGCTCTACCGCAAGATCTATCCCGCACTCAAGAATGAATATGCGGAGCTTGCAACACTGTAATTGAACGGAGGTCGAGCACAATGCCAATGACGGTCACGCAGAAAATTCTCGCTGCTCACATTGCCCATGCTGCCCATGATGAACCCACAGAGGTTCATGCAGGTCAGCTTGTGCAGTGCAGGCTTGATTTTTGCTTCGGCAACGACATCACCACCCCTGTTGCGATTGATACTCTCACCGCACACGGCTTGGAGCGTGTCGCACAGCCTGACCGCGTGGCGATTGTGCTCGACCATTTTACTCCCAACAAGGATATCCGTGCAGCACAGCTTTGTCAGCAATGCAGAGGATTTGCCGAAAAGCACGGAATTGCAAAGATTTTCGATACAGGAAAAGCAGGGATCGAACACGCACTGATACCCGAACTGGGGCTTGTCACGGCAGGCGATGTGGTCATCGGTGCCGATTCGCATACCTGCACCTACGGCGCACTCGGCGCGTTCTCGACCGGTGTCGGTTCCACCGATTTTGCCGCAGGGCTTTGCGATGGTACAGCATGGTTTCGTGTACCGTCCGCAATTTCTGTCAAACTGACAGGAAAACTGCGCAGATACGTCACAGGCAAGGATGTCATTCTGACTTTGCTCGGGCTGCTCGGCGCGGATGCGGCAAGGTATGCATCATTGGAATTTTCAGGCGACGGCGTGCAGAATCTCAGCATGGATGACCGCTTCACCATCTGCAACATGGCGGTGGAGGCGGGCGCGAAAAACGGGATCTTCCCCGTGGATCAGCTGACCTTAGACTATCTCGAATCGCATGGGGCAAACAAGCCCGCGATCTACGAGCCTGACGCAGATGCTCCGTATCTGCGTGAGATCTCGCTTGATTTGTCACAGATTGTGCAGACCGCCGCTGTGCCGCCCTCGCCGCAGAGCACTGCACCCGTCACATCCCTTCAGGTGCCGCATATTGATGAGGTACTGATCGGTTCGTGCACCAACGGGCGGCTCTCGGATTTACGCGCTGCTGCTGAGGTTTTCAGGCACGGTCATGTTGCTGACGGCGTGCGATGCATCGTGCTGCCCGCGACCCAGCAAATTTATCTCGATGCCCTGCGCGAAGGGCTGATCGAAACATTCATCACGGCAGGCTGTGCGGTTTCCACCCCGACCTGCGGTGCTTGTCTCGGCGGACATATGGGTGTGCTTGCACCCAATGAAATCGCCGTATCTACGACAAATCGCAATTTCGTCGGGCGCATGGGACATCCAAGCGCACAGATCTATCTCACATCGCCCTATGTCGCGGCGGCTTCTGCCTGCGCAGGGTGTCTGACGGCATATCAGGGAGGCGAACTCCATGAATGAGCAGGGCAAAGCATTTCGCTACGGCGACGCAGTGAACACCGACGTCATCATTCCTGCGCGATATCTCAACACAGCAGATGCGGCACAGCTTGCGGCACACTGTATGGAGGATATCGACGCAGACTTTGTGAAAAACGTGCAAAAAGGCGATTTTATCGTAGCAGGCGATAATTTCGGCTGCGGTTCCTCGCGGGAACACGCACCGCTTGCGATCCAAAGCTGCGGTGTCGCGTGTGTCATCGCCAAGAGTTTTGCACGTATCTTCTATCGAAACGCCATTAACATCGGGCTTGCGATTCTCGAATGCCCCGACGCTGACCGCATCGAATCAGGAGATGTCCTCAGAGTCAGCACGGAAACGGGGATCATCGAAAACATCAGCAAACACGAACAATACCAGGCAGAGCCGTTCCCACAGTTCATCGCGGATATTATTGCGGCGGGCGGACTGCTCCAATCACTGAGGTGAACCCTATGCAGGCGCGTTTGACCATTCTCAGCGGCGACGGCATCGGTCCCGAGGTCACGGCATGGGCTGTGCGGATTTTAGACGCTGTTGCTGAAAAATTCGGACATTCATTCGCATATGAATATGCGGATCTGGGCGGAGTCGCCTATGATAAATTCGGCACACCGCTGCCGCAGGAGACCATTGATGCGTGCAATCGCGCAGATGCGGTGCTTTTGGGTGCTGTCGGCGGAAAAAAATGGGATACGCTCTCAGTGAAGCTGCGCCCCGAACAAGGGCTGCTCGGCATTCGGGCGGCAATGGGCGTGTTTGCCAATTTGCGCCCTGCTGCGATGTTTTCCGCACTCAAGGAGGCATCGCCGCTGCAATCGGTGCAGGCAGGCATTCTGCCCGATCTGATGATCGTTCGGGAACTGACAGGCGGCATTTACTTCGGCAAGCGCGGCACTGAAACCGTTCGCGGCATTCGCCGTGCGCACGATGAAATGGCGTACACCGAGGCAGAAATCGAACGTGTGGGCAGAGTGGCATTCGATCTTGCCATGCGCCGCCGCAAAAAGCTTTGCTCGGTGGATAAGGCGAATGTGCTGGATTGCTCGCGGCTTTGGCGCGATGTGATGCACAGTCTCGCCCGCGAATATCCCGAGGTGGAATATTCCGACCTCTACGTGGACAACTGCGCAATGCAGCTTATTCACGCACCTGCGTCGTTTGATGTGATCGTCACGGGCAATTTGTTCGGCGATATCCTCTCGGATGAGGCGGCAATGCTGACAGGCTCGATCGGAATGCTGCCCAGTGCTTCCCTGCGCGGCGACGGCTTTGGTATTTATGAGCCTGTACACGGCTCTGCGCCCGATATCGCAGGAAAAAATGCCGCAAACCCGAGCGCGGCGATCCTTTCTGCCGCCATGCTTTTACGTTATTCCCTGCATTTGCCCGAGGAAGCCGCTGCCATCGAAGCTGCGGTCGCACAAACGCTTTCTGACGGCTTTCGCACCGCCGATCTGGCAGGAAATGGTGAAAAACCGTGTACCTGCATGGAATTTGGCGATGCGGTGCTTGATAATCTTTTGGCACACAGCAAATGAGAATTCATTTGCAGAAAAATATATATAATTGGAGGATTTGCTATGGAAACATTCAACGGCTGGCTGATTACCAACAGCTACTTCAATCCTGCGAAGTTCCGCTCACTCTACAAGGTTCTGCAAGAATCTGCTGAAAAAGCAGGACTGCGCTATTCCATGTGGAAATCGGATGAACTGCCCACGATCATCGGCAGCAAATGCCGTGAACCAAAGCCCGATTTTGTACTGTTCTGGGATAAGGATGTGCTGCTTGCCCGTGCGATGGAGCTTTCAGGACTGCGGCTGTTCAACTCGGCACACGCGATCGCCAATGCCGACGACAAGGTGAAAACTTCGCTTTGCCTTGCAAAATACAACATCCCGCAGGTGGAAACCATCCCTGCACCCACCTGTTTTACCGGCTGCAAACGCAATCCCGCATCGGCTGAGGCAGCTGCGAAAATTCTCGGCTGGCCGCTGATCATCAAGGAAAACAAGGGCAGCTTCGGACAGCAGGTCTATCTCGCAAACAACATCGCCGAAGCAACAAAGATCCTCAACCACATCGGCGAGCGCGACTGCCTGTTCCAGCGTTATATCGCTGCCAGCAAGGGCAAAGATCTGCGTGTGACCGTCGTAGGCGGCAAGGTCGTGTGCGCGATGGAACGCCATGCGGCAAACAGCAGCGAATTCCGCTCGAACATCGGCGTGGGCGGCACAGGCGTTGCCAGAACCATCTCGCCGCTGGAGGAAAAGCTTGCACTGGCTGCAACTTCCGCGCTGGGGCTTGATTTCGCAGGCGTCGATATCCTCATCGGCAGAGACGAAAACGAGCGTTATGTCTGCGAAGTCAATTCCAATCCGCAGCTGCAAAGCACGATCGATGCGTGCGGCGTCAACCCTGCCACCAACATTATGTGGCACATTCGCAACCAGGTCAAGCTGGAACGCGAAAACAACGGACAATGAGCCGATCGGCACTTCTGATTTATGATCCGATAGATATTCCGCGGAACGGCTGGTTTATCGAGGAACTCATCAAAAATGCGCATCTGCACGATATTTCGATGCGGCTGATGACCTCCGATGCCCCCCGTCCCGCGGATATTCCTGCGCTGATGCTCAACCGCAGTCGGGATGCTTCATGGTCAGAGTGGGGTGAAGCAAACGGCGTTCGGGTATGCAACTCGGCTGCTGTCACGGCGATCACCAACGACAAGCTGCGGACTTATGCGTATCTCCACGGCAAATTTGGTGTGCCGATGGCAAAATCGTGGGCGGCAGATACGGATCTCTCCAAGCTGCCCATGCCGATCGTTTGCAAACCGTGCGGCGGTCACGGCGGCGAGGATGTTCGGCTGATTTCAGACATCCAAACGCTCACGTCCGTATTAGAACAAGCAAAAAGTCCGTATCTGCTGCAAGAACCCGTCGTATTCGGTTGGGATGTACGCGTTTACATTCTGGGCGGCGAGATCTATGCTGCGGTACTGCGGACTTCTGACTGCGATTTTCGGAGCAATTTTTCTCTGGGCGGCAAAGCGGAACTTTTTTCTCCCGATGCCGAAATGCGCAAGCTTGCCGCGCAGATCCAGGAAATCATGCCGCTGGATTTCGCAGGCATTGATTTTTTGCGCCGACCCGAAGGCGGTTATGTACTCGGGGAGATTGAGGATGCGGTGGGGTGCCGTATGCTTTACGCATTAACAGCTCTCGACCCTGCGGCGGATCTGATACGGTATGCTGCATCTTTGCTGAAGAAATGAGAGGGTATTTTTATGTTGAAAAAATTGAAGAACACACTTGCAGCAATGCTTTCCGCAAGCATGATTTTCACCGCGATGCCGAATGTTTCGGTATCGGCGGCTGCCACGGAGGTCACGCTTGTGAACCAAGCATACGTCATGCCGGGCGAATCATTCTCCGTTGACATTGTCATCTGCGGAAACACGGGTTTTTCCTCCAGCGGATTCACCTTTGACCTCGGAAACAAGCTTCTGCCCGCGCTCGATAAGGAAGGCACACCGATTGTGGATTTCGGTGTGGGTGCAACGTCGCTGATCGGCACTGCGTATTTCAACGAGGAGGCAAATATTGTTTCCTGCGGCACAGCGGGCATGGACAATTCAAAAGAAGACGGTATCATTGCGACCCTGCATTTTCTGGTGCCGACAGATGCCAAAGACGGTGCATATTCGGTGCCGTTTTCGGTTGTGAAGCTCAACAGCTATCAGCGCACTGAACTCGATTATCAAGCAGTATCCGCACTGGAATTCCATGTGGGCAAAGAGCCTGAATCAACCACGACTACAACAACTACAACCACAACTACCACAACTACCACAACCACAACAACGACTACTACTACCACAACAACGACAACAACATCCAAACCCAAAACTACGACCACTACAACGACCACGACAACATCCCAGCCCAAGACATCCTCCACTACAACCACCACAACCACATCCAAACCAAAGACTACTACCACAACCACGACGACGACAACATCCAAGCCCAAGACAACTACCACTACAACGACCACAACGACCACAACAACTACTACGACCACCACCACGCAGCCCCTTACCCTCAAACTCCAGGCTGAACCGACCTATCCCGGCGGACAGACCCGTGTTCATGTGCTGCTGGAAGGAAACAAAGGTATCTCGGCACTGGGCTTCAAAATCGAACTCCCCGAAATTCTCACGCCTGTGCTGCTGAACGACACGATCTTTGAATTTGAGCCATCGGAAGCCATCGAAAACGGCTCGGTGATCCCGTTCTATAACCCCACGAAAAACTTTGTCACACTGGCTTATTCAGCAAGCAGAAACGGCGATGCCGTCGCGGAAATCGGCTCGTTCATGGCTGCGGTTTCTCCCGAAGCAAAAGTCGGCAAGGAATACGAGATCAAACTTTCTCTGGGCAGCATCTCTGACGGCACAACCACTCCGGAATGCCAAGTGGCGGAATCCCTGAAATATGTGCCCGTCGCCCCCACACCCCGTACACTCTCGAAAACCACGCTTTCGCTGACAAAACAAAACGAGGCATTCAGCCTCAACCTGACCCCTGCCCCCCCTGCCGATGCCTGCGTCTGGACAAGCTCCGATGAGACTGTCGTCAAGGTGGACAAAAACGGTGTTGTTACCGCATTGGGCAGCGGCAGTGCAACGGTTACAGTTGTGTGTGAGACGCTGCAATATCAGTGCGTGTGCAATGTCAGCATTCCGCGAAAACTCGGCTCTGAACAGCTCACCCTCAACACGCAGGGCGGTCAGTGTGCGCTGATCCTCGTGCCTGCACCTGTTTCCACACCCGTTGTCTGGACATCTGACAAGCCCAATGTGGCATCGGTGGACGAAAAAGGCGTCGTGACCGCCAAAGAAAACGGCGTAGCGACCATCACCGCAGTTTGCGAGGGCGTCAAGCACTCCTGCAAGGTCACGGTGGATATTCCCAGAAAACTGAGTGCAGAAACCCTGAAAATCACCAAGCCCGATGAAAAAATACAGCTTTCCCTGACACCTGCACCCGTTGCCGCGATCTCATGGGTCAGCAACAACCCCGCGATCGCCGCTGTGGATGACAAGGGCAACATCACCCCGAAAAAATACGGCACCACAGTCATCACTGCAGTGTGTGAGGGCATTTCTTACACCTGCTCTGTCACAGTGCAGTTTGAGCGCAAACTCAACATGACCACCTGCAAACTGAGCAAATTCGAGGAAACCGCACAGCTCACCCTCACCCCTGCACCCGATGCTTCCTATCCTGTCACATGGAAAAGCTCTGATGCGCTGATCGCTTCGGTGTCAGCTGACGGCAAGATCACCGCGCTGAACAACGGCAAAACCACGATCACAGGCATTTGCGAAGATGTCACCTACACCTGTGAGGTCACGGTGGACTTCCCGCGAAAACTCAATTATACGCAGTATGCAACCGATACCGTCGGCGGCAGCATACAGCTCAAGCTTTCGCCTGCACCCACAAACGGCGATGTCAAATGGACGAGCAGCAATGCAAAGGTTGCCGCGGTGGATGCAAAGGGCATGGTCAAATTTGTCGCTGAGGGCAGTGCGACGATCACCGCTGCCTACGAAGGAAAAACCTACACCTGCGAAATCACGATCCGTCTCTATCTCAAAGGCGATTCCGACCTGAACGGTACTGTGGACGCAGCCGATGCTTCCAAAGCCTTGCAGGCATACGTCAAAGAGACAGTCATGAATCAGAAAAGCCCTCTGACAGCGATGGAAGCACTCGCCGCAGATGTCGATGAGGACGGCGCAGTCACCTCCGCGGATGCTTCCGCGATCCTGCGCTACTATGTTCGCAACATGATGGGCAAGATCACTTGGGAAGAAATCCTGAGCAAATAAGAAAAAGATTCAAGCACCGCCGCATTTCTGTGAAATATTCAGAAGTGCGGCGGCGTTTTTGTTTGCGGCGGATCATTAAAATATCTCGCAAAAAAATTTCATTTTGGTGTTGAAATTTCCGCTGATATGTGCTATACTATAAGATGCGAAAGTACCTCATATCCTGCAATACAAAAAAAGAAAGGAGAGCAGTGCTTATGTTGGACTTTTTCCGCAATCTTCTCACGGAACTTTGGAACGTCATTTTGTCCATTCGTTTCATTGACATTCTCGATATGCTCCTGCTCACCTACCTCATTTATATCGTTCTCAAAATGGTGAAGGAGACCCGCGCAGGGCAGCTGCTCAAGGGCATTGCGCTGCTGGTGTGCGCCTATATCCTCAGCGACGTCATGGGTTTGAAAGCCATGCGTCTGATTACCCAGAGTGTCCTCAGCATCGGACTGCTGGCACTGGTGATCCTCTTTCAGCCTGAACTGCGCCGTGCGCTGGAAAAATTCGGGCAATCCACATTCCACCTGAAAAACCTCACCTCACTCGGACACAGCAATGAGATCATCGAACGATGGGAAACGGCAATTCCCATCATCTGCGAATCAGCAGCGGAATTGTCCCGCACTTATACAGGTGCGCTCATCGTCATCGAACGCAGCACCAAGCTCGGCGAACATATCTCAAACGGCACCATTCTGAATGCTGTCCCGAGTTTGCAGCTGTTCGGCACGATCTTCTTCCCCAAAACACCGCTGCACGATGGTGCGGTCATCATGCGCGACGGCATCGTGTGGGCTGCTGCGTGCTTTTTGCCAAACCCCCAGAAAGAAGAACGTGTGGAAAAGCATCTTGGCTCGCGTCACCGTGCCGCCATCGGCATGAGTGAAAACTCCGATGCACTGGTGATCGTCGTTTCGGAAGAAACAGGACAGATCTCGGTTGCCTGCGACGGCGAACTGACACGCAATTTCACGGCGGAAACTCTCGAAAAACTGCTGCGTGATACCCTGATTCCCGAAAAATCCGATTCGTCGCTTACGACATTGTTCACCAATCTGAAAAAGCCCGTAAAAACCACGGAAAAAACAAAATCGGAGAACAAAAAGCCCTCCGCCGCAAAGAAAAAGGAGGGAAAATCATGAATCTGAAAGAAATCCGGCAGACTGTAAAATCGCACCTGCACATCCCCCGCCCCAAGGATTTTCGGCTCCTGATGCTTTCGGTTGTGATTGCCATTGCCTGCTGGACATATATCGCAGTGCGCATCAGCAACACCATCGAAAAAACATTCACTGACATTTCGCTCATCAGCGATACCACAGGCACACTGGCAGGCGCAAACGGTCTGGTGCTGCTCACCGAGGAGGAAAAACTCCCGAAGGTGGATGTCAAGATCAAGGGCGAACGTACCGAGATCGGTGCTGTCAACAAAAACGACATCTGCGCGTTCATCGACTTTGACAGTGCCAAAGATCAGACAGGTTCGCAAACCCTGAAAATCGTGATCAAAGATACCAACAACAAGGTCATCAGAGGCGCAACGCCAAGCCCCGATTCCGTCACCGTCAACATGGACCGCTTTGAATCGAAGCCGGTGCTTGTGAGCTGCGACGGCAAGGAATGTATGCCGAATATCAGCTATGGTCAGAACGTCAACCCTGACCGCGTGGATGTGACACCCGCCACCGTGAATGTCACGGGGCCCTCACAGCTGCTTTCGCAGGTCGATTATCTTCGTGTCACGGTGCCCGACAACGCCACGCTTTATGAATCCCGCAGTTTCAACAACTGCACGCAGTTCGAGCTGATCGGCATGGATGGAACCCCCATCACCGACGAAAGCGTGAAACCCGATGTAACGCGTTTTCTGGTCAATGTGGGCGTGTACTATAAGCAGACATTGCCCGTCAACATCGACATCAGGGATGTGCCTGAAGGATTTGACATCGCATCCCTGCGCAAGCGGCTGAGGCTGATCGCAGATGATGAATATATGCTGCCCGATTGCGGTGACAAAAACCTCATGATCACGCTGAAAACCACCAGTGCCGAGAATAATTCGTCGCTGGAGGATAAAAAGGAATTTTCCATCACGCCTGCCATTTCGCTCTCAGAACTGACGCTTGGCAGTGTGGGGATCCCGCGCACGGTAACGCTGAAGGACGGCTATGAGGATGAATCGCATCTCGGCACCATCACGGTCACGCTGGACAACAGTGATCTGGTTGCCGAAACACGACGGGTTCGCATGAAAGATATTCAGATCACGAATATGCCGCCGAATTTCGACTGCAAAGTTTCGGACGGTTTCCTGACGGTCACGATCATCGGCACCAAGGAGGAGGTCGCACAGATCACCTCACAGGAAATCAACGCAACGGTGAATTTGTATTCGCGTGAGATCACGCATAATATGACGTTTTCAGAAGTCGTGAATTTTGAGCTGAAGGGAAAAACCACGGGCGTGTGGATCAGCGGCACGACGAAAGTTGATGTGACGGCAACCGAGGTTGACCCCGATGAATGATTGCAGTCAGCGAAACATGTTTATCACATGAAAAAAGGTTGGGAACATATATTGTTCCCAACCTTTCAGTTTGCAGATATCACGGTGCGATGCGATTTTTTCTCGAAAAATCGCGGATTCATAGAGCAGAGCAATCCCACAGACAGATTCATCATTCGCAAAGCCCAAGCGCAAGCAGATGAAATGTTCCTTCCGTCGGTGTGACGGTCAGAACGTGCGGTGCAGGCGTTTCGGTTTCCAGCACGACAACCGGCATCGCATTGCCCCACCCGTATATCGAATAGGTTCGCAGCACCGACTGATTCAACAGCGGATGTGACACAGGTTTTCCATCCATGAGGATTTTTGCACTGCCATATTCAGGGATGCGGTTTGCCTCGAAAAACAGCACCAAGCCTTTCCCCGTGAAACGATATTCATATCGGCTGTGTGCGATGTCGCCAAGCCAAACCGTCGGATAGTAGCTGAATTCTTTCGCAGCAACGGCAAAGTCGGTGTCAAGCTGCGGCAGTTCACCCGCAGGCAGATACTGCATATTGGCAAACGGAGCGTCCAGCCACGGCTCAGGCAGCGGAACAACCGCTGTTTTTTCGCATTGCTTCGCATTTTCCAGCAGATTCATCAGACAATCCGCGAGCAACCGATGCCCCTCAGGCGTGGGGTGACTTTCCGCATCGGCATAGTCCTCCCAGATGAGTTTTTCGGCGGCAAGGCACGGGTTGATCCCCTGCCGCAGGCTCACGCACGGCAGCCCGTAATGCTCCGCCATCGGGAGCATGAAGCTTTCCGCACTGTAATCATTTTTGCTGCGAATGGTAAAAATGCACACGATCGGCGGATGCTCGGCGAGCAGCAGTTTGCGCAGCAGGCTTTCAAACGAAAGAACGCTGTGCCGCAGAGTCGTTTCGTTGATGGAGTATTCGAGGAAAACCAAATCGGGCGCATTTGCGAGAATTTCACGCTCTGCCAGAAGATTGCCCTGCATGGCATCCATGCCGGGATCGGCACAGCAGGCACATTTCACGCGATAACCCAGCTGCTCCAGATCAGCCGTCAGCATTTGCGGATACGCCTCCGCATAGACCTGCTGATGGGCATAGCCGCGCGTGACGGACCCGCCCATGAAGCCGATGGAAAGTTCTTTTTTGGCGAACAGTATTTGCCAGTCGATGCCGACGCCGCACGAAACAAGCGTGTTTTCAGCGATTTCCTTTCGCACTTCCGCTGTGATCATTTGCTTGCACCTCCTATGCCTGCCTCCCCTGTCATACGCCATGTACCAACGTCAACAAGCTGTTTCAGCAGCAGGGCATAAGCCGCCGCCGCCTTGGAAAGATAGGCACCGCGCTTGGAAATCAGGGAAATATAGCTGCGGGAAATACCGTCCGGAAGGGTATAATAATTGGGATGCGCACGGAAGTTTCCGTAATAGATCAGTGAATCAGGCACCAGCGCAATGCCCATATTGGAGCAGACAAACGCAAACACCGTTTCGATGGTCTGCACACTGTAAGCGATTTTCGGGGCAAATCCCGATTCGCGGCACACCATTTCCAAGCTTTCGCGGTCATATTCGCCCGCGATTGCCGCAACAAATTCCTGTTCTCCGGCAAGTGAAAGGTCGATGGGTTTCTGCCGCAGAAATGCCGAGGTGCATCCCAGAATATCCTCCGCATAAAGCGGCGGCGGGAGCTGTTCCATCAAGGGGTGCTGCGGCGAGACCGCCAGATACAGCCGCTCCTCGGAAAGTGCCTCGATATGATACTGTTTCTCGTCAAAAACACCTGTGCCGATGGCAAAATCCAGTTCGCCTGCGGTGAGCATTTCCTTGAGCTGATGCATATCCGCCTCCTGAATGGAAAGATGGATCTGCGGATACTGCGCATGAAATGCCGCGATGCTGCGTGCCAGCAGACAGCGCACCCGAAACGATGACGCACCGATGCGTACCGAACCCTTCTGCATCCCCATGAGGTCGGAGATGGCATTCTGCATATTCTCCTCCATCGCGAGCAGCTTTCGTGCCCATGAGACATAAAGTTCACCTGCATCCGTCAGACGAATGGGCGTTTGTGCGCGGTCGAAAAGCTGCACACCCAGCTGCTTTTCGATGCTGTGGATGGATTGACTCAGCGACGGCTGAGTGACATAGAGTTTCTCGGCGGCTTTCGAGATGCTTTGGCACTCGGCAACGGCGATGACATAGGTAAGTTGCTGTGTAGTCATGCAAAAAACCTCCCCCGAATCCGAAGATAAATATATTATAGCATTAACCGAAGAAATACGCAAGTTGATTTCTGTATCGAACTGCTCAAAATGAGCAAAATACACGCTTCCTTTTCGTAAAAAACGAACATGGACATTTGATGCCGAAATATGTTATACTGAGTATATCAGAAAGAGACAAAGCGAGGGATTCACCATGTTTCAATATAATTACGCGTTCGAGTTCGCCCGAAGCATCCGCTGCGGTTGGAATCTCGGCAACACATTTGACAGCCTTGCAAAGCAGGAACATCTGCCCGCACAACCCACTGTCACCGATTATGAAACCGCATGGGGCAATCCGCCAACGACCCGTGCGCATCTTGAGGCGATTCGGGATGCCGGCTTCGATGCCCTGCGCATTCCCGTGACATGGAAACAGCACATCGGCGATGCACCCGACTATCGCATTGACGAAGCGTGGATGAAACGTGTGGACAGCATCGTGCGCGAAGCGTTTTCACTCGGGTTCCACGTGATCCTCAATGTGCATCACGACGCCGCACCGTGGGGAGAACTGAGCCTTTTGCCCGAGCATCTGGACGAATCCGAACAGATGCTTTGCAAGATCTGGGCGCAGATCGCCGCGCATTTTTCGGAACTTGGCGAATCGCTGGTGTTTGAAGTTCTGAACGAACCGCACGTCGGCGATGACTGGACAGGCAACGCAGAATTGTATGCAGCGGTCAATCGGCTGAATTTTGCGGCTGTCAGAACCATTCGGCAGGCAGGCGGCTGCAACAGTTACCGCTATCTGATGATACCGACCTATGCGGCATCGGCAAAGCCCACCGCACTGGACGGTCTGGAACTGCCCGACGACAACCGCATCATGGTGTCGATTCATGCGTATTTCCCGACGGAATTTTGCTTTCCGAGCAAGGATGTCACATGGACAGAACCGAAGAAGGTCTGGGGCAGCAAAGAGGATATCGACGCGCTGATCAACGTGTTCCATCAGATTGGGAAACGGTTTTTGTCGCGCGGAATCCCTGTGATTCTTGGCGAATTTGCAGCAGTCGGCAAGCTTGACACCCGCAGCAGACTGCTTTGGACAGCGGTATATGCAAAAGAAGCAGCGGCAAGATGTATGCCGTGTTTCTGGTGGGATGACGGTCATCTGGGCGTGGACGGCATGGGGCTGTTCGACCGCAAAACCCTGTCGTTCCCTGAGCCTGAGCTTGTGACGATTCTCACGGGCAAAAAAGTTGAGAACCCGTAAAAATGCAGCTATGTGCTGATACCATCGGAAACGGCGGTATCAGCATTTTTATTTTATCATATCGCCGAATGATTTGCAATCGCAAACTGATGCCGAACATACCAGAAATTGCGATTTTTTGACGCATGAGAAATCTGCATTCCGTGCTTAAATCTCCTGATTTCGGGTATCCTATCCCTGAAAGCACCAAATTCTTGACAATCTGCGGCAGTTGTGATACAATAATAGTATATCACCTGTTTATGCAAAGCGTCGTCCAACAGCACGCTTTTGCATTCCAAAAACACGACATCATCAGAAAAGAGGAACTGGCATTTCATGCTGAAAATTCAAAATCTGCAATATTCCGTCGCGCAGGACGGCAAACAGACCGGTATTCTTCGCGGCATTGATTTGAATGTCGAGGAAAACGCATTTCTCGTCATCACGGGGCCCAACGGCGGCGGTAAAACCACGCTCGCCAAGTGCATCATGGGGCTTGTGGAACCTACAGGCGGCTCGATTCAGTGGAACGGCACCGAACTCTGCGGAATGTCCATCACTGACCGTGCCAAGTGCGGTGTGCGCTACGGATTTCAGCAGCCGCCGCGCTTCAAAGGCATCACCGTGCGCGATTTGCTGACCGTCGCGGCAGGCAAAAAGCTCTCGCACAGCGAAGTCTGCGGCTTGCTCACCCGCGTGGGACTTTGTGCCAAGGATTATCTCGACCGTGAAGTGGACGCGTCGCTTTCGGGCGGCGAAGTCAAACGCATCGAGATCGCAACCGTGCTTGCGGGCAGCGCACCCCTCATGATCTTCGATGAGCCCGAAGCGGGCATCGACCTGTGGAGTTTCACCCGCCTCACCGAAACTTTCGGCGAACTGCGTGATCAGCGCAAGGCAACCATTCTGATTATTTCCCATCAGGAGCGCATTTTGTCCATGGCTGACAAGATCGTCATGGTTTCAGACGGCGTGATTTCGGGCATGGGCAGCCCCGAAGAACTGCTCCCCAAAATCACGGGCGATACCGTTTGCTTCTGCAAAGCGATGGAGAAAAAATAATCCCCGATTGACACCATTTTTCAAAAGGAGCGCGTCTTTCTGATATGAACGAAATTGATAAGAATCTGCTTGCCGAAATTGCGGATCTGCACGAAATCCCTGAGGGTGCATATAACATCCGCAAGGACGGAAAAAGCGAAGGCAGAAACAGTACCGCCGAGATCCAGATCATTCCCAAGGATGACAAGGACGGCATCGAAATCCACATCGCCCCCAACACACAGAAGCAAAGTGTCCATATTCCTGTGATCCTCGCCGAAAGCGGCATCAACGAAACCGTCTATAACGACTTTTTTGTGGGCGAAAATGCGGATGTCGTCATCATTGCAGGCTGCGGTATCCATAACTGCGGCAATCAGGACAGCACCCACAGCGGTGTGCATACATTTCATCTCGGCAAAAATGCCCATGTCCGATACGTCGAAAAGCATTACGGCGAGGGCGAGGGCAGCGGCGGCAGAATCATGAACCCGCAAACCATCGTCTACCTCGATGAGGGCGCGTCGATGGAGATGGATATGTCGCAGATCCGCGGCATTGACTCGACCAACCGCAGCACGCAGATCCATGTGGGCGACAAGGCGGAAGTCGTGCTGACTGAGCGTTTGCTGACACACGGCAAGCAAGCGGCAGAATCGAAAGTGGACATTTTCCTCGACGGCGAAGATTCATCCGCACGCATTTTGTCGCGCTCCGTCGGGCAGGACGATTCGACCCAGACATTTTTCCCCTGCATGACGGGCAACTCAAAGTGCTTCGGGCATGTGCAGTGCGATTCCATCATCATGGGAAATGCACGCATCAGCTCGATTCCTGCAATTCGTGCAAACTCTGTCGATGCACAGCTTGTGCATGAGGCGGCAATCGGCAAAATTGCAGGCGACCAGCTGCTCAAACTCATGACGCTCGGATTGACCGAGGAGGAAGCAGAGGAGCATATTCTCAACGGCTTCCTGAAATAACATCAACAAAATATCAGTAAAATCGCGTCATTCGTGCCTTGTGCGAAACGCGATTTTGTGTACGGAAGGAGGGATCCGATGAACAACGAAAAATCCGCACTCATCCCGTCGATGTATCGGCTTTCCATGCTGCTGCTTGGAAATTCCAAATCGGCAGTGGAACTGACGGGACAGGTCTTGCGGGAAACGGATGTGTCAGAACATATGAAAATCGACGCATCTGCTGCGATTCTCCGCGCATACACCGTACATGCCGACCCATCGGAAACCGACCTTTCTGCCGATTCGCCGCTGCTTGCCCTGCTGCGTCTGCCCGACTCACAGCGTCGGCTTTGTGCACTGCGGCTTTGCGGCTTCTCCGATGTTGAATGCTCGGACATTCTTGACACAACGCTCGCGAATCTGTCACCGCGCCTTGAAAAAGCAATGCGAAAGCTGACGGTCTCGCAAAACGGCGATGCCCCCCCTGCGGATATCCTGCAAGCCGCCGCCGATGCGCTTTTGCCCACCGCCGAACAGTCTGCGGCGGTCACGGAAATCATCGAGCAAGGCAAAACCGACGCACCTGTGCGAAAAATCGAGATGCGAAAAAGCGGCAAGGTGCATTCCGTCGCACACAATGTCGAGGACGATGCCGTGATTACGCATTCCGAGCCGCCGCCCGACAAAAAAACGATTCGTCTGCCTCTCTGGGAATTGGTTTTGCTGTTGCTGATCTGCCTGCTGCTGCTTGCGGCAGTGCTGCTGTTGCTCTTGAAAAACGACGCAAATGCGAATCATTCATCAGGGGAAAACAGTCACCCGACGCAAAGCCTTGCCGATGTTCCACGCGTCGATTCGCCCTACCTCGATTTTGCATCGGTGCGCACACAAACCCTCGATTACGCCGATGTCGCTCCCGAATCCGCGACATTCATCAAAACAAAGCTTTGCACCGACACCAATCCCGTCAGCTACGATGTAATCTTCCTCGACGGCAGCGGCACGCAGTATGAGTACATTCTCAATGCCGAGGACGGTACACTGATCGACTTCCAGATCAACGAAACCGCCACCCGTCTTGACACCTCCGATTTTCTCCCGCTCGATGAGATCCGTGCTGCTGCGCTGAAATGCGCAGGCTTGGAGGACGCAGTGTTCATCAAGGAAAAGCTTGACAGCGACTCCGACACCTATTTCTTCAAGGAAGAATTTCTCGACGCGGACGGCAGATCTTATTCCGTGGAAATCCTTGCAAAAACGGGCGCAGTCATCAAATACACCGTGAAAGAAACAGCCGAAGTAAATACCGAGGGGTTCATCGCGGTGGATGTGGCAAAACAGAAAGCTTTGCTGCGTGCAGGACTTGACCCGCTCAATGCGCAGGTGATCTTCACCAAAGAAAAACTCGATGGAAACGCGTATCTGCTCGCTTTCACATTGGAAGACGGCACACAGTACACGGTGGAGATCGACGCAGAAACAGGCGAAGTGAACACCGTCGATGTGATCTGGCTTTCCGCTGATTCCAGCCACTTCATCGGACTTTCAAAGGCAAAGGAAATCGCACTCGAACGTGCAGGCATTCCTGATTCCCCTGCCGTGACGTTCACGAAAGCGAAAATCGAACGCAGCAATGCAGCATATGCCTACGAACTGGAATTTGAAACCGTCGATTATGAATATGAGATCCGCATTTTCGCCGAAAGCGGCGAGGTGCAAAAATACCGCGTCTGGTTCCAATAATATAAAGCCTGCGGCGATGAAACCGGGATATACCGATCATCGCCGCAGGCTTTTCCTATTTATTATTACTTGCAAAAAAATGCCCTACGGCAGCCTGCACGCCGCCGTAGGGTTTTCTGATTGGAAAATGGGAAAGGGTTTGAGGTAAAAGGATAGATGATGGATTTTTATATCAGCGCATGGAATCAGCGCAGATAATCATAAACCTGACCTTTATACATGGTCTTGCCGCTTGCAGCGAACATTTCGGAAACTGTGACACACTGCCAGCCCTGTGCTTTGAGTGTCGGCAGGAACTGTTCCATTGCCGATGCAGTTGAATCATAGTTTTCATGGCAAAGAACAACTTTACCGTTCAGAGAACCATTCTGCATTGCACTCTGCAGCGTGCCAACGATCTGACCGGTGGAAGCACCGTCCCAGTCCTTGGAATCAATACCGCAGTTGGGCATCGGAGTCGGGATGGTGGAGGTAACGGTCTGGTTCTGACCCAGATAAGGCAGACGGACGAGGAAGTCCTGCTGACCGGTCAGCTTGCGAAGCACTTCAGCGCACTGATTGTATTCGTTTCTGATCTGATCTGGACTGCACTGTGTCAGGTTGGTATGTGTCCAAGTGTGGTTTGCAACCTCAAATCCGCGCTCATAAGCCTGAACGATCTCGTTCTGGTTGCCGCCGTTGATCTTGTTGCCCCAGTAGAAGAATGTAGCATGGAAGCCGTTCTTCGTCAGAGCGTCATGGATTCTCGATGCAGTCGTATTGCCGAGACCGATAGGACCGTCATCGAAGGAGATTGCTACCATCGGCTTGGAAGGATCAACCCACGAAGCATCACCTGCGGGAACCCAAGCATTGCCGTTCATGTAACCGCCGCCGCCGACTTTCTTTTCGGTTGTCGTGGTTGTTGTGGTTGTCGTGGTCGTTGTGGTGGTGGTCGTCGTGTACTTCTCAGGATAAATGAGACGGCGCTTCAGCAAAGTGAAATCAGCTGCGGTGAGCTGACCGTCGTTGTTAAGGTCTGCGGAATCGAGGTAAACCTCAGCATCCTGACACAACAAAAACTTCTGCAAATTCTGCATATCCTGCTTATCCACCTTTTCGTCGTGATTGACGTCGCCGGGCAAAACCTTGGTGGGCACAGATGCAGCAATGGAGTCAACATAGAAATCGCAAAGATCGGTTGCGGTCTCCACATAGAGATACAAACCTGTTGCACCTGCGGGGATGGTGTACGAATTGTTTTCGAGAACTGTCCACTCGCCGCTTGTAATGGTACCTGCTGCGATGTGGTCATAGTTCGTGGTGCCCATGGAGTCGTTGTACTGCAGGGAAAGCTGCATATCGACTGCCGCACCGGATGTCTGCTTTACTGCACAGGAGAAACCATAAGTCTCACCTGCGGAAAAGCCCGAGATCAATTCTGCGACTGCACCGTTCCAAGCCTCAGTACGGCTGGAAACCTGCAGGCAATACTGGCCCTCGTAAGCATCGGTGCTGACGCGCTGCACGCTCTCGCTTGCGCGGGGACCGAAATTGTCGAGACCGCTTTCAAAGCCTGCATCGAGGAGTTTCTGTGCAGCAAAGACACTGCTTGTCACGATACTTGATGCAATCAGGCTTGCACAAAGCGTGACAGAAAGATGCTTCTGAAAAGTATTCATAACGTTTCATGCTCCTTTACTATGAAATTGTGAATAAAGAAAAACGTGCGGCTCCGCACATTTTAATATACTAAAAAAAGGAGTGGAGCATCGGGCTCGGGTGATCAAACCCGACGCATCCACTTTAGGGGGAACAAGTTCAGGCATGATATTCTGTGCCCTCATGCGGGGGCTATCACAAAACACTCTTTCACGAGGTTTGATACATTTCGATCTGATTTTTTGTGCTGTTTTCCTTTTCTGATTTGAGTATAGCATAGATTTCCGAAAAAAGCAAATAGGTATTTTGAATGGGGGGTATAAGTCATAACATATAGTACATACAGAATAAGATATTACACATTGTATAAGCATTCCGCTGTTCGGTCTGCACAACTGATTTGTCCCACATTTACGCCGAAAAATACCTTGACAATTTCCTGATTCTATGGCATAATGAAAGTAAGCACGGATTCAATTTTGTACCGCAGCCGTGCATGAAAAAGGGAGGTTTTTATCATGTTTCAGAAACACCGCGTCGGAGCGGTGCTGCTTGCAAGCTGTCTGCTTGCCGCATCTGCGGATGTGCTTGCCCTGAACACCAATGCTCCGTCCGCTTCCGCTGCCACACAGAATTATGCGGAAGCGCTGCAAAAATCACTGTATTTCTATGAAGTCCAGCAGGCAGGCGAACTGCCCGACTGGAACCGTGTCGAATGGCGCGGCGACTCCATCACCTGCGATGAGATCAACGGCGGCTGGTACGACGCAGGCGACCATGTCAAGTTCAATCTGCCGATGGCGTATTCCGCATCCATGCTTGCCTGGGGCCTTTATCAGTATCCCGATGGTGTGGAAGCCTGCGGCGAAATGAAAAACTACGTCAACAACCTCGAATATGTCCTCGATTACCTTGCTGCCTGCGACAAGGGTTCCAAGATCGTCTATCAGATCGGCAGCGGCACCGTTGACCATACCTGGTGGGGCCCTGTAGAACTCTACGAATACGCAATGGCGGACAGCGGCACAAAAATCGAAAAAGCCCGTATCACACTGGAAGCTTCCTCGGGCTGTTCGGCAGTGTTCGGTGAAATGGCAGCGGCTCTTGCATCGGGCTATGCTGCATTGCAGGGCAGAGTGGATGCCTCCAAGCTTGCAAACTATCTCAAGCACGCTGAGAGCATTTATAAGGCCGCAAAGACCTCACCCGGTGACGAAACTTACAACAATTCCGACGCGTCGGGCTTCTATCGCTCCTCGCATTTCTACGATCAGCTGTTCTACGCTGCAAACTGGCTTTACATCGCCACAAAGGATGAAAGCTATCTCACGGAAGCCAAGAGCTACATCCCCAACCTGACCAAGCAGCTCGGCGAAGGCGATACCCTCGCCTACGGCTGGACACACTGCTGGGATGACAATATGCAGGGTGCTATGCTGCTTTATGCCATCAACACCGGCGACGCGACCTATATCGCACATGTGAAGAAGCACCTCGGCGTCTGGCTGGCAGGCAACAGCGAGCCCAAGACCATCGAGGGCGGCTTGCGCTGGCTGACCAACTGGGGCTGCCTGCGCTATGCAAACACTGCTGCATTCCTTGCAGTTGTGGCAAGCGATACCATCTTCAAGGGCGAGAACAATTCCGAACTCATCGACTTTGCTGAGACCCAGATCAACTACACCCTCGGCGACAACCCCCGCAAGAGCAGCTATGTCTGCGGCTACGGTCAGAATTCCCCGAAAAATCCGCATCACCGTACCGCACATGCTTCGTGGAAAAATGCTGAGGCATATCCCGAGACCAGCCGCCACACCCTTTACGGTGCATTGGTCGGCGGCCCCAACCAGGACGGCACCTATGAGGATGACCGCGGAAACTACATCAACAACGAAGTTGCAACCGACTATAACGCAGGCTTCACCGCGATGCTCTGCCGCATGGTCAGCGAATACGGCGGCAAATCCGACCCGAACTTCCCGCCGAAGGAAGCGCACGACGGTCCTGAACTTTATGTCGTGGCAGAGGGCAAGACCAGTTCTGACAGCGGCATCACCGTCAGCCTGAAGCTGACCAACCACACCGCATGGCCCGCAAGAGTGGTGGACAATGTTTCGTTCCGTTATTATATGGATCTGAGCGAAGTCAAGGCAGCAGGCAAAGACCCTGCCAGCGTTACCATCCGCTGCGACCGCAACCAGTCCGAAATGTACGCGTCCAGCGGCGTGAAGCCCGCAGTTGTCTCCGGTCCCACACAGTATAGCGGCGATATCTACTACGTCGAAGTCACATTCCCCGACGGCAGAGCAGCAATTCCTGTTTCCGAGGGTATGCATCAGTGTGAGATCCTGCTTGCGCTCGTATTCCCCGATTACGGCAGCGGCTGGGATGCCACCAACGACTTCTCCAACAAGGACATTCTGAGCGGCAAGGATGCTGTCATGACCCCCTATGTGCCTGTTTACGTCAACGGCAAGCTTTACTACGGCAAAGAGCCTGACGGCACTGAGGCTGACGGTCTTGGCGATGCCGGAAACGGTGATCAGCCGCCGAAAACCACAGAGCCCACAACGACAACGAACACGCAAACGACCGAATCCACTACCAGCACCTCGAAATCCACGACCACCACAACAACGACATCCACTACAACGACATCCACTACAACGACTTCCACCACAACATCGATCAACGCCGGCGGCGATACCCCGAAGGGAATGCTTGGTGACGTGGACTGCAATGGTATCATCACGGTGAGTGATGCGATTCTGATTTGCCGAATGTCCCGAGAGGACACCACGGTGAGCGTATCACAGCAGGGACGTCTCAACGCTGACTGCGATTGCGACGGCGATGTCACATCGGCGGATGCGACAACGGTGCTGAAATTCATTGCAAAGCTGATCGACAAAATAGGCTGATGATTTCCAAGCAGCGAATTCTATTTTCGTTCTAAATCAACAGGAGGGTAAGGAACATTTCATGTTCCTTACCCTCCTGATTTTTTGTTCAAAAAAAGCTTGACCGATACTATTTATATAATAAGGCGTGCGCTTAGAAGGA
This sequence comes from Oscillospiraceae bacterium, assembly GCA_045617625.1. Classification (GTDB taxonomy): domain Bacteria; phylum Bacillota; class Clostridia; order Oscillospirales; family Ruminococcaceae; genus Firm-04. Next base: position 14,762 of record JAZLJA010000036.1, on the reverse strand, counting down.
AAGACAATATGGAAAAGGGGTTCTTCCCCCAATCCTCCCGCTCACGAGTAATCCACAACATTCACCCAACGCGCAAGAAATTCCTGCTCCGTCGGATTGCCTTTCACCGACTGCGACGCAGCAACAATCGGCATCCACGACTGCACATATTGCAGCGCAGTGTCACTGATCTTGCAGTACGTGTGCAGATACGCATTCGCCAGTTCTTCGCTCTCGTGCAGGCACATCGAAAGATACGTCCGTGCCACATCCGCCGATGCATTGCCCTGTGTCGCGTGTGCCCAGTCAATGATGAACGGTGTCCCGTCCGCACGAATGATTACATCCGAAAGCGTCAGATCGCCGTGCAACACCTTCTTATGCTTTTTCATGCCCTCCACACGCATATGCAGTTCATATCGCGTAGTGGCATCAAAACCGCTGTCGCTGATCTTTCGGTTCATCTTGTCTTTCAGCATTGTCAGCAGCGGCGCACGCTTGGTGTGAATATCCATCTGAATGCTGACAAACAGCTTCAGGATCTCCTCCTGCTGTTCGGGATGTGCATCCAGTTTCTGACGCAATGTCTCGCCCTCAATATAATCGGTGCGGATCGCCCATTTTCCGTCGATTTTCAGCACCTCATGCAGTGTCGGGATGCACAGTCCCGTTTCTTCCACTCGCGCCTGATTCAGTGCTTCGTTCAGTACATTTGCCTTGGAATAATCGCTGTCGAACACCTTCAAAACGGTGTCGCCGTCGCGATAAACGACCTTGTGCGGACGCTCCGCAATGATCTCCAGATCCTTGAGTGACATGAAAACTCCCCCTTTTATACGGTTTTACCGTTGTCGCCGTAGTAGGCGTTCAGATACATTTGCTTGATTTCCGACATCAGCGGATAACGCGGATTGGCACCCGTGCACTGGTCATCGAATGCCTGCTCGGTCATGGCATCCAGACGGTTGAGGAAATCCTGCTCGTCGATGCCGAACTCTTTGATGCTTGCGGGAATGCCGATATGGGCTTTCAATTCGTTGAGCTTTGCGATCAGTGCTTCGAGCTTGTCGGCATCGGTTTTACCCTTGCAGCCCACTGCCTTTGCGATCTCCGCATAGCGTTCGAGCGTGTGCGGATGCGTATATTGCGGGAACGAACCCATTTTCGTCGGGACATCCACAGCGTTGAATCGCATGACCTGTTCAAGCATGAGCGCATTTGCCACACCATGCGGAATGTGATGAAATGCACCCAGCTTATGTGCCATCGAGTGGCAGACGCCAAGGAACGCATTTGCAAACGCCATGCCTGCCATCGTAGCAGCGTGTGCCATTTTCTCACGCGCAACGGGATCGTGCGCACCGTCATCATAGCAGCGCGGGAGATAATCGAACACCATTTGCAGCGAACGTGTCGCCATACCGTCGGTGAAATCCGTTGCCATGACAGATACATAAGCTTCGAGCGCATGGGTCGCAACGTCAATGCCGGATGCAGATGTCAGACCCTTGGGTGCGTTCATCATCAAATCGGCATCAACGATCGCCATGTTGGGCAGCAGCTCATAGTCGGCAAGCGGATACTTGATGCCGCTTTGTTCATCGGTGATCACAGCAAACGGCGTGACCTCAGAGCCCGTGCCTGCCGAAGTCGGCACTGCAACAAAATACGCTTTTTCGCCCATTTTCGGGAACGGATAGATACGCTTGCGGATATCGCAGAAACGCATTGCCATATCCATGAAGTCCGCCTCGGGATGCTCATACAGCACCCACATGATCTTGCCGGCATCCATTGCCGAGCCGCCGCCCACTGCGATGATGCAGTCGGGCTCGAAGGCAGCCATCTGCTTGGCACCCGCCTTTGCAGAGGCAAGGGAGGGGTCAGGGGCGACATCGAAGAACGTGGTGTGGGTGATGCCCATTGCATCGAGCTTGTCGGTGATACATTTGGTATAGCCGTTTTTGAACAGGAAGCTGTCCGTGACGATGAATGCACGTTTTTTACCCATCAGTGTGCCGAGCTCATCGAGCGCGACGGGCAGGCAGCCTTTCTTCATAAACACCTTTTGCGGCGTGCGGAACCAGAGCATATTTTCTCTCCTCTCAGCGACAGTCTTGATGTTCAGCAAATGCTTGATGCCCACGTTTTCCGAAACGGAATTGCCGCCCCACGAGCCGCAGCCCAGTGTGAGCGAAGGCATCAGCTTGAAGTTATAGAGATCACCGATACCGCCCTGTGAGGAAGGTGTATTGACGAGAATACGGCAGGTTTTCATGCGTTCTGCCATCAGATCAATTTTGCCGCGCTCCGTCACCGCATTGAGATAGACCGAAGAAGTATGTCCGTAGCCGCCGTCTGCGATCAGACGTTCAGCCTTTTCGACAGCTTCATCGAAGTTCTTGGCATGATACATCGCCAGCACGGGAGAAAGCTTTTCGTGTGCAAATTCCTCGGTGATGTCCACACTTTCCACCTCACCGATGAGGATCTTGGTATTCTGCGGAACTTTGACGCCGCTCAGTTCTGCGATACGGAATGCCGACTGCCCGACGATCTTTGCGTTGACCGAACCGTTGATGATAATGGTCTTGCGCACCTTGTCGAGTTCTTTGCCCTGCAGGAAATAGCATCCGCGTGCTTCAAATTCGGCTTTGACCGCCTTATAAACCTTATCGGCCACGATGGTGGACTGCTCCGAAGCGCAGATCATACCGTTATCGAATGTTTTCGAGTGAATGATCGAGTTGACTGCCAGTGTGACATCAGCGGAGTCGTCGATGATCGCAGGGGTGTTGCCGGCACCGACGCCCAATGCAGGTTTTCCGCTGGAATACGCTGCTTTGACCATGCCAGGACCGCCCGTTGCAAGGATGATATCCGCTTCCTTCATGATGGTGTTGGTCAGATCCAGCGAAGGCGCGTCGATCCAGGCGATGAGCCCCTCAGGCGCACCTGCCGCATATGCAGCCTGTGCCACGATTCTTGCAGCCTCGATCGTGGACTGCTTGGCACGGGGATGCGGCGAGATCACGATACCGTTGCGTGTCTTGAGGGTGATGAGCGTCTTGAAGATCGCTGTAGAGGTGGGGTTCGTTGTCGGAATGACGGCAGCGATCACGCCCAGAGGCTCAGCCACCTGCATGGTGCCGAATGTCTCATCGCGGGAGATGACACCGCAGGTTTTCGTGTTTTTATAGGCATTATAGATATACTCCGAGGCGAAATGGTTTTTGATGACCTTATCTTCAACCACGCCCATACCGGTTTCTTCCACAGCCATTTTTGCAAGCGAAATACGTGCCTGATTTGCTGCGACTGCCGCAGCGCGGAAGATCGCATCCACCTTTTCCTGCGGGAACTCGGCGTAAGCCTGCTGTGCGGCACGAACCTGTGCCAGCACTTTTTTCAGCGTATCCACGCTGTCGATCATCGGATACTCGAACATAAATAAATCCTCCGTTTCATCAATCGCAAACAAAGGCGGCAAACCGTTTTCAAACAGCTGCCGCCTTTTGGAATGTCACTTTGCGGCTTCTGAAAATTTCACATCAGCCGATGACAGAAAGCAGCACACCTGCTGCAACTGCCGAACCGATAACGCCCGCGACATTGGGACCCATCGCGTGCATCAGCAGGAAGTTTGTGGGATCGGTCTCTGCGCCCACCTTCTGGGAGATACGGGCAGCCATCGGCACTGCGGAAACGCCTGCCGAACCGATCAGCGGGTTGACCTTGCCCTTGGTCACGACATACATGATCTTACCGAAGAGAAGTCCGCAAGCCGTGCCGAGCGAGAATGCGATAACGCCCAACAGCATGACGCCGCCGAACTTCAGGTTGATGATCTGGTCAGCCTGTGTGGTCGCGCCGACAGAAATGCCGAGGAAGATCGTGATAATGTTCATCAGAGCGTTCTGTGCGGTGTCGATCAGACGCGCAGCCACACCCGATTCTTTCAGCAGATTGCCGAACATCAGCATACCGACCAGCGGAGCCGCAGAAGGGACGAGCAGCGACACGATGATGGTAACAGCAATCGGGAAGATGAGCTTTTCGGTTTTCGAGACAGTACGGAGCTGCTCCATCTTGACACTGCGTTCCTTTTCGGTGGTCAGCAGGCGCATGATGGGCGGCTGAATGATCGGCACAAGTGCCATATAAGTATATGCAGCAAGGGCAATATTACCCGTGGTGATGGCACCGCCGCCTGTCAAAAGTCTTGTAGATACGTAAATTGCAGTCGGGCCGTCAGCACCGCCGATGATAGCGATAGCACCAGCCTCAGCAGCCGTGAAGCCCAGAATACCTGCGCAGACAAAGGTGAAGAAGATACCGCCCTGTGCAGCCGCGCCCAGCAAGAAGCTCTTGGGGTTGGCGATCAGAGGCGAAAAATCCGTCATACAGCCGATGCCGAGGAAGATCAGCGGCGGATAGAGCTGTAACTTGACGCCGAGATATAACATATCGAGCAAGCCGCCGTCGCGCAGCACCGTGCCGTAATCGACATGACCATCGACCAGCACCCACAGATCGGGGTGATACATTTCCGCCATCGGCAGGTTGGTCAGCAGCATACCGAAAGAAATCGGGAGCAGCAGCAGAGGCTCAAATTCCTTTGCGATTGCAAGATACATGAACAGAAATGAAACCAGAATCATCACGAGATTCTTCCAGCCGCCTTCCGAGAACAGTGCATTCAAGCCGCTGTCATTCCAAAGGCCGCCGATGGTGTTGGAGATAAAATCAAGAACGCCGCCCATTGTTGAGAGCCCTCACTTTCAAAATCTTTGTTGTCGTTTGTCAAAAGGGTCTGGTCGCATCGGAAATGCCCGCCTGCGCCCATGCCGAACGACCGTTTCCGCCGCCGCGTGTGACAGGCTTGACACTGTGCAGACGATATTCCTTGCCATCCGCAGCACCCATTGCCGCGATCGCCGCCGAAATGACTGCGATGACCTCATCGTCGTCAGCAGCAGCCGCGCCCGCCGATGCAGGTGCCGCCTGTTTGACAGGTGCCGCTGTTTTCGTCGGAGCCGCAGCTTGTTTCTCAGGTACAGCCTTCTTTTTGGCACCCATCTTTTTGAAGATGCCGCCCGACAAATAAAGGAACACCACGAGGATCAGCAAGCCTGCAAACACCACCGCCAAGCCGATGATGGTCATGGATGCGATTTCGGTGCCGCTCATGGTTTCGGTTCCTTTCAGAACCTTATCCGCCAGCATGAGACAATTCATGATCATGGAATAACCTCCCAATCGTAAGATTTGCATACCATTCTATTATACTACAAACTTCGGAAAAAGGCAAGCACTTTTTTCGGAAAATTTTCCATTTCTTGCGATTCTCTCTCTTTCACAGCAAATGCGGAAAATTTTCTCATTTTTTGCCACTCCCGTACCTTGACGAACCTGTGGAAATATGGTAGACTATTTGTATATCGCAAGAAACACGCAGATCTCTGTGCTGACACTATTTATATAGTATGACAACAGAAAGGATGTATCACAAATGGCAAAAATTACTGTTCTGGGCGGCGGATTCGGTTCTGCACTGGCAGTGCATCTGCACAGCTGCGGACATGATGTGACTCTCTGGAGTGCCCTGCCCGCCGAAATCGAAGCGATTCGCCGCGACGGCGAACAAAAAGAAAAACTCCCCGGGGTCAAGATCCCTGCTGATATCAAACTGACCACGAATATTTCGGTGCTGGAAGATGCGGATATGGCGCTGTTCGTCATTCCCTCCGCATATGTCCGCGAAACAGCACGCCGCGCCGCACCGTTCATTAAGTCGGGCACGGTGATCTGCAACGCAGGCAAGGGTGTCGAGGACGAAAGCCTCAAACTGATGAGCACTGTATTTGCCGAGGAAATTCCGCAGGGCGCTTATGTGGTGCTGACGGGTCCCTCACATGCCGAAGAAGTCGGCAGAGGCATTCCGACAACGGTCGTTGCAGCCTCCGCAAGCGCAGCTGCCGCCTATTTCGTGCAGGAATGGTTCACCTCCCCCACCTTCCGCGTTTACGTCAACGACGATGTGACGGGCTGTGAACTTGGCGGCGCACTCAAAAACGTCATCGCCCTGTGCGCCGGCATCTGCGATGGTCTGGGCTTTGGCGACAATACCAAAGCTGCCCTCATGACCCGCGGTCTCCACGAAATCACCCGTCTGGGATTGGCACTCGGCTCGCGTCCCAACACCTTCGCGGGGCTCACAGGCATCGGCGACCTCATCGTCACCTGCACCAGTATGCACAGCCGCAACCGTCGGGCAGGCATTCTCATCGGGCAGGGCGTTTCGCCTGAGGAAGCCGTCAAACAGGTCGGCACCGTTGAGGGCTATCCCTGCTGCCGCGCCGCTCACGGCCTTGCAAAACGGTATGACGTCGAAATGCCCATCACCTGCGAGCTTTACCGTGTCCTCTATGAACATGGCGATGTCAAGGAATCGCTGCAAACCCTCATGGGCAGACCTAAGGCGCATGAGTATGAAAAGCTGACCTGAACCTCCAGAAAATCCCATATATCCCGCAGATTTTTGCACATTTCGCCGAATCTCAAAAAATGAAATGAAGCACGAGAAAACGAGAGATTTGCAGATATTTCAAGAGATTTCGAGAGAATGAGAGATATATTTTGAAATTTCGGTGTTTTGCCGATTGACATTCAATAAAGAATCTGATATACTATTGAATGTTGCGTCGGGCGATGCCGCTGCCCCGTGTGCATCCACCCCCGACAAGCCTATTATAATGGAGGAAAAACGTATGTCAACTACCATGCCGAAAGTCGGCGAAATCAGCCGCAAATGGTATATCATTGACGCAGCAGGTCAGCCCCTCGGCCGCACCGCTGCAAAGGCCGCTGCAATTCTGCGCGGCAAGCACAAGGTCGATTTTGCACCCAATGTGGACTGCGGCGACCACGTTATCATCATCAACTGCGCAAAGGCAGTTCTCACGGGCAAAAAGCTCGACCAGAAGTTCGAGATCTGGCACACCGGTTGGATCGGTCACCTCAAGAAGGTCTCCTATCGTGAACTGATGGAAAAGAAGCCCGAGCACGCAATGTATCTTGCAGTGAACGGCATGCTGCCCAACAACCACATCGGCAGAACATCCATGAAGCGTCTGCGCGTCTATGCAGATGCAGAGCATAAGAATCAGGCTCAGAAGCCTGAGGTCTGCGAATTTTAAGGAGGGATATTGCAATGAGTGAAACTGTTAGCTATGAAGCAAAGCTGAAGTCGTTCTACGGCACCGGCAGAAGAAAGCATTCCGTTGCAAGAGTCCGTCTGTATCCCGGCAACGGCAACGTCACCATCAACGGCAGAACCATTGATGACTACTTTGGTCTTGAGACCCTGAAACTCATCGTGCGTCAGCCCCTCGCTCTCACCGAAACCGATGGTCAGTTCGATATCGTCTGCACTGTTGCAGGCGGCGGCGTCACCGGTCAGGCTGGTGCGATCCGTCACGGTGTTGCACGCGCACTGCTCCAGTTCAACGCTGAACTTCGTCCCACCCTCAAAAAGGCTGGCTTCCTCACTCGTGACCCGAGAATGAAGGAAAGAAAGAAGTACGGCTTGAAAGCTGCTCGTCGTGCTCCGCAGTTCTCCAAGCGCTGATTTTCAGCTTATCAAAAGCAATGCAACCCCACGCAGATTTCGATTCTGCGTGGGTTTTGTTGTTTCTTGGATACGCTGAGAAAAGCTAAATTATTCCTTGTAGCACTCATACAACACTCATACAGCACTCAAAGGTTTTGTGGGCGTTTTCAAGCGGTGACTGGATACACGACAGCCCATAAATCAAAGGCATCGGATTTCCGATGCCTTTTCGTTTGGTTATAAAGACATTTGCGGAAGACCGCAGTTTTGATAGATGAACAAAGTCGTATTTAGTATGGCGTGCAATAATATTCGGGTAAGCAACTTTTTGGGTGGTTTCTGTAACAATCATGGTGGTTTGCATAATGCTGTTCAAAATATCAATAACAAATTTGGTGGTTGTCTATTGACATACCACCATTTTTATGCTATACTAATGATAGCGAGGACTGTAACTTTTTATGTGGTTCTCTTTGAATGATGTTATGCGAAAGGATAATCGCTATGAGTGGCTTAAAGACCGAATATGAAGTTGAAGAAATCTTCATCAATCAACTTAAAGAACAGGGCTATTCCTATGTAGATATGGCAAACTATGATGATGTGCTTGCCAATTTCCGCGAACAGTTTTGCAAGGTCAACAGTAAAGCTCTGACCGAGGCGAAGGGCGTGGCAGAACTTTCCGACAGCGAGTTCAATAAGATTCTGCTCCGACTGGAAAACCATACGATATACGAAAGTGCAAAGATACTCCGTGAGAAATGGGTACTTGAACTGGATAACGGCAAAACCATATATGCCGAGTTCTTGACCTCTGATATAGATAGGAACACCTATCAGGTTACACATCAGGTGACTATGGATAAGGCACATAAGGATGATGTGGAATACAAAAACCGCTACGATGTGACAGTGCTTATCAATGGTCTTCCTTTGGTTCAAATCGAGCTGAAACGCTCTGGTGTGGAGCTGAATGAGGCTATCAACCAAATCAACAGATACCGCACATATTCTTTCAAGGGACTGTTCCGCTTCATTCAGTTTTTTGTTGTATCAAACAGCGTACAAACGAAGTATTTTGCCAACGCCAATGAGCGCAGAGCAGACGGCTCAGAACAGCTTATTCTGAAATCGCTTGCATTTTACTGGACAGATAGGAACAATGTCCGTATCAATCGGCTCGGCGAGTTTACTGCTGACTTCTTTGACAAGTTCTCCGTGACCGAAATGCTTACAAGGTTTATGGTTATTAAGGAAACCGAACCTGTCATTATGGTTATGCGACCTTATCAGATTTACGCTGTAAAGGAATCTATGGAACGCATTCTTGGCAGTAATTTGAACGGCTTTGTGTTCCACACAACAGGTTCGGGCAAGACACTTACAAGTTATAAGCTCGCAAGTCTGCTCCGTGACAATCCGAACATCGACAAAGTGTTTTTCCTGATTGACCGAAAAGATTTAGACGACCAGACTGTTGACGAGTACAACAGCTTTGAGGAAGGTTGCGTAGACAACACCGACAGTACGGCAACACTTGTAAACGACCTGACTGATTCAGACAAGACACTAATCATTACTACCATTCAGAAAATGGCAAACGCAGTCAAGAACAAGAAGTATGAATCAATCATGGCGCAACTTTCCGACAAGAAGTGCGTATTTATCATTGATGAATGCCATCGTTCACAGTTTGGCAAGATGCACGGCGACATTAAACGACATTTTCATAATGGAAACTATATCGGATTTACAGGAACACCTATTTTCAAGGAGAATAAGGGCGGCAACAGTAGAACAACAGCAGATATGTTTTTCTCTGGAACGCTTGACCCTTGTATTCATCGCTATATGATTAAAGAAGCGATTGCAGACGGCAATGTGCTGCGCTTCTCGGTAGAGTATATGCGTTCTATCAGTGCGGACAGCATTCCGATTCAGGGCTTTGACCCCGAAAGGATTGATGACCCTGATTATTGCAAGAGCAAGAATATTGACCTTGACTCCCTTTATCATGACAAGCATCGTATTGATATGATTGCCGACCATATTCTTTCAACGCTTGATTCTCATATTAAACCGACAGGAAAAGATGTATATACGGCTTTGTTTGCAGTTGATAAGATTCAGACCCTTATGGACTACTATCACGCTTTCAAGGCGAAGAATGATAAGGGCTACAAGGTTTGTGCTATTTTTACATTTCAGCCGAATGAAGACCTTTCCGAAGGACAGGACGAACATTCTGCACGGTATCTTCAGGAATGTATGGACGATTACAATGCTCTGTTCGGAACGAGCTTTGACCTCTCGACCTTTGATGCGTACCGCAAAGATATTGCAAAGAGATTGAAACAGAAAGACCTTCCGCAAGTTGATTTGCTTATTGTAGTAGATATGTTCCTGACGGGTTTTGACAGCAAGCCGACTAATACTCTGTTCCTTGACAAGAATCTGATTTATCATTCTCTGGTACAGGCGTACAGCCGTACAAACCGAATTGACAAGCCTACAAAGCAGTTTGGACAGATTGTGACTTACCGCAATATCAAGAAGGCGCAGGACGCTGCTCTGAAACTCTTTAGCGGCAGCGGAAACCCGAATGACTATCTGCTTGAAAGCTATGAATACTATGTGACTGAATACCGCAAACAGGCAGAAGCTATCAAGAAGATTTGTCCGACTGCTGATGACTGCGGAAACCTTATTGAAGAAGACAAGCAAAAGGAATTTATCATCATATTCCGTATGCTCGCAAAGGCTCTTGCAACGATGAAAACATTTAGCAAGTTCGATTGGTCTGACCTCGACCTCTTTATGAATGAGGAAGAATATGCGGAATACAAGTCATGGTATCTCACCTTCTATGATGAACAGAAAGCAAAGGCGAAAGCTGGCACAAAAACGATTCTCGCTGATGTAGACTTCAATATTGAACTTGTCCGAACCGACAAAATCAATGTTGTCTATGTACTGAATCTGCTGAAAGAAATCAACCGTAAAGATAAAGAGGAAATGCAGAAAAGCATCGACCTTATCCTGCGTGAGATTGACCGTTCCGACAACGAGAAAATGCGTTACAAATCGGGTATTATGAAGGCATTTATTAACTCACGCTTTTTCAATCTCGACCCCGATGATGACATTATCAAGGAGTACGAACAGTATGAAAAGGAAGTTATGGAAAATGATGTCAGCGAATTTGCAAAGACAAATGATATTTCGCCTGAAATAGTCCTCTCTGTCCTGAACGAATACTTCGTTGACGAGCGCAGCGTCACAAAGAACAAAATCCGCGAACGCCTCAGCGATATGCAGTTGCCGCTTTTGAAGCAAACGAAGCTGATAAATGCGACTATGGCGTTCATCAAAGATATGTACGATAAATTCACTGCTGAAGGAGTGTAATCTATGTCTGACATCAGCACAAAATCACAGGAGCTTGCAAAGCAGCTCTGGGCTATCGCAAATGACTTGCGCGGCAATATGGATTCTTCCAAATTCAAAAATTACATTCTCGGCACTATCTTCTATCGCTATCTGTCAGAGCGTACAGAGAAGTATATGGACGAGATTCTGAAAAATGATGGTGTGACCTACCGCGAAGCACTTGAAAATGAGGAACTGGAAGAAGCGGTCAAGGAAATGTCGCTCGATCACTTGGGCTATATCATTGAGCCTGACAACCTATTCAATTCCCTTGTTGCGAAAATCAAGGGCGGTGAGTTCAGTATTGAGGATTATGAAAAGGCTATCGCTTCACTGGTCGGCTCTACTGTCGGGCAGGAAAGTGAAGCCGCCTTTGATAAACTGTTTGATGATATGAACTTGCAGGATAAGGATTTAGGCAAGGAAGTGTCGCAAAGAACGAAACTTATCAGCAAGGTCATCAATAAGGTGTATGACATCGACTTCAATTTTGAAGACGCTGAATTTGATGTTCTCGGTACGGCATACATGATTCTGATTGGTCTGTTTGCGTCTGATGCAGGCAAGAAGGGCGGCGAGTTTTTTACACCTACAAAGATGTCAGAGCTTGTTGCAAGGCTTGCTACGCTCGGTCTGGACACTGTAAAGAGTGCCTGTGACCCGTGTGCAGGCAGCGGTTCTCTGCTTCTGGAAGTCAAGCGGCACTGTTCCAACAGAACCGTCAATCACTACTACGGGCAGGAAATGAACGGCACGACCTATAACCTGATGCGCCAGAATATGCTGATGCACGGCGTTCCGTACAAGGAGTTCACCGTATTCAATGATGATACAATCGAACACGACAATTTCGGTGAGACTAAGTTTCAGGTTCAGGTGGCAAATCCACCGTATTCTGCAAAGTGGTCTGCGGATTCCAAATTTGAGAGCGACCCTCGTTTTTCCAACTGCGGTGTGCTTGCTCCGAAATCCTATGCAGACCTGATGTTCCTTGAACACATCGCCTATCATCTTGACAAGGACGGCAGAGCTGCGGTTCTGCTCCCTCACGGTGTCTTGTTCAGAGGAAACAAGGAAGAAGCTATCAGGCGTTATCTGATTGAGAATCAGAATGTCATTGACGCTATCATCGGACTGCCTGCAAACTGTTTTCACGGTACTTCTATCCCTGTGTGCTGTATCGTTCTGAAAAAGAACAGGAACGGCAACAGCAGTAACATCTGGTTCTGTGATGCAAGCAAGTATTACACCGCAGGCAAGAACATGAACGAGCTTTCAGACGAGGATATTGACCGTATCGTGAATGCTTATGAGCAGAGGGCAGAAATCGAAAAGTTCTCCCATATCGCAACGCTTGACGAAATCAGGGAGAACGGCTTTAACTGCAATATTCCTCGCTATGTCGATACCTTTGAGGAAGAAGCACCTATCGACATTCAGGCAGTCCGTGCGGAGCTTGCAGACATCACAGCAAAGAAGCAGGCTGCTATCGACAAGGTAAACGCAGGACTGAAACTACTCGGATTGTGAGGTGCGTTATGTTAGTACCGAAATTGAGATTTAAGCGTGAGGACGGGACGAGCTATCCTGAATGGGAAATCATAAGGCTGGGTGAATTGTGTACATTAACAAACGGTATTTCTAAAGGAAAAGATTATTTCGGTCACGGGAATAGAATGGTAAACCTTCAAGATGTGTTTTCTTCAAATTGGCTTACGGATAATTCAGAATTTGATTTAGTGGAAGTAACGCCAAAAGAATTGGAAGAAAAACGAATTATTAAAGGTGATGTTCTTTTTATTCGTTCGTCAGTAAAGCCCTCTGGGGTTGGCTTGCCTTGCGTTATAGCAACTGAAATGAAAGATACTGTTTTTTCAGGTTTTATTATTAGAGCAAGGTTTTTTCAAGAAAGATTAGATATTGGATATAAACGCTATTGCTTTTTGGAAGAAGATTTTAGAAACGCTATTATGAAAAAGTGTAGTGTGAGTGCCAATACAAATATCAATCAAGAAAACTTAGAGAATATAGGTGTCAAAACTCCCTGCCTTGAAGAACAACAAAAAATCGCAGACTTTCTCTCCACCGTTGACGAAGTGATAGCACAGTCCGAAGCAGAAGTGCAGAACCTTGAACAGCAGAAAAAGGCTATGATGCAGAAAATCTTTTCGCAGGAAGTGCGGTTCAAGCGTGAGAACGGGACGGAATATCCTGAGTGGGTTGAAAGCACAATAGGAGAAGAAATGGGCTTTGTAAATGGTAAAGCTCATGAGAATTGCGAAGATGATAATGGCGATTATATAATTGTCAATTCAAAATTTATATCAACAAATGGTGAAGTCATAAGAAAGACAAATACTGTATTAGTACCATTACATATAGGAGATATTGTTATGGTTATGAGTGATGTTCCAAACGGAAAAGCAATGTCAAAATGTTTGGTTATTGATAAAGATAAACAATACACTCTAAATCAAAGAATTTGTGCATTGAGGTCTACACATAAGCCTATCTTTGTTTCGGCACAAATAAGTAGATGTGCATATTTTTTGTCATTTGATGATGGGGTTAAACAAACCAATCTTAGAAAACAAGATGTTTTAGATTGCCCATTGTTTATTGCCGATAAAGAAGAACAGCAGAAAATCGCAGATTTCCTTTCTTCTTATGATGAAGCTATCAGCTATGCAAAGCAGGAGCTTGACAAGTGGAAAGAGCTGAATAAAGGTCTGTTACAGCAGATGTTTGTATAAAAAGGAGCGTGTGTAAAAATGGAGAATACAGAAAAAACGGAAATTCTGTTTAAGTATTTACCAATAGCTACAAGAGAACAGCTTGCGTATAGGCTTGATACATTTGAAAACAACCACATTTTCTTTCCGAATTATTCACAGCTTAATGACCCGCTAGAAGGTTCTGGATACGATTTTGAAATATCTGGATATGCAGGATGCAGTATTACGAAAGCTGTAGATGATGAGGATATAGTAATGGCATCTATTCGTCAAAAATACAAAATACTGTCTTTATCAGAAACTTGCTTTTCTCCGAGTATGTGGGCACATTACGCTGACAATTTTCACGGAATATGTATTGGCTATTGGACAAATGGTGTGTTTTCAAAAGCCCAAAAGTTAGAATATGTTTCTAACCCTAAACATTCTGAGGCTGCTAATGGTGACGGTTATGTAGAAGATGATTTAGTAGTAAACGAAGTATACAAGAGTTTCTTTTATAAACATACTGATTGGGTATATGAAAAGGAATATCGAATCGTAGAAGAATCTGAAAAACAGTTTCTCGAATATACTCCCGAAGACGTTGCTTGTGTCATTCTGGGGACAAATATTGAGGATAGTATTTGCACGTTTCTTGCTCAAAGCATTCCTAAAAGCATTCGTATATATCGAGCTAAGATAGGCTATCGTTCTTTTGGCATTGAGTTATATCCTTTTGAAAATAAGATTGAATACGATGGTAGTACAATGAAATTCATTCGTAACCTCTCCGAATTAACAAATGAACTGAAAGCTCAAAAGCCAAGTTTGATTGGATGTAGATAGCGTATGAAAAATCCCCTTGCTTTCATCAACAAGGGGATTGGCTCAATCCCGAATTTTGTGTAAACGCAAAACAGTGTATATTGAAAGCATAGATTGATTATGATGAGACCGGCAGATGCGATGTCGGTCTTATCTGCATTGTAGCATGATTCTGTTCATCTGTCAAGAGGGGCTAGCCC
>JAZLJA010000035.1:0-45713 GCA_045617625.1 Oscillospiraceae bacterium | reverse complement strand
CTAGTCATTACGATTCACTCGCAATTACTTTTTCGTTTTATACTCTTTTCTTGAGTTGAGATTACTCGTTTCCTCATAATCTCGGAATCTTCAAGGGTTTCTTGTTGAAGCATTGTTCAATTTTCAAGGTGCCGTTTGGTTTTGCCACTCGACTCGCTCTCTTGCGAAAGCTTATCTATTATAGCACATCTTTTTGAGTTTGTCAAGCCCTTTTCAAAACTTTTTCAAACTTTTTTTCGATGTCTTCTGTCGCTCTCGTTTGGCGACTTGATTATAATACCATACTTCATCGCAAAAGTCAACCCTTTTTTCGGCTTTTTTCCGCATTCTACCTTATGCACAAAATCTCTTTCCTTTTATGACAGAATCTGAATATTAAGGTCTATCTGTGTCAGTCAGACGTAAACTTCCTTCCGCTCTCTGCCTATAAACAAAAGTGTGAGACCTCTTTTAATAAACGTGAATTACTCTGCCCACGCCTTTCTTTCTGCGTGGGCTTTTGTCGATACTTCGTGAGTTTTATTTGGCTTGAGGAGAGACTAGTTATATCCTTGCTCACGCCGACAGCATTGAATACATCTCAGAGCATTACTACAACGGCTGCATGAAAGTGCGGAATACTCGGCTTGTTGAGCTTGCAACAGAATGCTGTATTTGTTATTGGAATATTGCCAATATAAGAAGCGGAACAGGGCAGACAATGTGTATGACACAGAAAAAAGGATTAGAAATCATTAATCTGTATGAAGCTATCTTACACATTGATAATTTATCTGTTAATGATATTTGACGAAGCTGTAAATGAAAAGCCACGCAGATTGAAATATAATCTGCGTGGCTTCTGTCATTTCAAAAACAATAAAGCTGTGCTATTGACAAATTTTGAATGTTGTGCTATAATACATCTTTCCGTACAGCACATCAATCTATCGGGTTGTTTGGGAAAAACTAATAAATCACAGCATATCTATGCAGAAAGGAATAGGATGAATTATGAAACTCGCAGTATTTTCGGATGTACACGGAAATCTTCAAGCGTTGAAGAAAGTGCTTGAACAGATAAGGGAGAAGAACGCAGATCTAACCGTATTCTTGGGAGACATTTTCCAGCGCGGAAACGAGGAGTTTGAGTGCCTCATCCTGTTAAAAGAAAGTGGTATCATATGTCTGAAAGGCAACTGCGAACTGTATGCCGAACATGGTGTCGATGTAGATCCCGATGTGGAGCATCTGAGGGATTATTATGACGGTATCAGGAAAAGAATTACAACAAAGCAGATGGAATTTATCAGACAGATGCCATTATTCTATGAAACGGAATGCTGCGGTCATAAGATGCGTTTTTCTCATTTCCTGTTTCTTGATATTAATGCACCCTATCCATTTTTACCGTTGTCAAGCCTTAAAAACGGAGAGTTTGACAAGGTTTGTCTAAGTGATGAAGTAAAGAAATATGAGCTTCTGGCAGTGGGACATTCTCACGAGAATTTCGTGAAAGAAAATGTGGTATCCGTTTCGGCTACGGGGCTGGAGGGAGCATCATGGCTTCTGATCGAAGCTGCTAAGGATCATCTGAGCTTTGAGCGTATAAGCATAGACTGAACAACGTGACTTTGTTATACTGAGTACATTCAAACACGGATAACCGTCCTCAACAGACGGCTATCCGTGTTCTTTTATTCATCTGCACTTTTCCAAAGATAAATCATCGTATCATATACGGCTCTCTGTGCCTGCATACGAAGCAGATTGCCGATGGCATCCTCCGAAGTGCAAGCTTTTTTCTCGTTTTACGGCTTTTTCCTTGCACTTCTATTATACTATGTTTTATCGCTTTTGTCGATACTGCGCGGGTTTTATTCGGCTTGAGGAGAGACTACTTATAACACAGCAAATACTCTGTCTAAAACTGACTCTGTAATTCAGCTGAAAAGTTCATTCGGCGGTAAGGAATCAACTGATACATTTAAGAAAACTGATAACAACGATGTTGTTTCTCTTACAAAAGAATTATCAGCAGGAAAGTATGCATTTAAAATCAGCAATGTCGGCACAAATGAAGTTTTCGGAAAAGACAGCACCACAATTTCTGATACTGCCAGCAGACTGGTTTTAACAAAATCAGGTTCAGATATTGTCCTGAATGCAACAGGCGGTACATATGAATTCAAATATGAAATCTCAACAAACAGACTTTCTGTCTATATTTCAGATCAAACTGCTGATTGTATCGGAGACGTAAATGCAGACGGTAAATTCAATATTGCAGACGTTGTTCTTCTTCAAAAGTGGATTTTAGCTGTTCCAAACGTATCTCTTCCTAATTGGAAGGCAGCGGACTTATGCGAGGATGGAGTGATGAATGTTTTTGATCTTTGCATGATGAAGCGCATGTTAATCAATCAGAAATAAAAAAAAGTCCTTTGTTTCAATTTGAAGCAAAGGACTTTTTGTTAATATTGTTAAATTGCGTTTATAGCTATGTGTCGTCATAGGTCTGCTTTGGCAGTATCCATAATTGCTATCTTATAATGATGCTGCTGTTTTATTTTCCCTCGGGTTCTCCGAGAAGAACCGTAAACACGTTGATACCGCCATAACTTTCTGCGGTGATGCTCCCGCCGTGCAGTTCGGCAATACATCTCGCCACACACAGCCCCAAGCCGTAACCGCCCGTGATTCGCGCACGCGACTGATCAATCCGATAGAATCTGTCGAAAATGTTTTCCAGATCCTTTTCATCAATCGGATCGCCCTCATTCGACACAACGATTCGCAGATGCTGTTTCCGATCACGATTCATCACCAATCGGATGCGTCCGCCTTTTTTGGAATATTTCACCGCATTATCGACAATTTCATCCACCATTTGACGGATACGGCTCCAGTCACATTTATATAGTAGTCCGCCCGTCATCTCATAGTCAAATCTTCTGTCTGCTTCATAGATCGTCGGTTCCCACTCCATGCAGAGTTCTTCCATCCGCTCGGAGATCTCCTCCTCTTTGAGCGTCAGCTTGATCTCCCCTGCGTCGATTTTGGCAAGGAACAGCAATCCGCTGATCAGCCCTGCCATACGCGATGTCTCGCCCTGAATCGAGCCCAGCCATTTCGACTGGCTTTCCACCGTTGCCTCTGGATTGGACAAAACCGCTTCCGTGTCGGCGGCGATTGTTGCAAGCGGCGTTTTCAGTTCATGCGTGGCATCCGATACAAAATCATTCTGCTTTTCCCACGCTTCCTCGATGGGTCTGCTCGCCCACTGTGAAAGCAGGATACTGACGGGAATCAGCAGCAATCCGCCGAGAATCAGAAACCACAGGATATTATGCCGAATGGTATATTTGACACGTTCCTCCTGTGTGCAGTCGGTAACGGCAAGCAAAATCTGACCTTCGGGGTTGATATCCTGTCGGACGTACTGATAGCGGTAACCGATTTCTGCAAATTCAATGCGTCCGCTGCCTGTTTCGTTTCCGTCCTCACATTCATCAACGATCAGATCAAGATTGTGCTGCGACATGGACATATGCCATGCACGTCTGGCATAAAGCCTTCCATTTCCGGAATATGCCGCAAGCAGCAGTCCTTTTCCGCTTTGTGTATACTCATGCGCAGGATTCTCTGTCATGAACTCCTCGATCCCTGCTTTCAGGGTATCTTCCGATTTCTGTACCTCTGTATGATAGAGATACAACGCAATGCCGCCGCAGAGCGCGGAAAGCAAGATCATGAGCAGACCCCAACTCAGAATCAAAAACCGAATCCGCAGATTTTTCTGCATCCGCGCACCACCTTCCTCTGATGTTCTGCTCCTATTATACACCATCCACGCATTATCGTGGAACCATTTTTTGCGAAATTCATCCATTTATACCAGAAATTGCGGTCAAACGCGGCAAAATTCGGTATTCTGCCCCTTTGCAAAATGCATGAAATATGATATAATAGATACTGTATCGAAAATTCAGGTTCACCGTGTACCCTGTCGGGAGTACACATATTTGAGAGGGAGGAACTCTAATGCAACAATCAGTCAGCGAGCTCTATAAGCTTTGGTGTGAAAACGCTGTCGATGACCCTGACCTCATCACTGAACTGCAAAGTATTGCAGGCGATGATGATGCGATCAATGAGCGTTTTTACAAAGACTTGGAATTCGGCACAGGCGGCTTGCGCGGCGTGATCGGCGCAGGCACCGCAAACATGAATATCTACACCGTCCGTCGGGCAACGCAGGGTCTCGCGGATTACGTCAAGACATCCTTTGACGCGCCGAGTGTCGCCATCTCTTATGACAGCCGCATCAAATCCGTTGAATTTGCTCAGGCAGCAGCAACTGTGCTTGCAGCAAACGGTATTCATGTTCACCTGTATAAGGAACTGATGCCCACACCCATGCTTTCCTATGCGGTCCGTGCACTGAAGTGTTCGGCAGGCATCATGGTGACGGCAAGCCACAACCCCGCAAAATATAACGGCTATAAAGCATATGGTGCAGACGGCTGCCAGATCACCCTTGAAGTGGCAGAAACCGTCATCAATGCCATCAACAAGCTCGATATGTTCCGCGATGTCAAGCACTGCGATTTTGCTATGGCTGTTCAAAACGGCATGATTACATACATCGAAAACGACGTCATCGAGGAATACTATAAAAATGTGCTTGCACAGGGCATCAACACCGACCTGTGCGCAAAAAGCGGTCTGAAGATCGTCTATACGCCGCTCAACGGCACGGGCAACAAGCCTGTCCGCGAGATCCTTTCCCGCATCGGCATCTCCGATGTCACCATCGTCAAGGAACAGGAACTTCCTGACGGCAACTTCCCCACCTGCCCCTATCCGAACCCTGAGATCCGCGAAGCTTTGGAATATGGTCTGCGCCTGTGCGATGATGTGAAGCCCGATCTGCTTCTCGCCACCGACCCCGACTGCGACCGTGTGGGCATCGCCGTGCCGAATCCCGACGGCGGTTTTGAACTGTTCACGGGCAACGAAGTGGGTGCAATGCTGTTTGCTTATATCTGTGAACAACGCACGAAAAAAGGCACCATGCCGAAAAATCCGATCGCTGTGAAAACCATCGTCACCACCGATCTGGTCAAGCCCATTGCCGAGGAATACGGCGTGGAGATCATTGACGTGCTGACAGGCTTCAAGTTCATCGGCGAACAGATCGGAATGCTCGAAGCAAAGGGCGAAGAATCCCGCTATATCCTCGGCTTTGAGGAAAGCTACGGCTACCTCGCAGGCAGCTATGTCCGTGATAAGGATGCTGTCGTTGCTTCCATGCTGATCGTTGAAATGGCGGCTTATTACCGCACGCAGGGCATCACGATGCTGGAAGCCCGCGAGAATCTCTATAAAAAGTACGGCGTGTTCAAGCATCAGCTGGAAAGCTTCCAGTTTGAGGGTGCCGCCGGTATGCACAAAATGGCAGAGCTGATGGCAAGCCTCCGCGCAAATGTTCCCACCGAGATCGCAGGCTTGCGTGTCACCGAATTTGCCGACTATATGAAAGGCACGGCGGTTGACCTCGCAAACGGCACCGAGCGCGACCTCAATCTCCCGAAATCCGATGTCATCACATTCTTCCTGCCCGACCATGCAAGCGTTGTGGTGCGTCCTTCGGGCACCGAGCCGAAGATCAAGGTCTACTATACCACCACAGGCAAAACGATGGAGGATGCCCTCGCGCTCTCCGAGCAGATGAAAGCCTCCATGCACAAGCTGATTGCACAATAATGTGACAGAATGCGGCGGGCGGATTGTCCAAATCGCGGCAATTTCCGAAAAACGCTTGCAAATCTGCGCATGATGTGATATACTGATTGAGCGTAAAATCCATAGCACTACTTTCCGGACAGTAATCGGACGGGCTGCTATGTCAATATCGCCCCAGATTCTATCCGAGAAAGAGGTGAAAATCATGAAGGAAGGCATCCATCCCGTATGCGAAAAGACCACCATCACCTGCCACTGCGGCAATGTCATGGAGGTTCTTTCCACCAAAAAGGATCTGACAGTTGAAATCTGCTCCAAGTGCCACCCGTTCTTCACGGGCAAGCAGAAGCTGGTTGATACCGGCGGACGTGTTGAGCGTTTCAACAAGCGTTTCAACCGCGGTTAATCCAAAAAGCAAAACGGCTCCCGTATCGCAGCACGGGAGCCGTTTTCTTTTGTTTATCGGGTCAGTTCTTCGCGCAGATAGAGCAGGATCTTTTTCTCGCGGCGTGAGACCTGCACCTGTGTCATGCCGAGCAGTGCGGCGGTTTTCGCCTGTGTCAGCCGCTTTTCATACCGCAGAGCAATGAGTTTTCGGTCAGAGGGCGCAAGCGTTGCAAGCACCTGTTCGAGCGCAAGCTTATCCTGCAATGCCGTTTCGGGCGAATCGACAGGCAAATCAAGCTGCTGTTCCCCCTCCTCGGTATATGCCGTCAGGGAAACCGCAGGCTGTGCGGCACAAATCGCTTCTGCCGCCTCTGCCTCCGAAATGCCTGCCCGTGCCGCGACCATCGAAACCGTCGGCTCATGCCCGATCTCCTGCCGCAGCGACTCTGTCACCGCCGCGACTTTCATCGCCTGCTCTTTGAGCCGCCGCCCGACCTTTACCGTGCCGCCATCCCGAAACAGCCGACGGATTTCGCCCATGATAACTGGCACCGCATAGGTAGAAAAGCACACGCCGCGCTCGATGTCAAAGGCATTGGCAGCTTTCACAAGTCCCAGACACCCCGCCGAATAGAGTTCCTCATATTCCACCCCGCGGCTGCGAAACCGATTGGCGCAGAGATGTACCAGCCCCAGATGTTCTTCAATGACGATATTCCGCTTCATGATGCAGTTTCTTTCGCATGATGACCGTGGTGCCGTGTCCGGGCTTCGATGTGACCTGCAAACGGTCAGTGAAGCTTTCCATCACCGTAAATCCGAGCCCTGCACGTTCTTCGGCAGGAGCGGTGGAATACAGAGGCTCCATTGCCTTTGGAATATCGGCAATGCCGCAGCCCTTGTCAGAAACTCGCACGTAGATGACGGAATCAGGCAGCAGGCGCACGGTCACGGCGATGGTACCACCCGTTTTTCCGCGATATGCGTGGACGATGCTGTTTGTCACCGCCTCCGAGACCGCCGTGCGCAGATCGGCAAGTTCCTCGACGGTGGGGTCAAGCTGTGCCGCAAACGCACAGACCATCGTGCGGGCAAAGCTTTCGTTTTCCGAACGTGCAGGGAATGTGCATTTCATTTCGTTGAGTGTGTTCATATCTTTTTTCGCCTTTCATGATGATTTTTCGGTTCTGCCCGTGCCCTGATTCCGAATCACGGCGAGCCTGTCAGTGCCCGAAAGCCGCAGGACTTTTCGGATCTGCGGCGACGGATTGTGAATTTCCAGCACGCCGCCGTATTCTTCCATGAGGTGGGAACGCCCCAGAATCAGCCCGATTCCCGAACTGTCCATGAACGTCACCTTGGAAAAATCCAGCACCAGCGTGGGCGGCAGTTGTTCACGCACGGCAAAATCCACTGTCTCACGGATTTCTTTCGCATTGTGGTGGTCAAGTTCGCCGCTCAATTCCGCCGTGAGTTTTTCGGGCTCCTGTTTGAGTGCAACCATTTCCGTGTCATCCTTTCCATGTGTTTGATCGTTTCGCAGGTGATGCACAAAGCACGCCTTGTCCGACGCACTTTGCTTCTCTATTGTACGTCAAAACTGCCGCGAAAAACGTCGAAATGCAGTCAAAAGCGCGAAAAAATCTCCAAGCCCTTTACAAATCGGAACATCTATGCTATAATAACGAAACGGACGCAAATGCGCCCGATCATTCCGCAACATCAATCATCAGAAAGGATTTTTGTAATGCAAAAGAAATTTGCAGTCATCACCGCAATGCTTCTCGGGCTTTCGCTTTGCGGCTGCGAGGACAATACTTCCACCGCTTCCGTTGATGAAAGCAGCATCTCCGAAAGCCTGAACGACGCCGATACTACCACAACGACAGAAACCACCGCAGTCACATCGAGCACCGAAACCACCGCGCTCACCGTCGCCGATTCCATCTCTGATAACGGTGAACCCTCGCAGTATCAGGCAGTTGAACTGTATCGCAAACTTTCAAATTGGTCAAACGGCAATGTCCGCATGAATCTGCATTATAGTCAGGACGGACAGGAGATCCTTGCCGTGACTGACCGACTGGGCAACCGCTTTTATACGCACACCCAAATGGCTGACCTGCTGACCATGACGATTCTGTTCGACGGAACCAACTCTTACATGATCGACGAAGAATCACAGACCTATGCACAGGCAAGTGCAGAGGAAACAGGTCTGGACACGACCGCTTCCACCGATATTCCAGGTGTATCCGAAGACACTTTCCTTGAATCGGGCACGGAAACGATCGGTGAAAACGATTATTCGTATGAGAAGTATCAGACCGAGGATGACACCGTGTGGTTCTATTTCAATCCGAACGGCGATATCTGTTATCTGCGGTATGGTTCGCAGCAGGAGGTTTACATCGAATTTGAGGTTGAGCTGCTGGATGTGGCTGATGACTCAAAAATGAAACTGCCTGCCGGATACACAGAGATCAGCAGTGAGGAAATGGGCATGAAAATCGCTGAGCAAATGTTCAGCACGCTCGGAGAAGCACTGGGCGGACTGGACAGCGAAGAACCGATCGAAGTGCCTGCCGACGAGACATAAGTTCATATAAAAATAATGGTCAAGCTTTTACAAAAGCTTGACCATTATTTTTGATATAGGCTTTGTGAGAAAAGGTCACTCAGCGAGTACTTTTTCTTTTGCGTCCTCTGTTTGTTCTGCATTCACCGCAGCTGCTTCAGCAACCTCTGCCGCTGTCTCCGAGATCACTTCCGCTTCCGTCTGTTCGATCATGCTCTGAACCGCCAGTGCCATTCCCTTATAAACCAAGTGAATGACGATGCCTGTTGCCATTGCACAGCCGAACACGCAAAGCACTTTCACAGGTGCGACTTTCAAACGGTCTTCCATATACGGAAACTTCGTCCCAAACTGATTGTAAAAAATCGAATCGTAAATATACGAGATCAGATAACAGCCAAGCGTTGCACTGCCCATCAGTTTCAGCACAAAGCAAATCACACGGTTTCTGATCTGCACATCGTGCAGCAGCAGGAAAATCGAAAACGCAACCATGAACACAGGGAACGCACCGTAATCGTTATAATGACGGGAATAGAACACATAGTTGTTGTCCACATTTGCAATGGTATCACGGTACGTCGTATAGGTCAGCCATGTGAGACCGGCCGCAAGCACGAGCAGTTCACTCATTTTCGCAACGGCATCCTTCTTCACGGGATACTCACGGATATAGCAGCCTGCCAGATAATAAGCGATCGGATAAAGCCGCGGGAAATAACCCATGCAAAGCCGAATCTGATTATCCACAGGACCGATGAAAAACGATTCGTTCATCGACGAAATGAAAAACACCGCGATCACCGTGAAAAGCCTTGCCGATTTCGTACCAAGCCCTTTCCAGCCTGCGTTGATGAGCGGGATCATCAGATACAGGCAGAGGTAATACTCCACATACCAAGCATACTGCGCATCGGTGAACATGAACAGACCTTTGATGAACGAGTATGCCGTGTACTGTGTCATGAAATGGAAATGATTGAAGATCGCACACGCAATACTCGCCACGAGATACACAAACAACACAGGAATCAGCGATAGGAAATACTTTTTGCTGATGACCTTGTTTTTCATGTTATAGCCTGTGACGATCATGAAAATCGGAACACAGGCATAGGTCAGCCAACGCATCAGAATCGGGAAGATGTACGAGTTGTCCTGAATCGGCGTTTGGTAAAATCCAGAATAAAGAAAAAAGTGAATGCCCGGGACAAAGAGTGCCGCAATGACTTTCACAAGGTCAATGCCCGCGAAATGCGGCTTTGCTTGAATGGCGGTTTGTGACATGATTTTCTGCTCCTTTGCGTTTTTCCGTTGCTCTGCGGCTTCGGTTCTGTCTATTCATACGAAATCCATGCGGAAAAAGACACACCAAAAAGATTTTTTCAGTGATATGTACAATTCGCACATATCGCATATCGGATTTCTGTATGAATCGCCAACTTAGTCGAGATGATAAATGTAATTTTCCTTGCGGGGTCTTGCCTCCGCGGCAGGTGCGGCGGGCTTGCCGAGAATACAGTGCCCGATGCCCTCATAATCGCCCGTGATGCCGAGACTTCTGAGGATCTCCCTGCCCTCCTCCGTCTCAAATTCCTCCTTGGCGCGATGGATCCAGCAGCTTCCAAGCCCCAGCGACGAGGCAGCAAGCATCAGGTTGCCCATGACCAGCGAGCCGTCGTAAAGGTATGTGGGCTTCGATTTATCCGCAAGCACGATCAGAACCACAGGTGCGCCATAGAACGGGTCGGCAGTCGGGTTGCCCATGATGGCAGCATTGAGTTTGGAAAGTCTGTCCCGCATCTCACGGTTTGTCACCGCAAGAATAATGGGAGCCTGCCAGTTCATGCCTGTTGCGGCAAATGTGCCTGCACGAAGCACAGCGTCGATTTCAGCCTGTGTGGGCAGCTCGGGCAGAAAAGCACGGCAGCTGCGGCGGGATTCAATGGCTTGCAAAATTTCATTCATGATTTCAACCCTCCAGTTTCTCGACTGCTTCTGTCAGCAGTTCACGAATCGGCAAATGCTGCGGACACACTTCCTCGCACTGACCGCATTGCAGGCAATCCGATGCCTTGCCAGAATAGCCCGTCAGACTGCCGTAGAAGAATTTCGGGCGGTTGTCTGTCGGGAAGCGGCGGAGCGTGTTGAGCGCATTGAAGATCTCCGGTACATGAATATTCATCGGGCAGCCATCCATGCAATAGCGGCAGGAGGTGCAGCCGATGAGCGTCGCTTGCAGCATTTTCTCGCGCACCTGCTCCACAGCAAGCTGTTCATCTGTCGAAAGCGGTTCAAAATCGGTGAAGGTGCTGAGATTATCATTCATCTGCTCCTCATTGGACATTCCGCTCAGAATGGTAGCGATGCCCTCAAGCCCCCCGACAAACCGCATCGCCCACGATGCAATCGAGCGTTCAGGCTGAAGCGCACGGAAAATATCGGCACATTCAGGGGCGACGTTTGCAAGCGTGCCGCCCTTGACAGGCTCCATGACGATGATCGGGATATTGCGCTCATGCAAAATCTGATACAGTCTGCCCGATTGAACGACGGGGTTTTCCCAGTCCGCATAGTTCAGCTGTATCTGCACAAATTCGACTTCAGGGTGCTTGTCAAGCACCGTTTCGAGCAGTTCGGGCGTGCCGTGGAACGAAAAACCGAAATGACGGATCTTGCCTGCCTTCTGCTTTTCCACAGCCCAGTTGAAGCAGTCGAATTTCTCATAGGTATCGTAATTTGCGCCGTCCTCAAGGCTGTGCAGCAGATAAAAATCGAAATAATCGAGTCCTGTGCGGTCAAGCTGCTCCTGAAAGATGCGGTCACGGTCATCAAAATTGCGGATGCACCATGCAGGCAGCTTGCTTGCAACCGTAAACGCTTCGCGGGGATAGCGTTTGACAAGCACTTCCTTGACGACTTCCTCGGAACGTCCGCCGTGATAAACGTATGCGGTATCGAAATAGTTGAATCCTGCCTGCAAATAGCGGTCAGCCATTGCACACACTTTGGACAGATTGATTCTGCCATCGGTTTCGGGCAGGCGCATCAGCCCAAACCCGAGTTTCGGCATTTCTGAAATGTTAAGAGACATGGAAAAACCTCCTTTTATGATATTCTGCGATCACGAAAGCTGTCTTTATTATTATACCTTTTTCGCAGCAATTTGTCAACGGGAAAAAACGGATTTCCAATACGGAAAACCGAAAGAAAAAGCCTTGCACAATCTCCGCAGATGTGCTATAATACAAGTGTATGAATCCGTCTTGAAACCCCTCCCCGAAAGGAGCCGCATTATGTTCCATCCCATTGCGCATTTCCGCACGATCACCAAGCACCGTCATGTGGTGATGCAGCACTGTTTTCGTGCAGGCATTCCCTTGCAGGGCTTGCTCCATGATCTCTCGAAATATACCCCCACCGAATTTATCCCCGGTGCGATGTTTTATCAGGGCAGCCGCAGCCCCAATGAGGCAGAACGCGAACAAAAAGGCTATTCTGCCGCATGGATGCATCACAAGGGCAGAAACCGTCACCACTTTGAATACTGGACAGACTATAATCCCGCAAAACGCATTCTGGAACCTGTCCCCATGCCCACCAAGTATCTGATCGAAATGTTCTGCGACCGCGTTGCCGCAAGCAAAGTCTACCGCGGTGCCGAATATCAGAACAGCGACCCCCTCGACTACTACGAACGTGCGATGAACATTCGCCGTATGCACGACAAAACTGCCCGACAGCTTCACTATCTGCTGAAAATGCTCGCGGAAAAAGGCGAGGACAAAACCTTTGCCTACATCCGCCGCATGAAGAAATAAAAAGAGAGAAATCCAAACAAAAAAGGAAATTGAGATATGCACAGTTTTATCATCGGGGAAAACGATGCAGGTCAGCGTGCGGATAAATTCATTCGCAAAGCCTGCCCGACGCTCCCTCAATCTTTGCTTTACAAGACCTTTCGCAAAAAGGATGTCAAATGCGACGGCAAGCGCATCCCGCCGGAAACGATTCTGAATGCGGGCAGCACCCTGCAAATTTATCTGCCTGAGGACTGCTTTACCGAAAAAAAAGCACCGGTGATATCACAAACACCGCTCCCTGCCCCTGATGTCGTCTACGAGGATGCAGACATCGCCATTCTGCGCAAACCGATGAATCTGCCTGTCCACGCGGATGACCACGGCACCGAGGACACCTTGATCGCACGCTTTTTGCAGTATTTGCAGGAGAAAAACGACTATGACCCTTCAAAGGAGCAAAGTTTCACCCCTGCGCTTTGCAATCGGCTCGACCGCAACACCGAAGGCTTTGTGATTGCCGCAAAAACCGCGCAGGCACTTCGGTTTCTCAACGAAAAGATTCGTATTGGCGAGGTGCAGAAACAGTATCTCTGTGTGGTCGTCGGCGCACCGCCCAAACAATCGGATATCGTCACGGCGTATCACAAAAAGCTCTCGGAAAATCAGGCAGTGCTTTCAGAAACGCCGCGTGTGGGATTCAAGGAGATCCGTACCGGATATGAGCTTCTTGCGCAGAAGGACGGTTTTTCGCTGATTCTGGTGACGCTCTATACAGGGCGCACCCACCAGATTCGTGTGCAGATGGCTGCACTTGGCTGTCCGATTCTGGGCGACCCGCGTTACGGCAATATGCAGGTGAACATCGCACAGGGGCAAAAACATCAGCTTCTGTCCGCCTGCCGCCTGCGATTCCGCTTCACCGAGGCACCCGAACGGTTTTTACACCTCAAAGACAAGGTATTTTCATTCACGCCGCAGTTTGCAAAACAATATCATATGGACTGAACCCACTTTTCAGCGATCGGAGGTGCTTGATTTGAGCGATGAAATGCACAAGGGACATCGGCAGCGGATGCGCGAACGGTTTCTGCAAACCGGTCTGAACGGCTTTCAGGAGCATGAGATCCTTGAATTTCTGCTGTTTCACGCCATCCCCCGCCGCGATACCAATCCCCTTGCCCACAGATTGCTCCAGCGATTTGGCGGACTGCATGAAGTGCTTGCCGCCCCCATCCCCGCGCTGCGTGAAATAGAGGGCATGACCGAAAATGCCGCCGTTCTCATTCACCTGATTGCCGCCGTTTATGCAGCATCTCCTGAAAAAACATATCGTCAGATACCGCTTGACAGCACCGCCGCCCTCTGCGCTTACTTCCAGCGTGCATTCGCCTACGAGACCCACGAACAGCTTCGCGCCCTCTGCCTCGATGAACAGGGATTTCTGCGCAGCTCCGAGATATTAGCCGAGGGCATCCGCACAAATGTCACTGTCACCCTGCGGCAGATCGTGGAACTTGCCATTCGCACACAAAGCACCGTGATCGTCCTTGCACACAATCATCCCGATGCAAAAGCTGCCGTTTCCCGCGCCGACCTCATACTCACGCAGCAGATTTCCGCTTATCTGCGTGCATTGTCGATTCAGCTGGCAGACCATATCATCGTCGGCAAGGACAGTGTGCTTTCAATGCGCGAGACCGGCTGCATCGAAGAATAATCACGCAGAATCGAGGATTTTCATGGAACATCGTGACTTTAAGCTGCACGCACCCTTTCCCCCCGCAGGCGACCAGCCGCAGGCGATCGCCAAGATCGTCGAGGGGTTTGAACAGGGCAAACGCGAACAGATCCTGCTGGGCGTGACAGGTTCGGGCAAAACCTATACGATGGCGAATGTCATCGCAGCACGCAACAAACCCACGCTGATTCTCGCACACAACAAAATCCTTGCGGCACAGCTTTGCGCCGAGTTCAAGGAGTTTTTCCCCGAAAATGCTGTCGAATATTTTGTATCCTACTACGACTACTATCAGCCCGAAGCCTATATTCCCAGCACCGACAGCTACATCGAAAAAGATTCTTCCATCAACAACGACATCGACCGCCTGCGCCACTCCGCGACAATGGCTCTCGCAGAACGCAGTGACGTCATCATCGTGTCATCGGTGTCGTGCATATATTCGCTCGGTGCGCCTGAGGAATATCGCAAGCTGACAGTCTCCCTGCGCCCGAATATGGAAATATCACGCGAGGAACTGATGGAACGGCTCGTGGCGATCCAGTATCAGCGCAACGACATCGCCCTCGAGCGCGGAACATTTCGTGTGCATGGGGATGTCGTGGACATCTGCCCCGTGAACACCAACGAAAACGCCGTGCGTGTGGAGTTTTTCGGTGATGAGATCGACCGCATCACAGAGGTGGAGATCGTCACGGGCGAGATCAAAGCCACCCTCTCCCACGCGATGATCTTCCCCGCAAGCCATTACGTCGTGGCAGGCGACCGCTTGGAGGAGGCAATCGAGGAATTGCAGCAGGAACTTGCAGAGCGTGTCGCATTTTTCGAGAATCACGGGCAGCTCATCGAAGCACAGCGCATCACACAGCGCACGAATTATGATATTGAAATGCTGCGTGAGATCGGAATGTGCAGCGGCATCGAAAATTACTCGCGGGTGTTGGCACGCCGCCCCGCAGGTTCGCGCCCCTATACGCTGCTCGACCATTTCCCCGAAGATTTCCTGCTCATCGTGGACGAATCCCATGTCACGCTGCCGCAGGTGGGAGGAATGTTTGCAGGTGACCATGCACGCAAGCAGACTCTTGTAGATTACGGTTTCCGCCTGCCAAGCGCATTCGACAACCGCCCGCTGAATTTCGACGAATTTACGCACAAGATCCATGAGGCGATGTACGTCAGCGCGACCCCGAACAAAATCGAAAAGGAACGCGCACAGCAGATTGTCGAACAGGTCATTCGCCCGACAGGCCTTGTTGATCCCGAAGTGATCGTCAAGCCCGTGCAGGGGCAGATCGAGGATCTGCTCTCGGAAATCCACAAGCGCACGGAGAAAAACGAACGTGTCCTCATCACCACGCTGACCAAGCGCATGGCAGAAGATTTGACCTCGTATCTCACACAAATGCAAGTGCGTGTACGATACCTGCACCACGATATCGACACGATCGAGCGCATGGAGATCATCCGTGATCTGCGCCTTGGCGAATTTGATGTACTGGTCGGCATTAACCTGCTGCGTGAGGGGCTTGATCTGCCCGAAGTCTCACTGGTGGCGATACTCGATGCGGACAAGGAAGGCTTTCTGCGCTCGGAAACTTCCCTGATACAGACCATCGGACGTGCCGCCCGAAATACCCACGGCGTCGTGATTCTATATGCCGACTGCGTGACGGGCAGTATGGAGCGTGCCATTCGGGAAACCGAACGCCGCCGCTGCCTGCAAATCGCCTATAACGAAGAACACGGCATCGTGCCGAAAACGATCGTCAAGGATGTGCGCGAAGTGCTGGAGATCGCAAGCCGCGAAAACACCGAAAAAGCGACACAAAAGCCGCTCACACGCTTGGAGCGTGAAGCACTCATCCGCGACCTGACAGCCCAGATGAAAGAAGCCGCCAAACTGCTCGAATTTGAACACGCCGCATATCTGCGCGACAAAATCAAGGCTCTGCGCGGAAAATAATCGCCGCCATGACGGATACAGGAGGGGACGTTCTCATGAATCCACTGTTTTTGCTCGGATTTTCTATCCTTGCCGCCGCTTCTGAGGCACTCCTGCCCGGTGACTGCGATGCAAACGGCAGCGTCAGTATTGCCGATGCCGTTTTGCTTTCACGCTGCATCGCCGAAGCATCCGACATCACGCCTCCTGCGCCCGAATCTGCCGATCTCAACCGAGATAACATCGTAGATGCGTCAGATCTGGTATCTCTGCTCAAACTGCTGGAGCAGCCGAAAGAGAGTGCCGCACTCGAAGAAAAAGGGGCGATCCACACAGGCTTTGCGACATTTTACGGCGGCGGCTACGAGGGCGGCTGCGCAATGCTCGACCCCATTTCCCGCGAGGATTACTGGATCACCGCGATGAATCTGCCCGACTGGAGCTGTGCCCGTATGGCGGGTGCGTTTCTGGAGGTCACAGGCGAGCTTGGCACGATTCAGGTGCTTGTCACCGATCTGCTGCCCGAAGGTGCAAAGGGCGATTTGGATCTATACGTAGACGCATTCCCGCTCATCGCGCCAGCCGAGAAAGGAAAAGTACCGATCAGCTGGAAAATCATTCCGCTTGACACCGCCGCCGATGCCCCCGTGTCATATGTTTACAAGGAAGGTTCAACAGAATTCTGGTGCGGCGTGCAGGTGCGCAATCACCGATACCCGATCGAAAAGCTGGAATATCTGGACGCGCAAACACAGGAATTTGTAGAACTGGAACGACGCAATTACAACTTTTTCGAGAGCCGCGAGATGGGCGCAGGCCCGTTTACGTTCCGCATCACCGATATCTACGGGCAGGTGATCGTGGATGAAGGTATCCCGCTCACGCCCGACGAGACACAGCAGGGACACGTACAGTTTCCGCTGTAAAGATTCCATCGCTTTGGCATTCCATGCACGAAAAAAGCGGACGACTCACAAAAGTCGTCCGCTTTATTATTATGCTGTGAAGATATAACGGGATATGCCGTATAAGCTGCTCACTGGATTTTCTTCGCCTTTTCGAGCTTTTCCTTGCCGCCCATATACGGACGCAGCACTTCGGGAATCACCACGGTGCCGTCTGCCTGATAGTTGTTCTCCAGGAACGAGATCAGCATTCTGGGCGGTGCCGCGACTGTGTTGTTGAGCGTGTGAACAAGCTGCACACTGCCGTCGATCTTGCTGCGGATCTTCAGGCGGCGAGCCTGTGCATCACCCAGATTCGAGCAGCTGCAAACCTCAAAATATTTCTGTTGACGCGGGCTCCATGCCTCAATATCGCAGGACTTCACTTTCAGATCGGCAAGGTCGCCCGAACAGCATTCCAGCTGTCTGACCGGGATATTCATGCTCCGGAACAGTTCCACGGAAAGCTTCCACATCTTCTCGTACCAATCCATGCTCTCCTCAGGCTTGCAGATCACGATCATTTCCTGCTTTTCAAACTGGTGGACACGATAGATACCGCGCTCCTCCATGCCGTGTGCGCCAACCTCTTTGCGGAAGCACGGCGAATAGGAAGTGAGCTGCAAAGGCAGAGCATTCTCGTCGATGATCTGATCAACATATTTGCCGATCATGCTGTGCTCCGATGTACCGATGAGATACAGGTCCTCACCCTCGATCTTATACATCATGGCACCCATTTCCTTGAACGACATCACGCCGTTGACGATGTTGCCGTGAATCATGAAAGGCGGAATGCAGTAGGTGAAGCCGTGGCTGATCATGAAATCGCGTGCATATGCAAGAATTGCTTCGTGCAGGCGTGCAATGTCGCCGATGAGGTAATAGAAGCCCTCACCTGCCACACGTCCAGCCGCTTCCTTATCCAAGCCGCCCAGTGCGGTCATGATGTCTGCATGATAGGGAATCTCGTAATCGGGAACAACGGGGTCGCCAAAGCGTTCCACCTCAACATTGAAGCTGTCATCCTTACCGATCGGCACGGAGGCGTCGATGATATTCGGGATCGTCATCATAATGGTGCTGATCTTGGAATCCAGTTCTGCGATCTCGCTGAGCATTGCGGGCAGTTCTGCATCGCCCTCTTTGACGGCAGCGGTGTTCGCGTCGATTTCCTTCTGGATCGCGGCACGTTCTGCCTCGTCCTCGGTTTTCTTGAGTCTGCCGTAAAGGCCGCCGTTTTGCTTGGAGAGCTTGTTGCGCATCGCCTGCACCTCATTGGAGGCGGCAACGAGTTTTTTACGCTTGGTGTTCAGTTCGATCACTTCATCGACCAGCGGCAGTTTCTCATCCTGAAATTTCTTGCGGATATTTTCTTTCACCGCATCGGGATTGCTCATTAAAAAGTTAATATCAATCATGATGGTTCTCCTTATGGTTCAATCAAACTTCTGCCTTTTCGCAGAATCTACCGTACATTGTACCACATTTTTTTCCGATTGTCAACCATTTCTGCCGGTTCGGGTGCATGATTTTCACGCGGCACGAATCAAAAGAAAACCTTGCGGAAATCAGTTGACTTTTTCAGCAAAATATGCGATAATGAAGTATATGATTTTTACCGGAGGGATCCTATATGCCGCAATATCAACCGCCCCATCCGCCTCATCATCACCATCATCATCAGCCGCCACCGCCGCCGCCTCCGCAAAACCACTACCCGCGCCGAGACCTGTCTCTGGAACCGACAGTGTTTCCGCGGCGAAAATTCCCGCGCGGGTTGGTGTGGATGTTTTCGCTCGCCATCAATGCCCTGCCTGCCTCGCGGCTGATTTTCAACCATCTTGCAAAGAAATCGCCCGAACAGTATGCTGATAACAACGGAAACCGTTTTGTTCTGCTTGCGGTCATCATCTGCGCCGTCGCAGGATTTGTATGGGGCTATCTGCGCGGTGTGCTTGATGAACTGGTGTTCCGCACGATTTTCCCGTTCGGTGAACGCACCAGTCTGCGTGCACGCAACGGTGAATCTGCGATCTGTATGCTGCTTGTGGGTGTGGCAATTTTCCTGCTTGGATTTTGCCATGTGCGGAGCATCGCACTGTTTCGCTGAAAGGATATCCAAACAAAATGCGCAAGCCTGTGACAAAGGCTTGCGCATTTTTCGTTTCTATTTGCAGCACTGCATGAATGTCTCAGTGCATCTTCACCAGATACACCATACCGTTCAGGATATTCAATTCAGCGACAAGGTCATAGCCGGCCTCATCGTTGATGGCGTTCAAGGCTTTCTGATATTTCTCGGCAGTCTGACTCATATTATTCTCCAGCCCCTCGATATTCAAGCTTAACGCAGAGGACGACTCAGAATCCTTCTGCTTCCCGGCAGCATCGCGCGCATACCATTCATCAAGCAAGGCGTTCGTTTCCTCAGATATATCGATTGCCCAAGAAAATACATAATCAATCGGAATCCCGCGTTCCTTGATCCGCCCGATATCCTCGTCAAGATTGTTCAACGTCATGATAAACACATTGTCTGCCTGATAGAGATACTCGGAATAGTAAGTCATATGCCAGATACTGCTGTCATCGATGATGCAAACACAGTTTTTGCCTTTCAGCAATTCCGAATAGTCTTCGGCAGTGCCGTCGGGATAATTCTTGAAATAAAACACACTGTCGGGCTGCATCACATTCTGCACCACGATACAGACAACCGCCGCCGCCGCCGTAATGCCGCCGCAAACCTTTTTGAGTTTCGGGATCCTCGAAAGAATGGTATAAACCGCAAGCACTGCTGCCAGACAGCAGAACGGATAAGTGACAAACAGATATCGCTGGGCATAATAGCCCATGTCGGAAATGTTCGTTATTGAGTTGACGACCAACAGCACCGCAAACGATGCCGCCAGACCGAACACGGGCAGATAATTGGCTCTTTTCAGCCAGTTTCCGAAATCCTTGATTTTTTGCAGTGACCATTTCAGAAAACGATGGAACCATGTCTCGTTGCGGAACAAAAAAGCAAGCGGTCCGCCGATCGCCAACAGAGCAACAACTCCGATGACCACAATTCTGAGGATGCCGCCGGTCGCCAAAACAGGGATCTCAAAATTGAACAGCTTATCCGTAATGCCGCTCAGGAAAATTTTCAGCTGTGTATAGAACGAAAACGGGCGGTTGTCATCCATCAGCTTATCTCTGCCAAGCATTTGCTTGAGAGATGCGGGATACACTGCAAAATAGAGCCCGAGCGTGCCAAGCATACTGAAACCGTAGGCGAACATTTTTTTGATTTTGCCCTTGATCAGCATATAAATGCACATGCAAGCCGTGAATGTCCCGACAAACACGATACCGTAATAGTGTGTCAGAAATGCACCCATTGCAGCCAATAAAACAGGAACCAGCCGTTTTTTGAGGTTGAAATCGGAAAGCAGCTTCACATTAAAGTAAGCAAACATCACACAAAGCGCAGTGAGCAGACTATACTGCCGAACGAAAATGAATGTGTCCGATGCACCGACAGTACCGCCGTAAAACAGCGGTATCAGCAAAGCTGCCCAATCGGAATGTGTGAGTTCCCTGCCAATTCCAAACAAAAAGATCGACGTCAGGATCAAAAACACACAGTTCAGTGAAAAGCCGAACCAGAACGAAAACTGATTCGGAAAAAACGAACAGACCGTATGAAGCAGCATATAAAACAGCGGCGGATGGTGATCGAGGGTCTGATTGGAATACACCGAACCATATGCAAACCGCTGCCCCTCCTGCACCGTGATATAATTGCGGAATGTTTCACCCGTTATCCACGTATCTGCGTTGATGACATCCTCGGGTGTGATGTCGTCAATGTGCACACCGGGGCGCTGATAAACAAAGGGCTGATAGTAACTGTTCGCCAGACCGTATGACCAGATCTCATCAGAATGACAGCCGTCCTTGCGTTCCACGAAAATATAGCCTGTCCAGAGGAGCTGAAACACGATCATCAGAAACAGAAACAAATACGGGATTTTCGATTTTGTTTTTTCCATTGTATCTCCACCCACCGATTCAGAAAGTGATATGCACAGTATAACACACCCACTGCCGATTGTCAAGAGAATGCCGACGTCAGTGCCTTGACTTTCCTTTGCATTCATGATACAATTTGAAACAGAAACCATCTGTTTTGGAGGCGTTTTCTTTGCAATACGGTACAATCATCAAGGCAGCGGAGTCTGACAAAAACGAGATTCTCGCCCTTTACCGCACAATGATCGGCGGAAAAGCCGACTGGACTGCGGATTATCCATGTATGGACACCATTGACTTTGACCTTTCGCGCGACGCACTCTTTGTGATGAAAGATGACAGCGGCACCATCATTGCCGCCATCTCCATCGACGAGGATGCCGACGTTGCCGCCCTGCCATGCTGGTCGGAGCATTTGCAGCCATCGGGAGAACTTGCACGCATCTGTGTGCGAAAAGATATGCAGAACCGAGGCATCGCACGGCAGATGATGCGGCATGCGTTTGCGGTTTTGCAGCAGCAGGGCAACCGAAGTGTCCACATTCTTGTGCGCCTTGCAAACGATGCCGCACTGCGCTCGTATGCGCCGCTGGGATTTGTTCAGGTCGGTGAATGTGAGCTGTTCGGCAAGCACTTTCTCTGTTTTGAAAAAAGCCTGACAGACGAATCCTGAAAAAAACAGATATTCATTCAGATCTCAGGGATCAGCAATCAGGCACCGAAATGATACCCGAACGCAGCATCCATGTTGGCAGCCGCCTGCCAAACTTGATTTTTCCATCAAGGGCGGCACCTTGTCGCTGTATCTGAATCCTGACTCTGCGGGCAGCAACTATCAAACGGTCAGGGCTGCCATCATGAAAGCCGCGGATCAGTACGTGGAGAAAGAATACGAACAGGGATACGGTATCCGTAACAAAACGAAACTCCGTGATGGTTTTCCATCACGGAGTTTTTTGTTGATTGATCAGATACATTCATTCAGCCGAATGCAGCCATTTCAAGCATCAGATTCAGCAGCAGAACATCCTGTACATTCAGGATTCCGTCGTCGTTCCGATCCATCATGTATTCCATGTTCTCCACATACTGCACACCAATGCGCTCCTGCACAACCGCATTCAGGATGAACACATCTTTTCTGTTGACATATCCATCGCCGTTGAGGTCGCCTTCACAATAATATTCCGCATCGGTCCTGACAACATTTGCCAGAGCAAGCATCGGGATATTGTACGCGAGTTCGCCATAATTCTCCGCATACACGATGCAGTTGTCACGCAGATAAGCCCAGTCCTCATCGGAAAGATTCATGTCAACGATCGGCGCATCGCTCTCGTTCGGCAGCACCA
This sequence comes from Oscillospiraceae bacterium, assembly GCA_045617625.1. Lineage (GTDB taxonomy): Bacteria > Bacillota > Clostridia > Oscillospirales > Ruminococcaceae > Firm-04. The sequence goes on along the minus strand of JAZLJA010000035.1, from coordinate 23,216 downwards.
GCCCGGTATAGCTGTGATCAACAGACACCAGCGTGATGCCATAGTCCGAAATCGTATAGCCGAAGCCATTTTCCTCATGAATGACCGGCTGTTCGTTATAAGTGCGCACGCAAAGCACCTTGTCTTCGATCGCAACCATCGAATCAAACTGGCGTGTCTTGATGACAAAGTATCGGGTCTCATTCGGTTTCAGTGTGATGATAAACCGTTTCTCGCCAAAGCCCGCATAGTTGCCGTCCTCGTCATACATAAACAGCGATGTTCCGAAGGTTTCAAAATCATAGCCCTGCTCAGCCAGAATGTCGCTTTCATATACCGCATACGATTCCACAGCATCCAAAGAAGGCAACAGGCTGACCTCAAATTTCATCGTGTCCTTTGAACTTGGGTTGGTGAAGCTGTAGAGCATCGTCTCGTCCATATCTTCCACATAAACAGTCGAAGCTTCATTTTCGACAAGCGCAGTTGCCTCCAGTTCTTCTTGGCGCGTGTCTCTCTGCTCGTCACGATATTCCTGAAGCGTGGGATAATACATATGCGTCTCACCAAAAATGATGCCGTAATACTTGCCGATGCCGCGATAGTTATACTCCGAGACGCCTGCGGAAATGCGGTTGCCTGTGGAATACCATTCGTAATCGACGCCCTCTTTCAGCACGGTATCACCATCTTTGATGACAAAATCGGGCTGATAGTCTTCGCCCCGAAACACTGCGGTTTTCGAGCCCGAAATGGTGCATTTTGAGATATCTTTGCAGCCTGCGCTGAGCGAAAACTCCATTTTGCCATGAATATCTGCCTGCTTGAAGTACACATACAGCGTATATTCCTGTTCGGGAACCACAGAGATGATCTGTTCGCTTTCCGTGGGATTGAAGGTAAACACGTCATCATGTCCGTCAGCCTCATCATCTGCTTCACTGCACAGCATGATGCAGTTTTGCAGCACGCCCGCCGAGCGCAGCAGATATTCCGATTCAGTGGGCATCCAGCGGAACGCTGCCACCTCACCGTCAGCGATGCTGTCATAATGGAACACCGCATCGCCCTCGAAAAGTGTTTCATTCGTTTTCTGAACGGGCAGATAGTCATACATCGCCATCCAATAGCCGCAGTAATCACCAATGCCCTGAATAAACATTGTATTTTCGCCGATGTAAACTTTATCGTTCATTACGGAAACGGTAAAGTCAACGCCCTCCGTCAATATGGTGTCACCTTCATACAAGGTCACATCGGGCAGCATTTTGCCGTTCTTCCCGTCAATTCTGATATCATATTGCAGGATGCACAGTCCGATATTCCGCAGTCTGCCGGTGTTTACAAAGCAAAGTTCGGGGCAGTTCTCGGGGATGGATTTCACATCAATGCTGCACCAGTACATATCGGCATTCAGAGCAGCCGTCGGGTGTTTCGCATCGAAGGTGACGCTGCCGAACTCTCCCTCAATCGTGATGGCAGGCAGCGGTGCATCGGTCTCATCCTGCCAAAGCAGTTCATATTCGCCCGCTTCCTGCACCTCCAGATAGAAAGGAAGCGCCAGATAAGAAGGATTGAACGGCATATCCGCTTCGACCCAATCCACCGTCCACGGAACATCTTCTCCCGCATCCTTCCTCATGCCATACAGCCCGCTGCCGATATAATCCCCGATGCCCGTGATCAGACAAACGACAAAGTCCGAAAGCGTGGTGTGATCTAAAAATTCAATGGTATAATCCTTGCCGCGTTCCAGCAGTTCAATGGTGAACGCATCGACCACCTGCTCATCGCAGACATACTCGCCCTTTTCATCCAGATATCCCGTCAGTGTGACATCTGCGGAGCGAATGCTTTTTTTGTCACTGGTCAGCAGGAAATCATAAGAGAGAAGGCTGCTGAAATTCATCGAGGGATAACATTGCCCTGCGTAAAGTTCGTAAGTAACGCCCTTTTCAAAGTGGAAACTGAGGTATCCCTTGTAAGAACCTGAAGTTAAGGTGCCTGATATCGGTTCCAGCACTGAGATCTGGAAAGTTTCGGGCGCATCCCCATATTCATTGCCGGAGTATGCCGCAATCGCATCATAATACGGCACAGCGGATGGATCGTCCGAAATGGTCAGGATGCCGTCAAAGGTCTCAGGTGCAGTATAGAGGAAATGGCGGTCTGCCAATGCACCGTGAATCGTCACAGGCTTGTCAGCTTCCAGTTCCCGATAAACAGTATAACTGACATAATTCACACCGAAATAGTCTCCAAGACCGATCAGATAGGATATTTGTTCGCCTGCCTGCGTGATCTGTGCGTTGATGAGCCGATAATCCACATCTTGTTGCATGACATGAGCGACATTCTCATTATCATAACAACCCACATCGAAAAATTCCAGATCAAGGGGCAGATCTGCTTCCGTCAGCAGCCCCAGTTGTTTCGCCGATTCGGAATAATATCCGTTGGTTGCAAACGATATGACATCCGCCGATTCGTCTGTCAGCAGAAATGCACCATATTCCGAGCAGTTATACGAGCAGAACAGCTCATACTCGATATCGGGCAGGAACGTATAGTAATAGCTGTCATTGCCGAATGAACTGAAAGCATCTATGAATTCACAGTTCTCTGAATCGTAGATCGACACATCCATGCAGCTTGCATAAAGAACCGCATCCCATGCCTCATCCACAGAAAAAACATAGCTGACAGACTGATGCATACTGTCATCGGGTTTGCGTTCAAACTGCACAAGCGTGTTTTCGCCAAAAACAATGTCATGCTTTTCGCTCGGGATATCACAAAAACCATTTACATGAACGGTCACATCCTGCTCCACGCGCTGTTCCGCGCCATCCACGGTGGTGGTCAGCACATAGCGGAATGTCCAATCGCCGCCCATCGACATCACCATCTTCATCTCATCGGGCACTTCGCAGTTGATCACCGACAGTGAACCGTCAGCCGCCACGAGATTCCAACTGCCCTCGCCATCAAATGCAATTCTCTTTGCATGGATCGTGACAGGATACGACATCGAACTATCATATTCCAGCGGGATATCCTCCAGAATGACGGACGGTATCGGATAAAACTGCAGCTCGAGATCCTGCGCCAGTTGTTCCGCCGCCGAATCCGTATAACCGCCGATTTCCTCACAGAACGCATCCCCGATTCCGCTTTCCGCATTGATCGGTTCCAGTTCCTTTCCGAACACCGTGAGGCGTGCCTTTACAAAGGCACCCTCTTTCACGGTCTTGAGGTTCTCCAGATAAGTCACTTCCGCAGTGCCGACAAATCCCGTTAAGAGGTCATAATCACCAAACTGCACATGGAACGGTTCGGCGTTCTCCACGTTCGGCAAAATGAGCTGCCGTGCATAGATTCCTGAAAACGCATCCAGATTACGGTTATCTGCTGCCGCAAAGTTCACGGGGGTTTCCGATTGGAAGCCCATCATCGCGCAGGTGCCGAGGTGTGTCATATGTTCAAAATCGAGGTCATGATCGACCGATGCCCATGCAACCCAATAATCGTGCCCCAGATCGTTCCAATCTGAATCCACTGCCCAAAGGCCAAGCGCAAGCCCATAATCACCGATCTCTTTGACGGAAGGTGCCGAAATCCGAAACAGTTCCGAAGCATCCGCCAAAAAACCGCTTGGAATGACCGTAATATCCTCCGAAAGCGTCATCTCCTCGACATCCGAGCCTGCAAAAGCGCACTCGCCGAGATCCTTGCAATTTGAAAGATCAACTGCATTCAAACCGAACGCGCCCTCAAACGCACTCCTGCCGATCTTTACCACATCTTCAAAGATGACACCGTGATTGAAAACGACAGAGGAAAGATCCGCCTTGGAAAACGCATAGTCGCCGATCTCCGTGAAGCTGTTCTCAAAATATTCGAGTTTCGTACAAAGATAGAAGCTGTATGCAGGGGCAACCGTCAGATCGTCCAACCCCTGCACAGTTTGCAGCGATGTGCAGAAACGGAACATTCCCTCACCGATCGCCTCCGCGGATGTGAGGAAAACATCCTTCAATTCGCGGCAGCTGCGGAACACATCCTTGCCGTATGTCGCAGCATTGCTCCAAACCGTTTCAAGATGTGTGCATCCCATAAAGGCACAGTCGCCGACGTGCCCGACAGCGTCCGGCAGCTTCACTGAAAGCAGACGGGTATTGCCCGCAAACGCATTGTCTCCGATTGCCGTGATCTCCTTATGCTTTAACAGATCCAGCACCTGAAAAATGCCCTGATACTTCACCAGCACGCCGTCTTCGATCACCAGCGCGTTGTCAATTTCTTTGCTGCCGATGATATAATATCCCGAAACCGGACGGCTGACATAGTTTTCTTTTGCCGAAACCGCACGCACGATCGTACTTTTTTCGATCTCCAGCGGCTCACCCTGATAACGGATGCCGTGTTCGCGGTCGGGCGCGGTACCGTCCAGCGTGTAATAGATCTCAGCATCTGCCGTTTCGCAGGTGATGTTCAGGCTGACCGCCGACTCATAGGAACCATCCGCCACACTGAACTGCGGTTCTTCACATTTTTTCTCCTCAAGCTGAATGTCCTTGAGGCTGACCATGCCGTTGCCGAAGAAACGGTCAAAGCCCTCATCACCCAGATCGACCGCATTGCGAATCAGCAGCTGTTTGATCTGTTCTCTGGTCAGATCGGGATTGTAAGTGAGCAGATCCGCGCAGCAGGCAGCCACAAACGGCGTTGCCATACTCGTACCGTCCAGCATGACCGTCGAAGTGGGAGATGCGATGTCTGCACTGTTAATGCCCGTGCCGGGGGCAGCAAAGCTTATCATTTCACCGATGTTGCTGTATTCGGCAAGCTCCAGTGTTTCATCCAGTGCCGAAACGGTAAACACATTCGGGCAGGATGCAGGATGACGAAAGCGGCAGTCGGTTCCGTAATCGTTGCCTGCCGCGATGCACACGGGGATGTCCTTGTTGACAGCGGTGGAAATTGCCGCCTCCAGAAGGGAATCTCCGCCGAAACCGCCGAGACTCATGCTGATGACATCGGCATTCTGCTCAACGGCATAGCGCACGCCGCAGTAGATGTTCAGGGATTCACCGAAGCCGTACTCATCCAGCACCTGCACGGGCAGGATCTTGACATTGCTTGTGGTGGCAGAACAGATGATACCCGAACAATGCGACCCATGCTGATCGCGGTCGTTCGGAATCCCCTCGTTGTCATCAAAAACGAATTTTACGCCGCCGTCCTTGATGCGTCCCTTGAACCATTCGTGCTCATAGTTGATGCCCGTATCGGTCACTGCCACAACGATCTCAGGCAATTCCCTGCCCGAAGCATCCATGTTGGCGCAGTATTCATCCGCACCGATCGCCGAAACGCCCCAGTTGACATTCTGCTGATAGAGCGGAGTATCGGCGGCTGTGTTCGTACCGCACATCTGATAGACACGGTTCGGCACGGCAAATTCAATGCTTTCATCCGCCTGATATGCCTGATAAGCCGCATAGGCATCCGCAGGAGAAGCAAACTGCAATACGTGCAGATCTTCAAAGCCCTCCGCGACGTCCAGTGCATTGCGTCTGTCCACGGGCTTCTGCGATTTGACGATCACCTGTGCCGACTGAAACGGCGAAGTGACGATCACGGAACCGTCAGAACCTTCATAGACCTCACATCCGATTTGCTTTTCCGCCGCTTGGAGCGAAATGGTTTTTCCGCGTCCTGCAAGACGCTGCACACTGCCTTCAGCAGCCGCATCGGCACGAAGCATCAGGCTGCCGTTTTCCACAACGAAATCACCATATGCCTTGCCGACGTTTTTATCACCGCAAAAAATCGTATCCGAATCGGGCTGATAACGCAGTTCGGCAAATTTCGGCTGTGTAAGCTTCGGTGTCTTCATAGCCTGCACCATTTCGGAAAATTCCATGAATGTGATGCCATCGTTTCTGAGATAATCGGCAGTCATTCCTGTCAATTCCCTCGGCACCGCCGCCGAACACATCAGGAAAGCTGTCAGCATTGCTGAGATTTTATTTGTATGTCTGTTGTGCATACCGCACCTCCTAAAAAGAATAGACTCATTATACCACAACCGCATCTGCGACTTGTTAAGTTTATGTGAATTTTTCAGATAATTCATCTTTTTGCATGACCTGAAAAGAAAACATGCGTCAGGACTTTACAAACGGGAATTTTTCGTGTATAATAGAAAAGGATGTATTCCAAAAGCAGAGTAAACGGAGGAAAACCATATGAAAAATGAAATGAACATCGTCTGTCTGGATCTGGAGGGCGTTCTGGTGCCTGAGATCTGGATTGCATTTTCCAAGGCAAGCGGCATTCCCGAATTGAAGCGCACCACCCGCGATGAGCCCGATTACGACAAACTCATGCGCTGGCGTCTGGGCATCCTCAAAGAGCATGGTCTGGGGCTGAAAGAAATTCAGGAGACGATCGCAACCATCGAACCGATGGAGGGCGCAAAAGAATTTCTCGATAAGCTCCGCCGTAAAGCACAGGTCATCATCATCAGCGACACCTTCACGCAGTTTGCTGCACCGCTGATGGAAAAACTCGGAATGCCGACGATTTTCTGCAACACACTGGAAGTTGCGGATAACGGTGAGATCACCGGCTTCAAAATGCGCATTGCACAGTCGAAGCTTGCAACGGTCAAGGCATTGCAGTCGATCGGCTTTGAAACGATCGCAAGCGGCGACAGCTTCAACGACCTCGGCATGATTCAGGCAAGTAAGGCAGGATTCCTGTTCCGCAGCACAGAGCAGATCAAAAAAGATTACCCGCAGTATCCCGCATTTGAGACCTACGACGAACTCTACGACGCCATTTGTGCAGCACTATAAGGGCTATCTCTGATGGATTTCGATTTGGCTCCGCCCAAACCTGCCAAAGAGACAATGACTCTATACACAATACACCCCAAAAACGTCCCGTCAAAAGCGGGACGTTTTTCTTGACAAATCACACAAATGCGTGTATAATATAACTGCAGGAATCATCCTGACAAAAGAATCGGAGGTTACAAAAATGGAGAACATCAAAAAGTACATTGCCGAATTTATCGGCACACTGACCCTCGTGGTGCTGGGCTGCGGCACCGCAATGCTTGTGGGCTGCGATGCAGCATCGGGCTGCGGCTATCTGCTGACAGCATTGGCATTCGGTCTGACCATTGTCGGCATGGCATACTGCATCGGCAACATTTCGGGCTGTCACATCAACCCTGCTGTATCGCTGGGTGTGCTGATGAGCGGCGGCATGAGCGTGAAAGAGTTTGTCGGCTATGTGATCTCGCAGTGTCTGGGTGCCTTTGCGGGTTCGGGGCTGCTTGCCGCGATTTTCGGGCTTGGCGGCATTGAGGATAAAACAGGCGGGTTTGGCGCGAATGGTCTGGACAACGTCAGCGGCAGTGCGATTGCAGGTCTGCTGGTCGAAATCGTGCTGACATTCATCTTCGTGCTGACCATCCTCGGTGTGACCTCGAAAAAGGCAGGACACGGCAGCTTCGGCGGTGTGGTCATCGGCTTCACGCTCACACTGGTACATATTCTGGGCATCGGTCTGACGGGCACATCGGTCAACCCCGCAAGAAGCATCGCGCCTGCATTGTTTGCATCATTTGACGGCAACACCGCACCGCTTGCAGCACTGTGGGTATTCATTGTCGGACCGCTTGCAGGTGCAGCACTCGCAGCAGTAACATACAAATTCCTCGAATCTGATAAGAAGTAAAATCAACAGCCCCCGACATATCCTATCGGGGGCTGTATTCATTGATCAGAGACGTTCCACTTCCAGAACGGTGTTGCCGCCATTGTTCTTCGCGTTGTGCATGGTTGCGTCCATCTTGCTCAGCAGCGAGTTGAGACTCATGCACTCACCTGCGATGTAGTGATACGAGCAGCCCGAAGCTGTCATCTGAACCGTCACATTATACACGGTGTAGCTTGCAGTGAGAACGCCGAAGATCTTCTGCGTCAGCTCATTTGCCTGCGTCGAATTGACATTCTCCTTGAACACGAACAGGAACTCATCCACAGTAATGTTATAGATTTCCGCGTATTCCGAGAACTCGTTTTTCAGACGTTCGGAGATCACCGAAAGGAACTCATCACCGAAGTCTCTGCCGTAAACCTCATTGAAGTTGCGGAAGTTATCAAAGTCGAAGTTGCAGAGATTGAAGTTTTCGCCCTCCAGACGGCTTCCCACATCCTCCTCCAGTGCGTAGCGGTTCTTGAGACCCGTGAGCACGTTGGTGAATGCGATCGCCTTGGTCTTGTTTCTCGAAGCGAACAGCTTCTTGGAAGTCTCCTCGATTTCCTCTGCACGCTTCTGGAGTTCAACTGCCGCACGCTTTGCAGCACGCTGCATCATGGTGATCGCAATGATACCGATGACCAGAATCAGAATCATGAGTGCCAGCACGATGACAACCGACTGTGCTTTGGTGAAGAATGTATTGAGCGCACTTTCCTTCTGCGCTTCCACCGTCTGATTCATTTTATCAGTGGCTTCGTTCATTTTGGGTTCGATTTTCGCCTTATACTGCGGATAAATGCCCTCCGCAAATTCAGCGAGCTTTGCCTGATCGCCGTGTGCCATTTCGTAATCGGTACGAATGGTCATCAGAACATCCTTATAAGAGTTGACAGCGGTGAGTGCTTCGTCAAACTGCTTCTCAACTTCCTTGTCCACATCGCCGAGAGCGGCAAATTCGCCGCGTGATTTGCCGATATCCTGGAACAGTTCGCTAAGACGCTGGCTCTGTGAGTCTGTCTGTTCGACATCGTTGATCATCATCAGCACGGCGGAGTTGGTTTGCAGCAGATCCTCGTTTGCGCGTGAAATATAGCCGAACCCGCGCTGTGCGTCATACATTGCCCAACCAAGCTTATAGAACGAGACCAACACCACGATGATGTTGATGATCGCGAGTGCAACATAAACGATCTTCATCTGAAGATACATTCGGGGATTATAGCCCTCAAGCTTTTCGTTTTTAACGTTTTCATTTGTTTTTGCCATTCTTAACAGTCCTTTCGTTAATCAATTTTTGCTTCGGTAAAAACTGGATTTTTGCGATGATGCGATAATCAAAATGGGTATGTCAGGCGTTTTGAGGGAGATGAAGCGACGGCGTGGAGCCTGTCAATGCGCAATGCAGCAGATGTGAATGTCATCCACACTGCATGAAAACGGCTGAGGGATGCGATCAGCACCGATCGCCGCAGCAACACAAAAAACAGGCAGGCTGTCCGCCACAAAAGCTGACATCACCCGCTGCGCTCTCTGCAAGAGTATTCACATCCTTTCTGTAAATTGTTGATAGAGTTCACTTTTTTTGTTAATTTCGACGTTGAATTTCACTGGTTTCATTTTACCATTTCTTTGAAAGCCTGTCAAGACATTTGGGAAAAAAAGATGTACAAATATCCTTTTCACGATTTGTGAATAACCACGATTTGTACCTTTTTCATTGCAAAAGTGTGAAAAAGCTGTGAACAGAAAAGCACGCTGCATCTGCAAAATCGAATACTCGGCTTTCAGATCGGCGTCAAAAATGCGGTGTGATTTCACTGTTTCATCACCTGTTTTTCACATAAATAAAGGGAAAATCGCAGACAAAACAGGGATCGTTTTTCGGTTCAAAAATTGAATTTTCTGTGCTTGCAGGGCTACAATTTCCTTTTGTTCGGCTTGTATAAAAATTTTCTCTTTTTTGTGCAATTTTTATATTGACTATCTCGAAAAATACGTGTATAATTAAAATTGTGCAGACAGCTTATCTGCGCCAAAATACCCTTGTTCCGCATCCACAGGATGTCTGAACAGGTTCAGGGAGGCTGAATATCAATGTCCGAACCAAAATTTCTAAAAACAGCAGCATTCGGCGGCTACGAAAAAGTAGGCGTCATCCGCAAAATGGAGTACCTCAACACACAGATCCACGAACTGGGCAACAAACTGACAGAAGCCAAACTGCTCCTAGAAGCTTACAAAAAAGGAAGCGACGACGATAAAGCACAGGAATCCGTTCTGGCAAACGAACGTGCCCGCCTGACACAGACACAGGTGCAAAACGATACCCTCACCGCCAAGCTCAAAGCCGTGGAAGAGGAAAACCGTAATCTTTCGCAGGAGATCAAACGCCTGAACGAAACCTGTGCCGCGCTCGAAGCACAGCGCAAAACCGCTGAGGAACGCATCACCGCAATGGAGGCGGAAAACGAAGCCGCCGCACTCAGCAATGTGTTCATCGAAGCGCAGAAATCAGCGGCAATGCTCGAAAGCAACGCCAAGGACAAATGCGATGCGATGGAAGAAACCGCCCGTATCCTTGCCGAATCCGTAGTGGAGGAGGCAAACACTGAGGCGGAACAGATCATCTATGAAGCAAACAAAACCGCACAGCAGATCATCGCGGATGCAAAAAACGAAACGGCAGATCTTTCTGCGGCATCCACCAATCTGCGCGCATCGGTGATCGGCGATGTCGAAGCATTGCAGGATGAGCTTGCGAAATGCAGGGCTTTCGTGGAGGAATTCACCGCGCACAGCCACAGTACACTTTCGCAGGCTGAAATGCTGATGCAGCAAAGCCGCGACCGTCTGACAAAAGGCGGCATTCCGGTGTTCACCACACCCGAGCATATAGAACCGACCCTGCCCCCGCAGCCGCCCACGCTCGCAGAAAAAATGCGTGAAAGTGCCATCGCGGAGGAGGAAAAGCAAAAAAAGCAGCAAGACCTTGAAAAACTCAAGCGCATGGCTGACAAGCTGAAGGGAAATGATTCCGCATCGTCCCCTGCCCCTGAAACCGCTCCGCAGCCGACGCAGCCTGCCGGCGGCACAAACGGCACAGGCGGAAAGATCGACCTTGCTGCCCTTGCAGCACAGGCAAATGCCATCGGAAAATCATAACGCACCCATCATCCCATAAGAAGGAGTATCAAATATGAATGAAATCGTCATCGTAAAGCCTGAAAAATGCGTCGGATGCAATGCCTGCGTGCGTGCTTGTCCCGCCCCTGAGGCGAATAAGATCCGACTGCTTGAAAACGGAAAATACATCTCTGCGGTCAATCCCGATAAATGTATCGGCTGCGGCACCTGCGTAAAAACCTGCCGCCACGGCGCGCGCGATTTTCTTGATGACACCGATACCTGCATCGCCGCAATGGGCAAAGAAAAGGTCATCATTCTGGCGTCGCCTGCCATCAAAACAATTTTGCCCACCAAATGGAAAAATGTGCTGGATTGGTTCAAAGACCAGGGATGCACCGTGCTGGATGTTTCTCTTGGCGCGGATATCTGCACATGGGCGCATCTGCGCACCATCAACGACAGTAACGTGGGCAATCTGGTGACACAGCAGTGCCCCGCCGTCGTCAAATACATCGAAACTTATCAGCCCAAACTGGTGCAGAACCTCTCCCCGATCCAAAGTCCCGCCGCGTGTACCGCGATCTATGTCAAAAAATATCTTCGCAGAACCAATCCCATCGCGGTACTGTCGCCGTGCATTGCCATGAAGCATGAGGCACTCAGCACCGAACTGATTGATTACAGCATCACGATCCAGAAGCTGATGGAATATTTCGACCGTCTCGGCATCAGCATCCCCGCCGATACCGACGACGGATTTGAATATCCGTTCGATGACCTGCAGGGACAGCTCGGCTCGATCTATTCGCGTGCGGGCGGTCTGCGCGACAACCTCTGGGCAAATGACCCCGATCTGAACATCAGCAGTTCCGACGGCGTGCGCAGAGTATTCCCCGAACTTGATCTTTACGCCAAAATGTCCGAAAACAAGCATCCCGAGGTGTTTGAAGTCTATGCCTGCGAGCAGGGCTGCAATATGGGTCCCGCATCCGGAGCAAAGCTCACCACGTTTGATGTGATGACCACCATGCGGCAAATCGAAATTGATGCAAAAAGCCGCCGCAAATCAACCGGTGTGATGGGCAGAGGCGAGGACAGACTGTTCAAAAAATTTGATGACGAACTGCGCGTGGTGGATTTCCTGCGCAATTATAAGCCCACCATGCCTGCCCCAATGCCGAGCAGTACACAGCTGAACCCCATTTTCGAGAAAATGGGCAAAACCACCGATGCCGAACGCACCTATGATTGTCATGCCTGCGGCTATAAGAGCTGCCGCGATATGGCAACCGCAATCTTCCGCGGGCTGAATGTCCCCGAAAACTGCATTATCCATGCACAATCCGTGCTTTCGAGCCGTCAGGCGGTGCTTGATGAGCAATCGGAAAAGCTGAGCGAAGTCACCACGCAGTGCCGTGCGCTTTCGGAAAAGCTGACGCAAAACATCGACAAGATCTCGGAAAGCATGAATACGATCGGCGATTCGACCACCGCAACGGGCGAACGTGCAGGGGTGGTCAAAGATCTGCTGCAAAATATCGTGGCATTCTGCAACGCCAACCCAACGATGGACATTGACTCGGTTTCGCAGCTCACAAGCATCCTGCAAACCACCATCGACGCATTCGGCGCATTGGATGATAATGTGCTTCGGACGAAGGAAAGCTCTGAGATCATTCATGACTCCGTGGATGACTTGATGAACCTGACTGCTGAGATCAAAACTGCGCTTGACAAAGCAAGTGAGGATCCCGAGTGGTAAACGATGCGCAAAGCGAAATAAAAGTATTGCTCCATGAATACGAAGTATTCATGGAGCTTTCTTCGCAGACAGCGAAACACACTTTTCGTTCTTTCCAATATCGCACCAAAAGAAACGCCATACACACCCGCAAATCCTGCGGATGATGTATGGCTTCTTTCTTTTTTATTTCAAAACAACGCCCCATTTGGAGCTGATCTTGCGGTACATCCGCATTTTCTCCTTTTTCTTGGAGGTCTTGAAATCATAAAGGATATATGCGGCAAAGCAGATGGTGAAAAATGCGCTCAACAGAGCTGCCCCAAGCCCGCCGATAATCAGGAACGCCAGAATCCAGACAATCAGCGAAATAACAAGAATCGTCGGAAGGCAGTAGGTCAGCAGTGTTCTTTTTTTGACGCGAATGTAGTGTTGGATATCTTTTGTGGTGAAATATTCATAATTCCGCGCGATGAAGTTATCCGGCTGTGCCCATTTGCAAAACTCTGCCAGATCTTCAAACTTTGCGGTATAGTCCTGAAAATCGTGAAATTTTTCGTTATATCGGGCGACACGATAATTCACAACGATCGAATTGGCGGCTTTCACGGCATCCATAACGTGAATGATCGTGCCGGATGCACATTGCCCCTTCATCGAATTAGTGACCAGAAATTTTCTGTCGATCGCCTCATCAATATTGAGCAGATATGTCATAGCGAACCCTCCCTATAATCAAATTTTGCTGCCCGTAACGGCTGTTCCATCATCGTCCGATTGCATTGCATTTCCTCAACCCTATGTGTGCTTTGTCATTCCATTTTCTTCATGTTGAGATTTGCTTTTGCAACTTTCTTTCTGTCCATTGCCTGTTTGAGCATTTCTTCACGGGTCATGCCATCGGGAGATAACATATTCTCAGTGTCATCATCTGCAAAAGCCGCAGACGCATCTGCCTGAGCTGCACTGTCCTCGTCGTCGAGAAAACGATTGAGCCGCTTCATGAAAGCATTGCTGCCTGACACACCCGTGGGAATCTGGCTGCTCACCTGCTGAGTGTTCGGCATGGGAGCAGCGTTGTGAACGGGCGCACCGTTAAATCCCTGCGGATAAGGTGCTGCGTTCTGCTGATAGGGGGCGTTCTGACTTTGAAACGCGGGATTGGGCTGCTGTGGGAATCCCTGCTGCTGCGGATAACCGCCCTGCTGTGGGAAACCTTGCTGCTGCGGATAGCCGCCCTGCTGTGGGAATCCCTGCTGCTGCGGATAACCGCCCTGCTGTGGGAATCCCTGCTGCTGCGGATAACCGCCCTGCTGTGGGAATCCCTGCTGCTGCGGATAGCCGCCCTGCTGTGGGAATCCCTGCTGCTGCGGATAGCCGCCCTGCTGTGGGAAACCGCCCTGCTGCGGATAGCCCTGCTGTGGGAAACCGCCCTGCTGCGGATAACCCTGCTGTGGGAAACCGCCCTGCTGCGGATAACCCTGCTGTGGGAAGCCGCCCTGCTGCGGATAGCCCTGCTGACGAATCGTCGCGTAGAGATTCGGGAAGCCGCTTGCACCCTGCTGCATAGCCTCCTCGGGCTTTTCAAACAGGAAATTGGGGTCTGCGTGGGCATCGGCTGTCTGCCCGCCCCGCGGATTGAACGGATTTGCACTGTCCACGCGATATCCGTTTGCAAAATCGGCAGGTGCGCCGAGCGTCGGCACATCGTCGTAGCCGTCGAGGAAATCGACATTGGAAGGTGCAAGCACCGCCGCGGAAACTGTTTCGTCAAGCGATGTGACCACTTCGCAGCCCGCATTATCCGCGCTGGAAAGCGAAAGCATCACCAGAGATTCGTCATCGGGTTTGAGGATGCCGAAATCATCCAGTGAAATGACGAGCATTTGCTTTGCTGATACGTTTTTTGCCGCGATAATTGACATGACTGCGATCTTCTCAGCCGACAGTGTTTCCACCGTGCCTTCGTTGATCGCTGTGCCGGTGACTGCGGTATAAAAGTCACCTGTATTTGCGATGATCAGGCAGAGAGACGCATCTTCATCCACCAGATACGGTTTCTTCTGCTTGACGGTTGCCGCAAAATTCTTTGCTGTATTGTAAAATGCGCTAATATCCAAAACAAACACCACTTTTCTTAATAATCACACACATTTTGAATGTGCTGTATCCAAATGCTTTATTCTGCTGCTTTCTGAAGCCGCGGCTCCGATTTTTTCTGCGCGGCGCGGCTTTTACCTTCTGCAATCTGTGCGGTGAGTGCTTCGAGATTCTCTTTCAAAACCTCAGCGTCGAACACACAGGAGAGGGAGGTATCGTCCTCCGTGCCGTAATGCGAACGCTTTTTGAGATTGTTGAGGATCACGGGAGCAAAGACCTCAAGATTGGTGAGTTGACTCGAGATGATCTGGTGATAATTGAGGAAATCCTGTTCGCTGCCAAACGAGGTGTAAAGCCCGTCGGTGGAGCCGAACATTGCGATGAGTTTTCGGTTTGGGACATAAAAGCTGCTGAACATCCCTGCCGCATTGGAATTGCACATCGAGGCAGTGACATTTGCGGGGGCAGATTCGTTATACGCCATTGGCATGACGGCTTTGCCGTCCTCAAAGATCGCCACAAGGCTGCCGTCCCCGATCTGCACGCCGAATGTATAATCCTCTCCTGCGACAGCGGCAACCAGAGTGGTGCCGTAATAGGATTCGGGCGGAATCGCCTCAAATTCCTCGGGTGTGAACTTGCTTTTTTCTTCTTCAGTAACAGGGTTATCTGCGAGATGCTGTTCAAATTTCCTGTTCCAGTTTGAGATGATCTGTTTTTCGATGTTTACGAGAATTCGTTTATGGTTGGCAGGGAGATTGTTCTCAAACGCTTCTTTTTCGGCATAAAACCGTGCGATGGTTTCGATCGCAGCCTCCACGGCAAATTTTGAGCCCAGATGGCTTCGGAAGTGCTTTTTGCTGCC
Source organism: Oscillospiraceae bacterium (assembly GCA_045617625.1). Lineage (GTDB taxonomy): Bacteria > Bacillota > Clostridia > Oscillospirales > Ruminococcaceae > Firm-04. Next base: position 7,623 of record JAZLJA010000035.1, on the reverse strand, counting down.
ATGACCGTCCGCAACCACAGCGACTGCATAGCCGTCTGCCAGTTCAAAAGCGGAACTATCCTGACAAACCAAACCTGACGTTTCGTGACTCGCGCCCATAACCGAATGACTGAAGCCGTTAAACATGGTTCTCAATCCTCCTTTCGGTGCGCTGTCGATGGTTTACCAGCCGGTGTCGAAAGGAACATCGTTTGCATCCGTCTTGCTGTTGACAAGCTCCTGAATCTGCTGTCCGAGCAGTTTCTGCTTTGCGGCAAAAACGTCCTCGTCCATGAGTTCTCTGCCGGATTCGTCAGAAAGCGTCATACTCTTGCTGCCGATCTGCGAGGAAGTGACGGCGATGATCTTGATCATCTGCGCAAGCTGTTCGCCCGTATAGGCATGAACGACAGTATCCGGAGAGCCTGTGAACTCTGCGAGAATGTTGTCGTTTGCCTCCTGCCCGATGCCAAGCGCGGTCTTCAGTCCGAATTTATACCAGCTGTTCTGCTGGAGTTCGCGGAGCCCCTCTTTGTAGTCGTCAGAGGGATAGCCGTCTGTCATGAGGAAGATGACAGGCGCAAACGAAAGCGACGGCGAATTGAGGAAGCTGTTGCGGGACATTCTCTGATTCAGCTCCTTGAATGCCGCGCCGAGGCTTGTCACACCGCTTGCACGAAGTCTTGCCCATTCAAAGTCCTCGATCGGCACAGGATTTGCATACATCCACTTCACCTCGGTGGAGAAGGTCAGCACCGCGACTTTCACTTCGGTGTCAGCCTCGCCCACGCGGCGGATCTCAGGGATCAGCTCCTCCATGACGGTATTGAGTTCGCCCATTTTCTTGCCCTTCATACTTCCTGAGGTGTCGATGAGGAAGAAAATGACCAGACTTTTTCGGGAGACGCCTGTTGCGCTTAACGGGTCGTCGTCAAAATCAAGCAGATTATCCAAAGCGGAAGACAGTTCGTTTTCATTTGCATTCAATTTATCGTTGCTCATATTTCAAATACTTCCTTTCTGTATCGTATTTCAAATTTGCGCCTTGATCTCTCCGAAATCAATTTCAAGCCCCTGCCAGATGGGGAACCCCTTTCCCGGCGGAATATCGTAAAATTCGCCGTCCGGCATTTTTGCACGCCATTTGAGTTCCGAGCAATTCTTGATGCCCAGCACGCCGGGTTTCAGTTTGTTCTCGACAAGTTCGCCTGCCACGGTCGTGAAGTCATCCGAATCGTTGAGGATCTCGCAGGTATAGAACTTGCAGCCCAGATAGAGCGGCATACGGGTCTCGCGGTTACTAAATCCGAGGGTAGCAAATTCCATGCCGCATTTGGGGCATTTGAATGATTTCTCGTTTGGCTGCACGAACATCGAACTGAAATTGGTTCTGCCGCAGCCGCACTGAATGATCTCGGAACGCAGCCGGATGAAAAGCTTCTGCCATTCGTTCTCGATGATACGTTTGGCGGGTTCCCGAATCCCGAGTGTGAAAGAGCGGATAAACGCATCCTTGATATAATCGGGATAGATTCGCCAGAATTTGATGACATTGTCGTGGATCCCGCGCACAGGGCGGTTCGAGCTGTCATCGGGGTCGTAAACGAACACGGCATTCTGCCCGTAGTGCTTGAGCTCTGCGGATTCGGTGAGGCAGACATCCTTGACCACCTTTTCGCCCTCCATCGGGTCGCCGCGGAACAGCAGCTTGAACAGCACCACGGCAAGCGAATATTTATCCGTCTGCACATTGGGCTGTGCGATGCCTCTGACCACCTCGGGTGCCATATAGCCCGGTTTTCCGCCGATGCCGAAGTTGCTGCCGTCGGGGGCGATGTTGTCGCAGTCGCAGACCAGCACCGCGCCCGTGTTCACGTTGATGAAGAAACCGCCGTCGTTCAAGTCCTGATAGCTTTTTCCCACGCGGTGAAGCTGACGGAACGCATTGACGATATTGATGACACAGGTGACCATCGCACTCAGGCTGCCGAATCGGACAGGACGTTTCATCGCCTGCCCTGTGAGACTGTCGATCTCGAGTTTATAGGTGTTGAGGATATCGACAAATGAATCGAATCCCTCAGGCTTCAGTTCCATGATATAGCCGAATGCCCCATCTTCCCGTTCTTTGGTGAGGTATTTCGGCCACAGGAATTTATTGCTCGGGGCACCGTCGCTGATATTATCCTGTAAATTTTTGCGGAACGCCTTGGGCTTTCCCATTTTTTCGATGTCATACCACTTCAAAGCCCATTTCTGTCCATTGAATCTGACCATATAAACGATGCCCTGACCACCGCTGCCGATCACACTCAAAACCTTGGCTTTTCCGCCGAATTCCATCTCGACTTCCTGCCCGATCTCCAGTTCAATCATGGTATCCCATCCTTTCTGTGACGTATTTGAAAAAATATATTAGAATATTACAGCTCCCGTTGTGTGACCGGAATGTATCGGATGCCGTTGACGATGCAATATTTATGGACATAGGAATTTTCGATGCAGTATATCACGAGCTTGCTGCAAAACGAAAATGCATTGGCATCAATAAACTTGATGCTTTCGGGCAAAAACAGTTTACGCAGCGACTCGCACCCTGAAAACGCCTCCGCACCGATGCTGCTGACGCTGTCAGGGACTTCGAGCGTTTCAAGGCTTGTGCAGAAAGAAAAGGTACTGTCCTCGATCTCCAGCACACCGTCCGGAATTTTCACGACCACCAGCGCGGAACACTGTGAGAACGCACCCTGCTTGATGATCCGCAGTCCCTCAGGCAGTTCCACGCCGCGCAGACGTTTGCACGCCGAGAAAGCATAATCTCCGATGTAAAGCAGCGATTGCGGGAGCGAAATGGTTCGCAGGGATGTAAATTTATCGAAGCAGAACGCATCCAGCTTCGTATAGCCTTCGGGGATCACGATATTGCCCGTCAGCCTGAATTTCAAAGCAGAAACAGGCGTGAACACCATCTCATCCATATTGAGAGGCTGACGCGGCTTTTGTTCTTCGGGTTTCGCAGCCGGTTCCTGATTCGGATACACTTTGAGCGGCGATTCATAGACCCAGCCCAGAAGATACGTAAAGCACGCAAGCACAAATTCCGCGGCATTCTCGGTGATGAAAAGCTCTGCCTGCATGAAGCGTTTTGCCTTCATCAGCGCGATCTCGCGTGTGCCTTCCTCGATGAGCATTCGGAACACGCCAAAACGGTACATATTTTCGAGAAGCCTGCGTTCACGGCGGTCATCGGGAAGATAATCATTGAGCAGTCCGACAAAACGTATCGGGTCTGCAACGGCACGCGCACCGTGCTCCACCACGATGGCGCGAAGCTGCCGCTGAAATTCAATGGTATTATCAAATTCTGCGATGTTCTGCGGAACAGGTGCGCCACACTTCGGACAAGATGACTGTTTGAGTTCAACGACCGCATCACATTTCTCACATTGCATGATTACCCCTCCTGACGTCTATGATAGCTTGTGTTAAAACAAATAGCATTGAAAATTGCTGTAATCATGTTACCACGATAAGTATAACACTTTTCGTGAATGCTGTCAAGGATATTTTGAATAGAGCAACATTTTTATTCATAACAACCAAAATACACAAATCTGCTTTGTGCAGGATAAATATAGAAATTCCCATGCCGCCTCGAATAATATGCAAAAATTGTGGACGTGAAACAAACAAATTATGAAAAATCTGCGTTCTTTAACAAATTTCCGCAGGCAGGATACAAAGTATTGACATTCCGCTTCTTTCCTGCTATACTATGAAAATGAAGCAAACAACTGTCCGATTTGGAATGGAGGTATCTTTCATGATTTCTGCAATTCTGTTCATGGGTGCTGCCGCGGTCAAACCTCTGGGGCTGATTCTCGGTATCATCGCAGGCATCATTCTGCTGCTGATTTGCGTTGTCGCAGTGTTGGCATCCAAAAACAACAAGGCGATGGATGCCGCTATCGACCGCGCACTGAAAAAGGTGTCGGAGAAAAGCACCGTCACCAAATGCTCCTGCAAACCATACGAAAACATCCGTATTTACGGCATTCTGAACTTCCGCACGGAGCAATATCATGTGGAGAACATCGGCAATCTCTCAGTGATGAAAGTCAACATGGGCTTCATGCAAATGGCGACATTCATCCTCACCCCGCAGGACAAGAATCTCCCGCTTGTCTCCGCAGACTATATGTATATGTTTGCAAAGCGCAAGAGTTATCTGGAATTTTACGATCTGGTGAAAAACACGCAGTCTGCGGAATATCAGGAAATGCTTGAAAAACTCAGCGCGTTCAAGGCATCCTGCAGCGATCTGGAAGATGTGCCGCCCACACCCGCATGGTTCGATTCCCTGCGCACCGTGGGACTTTATAAGGCGGGCAAAACCGCTGATGACGAACGCATCGCACAGATGCTGGAAAACGGCATCGGTGTGGTGATGGATGCCGCCGCCGAACTGCCCTTCCTCTCCGCAGATGAAAAAGCCGCGAAAAAGCAGATCACCGAGGATTACACTCACGGGCTGATCTCCAAAGGCGGGCTTTCCACCGATGTGTTCAAAAAATCGCTGGGTGAGGACACCACCAAAGATTTCTTCGACCATGTGCTGTTCGGAACCTGCCAATAAATTTCGGCTGAAAGGGAGGATTCTTCCATGAAAAATGTCCTGAAGAAAATCGCCGGGATCCTTTTCATTCTCTCCCTGCTTTATTATGTTTTCTGGCTTGTCTATGCAGGGATCACGTTCTTTACAGGAACTGAGGAACGGCTTGTGTTTTTCGGAGAAACACCGGAAGAACTGCATGGCTGGGACGCATTCTCTGAAACCTTCTCGATTGGCGTTCTCCTCACCTGCATTTATTTCTGGTTTGTTCCGCTGTATCAGGCTTTGTATCTGATTTGTGTGATCGTTGGAAAAATCGTCAAATCCAAGAAAAAGAAGGCGGCTGACGCATTCGCAGACACTGACAGCGCACAAAACTGAATACGGATGAAAAACCCCCGCAGTCTCCATGCACGTTCATCGTGGTGAGACTGCGGGGTTCGCACTTTTTGGCAAACCTTTTGCAAAACATCGCAATATTCGGTCAGTCAGACATTGACAAAATGGACACTAAACTGTATAATAATATCAAGCGCAAGCGCATGAAAAATGTGCAGGTGCGCAATTTTGTCGCAAATAGCCAGATTATCGCAACGGAGGTGCAACATGAAAAAAACGATTCAAACACTGCTCACAGCCGCCGTGCTGACGGCATCCGCAACCGCTCCATCCACCACCTACGTATTCGCCCAGAACGAACGCTCTGCACCGATCTACGGCCCGCCCTGGGCATTTTATCCCCCCGGCGATGCCAACCACGATGATATGGTGGATGCAAGAGACATCACCACCATGCAAAACATCATCCTCGGCAAAAATAACGATTCTCTCAGTTCGGCATGCGCAGATATCGACCACGACGGCAAGGTGGATGAAAACGATATCCATACCCTGCTCAACTTTCTGACATGCAGACGCCAGAAACTCAGTGAAATGGAAGACGTTGACGAAAACGGCTGGATGAGTTCCGACGACTATCAGATACTGGAAGACGCTGTCAAACAGAAAAAATCAGATGCCAAATATGACATCAACGAGGACGGCGCGGTGGACGACAAAGATCTGAAAGCCGTCGAAAAGCGGCTTGCAGAGGACAATATCTTTATGACAGCCAACAGCGAGTTCAACCCCACCGACTATGCCCCGATCTTCCCCGATATCAATCAAGACGGCAAGGTGGACACCGCTGACCTCACCCTGCGCATCAAGCAGGCAGAAGGCATTGAAGAACCAGACTACACGAACACATACAACGGCAACCGCTACAACTGCATCTATCCGCTCGATCGTATTGACGAAGTGGCACTGCTCAAGGAATTTCTCAAGGGCAAAGGTTTCACCGATGCACAGCTCGATGACGCTGTCAGCGCAAGCGGCGACATTAATCCGGACGGCAAACTGGACGAAAAAGATTATGCCGAGCTGAGTAAAGCCATAAAAAGCAAAAGCACTGATCTGAAATATGATTTTGTTTCTGACGGCCGGATTGACGGTGTTGATCTGGACGCCCTGCAGAACACACTCAGAAATCTCCGCGGCATCATCGTTGATCCGGATTCCGCCGCGCTGATCGGACGCTGCGATGTCACAAATGACGGTCATTTCACCGATAGCGATTACTACGCACTGCTCAATTATTTGAAGGAGAAAAAAGAGAATCCCGATTACGCCTATGATGTTGATGGAAGCGGAACAATAGACATCGATGACCTCCTGATACTGGTAAAGAATTTCCTCGAAACCCCCTTCGTAAAATATAACGATATCATCGGCGACATCAGCAGCAATTTCCAACTCGATATGGATGACTACTACGCAATGAAACAAGCCGCAAAAAACGGCTTAGTCAGCAGTTCTTATGTCCCGCTTGAGTGCTATGACCTCAATTTTGACAAGGTCATCGACGAAAAGGATGTGGAAATCCTGGAAAAGTTCATGAAAAAGAGCGGTGACTTTATTGATCTGGATGTGAACCGTGACGGTGATCTTACAGCCGACGATCTGACGGCAATCAGTGACAAAGTCGCCAGAGACATCGAAAAAACCGATTATCTTTACGATGTCAACCGCGACGGCAGCATTGACGATTCCGATTTGCAGCTTGTGGAGGAATTCCTGAATAAATACGGCAGATTTGACGAAACACTATTTTCAATAGAATCCGAATAAAGCCAAAAAATGCAGACGGTTTGTGCCGTCTGCATCTTTTTTGCCGATGAAGTGCAGATACAGTTTAATCTGTACCGATCGTTACTGTTTTCGTCGCAATCTGTTCGCGAAACCGCACATCATGTTCCACAAACAGCATCGTCGGCTCATACGTCAGCAGCAGTTTTTCCAGCTGCATCCTCGAAAACACATCAATATAATTCAGCGGTTCATCCCAGATATACAGGTGCGCAGGCGTCATCAGACTCGCCGCCAGCAGCACTTTTTTCTTCTGCCCCTCTGAAAAATCCGTCATGTTTTTGGAAAACTGTGCGCGGTCAAAATCAAGCTGCCGCAGGATGGCGCAAAACAGGCTTTGTTCGAGTCCCCGCGCATCGCAAAACGCAAGGATGCTCCCCGCAAGCCCTGACGTATCCTGATTGACATACGACACCTTCAGCCCCGATGCCACCTCACAGATTCCGCTTTCATGCAGCACAGTCTCACTGTCATCCATGCCGACTGCCTGCAAAATCCGACGGATCAGCGTGGATTTTCCGCAGCCATTTGCCCCATGCAGCGCGATACGGTCGCCGCGTTCCAGATCAAAGCTGAGATTTGTGAACACAGGTGTTTCCGCACCCTCATAGCGCAGCCCGAAATCGCGAAGATGAATGAGCGTGTTTTTGTGATGCACAAGCTTCGTGAGTTTCAGGTCGGCAATTTTCTCCAGATTTTGCAGCAGCCCCTCTTTTTCCTCGATCTCCACGCTGATGCGCTTTTCCATCTGCTTGACACGGCTCTGCATTTTCTTCGTCTTTGCGCCGATATACGAGCGTGTGCTGATACAGCGGTCGTGTTCTTTCACGGGGTCAAACCCGATC
>JAZLJA010000034.1:0-17529 GCA_045617625.1 Oscillospiraceae bacterium | reverse complement strand
ACAGGCTCGACTGAGGCGCCGGATATCACCTGTTTTCACTCCGCTGCACTCCATTCCAACAGGCTGATATCCTTAGCAGCTTGACAAATTACAGTATTCATTGTATACTGTAAAAAATCAGAGCGGCTGTTTTTCAAGCCGCTCACCACATAACTTTATTATCACAGTTTTGGAATTTACAGAGATTTTTTCGCAGAGCCGTTTTTTCAAGAACTTTCAAAGACAGAAGGTTCACATCCGAGCGATACTGCGATTCAGACGGTAACGCATATATGTACATAGAGTAGATTACAAGCTCTCTAACGTCAAGAGAATGGTGAATCCTATACTAATAATCGTAGCCGATTCGGTACGTAAATAGAATGTGTGTCCACAGTCACAGCAGACTATCGCATGTTTTTTCGTTTTAATTCTCCATGCTTATTATATTCCATCAGCAGATATTTCGCAACTGATATAAATATTAATGAAGCATAATCAATATCAGAAACGGGAACCGACACGCAGCCGGTTCCCGTTTTTTCATTTATATACGACAGCAAAAATCACTCAACTCCGCGAAATCCGTTCTTTTCCGCATGACCGAGCAGATATAGAAATGCGTATGCCGGAATACGTACAATCCGCGTTCCGTCCGGTGCATGATGCACGCCGTAATCCTCCGGTGTTTTTGTGACAATGATTGCAGAAGACGCATCCTTTGCCAGCTGGCAGATTGCGCTGTCATCCGGTATGGCAGCATCTTCCCGATATTTCACCTCAATCATAATGTTTTTAATATTGGGATACTCTACAACGATATCGATTTCTTTGTTTTTGCTGCCGCCGCGATAATAGCCCACAGTTGTTGCGTGCTGATAATAGAACGCTGCAATGTGCTTGTAGACCGCAGTCTCAACGATTTTCCCCATTTCGACAGGATTTGTCATCGCATCATCATCCATTAGCACAGCATTGCGAATTGCAGCATCTGCAATATAGATCTTCGGTTTCGCTTTCAGCACTTTCTTTCCTGCCATGCTGATCGGCATACTCTGATAGATCAGGCTGGCACTTTCAAGATAGCGGATATAGTTTTCGACAGTCGGACGGGATACGCCGTTCAGTTCTTTGGTGATTGCCTCAACTGACACGATTTCCGAGGATACACTGCAAAGATACAGAAAAATTCGCTCCAGCTCTGTTGCATTGCGAATGTTGTAGAGAGATGGCAGGTCGCGCTTCAGTACCTTGTCCACAACATCTTCGCGCATGGTCTGCTGCGCAAACAAGTCACTTTCCGCGAGAGCAAGCTCCGGGAAGCCGCCTACTTGCAGATAGCGGTTGAAATGCTTTTGAATATCGGAGAGCTGCATCATAATCTGTGTCTGTTCCGAGCGTTCCATATCCCTGAACGAGGAAATCTTCAAATCAGCAGGAAAATTCGGTTTTTCGATGCCGATCAGTTCGCAGTATTCATAGAATGACAGCGTAGGCACAGCGATCACGCTCCACCGTCCTGCGCCGCTTTCACTGCTGCCCTTGATCAGTGCCGGACTCGCAGAGCCAGTGGCGGTCACATGGGTATCCGGCTGCATATCGTAGATTGTTTTGAGCCAATGATCCCAATTCTGCGCATACTGTACTTCGTCAAAGAAGTAGTATACATCCTGCGCCGGGCAAATCGTCTCATGATAGCATTCCAGCACAGTTGCAAAGTCACTCAGTTTGAGAACAGGATGATCAAGAGATGCATACAGGATTTTTTGCGGCGGCACACCACGCTTCAGCAATGCGTCAATCATCTGATAGAGAATTGTTGTCTTTCCGACACGGCGCGTACCGCTTAACACGACTGTACGCCGAATATCAGTCCGATCCAACCGCTTCATCGCCTCATAATAAGCAAATCGTTTATAAGTCTTTGCAAAAGATGGGTTCGCAGTTCCTGTTTTCCACCACGGATTATATGCGTTCAGAACCTTTAGTATCTGATCTTTATTGATAATAGCCATATCGCACCTCCAAAATAGAGTATTACCCCTAACGAAGGAATTATACCACAAATCTTCATCTTTGTCAAGAAAGATTATAAGTATACTTACAATCTTTTCTGCAAAAGATGAAAGTTTGTCTTGCATATTTTTATTCTTTTCTTTTTGTCATTTCTTCTTCCGCCTTTGCTTTGAGGTTCAGCCACAGTTCTGAATCCGCAAGTTTCCCTTGACTGCGCTCCAGTGTCTCCGTGATATCCCTGATTATGATAGCAATCGTCTTGTCATCCAGCATTGGCAGATAACGCAGCGTGAATTTGCACACGACCGAAGGCATATATGTCATTCTTCCGATTGCATATCGGATGGCACAGGTCACGATCAGACCAAATTCTGCATCGGCATATGGATCAAACCATTCAGCCGGACACAGTACAAGGCTTTTTTTCTGTCTGCTTGTTATCAGAACCGCTTCTTTTTCCTTATCAACCTGATCCAGTACATGACTGAATGATTGGCGCAGATCACTGCGCGTGATTGTGCGCATATTATCTGTTGTACGTCTTCCCATTGGGCGAATCTCCTTTATCTTTTATAGGGTGCAAATCAACGGTTTTATATCGTAGTATGCACCCTATAATCATTATTTGCATTACGGCGTCGTCACCGAAACCAGTACCTTATCCCTCATAACTGCGCTGCTAATGTAGTAATTACGGGTAAACTTCCACGATTTGTATGCTTCCGGATCTTCCGGCGGCGGATTCTGCTTGATATACTGCCGGTTGAGCAAGCTCCAGTATTCATCCGCACGGCAGCTGACTGACCACGCCACTTCTTCATAATCCCCGTTCCTTTTCATTTTTTCAACGAGATCGGGATGATTGTTCTCCATGAAATCCATCCATGCCAAACCGTAGTAACCGATTGTATCGTGTTTTTCCATCATAATTCTCCTTATCTGCACAAGCGCACATAATGCGGTACCTGTGTGTCGGCGGTATATGTCCCATTTGGAACTGTTTCTGCAAGCCGTGCATTCTTTTCTGCATTTGCCATTTCCTGAACATGAACGTCGGAATAAACCCGCTCGGCGAGTGAATATAAATCTGCTGCTTCTTTCAGCTCCGCTTCTGCCTTTGCCAGATCATCATCGGCTTTGGCTGCGCTTTCTTGGCAATTTGCAATCAGTATTTCGACTTTGCGCCAGTTGTCTGCGGTGATTTCCGGATGCTGGTGCAGTGTTTCCTCTGCCTGCTGCCGAGTGAAGCGTTTTGACGGGATGCCGCCATACAGCAATTCTAATTTCTCACGCAGATCGAGTGCAAAACGCAGATCATCTTTTTCAGCTTGGGCAATATCATATTTCTGATGCATTGCTTCGTCCTTGTCTGCGAAATCTTTCCGCAACGTTTGCAGCGTGGCACCATCATTGATTTTGCGATTCAGTGCCAAGAGCTTGTCAAGTTCCGGATCGTTTGCCCAAAGGAATGCTTTGTCCGGATTCTTTTTCCGCGGCTGAATAGAACCGTCCTTCACAGCAACAGTGTAAAGCCGCATGGCGCGAAGCACGACTGCATTTTCTGACGAATTCTCCTGTGCCTTTGCGATTGCGGCTTCCAGTTTCTGCTCAAATTGCTGATTCGATTTGATTCGCATTTTCAAAGCCGTTTCACTGTATTCTGTTCCAAGTGAACGCAGCCGTATGAAGTTTGTGCTGTCCTTGAATCGAAAGGCAATATATTTTCCGTACTTGATATCATAGCCTGCTTTTACCAGGTACGCCATTAAAACGAAAATATCTTTTGAGAGAGGCAGATAACGATCGATATTTTCACGCAGTTTGTCACGCGCCGAAACCGGCTTCGCTTTATAAGACTGCTCGATTTTGCGAATCGTATCTACATGACATTGCTGTGCTTCAAAACCATTTTCAGTTTGACGAAACGGAATATGCTTTTGCTCCATTTCCGTCTGTACATAAATCTGTTTATCACGATCTGTATAGAAAAATGATTTGTACGGTAGCAGCTGATTGTGTTTCATTTCATCGATTGACTTCGTCAGTTCAGCGATTCGGAGTTTCATGCTGCGCGCCATTGCACCCAGACTCGGATCATGCTTTCGCTGTTTTCGCAAATAATCGGCTGCCCGTCTCGTATCTTGTTCGCGTTTGTATTCTGCTACTGTCATGTGCGCATAGTGTGCGTGTTTGTCCTCTCTCTTGAAGCCGTGCTGCATTAAAACTTTCTCCATTTCAATGCGCTCGGATTGTTCCCAGCCCATCACTGCTGAATCAAATCTGCTGCGCGCTGCAAATCCCATTTCTTCCAAAGCCGCTCGCATCGAAACGCCTTTTGGCAAACCGTGCTTTCGCTCCTTTGTGTAAAACGGAACGAAGTCGATGTGCAGATGCGGCGATGCTTCATCCATATGCAGCACGGCATTGAAGACATACAGATTCGGATTTCGTTTTTGAAACGCCTGCATATATTCCGTCAGCATTTCTTTTGCAATCATTCCACGGTCACTTCCGCACGGTGTTGTCCGGCTGTCACCTAACTGAACGACAGCTTCATAAAACGGTTCCTCTCGCTTTCCGCTTGCAATGTGTTCGTAGTAATCCTGAATGCGCCGACATGGCTGACGCTGTTTGGCATTATATGCAGCAAGAGCTTCTCCGAACAGTTTTTCGTATGCATTTTTGATTGGTTCGCAGGCGAAAACAATATTGTCCGGCGAACGAGTCGGATCAATATTCTTTGCGAAGAATTCACGGTTGTTGTGTGAAATATTTGCGCTGTTGGGATCACTTGCTTTGCCGACCGTGAAGCTGATACTGAACTGAGTCATACACTTCTCCTTTCATTTTTTCAGCAAAGTGGTGTGAAAATAGCTCTGTCATACCCTATATTGTCAGATAACCCAATGCCAGTTCTGCACGCACCTGCCGTTGCTTGCAGAACTTCCGTTGCGCATCGCTGCACGGATTGGGTTCCGACAAAATCAGATTTCTGTTTTGTCGGAAATTGTCTGCTCCGCAGATTGGGAAATTCCCAAACCCTTTTTGCGTGAAATCCCGATGCGGTCGTAGTAATCATCCGCTTTGTCCAGAAGCACTGAGAGATACAAACTTGTCAGTTCAATCAGTCGGGATGCTTCGTTGTCGTAAAAATAAATGGACACTTTGTCATCGCCGCCATGAGAATATGTTCTCCCGTGCTGCAAGATTTTTTGCATGAGCTTTCGCGCCGTCTGCGAAACAGAATTTTCTGTGTCGATAGCGTAAAGCTGATTCAAAATTTGCAGCAGCGCGTTCACATCATCACGGCTTAGCTTGACTGCGACGGGACCAAGATTCGATTTCTTCATGTTCAAAACTCCTTTATATTTGATTGCTCGAACGCTTGTGCTTGACTATGATCACCCAAGTATGATATAATGTTTTCAGATTACCGCAAGCTCTGTATTCAGTTTCACACGATACGAGTTGAGGCTGTTCCAGAGCACCGCTTTGGCATAGCCTGCATAGTTTTTAATATGCTGTGAAGCAAGGGCATCGGTGAAGTCATCGAGCGCGGAGAAAATCATTTCCGACAACGAACCGCAATCACAATTTATGGCGGCTGTGTTGATCGCGTCAATCACAGCGCAGGCATCGGTCTGCTCTCCGGAGTATGTTTGCGTACCGGTTTTCGTTGCCATGCCGACAAGACTGTTCACCAGCAGCACGAAGTTATCAAAGCGGTCAGCTGTTCGCAGATTGGTTTTCTCACAGGAATGCTTCATGTAGAAGTCATATTCGCAAAGCCAGCGAATCGCTGCCTGCATCTTCTTCGGGCTTTGCGAATAGGCATGCGGAATCTGCCGCGCAGTTGTGATCTCTGTGATCACCTGCTCTGTGATCTGCGAATCCGTCAATCCATCCACCACATCTTCGCCACGCGAAGATGGATAGATAGAAATCTCTGTAGAAGTCTTTGTAGTAATCTCTGTATTTGTCTGGGGAAATTTCCCATAGGGGTGTGTGGAAATTTCGGCACACCCCCCTCGAAATTCCGATACAGGGGTATCGGAATTTTCGTCAGATGCCTCGTCCGAATCTTCGGGACACCCGTCCGGTGAAATTTCACCACATGGGTACGTCAGCTCTTTCAGGCGTTCCACATTGAGTGCCAGATAGAGGACATTCGCATAAACCATGCCGTTTGACCGCAGCGTGCGGAACTCTCGGCGCACGACTCCCATTTCTTCCAGAAAGACGATCGCATCTTTCGCCTGTCCTGCGGAACAGCCAAACTGTTCTGCAATCTGTGCATAGCTGCGCTGGAGCAAATCATCACGAAACTTCTTCTGATAACCGATGATCTGACCGCTCCCTTCATCCCGAATCTCACGAGGACGATACCAATAGACGATATCCGCGAGAATGTTGATTGCCAGCAGATGCGGCTTCGGGTGTTTGAGGTCAGACTTGACGAATACACGATACCAGATTTGCGGTATCACATTGCCGGTGAAGGCAACTTCTCTCAGTTGGTCGCAGGTGGGAATTCCCGTGGTAAACATGATGACTTCCTCCGTTTCAAATACTGAATTGAAACAGAAAAGGTGCTGGCGAATCCGCCAGCAATCTGCCAGCAACTAGAAAAACTATACGGACTATACGGACGAAAAAGCCGTTTACGGATAAACGAAATGGCTCGAAAAACATGAAAAAGGCCCATTTCGGACGAAATGGGCAATCTTAAATATAGGCGTATAGACTCCTAAGCGTTAGGCCATCGGTTCGACTCCGGTTTGGGGCGTCAATTCCGGCGAGATTACGCGGTTTTCGTGCAATCTTTGCCGGAGTTTTTGTAAATAGGCATTTTTCTTTCCAAGCACAGCAACCACACCGCCCGGTATGGCAATATAGTTTTAGAAATGTGTGGGTATTCGTTGGAATTCTCTGTTTTATCTAATATGCTCCTAATCACGTACGGAATTACATGATTTATAGATGCTCGTGATATTTCTATTATTTCTTCGTTTTCGTCTGAATCATACGGATTGCTGTCCGAATAAAGGACATCATCAAGCCGTATCGCAATATCACGCCGATGTCAGTTTTACTGTTGAATGTGGCATCAATCAACCGGAAATTTATACGAAAGGAGGGAGAATATGAAACGGAAAAAAGCATTTATACCGTTTGTTTTCACTGCGGCATTGCTGATATTTCCGGGCTGCGCAGCGGAAACTGAAAAGCAGCCGGAGCTGAATGCATGGCAGATCAATCTGCTGGAAGCGGAAGGGCTTCCGACAGAATATGACCAGCTCAGCAGTACGCAGCAGCATACGATCACCAGAGTGTGGGAGATGATCTCCTATCTCAACGAGAAATATGAGCAGGAATTTATCTACGTCGACTACATTCCAAAGGATTTGAATCAATCGGAAACACTCATCGCATATCCGCGCAGCACCGGATACGGAAACGGCAAGTATGCCGTGACCGTGAAAACCAAGGGTGATACCTTTACGGATGATTTCCATGATTTCAGCGTTTCGGAGATGGTGGAAACACTGACAAACGAGTTTTTGACGGAGCGGTTTGGAGATGCGTATAAATACTTCCATTCCCCACTTGCCTGCAATATCACGGCGGCAGAGGTAGAAAACGGCAATTTTCAGTGGAGGTATGGTGGTCAAAACTGCATTTTTCTATGTGAGGATATATGCAGCATTGATGACATTGAAAAGTTCACAGTGGCTTATGCAAAGTTTTTGTATGAACATGAACTGGACGGGAGACACAGGATACAGATTCTGAAGGAATTTCCGGAGGATGAAGAAATATGGAAAAACAAAGGGGATGATCTGTTTGGGAACAAAGACCGTCTAAGCACCGGATTTTACATATTATACTTCAATCCGCCGCCGAATACGATCTTCACAGATTACTTGAAATATGATCAAAACTCAGAATGGCATCTTGGAAATGAGTTTGATATTCTTAAGAAATATCAGACGGAAGAATACTTTACAAAATATGAATAAAGGAGTATTGCAATATGGTACAGCTTACAGATGCAGAACTTTGTCTGTTGGCATATTTTTGGGCGGAGCCCCATTCTGAATGTTCCATTTTGGAATTATGATTCGTCGGAGAAATCACTGATCATCTGTTCGATGTCTTCCTCGGTACAGCCAGCCTCTTTCAGGATTTCTTTGAGCAGCGAAAGATCTTCTTCGGTGAGTGCGTTGTCTCTGTTGAGGTCATATCGCCCGTCATAAACATGATCACGCAGTTTTTCAAGCATCAGCTGCAGATCTGTGAGGTTGACACGTTCATCGTCGTTGAAATCACCCCACACGGATACCACACCGTATTCGGGCTGTATGTCATCGCTGTAATCAGCGGGCGCAGGACCGTAGAGCGATACCATGTTTTCGTCCCTAAAAATCGAGATGCCTGCGACCGCGGCAGCCGCGCCTGCTGTCAGCACTGCGGCTGTGATAATGCCTTTGGTCGTTTTTTTCATGCAAATACGCATCCTTTCCGTTTCGGATTATCTCTATTATAGCATTTTCGGAAGTGTTTGTAAAGAACATATCATTTTGTAACGAAACTGTAAACCGACTTTTTCTTGCACATATATGCTTGACTTTTGTGCGGCATTTGCGGTATAATAGAACCGTGCCGCGGGAGATTTTCAGGAACGCGGCGATCTCGTGAAAGGATGATTTGATGTTTACCCCGAAGAAAATTTCTGTGATCACAGGGCATTACGGCTCGGGAAAGACGAATTTTTCCGCTGCGTTTGCCCTTGCACTTGCGAAAACAGGACAGCCTGTCACGGTGGTGGATTTCGACCTCGTCAACCCGTATTTCCGCACTGCCGATTTCAAATCCGAATTTGAAGCCAACGGCATCACGCTGCGTGCGCCCGATTATGCCAACACCAATGTCGATATCCCGAGCATTCAGTTCGATTTGGGCGGGCTTGCCGCTGCGGACGGCTATCTCATCATTGATGTGGGCGGCGATGACGACGGCGCAGTCGCGCTGGGCAGATATTCCCACATTCTCAACTCCTACGCCGAAACCGATGAGCTCGATATGCTTGCTGTTGTGTCATTTCGCAGATATCTCACTCGCACGGCGGATGAAGCGGAGGCATATCTGCGCGGCATTGAACGTGCCAGCCGCATGAAGCTGACGGGTATTATCAATAACACAAACCTCGGTATCGAAACCACCACGGATATGATTGTGGAAAGTATGCCGCAGTGTGAATTGCTGTGCCAAAAGATGAATCTGCCGCTGAAATGCGTTACCGCACCTGATTTTGTCGCGCTGCCGCAAATCGCGGGCGCGGATGTCATGCAGGTGCCTGTGATGGTGCAGCTTCCGTGGCGAAAGGAATCCAAGGATTAAGCAAAAAGCAGCCAACCGAGTCGCGTCGGCGGGCTGCTTTTTTCGCGGATAAATGAAAAATCCGAGCCGCAAACGCAACCCGGATTTTGATGGAGACAGAGGGACTCGAACCCGCGACCTCACGGATGTGAACCGTACGCTCTAACCAGCTGAGCTATGCCTCCAAATCACGTTATCTATTATATCACACTTGCAGGGATTTGTCAAGCTGTTTGCCAAAAAATTCTTTGAAAATAAGGCGGCGGATGCGAAACGTCACATCTGCCGCCGATTCTATCATCATTTGCGCCCTGAAATCAATTTCCGCTTGGAAAAAAGGGTCAGTTGCCATCAAATTCCGCCTTGACTTCCGCCGCTTTTCCGCACGAAAGCCGTCCCTCCGGGCATTTACCCGTGACATAGCAGCTGGGACCCATCAGCCCGAACACTGCGGGCGAAACGGCACGAAGCTGTTTCAACAGGCTGACCGCAACCGCACGGATCTCCCACTGGGCGCGGCGGCAGGTGCGCAGCGCGAAGAAATGCTGCAATTCTCTGCCGTTCATGCTGCAAACAACGTCGATCTGATTTCCTGCCAGCGCGAAATACTGCACCGCCGACATGGGTAGCCCTTGCGCGAGAAATCCCTCCAGTGCGGATTTGTTCTGCGCAAATGCCGATTCGTATATCGCCTTTGCCTGTGCATTCTCGGCAATGGATTTCGGCAGTACATACGTGTTTTTCCGAATTGCCTGCATGATCTGCGGCACCAGCACCGACTGCATTCTGTGGCGCACCAGATGCGTCACTGCGGCAAGCGTCAGGTTTTCGATGCGGAACGTCGCGTGCAGCAATTCGAGTTCACGCGGGCGTTCGCCATGCACGATCTCATCCAGCGAAAGTGCAGAAGAATCGCACATTCCGTTATATGCGGCATAGTCGGCGAGCAGCGATGCGGCATCGGGTGTCGCGGACAAAATCTTTACTGCTGCGGTCTGGCAGGTCGGGGCGGGAATGTCGCCGAAACAGTCGGGCAGCGCGAAGCGTTTCACATCCGCCCGATACTTCGCCTGCATCTGATTGAGCAGATTCGGGAAGTATTCCTCAAACTGCGATTTCAACGATTCTCCGAGCATTTTCAGCTCCGGAAAGACACTGCCGCGGCCCCAGAGCATCGCGGAAATCATGTGCATCAGCTCGCGTGCGTTCATCGTGCAGTAGAAATTGCTGCGGAAGCAGTAGGGCAGCACGAAACGGGCGTCCTCCTTGGGAATATCGAGCGCAAGCAGGGCGGCGTAAGCATCAAACAGCGATGTCATGTGCGCCTGATAGGGTTCAGTGAGGGATTCGGGCAACGCAGGGGTATAGCAGCCGACATTCGTGAAATCGACGTATCTGCGCGATTGCACGGTGAATGACGCCAGACGGTATTCGATGACAAATTCCTCCGTGCAGACGCTCACGCTGTCGAACGCGATGGTGAAAAACGCGTGCTCCACGAGCGATTGATGCCCCGATGCGACGACTTTTTCAATCAGCGTGCCGTTGTTTTCTTTCAGCTTCGACCGCTCCAAAATCTCCAGCGAAGTGCCCTCCGTTGTCGAAATGCGTCCCGCTGCGGCGCACACCAGTTCGCCTGCTGTGGACGATGCGATGATTCTTGCGGTTGGGGTTTTCTGCTCCATATGTATTCCTTTCTGCGTATCTGCGCGGTTATTGACGTATCAGATGAATCTGCACGCTTTGCATATCTCCAAACAGATTGCGCATCAGCAACCCGCACTGCATGAGATATGCGCCTGTTTTTTCTTGCGTATTTCCGTCGATTTCGTAGCGGTACACCGATTCGGGTTCAAGCCCTGCAAGCAAAATTCGCCGTGACCGCATATTTGCCTCCGCGGAGATCTGCACGTAAGTGAACAGGGCTTCTGCACCGTCCTCTGCGACGAACAGCCACGCGTCCCAGCCGTTTTGCGCCTGCGCCGCCGTTCTTGAGGGGCTGAATGGGTCGCCGAGGCGGTATTGCAAACCGTTGCGCACCAGCGGAGAAAAACGCCGATAGCACTCAATTTGCGCGGGAATACGTGATTTTTCATCATCGGTGAGACGGGTGACATCCAGCTCGTAGCCGAAAGTGCCGCTCATCGCAACCGCCGCACGGGTATCAAACGGCGTTGTGCGGCCTGTCGCGTGGTTGGGGCAAACGCTGATGTGTGCGCCTACGGCGGACGGCGGCAGGAACATCGTTGCACCATGTTGAATGCGGAGACGATCACGGGCGTCAGTGTTGTCAGATGCCCAGATCTGGGGGCTGTAATAGAGCATCCCTGCGTCGAAACGTGCGCCGCCGCCTGAACAATTTTCCAGTAAAATCTGGGGATAAGTGGTGACAAGTCGCTCCATCAGATCATAGACGCCGAGGACATAACGGTGGGCAAGCTCCTGCTGCCGATGGGCGGGCAGTGCTGCGGAGCCCAGCTCCGTCAGTTGTCGGTTCATATCCCACTTGATGTATGAAAGATGCGTAGATTCGATGATATCCTGCATTTGCGCCCAGATTGCATCACGCACCTCTTTGCGTGAGAAATCGAGGACAAACTGTGCGCGACACAAGGACAATTCGCGGCTCGGGATCTGAATTGCCCAGTCAGGATGTGCGCGGAACAAATCGCTGTCGGGCGAGACCATTTCCGGCTCAAACCACAGCCCGAATTGCATTCCGAGTGCGCTTATTTTCTCAGCAAATGCGTGGATTCCGTTCGGGAATTTTCGCTTGTCGGGGAACCAGTCTCCAAGCGAGGAATCATCGCTGTCGCGGTGCCCGAACCAGCCGTCATCCAACACAAACAGTTCTATGCCCAAGTCAGCCGCCTGTTCTGCGATTTGCAGCAACTTTGTTTCATCAAAATGAAAATATGTTGCTTCCCAGTTGTTGATGAGAACGGGGCGGATCTTATCGCGCCAGACGCTGCGAATCAGGTGATGATCGAACAGTTTGTGAAAGCAGCGCGACATTTCGCCCAAGCCGTTATCACTGTAAACCATAACAGCTTCGGGTGTCTGAAATTCCGCATCTGCTTGTAATTCCCATGAAAAATCATCGGGGTTGATACCGATTTGTATGCGCGTCTGACAATGCTGCGTCAGTTCCGCCTGTGCAAAAAAGTTACCCGAATAGATCAGCGTGAAACCGTAAGCCGCACCGAATTGCTCATTTGTTTCGGGTGAAACCAATGCGAAAAACGGACTATATTGATGCGACGATTCGCCGCGCAGACTGTCGATGCGCTGTTTGCCGTGCCGCAGGGGGACACGGTCGATTTGCCGCTCGCGTGCCCATGAACCGTAAAGCGTCAACATTTCCAGCCGGTCGTTATCCATGTCAAGCGAGGCTGACAGCACGCGCGTCAGCTTGATGGCTTTTTTGCCGCTGTTACGTACTTTTACACTACGAATGATGGCATCGGAATCGTCGAACACCGTGTAGGACAGAAATACCGTCACGTCCGTCGGAGCATCGCGCAGCGTGATTTCGAGTGTTTCGGCATTATCGCCAAAGGTATGCGGCATCTCTGAAAACAACGGTTTTCCTTTGAAAATACGATGTTCAACATAGTGCAGTTCACAGGCACGGAAGCCGTCTGCGGTTTCGATGCCAAATGCCGCCTCCCGATAGTCGCCCGTGCCGCCGGTTGGATATTCGGCGGGGTAGGTGTCGAAAAAGAACGCTTTTTCGCGCAAATTCACGGTCGGCGTATAGGGAGATTCGTTCAGACGCAGCAGGTCGGTCAAATCCTGCACTGCAAGCCGTTTTCCGAAATATATGTGCATGAGATAACCATCCGCAACGGCGAGCGCGTAGGTCGTGTGCGGCGTGTTGATTTGAAATTGTTGCGCGGTTTCCAGATAAGCAATCACGGGACTCACCTCAAATCGACGAACTTGTGTGGATTCTGATGTTTCAGGCGGCAATGCCCGACTGCGGATGTTTCACTCCTTTATTATACCCTGTTTTTTTCCTGCCGTCAAGTGTGCGAAATTGACAATCTGAAGAAATTATTGCAAACCTCTTGCATTTTTGCGAGAAATGATGTATAATTATTTTGTGGTATTCCACAAATATCCAATGATAACACGTAAGATTGTGGTTGATTTAGCAGTATGAGGAGGTCAGACATGCAATCAGTGAAAAAACTCGTAGCCGCAGCTCTGTCAGCACAGATGCTCTTGGCGGCGATTCCTTGTGTACCCGCGTCTGCGTACACTCTGAACACCCCGACACCTGAACAGATTCGTGAATTTTATAATTCAAATCCCTTCACGTTCGATACCGCTGCATATGCAGCCTATCCTGTCACGAAAAGCCCGTATGAGATTGGAAGACTAAGCGACGCATGCATGCAGAACGGTCTCCATGCGCTGAATTTCGTGCGCTTTGTTGCCGGATTGCCTGCGGACGTCACCATCAACGATAAATATTGTGAACTGACACAGGCGTCAAGCCTTGTCAATGCCGTCAACAACAAGCTTTCGCATTATCCGACACAGCCTGCCGATATGGACAACACTCTCTTTCAGCTTGCTGCGTCGGGTGCGACGCAATCCAATATCGCAAGAGGATATCACAATCTGCCTGCTTCGATTATCGGCTATGTGGAGGATTCGGACGACAGCAACATGGATGTTGTCGGACATCGCCGCTGGATGCTGAACCCTGCGATGCAGCAGACCGGCTTCGGCATGGCAGGCGATTACAGCGCGGTCTATTCGGTCGACCGTTCACGCGCTGAGACATTTGAGGGCGATTATGTCTGCTGGCCTGCACAGAATATGCCCTATGAACTCTATGATGTCAGTGACCGATATGCGTTTTCTGTGTCGCTGTCCCTCGATTATATCAACAGCAGCTGGGAGAACGTCACGGTGGATGTTTCGTCGAAAAAGCTCGGAAAAACATATCATCTTGACACCTCCGACAATCAGTCGTTCGACTACTACTTCGCCGTCAACGACCAGAATTATGGTTCGGGGCTTTGTTTGATTTTCAACGCGGGTGTGATGTTTGATGTGGATGATACCGTATCCGTGAAGATCGACGGTCTGACCAAAAATAAGAAACCTGCATCAATTTCGTATGATGTCAATTTCTTCTACCTCGATGAAAATACAGCGTCGAAAACGACCGAAACCACGGAAGATCCGAATGTGATCCGCAGTATTCTGGGCGACATCAACCTTGACGGTCAACTGACCATCGCTGATGCGGTCATCGTTTCCAGACTTGCATCGGAGGAGGAAGGCTTGATCCCCCATCCCGCATACGCGATTTTTGCTGATTGTACGCAGGATTCGGTTCTCGATGCACGCGATGTGTTTTATATCCTGAAACGCTTAAAAGTGTGAGATTCAGGAATACAATACCACAATATCAAAAATTATTTTCTGCCATTGAAAGGAGTACTATCCCCATGACCCCACAGGAACTTGCATTGAAAAAAGAAGAATTTATACGTATCTACAAGGAAAACATCACCAGAGCAGGCTCTGAGAAACTGCTGGAATATCTTTGCTCGGAAAGCAGCGATTTCTTCACCGCGCCTGCCAGCACACGCTATCACGGGGCATATGAGGGTGGACTGCTTGAGCATTCGCTGAATGTGTATCACTGCCTCAAGGATTATCTTGCCCGTCCGCGGGTTCGAGAACTCTATCATATGGATTTTTCTGAGGAGAGCATTGCGATTTCTGCGCTGCTGCACGATTTGTGCAAGATGAATTTCTATACCGTCGATTATCGCAACGCGAAAAATGCGCAGGGTGTCTGGGAGAAAGTCCCCTACTATAAAATCAACGACCAGATGCCGTATGGACACGGTGAAAAATCCGTGTATCTGATTCAGTTTTTCATGCATCTGCGCAAGGAAGAAGCATTTGCGATTCGCTGGCATATGGGCTTTTCGGGGCCTGAAGATGCCAACACCATCGGCAGAGCACTGGAGATGTATCCGCTTGCATTCGCACTTTGCACCGCCGATATGGAAGCTTCGTATTTTCTCGAGGGCTCCATCGAGGATGAACAGGCGAAGTGACATCCATCGGAGATACGACTTTATTGCCGGACAAAAAAACCGACTGTCCCAAACGGAACAGTCGGTTTTTTGTTATATGGGAAATTATTTGCACTCGTAAGCAGCACCGATGCCCAGTGCACGCATATTGTTATCAATAGTATGTGCGCGCTTTGCAGGGGTATTCTTTTCGAGCGCCTTGCGAACGGTGTCCATCGAGAACAGACCCGTTTCACCAAGCAGTTTGCCCAGCAGGATGATATTGGAACCCTTCAGCAGATCTGCCTCATCGGCGAGCTGTGTTGCGGGAACCATGTAATAGTCGATGTCATCGCGGGTGCAGGGTGCGTCGATCAGCGAGCTGTCAGCGAACACCTTGCCGCCCTTTTTGACGGTCGGAACAAAAGCTTCAAACGACGGTCCGTTCAGAGCGATCAGCAGATCGGGCTCCATGACCTTCGGCGAACCGATGGGTTCATCGGAGATGCACACAGAGCAGTTGCACTTACCGCCGCGCATTTCGGGGCCGTAGCTCGGGAGCCAGGAAATCTCCTTGTTCTCGAACAGGGCGCAGTAAGCGAGCAGTTTGCCTGCGAACAGAACACCCTGTCCGCCAAAGCCTGCCAGCAGAATTTCATAGGTCATTACTGTGCGCCTCCCATCTTCAAAAGTTCCGCATTTGCAACGTTGATGTCAACATCCTTGTAGGTGCCGAGCGGATAGTAGGGCATACATTCCTCCTGCAGCCGCTTGATGCACTCCTTCGGAGTCAGACCCCAGTTGGACGGGCAGGTGGAGAGAATCTCGACGATGGAGAAGCCCTTGCCGTCACGCTGATTCTCAAATGCCTTGCGGATCATTTTCTTGGTTTCACGGATGTGCGGAACGGTATCCACTGCGGTGCGGGCTGCCAGAGCAACGCCGTCGAGGGTGGAGAGCATTTCGCAAACATGGACAGGATAGCCTGCGGTTTTCGGATTTCTGCCGTAAGGAGAGGTGGTTGTCACCTGACCGGGCAGAGTTGTCGGAGCCATCTGACCGCCTGTCATGCCGTATGTACCGTTGTTGACAAAGATGATCGCGATATTCTCGCCGCGGGTTGCCGCATGAACCGTTTCAGCGGTGCCGATTGCTGCAAGGTCGCCGTCACCCTGATAGGTGAACACGTTGAGGTCGGGTCTTGCACGCTTGACGCCCGTTGCAACAGCCGGAGCACGACCGTGGGGAGCTTCGATCATATCACAGTTGAAGTAATTATAAGCGAACACCGAGCAGCCGACAGGGCAAACGCCGACGGTCGTGCCTTCAATGCCCATTTCGTCGATGACTTCTGCCACCAGACGGTGAATGATGCCGTGGGTGCAGCCTGCACAGTAGTGCAGACGGACATCGCACAGGGACTTCGGTCTTTCAAATACGACTGCCATTACTGCACACCTCCGTTCAGTTTCTTGATTTCTGCCAGAACCTCGTTCGGGGTCGGGATCACGCCGCCGGTTCTGCCGAAGAAGGAAACAGGGATCTTGCAGTCGAGTGCCAGTTTGACATCATCGACCATCTGACCCATGTTCATCTCCACAGAGAGGACATTCTTTGCGTTCTTGCAGGCATCGAGAAGCTGTGCCTTCGGGAACGGCCAGAGTGTGATCGGACGGAACATACCAACCTTGATGCCCTCTGCTCTTGCCTTGTTGACAGCAGATTTGACAATACGGGAGGTTGCGCCGAATGCCGTGATGACGATTTCTGCATCATCGCAGAGATAAAGCTCTGCATCGGATTCGGTTTCTTCAATTTTTGCGTACTTTTCGTAACGCTTGACAACCTGTTCTTCGAGGTCGTTCGCCTCGATATACAGGGAGTTGATGATGTGATGCTCACGCTCCATCTTGGTGCCTGTTGCAGCCCAGCCGGATTTATCCGCCTGCTTGTCCGAGATCTCAGGGAATTCCACAGGCTCCATCATCTGACCCAGAAGGCCGTCGGAGAGGAGCATAACGGGCATACGATATTTTTCGCCCAGATCAAATGCGCGAACCACGAGGTTCACAACTTCCTGCACGGAGTTCGGTGCAAGAATGATGAG